>DASUFP010000001.1:0-20963 GCA_036274495.1 Bacteroidia bacterium
GAAATCTTTTCCTAAATCAACATTCAGCACGTTTCGGGAAATCACCTGGCTTTTACCATTACTGATCAGTGATCCAAGCAAAATCATACCCAGGCCTGCATGTGCAATAGAACCGCCGGATACGGAAAGCTTACCTTTTAAAACTCTTATCAGGTAATCGATATTTGAAACGATTGCAAAAATGGATGCAAATAAAAGTGCCACATAATGCGCTCTTTCAAACTTCAGTTCATAGGCTGCCCATCCGGCAATCAACAGAGAAATTATCAGGGGGAGAACAATTTTTTTCCAGAAAAACCGGGGTGGAGTTTCTCTGTATTTCATGTACTGGCCAAATCCGGCCAGCATTGCAATGACAATTGCAAAAGGAATCTGCCACGAATTGTAATGATTGATTGCGTTGGCAGGAGGAGCCATGCTGGTTCCAAATATTTTATTGAAAACCGGAATGGATGTGGTGAAGGTGACCTGGATGGCAGAAATTACCAGCACCAGCATACCTATAAACATCCAGAATTCCCTGCTGTAAATACTGTCGTCTTTACTGTTTGCACGAATAGATTTTCGATTGTATACCATCAGTCCGACGGCCATTACCACAAAAAAGCCCATGTACAAAAGCAATTGCCCCGACATACCTAAATCGGTAAAAGCGTGTACGGAGGTATCGCCCAGTATTCCGCTCCGGGTAAGAAAAGTTGAATAGAGTACGAGTAAAAAGGTCAAAGAAACCAGACTTATTGCACTCAGCAATCCTGTTCCGTTTTTTTTGTTTATGAGTAAAACATGTGATGCTCCGGCAAGAACAAGCCATGGAACAAGCGATGCATTTTCAACAGGGTCCCAGGCCCAGAATCCTCCAAAACTAAGTGCTTCGTATGCCCAGGCGGCACCCATCAGAATGCCGGCGCCAAGTGTCATCATCGAAAAATAGGTCCATGGCAGTGCCTGAATGGTCCATTCGTTTGCTTTTTTGCGCATGAGACCGGCCATTGCGTACGCGAACGGAATCAAGGTGGAGGCAAAGCCTAAAAAGAGAGTAGGAGGGTGAATGACCATCCAGTAATTCTGTAACAACGGATTCAATCCCCGCCCGTCATCCAAACGCTGGAGGTAGTCCGGCATCTGAACAAATGGTAACGATGCCATATCGGGATGCTGCCGTAAAAGAATAAAGGGATTACTTCCGATTTTGATATCGCCAATGTGTACTCCCAGTACCATTGAAATAAGAAATGCCTGCACCAGCACTATGGTGAACATTACATAGGCTTCCCACTTTCCTCCTTTCGAAATAATAACCCATGATAAAACCACATGCCAGAATGCCCACAATAAAAAACTGCCTTCCTGTCCTTCCCAGAAACTGGCGAATATATATTGTTGGGGAAGTATGCTTGACGAGTGCTGCCAAACATAATAATACTCGAACCTGTGATTGAAGAAGAGGTAATAGAGAATCACAAAAATGCCGGCAACGGCAACCGAGTGAATGGCGAACGACCAGCGTGCGATTCTTTTCCAGGCTTCCGAATCATCATTGTTCCTAAACGAAAAGAAATAGGCGAATGCGGCAAGCAGTGCACCCGAAAAGGCCAAAGCTATAAACAGGTTACCTGCTTTTCCGAAAATCAGCTCCTCGCCGACGTAATTTATATCCATTTGCAGCGTTACGCTCCGGGGCGGGTTAAGCCGTCCTGGGTGGCCTGATTGCCATTGTATTTTGAGGGGCACTTCATGAGCAGGTCGCCTTTAGCAACATGAAACTCATCACCAACAACTTTTCCTATTACAACAATTTGTTCCGACTTTTCAAAATCCTGAGGCTTGTGGTCATTGTATAAAACCTTCATCTCCTTACCCTCGTTGTCTATGAGGTAAAACCCGAATATGTTTGCGTTGACTGTAGGGTTATAAATAAACTCTTTCTCCTTATTCAGTTTCCCGACTACATGATACGACTTGCCCTCATGTTCAATTGCCTTGGAAAAGGGCGCATAAGTACTGGAATCAGATATGGTACTGACAATTACACCCAGCATCACGGCTATGACAATAATTCCTATAATATGACTGCGTTTCATGGTATTTTATTTTTCTGACTTTTCAGATAGTTTTTTTTCAATTGCACTGACCTTTCTTTCGAGACGGATGAGGTAAACAAAAATCCCGGTCAGGACAATTGCGGCAACTGTAACAACAACATATATTTTTCCATTTGACCTCATTACATCGGCCATTTCAACTTCGGTTGATTGAGCGGCTGCTGTTGTAACAAGAGAAATAACCATCCAGATAGTAAGGTAGGTGAATTTGCTGATATCTTTTTTCATACGTCTAATTTCTCCAATATGGATCTGATACGAAGCCGAATACTTACAATCCAGGTTCCGAGTAACGTCCATCCGATAATGGCCGGATAAAATACCAGCCGTAGATTTTTGTCGAGATCATAACTGCTGAATCCCGGATTGCCACCTCTTCCGGGGTGCAACGAATCAGACATTCTGGGAAGAACCACAATAAATACAATCATCAACGCAAAAGCAAAAATACTGTAAACAGCAGCCACCCTTGCTTTCTTTGAAGGATCATCGATTGAACCACGGAGTATAAAATACGCGGCATATACGAGCATGGTAGCGGCAGCACCATTCAGTTGTACATCATTTACCCACCATGCGCCCCATGTAAATTTTGCCCATACCATTCCGGTCAGCAATCCCAATACACCAAACAGCATTGCAACTTTTGCGGTTTCCTCAGCCAGCTTGTCGGTTGCAAATTCGTCGCTGCCCAGGTAACGGATACTGTTTATCAAACTTGCAATGAGCAGTATCATCATTCCAAACCACATGGTAACATGAAAATGGAGGTTTCTGATGCTTTCATTCAGAATAGCCATCCTTGGAACCTCAAACAAAAACCCCGCGAAAATAGTATAGTAGAGTAACAGTACTGCTACAATTTTCCACCAGTGTTTTTTTAATAACATACTAATAATCAGATATTTGTGACTAATAAATGGGTTGGAATCAGTCTTTCCAAAGGTACGGAAATAAAAGATAGCTCAAGGCAATTACCATAACACCCAGGCCGCCTAATGCTATACCGTAGTTGCCGTTTACCGTCCAGCCCAAACCATCAATGGCATTTTTTGAAAACCGCATGATGGTCATCAACAGCGGGAGGAGAATCGGAAAACTTAAGATGGCCATCAGCGACGGGCTGTTACCGGCTTTGGAAGCTATTGCCGAAACAAGCGTGAGGATAGAAGAGAGGCCAAGTGAACCCAGTATGAGTCCTGATAAAAACATTGGTAAATCGCCGATAAGGTTTCCAAGGAAGAGCGAATAAAAAAGCAGGTTGACCAATGCGAGCGTTAACAGCAGCAGGAAATTGTAGAGAATCTTCGACAGGATTACCGTTGCCGGATGCAGCAGCGTATAATAATACAGCTGAATGCCTCCCGACTCCTGCATAAAACTGCGCGCTACAGCATTTACTGCGGCAAAAACCATAATAATCCAGAAAAGGGCATTCCAGGTGGGAACGTCGACAATTTGGCGGAACGCGAGGTAGCAAATGAATACGGTGCTGACAACATAAATCAGCATACCGGTGACAAGAGTTTTGTTACGCCATTCCAGCTGAAATTCTTTGACGGTAAGCCGTCCAACTGCTTTGAAACCGAAATGATTCATTTTGAAAGGCTAAATTAGCGGTTTGATAGCGTCTGGCAAAGTAAAAGGCTTAATTCCAAAAATATGAAACTTGATGTATTGGCGTTTGGGGCACATCCTGATGATGTGGAACTTGGTTGCGGCGGTACTATGGCTAAAATGGCTGCTGCCGGGTACAGCACCGGAATCGTTGACCTAACTGCAGGTGAGTTGGGAACCCGGGGAAACAGTGAACTGAGATCAGCTGAAGCTGCAAAAGCTGCAGGGATTTTAAAAATTAAAATCAGGGAGAACCTGGCTATGAGGGACGGTTTCTTTGATTTGTCGGAAGAACACAAACTTTCAATTGCACGAGTGGTTCGGAAATATCGTCCTGATGTAGTCTTTTGCAACGCCGTCAGCGACCGGCATCCCGATCATGGCAGAGCTTCACAACTTATTTCGGAATCCTGTTTTCTTGCAGGGCTTGCCCGGATTCAGATGAATGATGAAAAGGGTACTTTGGGTCCGTGGCGTCCGCGATCGGTATTTCACTATATACAAGACCGGTATATAAAACCGGACTTCATAGTTGATGTTTCTGAATTTTGGAAAACAAAAATGGAAGCTGTTTCAGCTTTTTCTTCCCAGTTCCACAACCCCTCAAGTAATGAACCTCAAACACCACTGACGTCACCGCTCTTTTTTGATTTTATCAGGGCAAGAGCGTTGGAATATGGCCGGTTGATTGGCGCAGATTATGGCGAAGGATTTACAACCGAGCGGACCATCGGAGTGGATGACCCGTTTCTGTTAAAATAAAAAATCCGGGTACATTTTTGCACCCGGATTTTTTATGAAACTGAAGTAACTTAATTCTTCACAAATTTTGCAGCGTATACCTTTTCGCCGATTATGGTGTTCACAGAATAAATGCCATTCGCCAAATCAGCAATCTGAATGTTGAACTCATTTGTTCCGGTACGTATCACATTTTCGGTAAGTGTACGAACTACTTGTCCCATTACATTTCTGATCTCAATCTGAACTTTTGCAGGCTGTTCAGTTTTGTAAGTTAATGTGATGTGACTGGAAGCAGGATTCGGGTAGATATTCATTTCAAGACCCTGGGTAAGTGAAATGGAATTTATTCCCAGTACAAGATTCGGATCAACACAATCATAAATAATATCATTGTTGCCTACTGGATGCTCGCCATTGGGCGGAACAGCATAGCCGGGTGAACCATCCTGTTGCCAAATAATGTGAACACAGGTTGGGTCGGCATCTTTGGCCATGGAAGCAAATACTGCTTCATCAAAATCAGAATTAGATACATTGTAGCCATCTGACCATGTGTTTCCTCCGTCAGAAGTAGACTTGATAAAAACGTTACGGTAGCTGAAAGAAGCAGGAAGACCTGTGTCGGTATTCTCCATGAGCGGACTGTAGCTTACATAGATATTGCCTGCAGGATCGATGCCGGCGCTGGGCATTGAACAAATTCCGTCAACACCATAACGGCCACCAAGACTATCGGCAAACGAAAGCATTCCGTCACCATCACGGTCAGGACACTGGGCAATTACTACCGGAGGGTTGCTGCCCATACTTTCATTCCAATAAAGTAAACCCTCGGTACCGGGGAAAAAGAAGATGTTGTCAGCAATTGTAGGATCAATCATAAACATTGAACCGGCCCATGCATGTACCATTCCGTTGTGGTCAATCAGTACTTCGTATGCGCCATCTGTTGTAAATACAGTATCAGCAATTCCGTCGCCGTCGACATCAGAAATAGAGTTCAATGCATCGTATTTTGTGAATGGGAAATCCATTATAACTGTTCTTGTCCAGTTAGCGCCATTATCAGTTGACTTCCACAAGGCCCAGTCATCAGAAAGTCCGCCTGAAACAAATGCAACAATGTTGTCTTTGCAATCAATGGCATAAGCATCGGCTCTGAAACCATTGTATTCTGTATCGTCAATACCGGGAGGAGCCACTCTGACAATATCCCAGTTGGCACCGCCATCAAGCGAACGGCTGTAGTTCAGAAACCCGTCCAGTCCGTTTACCACTACACCTTGGTTTGCGGTTGGGTAGGTGATATCAATCATGTGTAAGGTGTTGCCATCAGGGCCTCCGGAAGCTGTTCTGGCCCAAAGGGTGTTTTCGCCGGTTCCCGGAATGGCAGGAATAGGAGTCTGATTCCAGGTACCGGTACCTGCAGCAGCCCGATCAACTATTGCTGTTGGGGTAGTAACACTTGCATGACTTACAACCCGTTCGCCACCATTTGAAAGCACTGCAATAGCAGGCCATCCTCTGCGGTCGGTTTCAATACGTGAAGTAGGAGTGGGTCCCCAGGAAGAACCATTGTAATAATTGTATCCGGTTCCTCTGTCAGGGTAGGTAGGTGTGGTAGTAGCATCTGCTGAGTAGGTCCATGTTGCACTCAGATGGCCGCCTACATTTACAAGTCTGTTTTCAACAGAACCATTTGTCTGAAGGTCATAGGTAGTTGTTCCGATTATAGTTTGCACCATGGAGGAACGGTGTTGGGGTGCAGTGGGCACATTTGCAACTGACGGATTTACAGCACGTAACGGTAATTCGTCGCCTGAAACAGATGCCGGAACAGGTCGGGCAATCTGATGGGGCTGAGCTACAAATCTGTCATGTACGGCAGAAACGGGTGACGGGCTGTTTTGAGCAAATGCTCCAAAACAGAGACCGGTGACCATTCCGGTAAGTAATAGTTTTTTCATGGTATTTAAGGTTGTTTAGGAATTTCGTTGTCCAAATGTAAACTTTCTTAGCCAAAAAAAGCAACTGATGCCACACTTTCATGTTCAACGAATTGCAGGATTCTGACAGAATAAAAAAGCAAGGACAAAAAAAAGAGGCTCTTATTGAGCCCCTTTTTTTAAATGTCATTCGTTAATTAACGTACAACAACTTTTTGACCGTAAATTTTTGTTCCAACGGTAGTATTCAATGAATAAATACCGGAAGCGAATCCACGAACATTGATTTTAACGTGATTCACTCCTGTAACGCCGGCTACTTCGTCAGTATAAACGACTTCACCTAAAACGTTTACAAGTTGAATTTTCATTTTCTGGTTGCTGGTGAGGGTGTAATCAACATTCATAACTTCCTGTACAGGATTAGGATAAATGGTTGATTTTACATCGCCCAGGTTATTTTCTGCAATACCAACAAATGGGTTGGGAATGCAATTGTAGATTACATCATAAGAACCATAGGGATCCGGTACTTCATTTCCGCCGGCATCAGTTGAAGGCTGGAAGGTATTTCCGGGCTCACCGTCTTTATGATATATGATGCTTACACAATCATCAACCTTTTTAGCCATGTTAGGCCATACCTGCTCATCAAAATCAGATGGTTCAACACGTGTTGGAGTTGACCAGGTAGTACCGCCATCGGCAGAATTCATATAGTATACGTTTCTGTATGCTTCTTCGAGTTCAGGAATCGGATTGCCATTAGTTGTATTCTCAATAATTGAAGAATAAACAAGGTGAATATTATTCGCAGCATCTAAACCCAGTGAAGGCATACCGGTAAGTGAACACTGATACAAAGCAATTCCGCCGGGGATTTCAATAGCACCGCTTCCGTCAATATCTTCAATGGCAGCAATAACGTTGTTGGTTATGTCACCTGCAGGCATACTTTCATTCCAGTAAAGCAGACCATCGGTTCCGGGGAAGTAAGAAACACCACCTGTTGGATCGTCGTCAAGAACACGCATGAGACCTACAACAACATGTACCATGTCGTTATTGTCAATGAGCACTGCAGGACCGCTGTCAGTTGTAAATACGGTGTCAGCAATTCCGTCACCGTCAACATCAGTAATTCCAGTGTTGTAATCAAACGGAGCAAGAGGGAAATGGTTAATGGTAGTCTTTGTCCAGTTTTGTCCGTTGTCGGTAGATTTCCATAATGTAAGATCTTCAGCAAATCCTCCGGCAACAATTGCAATTACGTCACCGCGTGCAGTAATCTCATAAGCATCAACAGGTCCTTCAAAGAAGTCGGTGCTCATGTCAGGGAGCAGTTGTTGTTCAACTGCCCAGGTGGCACCACCATCGTCTGAACGGGAATAATACACATAAAAAGAGCCGCCGTTTTCGTTACCAATAGCATGTAATGTGTTGCCATTTGCTCCACCAACAACCAGTCGTGGCCAGGTAAAATTGGTCATGATGTTGTTTACGTTGCCAAGGGGAGTTGAAGTCCAGGATCCGGCACCTTTGGTCATACGGTAAGTAATGTTAGTGCCGGAAGTATCTTGAGCACCCAGTGAGGCATTGTTGCCATGTGAAATCATCATTTCACCTGAAGAGGAAGTACCGCTTACGTTTGGCCATCCTGTTTTGAATGATTCGACACGGGCAGTTGGACTCGGAGCCCAGGAAGAACCGTTGTAATAGTTGTAGCCTGTGCCTCTGTCAGCAAATGAAGGATCCTGGTCGCCCTTTGTCCAGACTGCTGAAATAGTTCCGTCGTCCCATACTTTAATACGGTTGCCGCAAGTACCATAGTTTGACTGTAGGTCATAAACTGTAGTTCCGATAATTACTTCGGTTTGAGCATTACGGTGAGAAACGACTGATGGATTAACTGCGCGAAGTGGAGCAGTTACCTGATCTACAGGGCGTTGAATTTTAGCTACTTTGTTCGCTGTAGCTGGATTCAGCTTTGATTGCACCTGCACCCTCGCATTCTGAGCGAAAACTGAAAGGCAAACTGACAAAGCTAATCCGCTGAGTAACAGTTTTTTCATAGTAATTTGATTTTAGGTTAGTTATAAAAAATAAAGTTGATTTTCACTTTCAGAAGAACCGGTACTTCCGGAAACCCTGACCACAAAGGTAAATAAATCAAAAATTAAATCACATGAAAGTGTTGTAAAAAAAATGTGAACTGATGGTACTGACCGATATTATTAAAACCTTAAGATTTCTTAAAAAATTGTGTTTTAACAAATTCAAAGTCAGCTCTTTCCGGAATCAACTCACGCAATTTCATTCCGGTTTTCTTCTTGAAAATAATATATAGATGTGTAGAAGTAACCATATAAGATATGGAGACCGCAATGGCTGCTCCGTTCATTCCAAATAAGGGTATCAATACCAGCGCCGCGGGAACTGTAGCAGCAAGTCCGGTGAGCGAAGTGTACAGGTTTAATTTGTTCAGACCCAGGCCTGCAAAGTAATGTGCAAGGACAGTAGCAAAGGCCAGGGCCATAATTCCCGGAGACAACAGTAAAATCTGCGTGCCAATACCGCTAAATTCCTCTCCAAATACATAGGCGTAAAAGGAGGGGGGTAAGAGTGACAGCGGTAACAAAGCAGCCAGACTGCCTGCAATACTCAGTTTACTCATTCGTAAAGTCATTCTTCTGTTGTAGCCCTCATCTTTACTGTTTACTATACCCGAATACTGAACCAGTGAAATGCTTCTGCTGATCAGCCAAACGGATTCGGCAACTGTACTGGCAGTTGAAAATACCCCCAGTGCTGCCATACCGATAAAATATTCGAGAAAAAAGTAACTCAGCCGGTAATTAAACAATTGTGCAACGTTGCTGAGTTGAATTACGAGACCGTGTTTTAATATTTCTCTGATAGTACTTTTTACATTTTCAAGCTTCACTCTTGTTACCAAGCCGGGTAAATAAAAGATGCTCACCAGCAATTGCACGGCAAAAGAAATGTACAAACAATTGATGTATCCGCTAACCGTTGAGACTTTAAGTACGAAAATCATAAAACAAACTCCTCCGGCAAGAATCAGCGTTTGAAGCAAGCCGAGCAGGTTGTATAAAATAATGCGTTGCCTGCCCAGATAAACCATCATGTGCACAGAAGCTACCGACTGCATAATGGAGATAAACAACACATGAATGGATAAATGTGGCGGTACCAATCCGAATACATGCAGTATTGCAGTTACAGTAAGATTTGAAATGATTACCCAAACCCAGGACGGGACCAGGAGTCTCCACGGTTCGGTTGATGGCGTAAGCAACACCAGTGCGTTGCCGCCAACAATGCTGTTGATCATCAGGTTGATTGAACAGCCCAGCATAACAAGTGTTATTTCGCCCCGCCCTGCTGCTCCAATAGCCCGGGCCGTTATAACAACAATCAGAAAACTCAGTAACGAAGAAAGAAACCGGGTGCTGAATGTAAATAAAACTTTTCTGAACATTTCAGTTGACGGTTAACCCTGATTGAAAATATATTTCATTGAACATTGTGCCAACTGCATTGTTGCTGAAATGGTCTATTGCATATTCGCGCATTTTTTTGTGATCAAATTCAGAGGGATTGTCCAGCACTGCAGACATGGAAGTTACCATTGCCTGTTTGTCACCGGCAGCAATCAGTAATCCAAATTCCGTATGTAAATGTTCACTTATTCCTCCTACATCAGTGGAGATTACCGGTACCCCGCTGGCCATCGATTCAAGAATGGTGCATGGCAGGTTTTCGTAGTTGCTGAACATAATAAAAGCCTCTGCTTCCCTCATTATTTTGGTGAGTTTTTCTCCTTCCAGTAATCCGGTAAAGGTAATCCGATTTCCTTCGAGTCCGGTACGCCGGGCATATTCAAAAACTTCTTTGTAGTCGGTACCGTCTCCGGTGATAACCAGGTTGAAATCGGTTCGTTTGGCAGCAAGCGCGTTTGTGGCATCAATGATTCCTTTAATGTTTTTTGCCGGCTCATCAAAACATGAAACATGCAGAAAAAATTTATTGTTCCGCAACGGATCCCTTTCAAGCGGATAAAACTTAGAAGTATCAACTACGTTTGGTGTAATGTAATAGCGATTGTTAAGACCCAATGCTTTCATTGAAATGGCCAGATTGTTTGTTACCGTAGTCACCGCTTCGGCATGCGCAACCACCAGTCGGGTGATTACCCTCCTGAGTTTTCCGCTAAAGGCTCCTGCAGCAACATTAGCAGGCAAATAACGTGACCAGTGTTCGGTAATTATATAAGGAATTCCTTTGGTAACTTTCATTAAAAAAGCCGGCACGGCTGTTCTGGTAAGCACATGTACATGAATAAGATCGGGTTTTGAAAGCATACCAAGCGCTCTCATGTATAATTTCAGATAATTCCAGCCATCAATAATTGTATTTCCCGACTTACCGAAATAAAAGCGAATTTCATCTATTCCGTTAAAATTGTCCCGTGTCGTTTCAGTCTGCCCAAAACGTAACCGGTGATCAGCAGTAACATATATAACACTTACATTGTGAAAGGCCTGCACTGCAACGGCATGTTTTTGTACAAACAGCCCCAGCATGCTGTCGTTCCGGTCGGGATACCAACGGGCTATAAATACAATATGCTTCCTGTTCAAGTGAATGCTCAGTGCTTGGTTAGTTTTAGCCGCAACGAATTACCGATTACCACTACATCAGAAAAAGCCATCGATAATGCGGCAATCATAGGGCTGAGTAAACCAAATGCGGCCACCGGTATGGCTACAACATTATAAAAGAAGGCCCAAAACAGATTTTGTCTGATGGTTTTGAGTGTCAGTTTTCCTATAGTTATGGCTTCGGTTATTTTTTTCAGATTGCTCGAGTCAAGAATAATGACCTGGGCGGCATTCATTGCAATATGTGTTGCCTGTCCGAATGAAATTCCAACATCGGCCACAGACAACGAAGGGGCGTCATTAATGCCATCGCCAACCATAATAACGTTACCGCTCTCTTTTAATTTACGGATAGTTGCAGTTTTTTGATCAGGCAACATGCCGCTGTATACTTTTTTGATGCCGGTAGCATCTGCAACAGCTTTGCAACGTATTTCATTATCTCCGCTCAGCATCACCGGTTCTATTCCCATGGCATAAAGATCCCGTACCATTTCGGCAGCTCCTTCTCTTATGTCGTCGGATAAATCCAGATAAGCCGCCATTTTACCATTCATCGAAAAGTAGATGGTGTGGCCCGGTTCAGGTTTCAGGTCAATATGCGAAGAATAAGAACCCGACTTCCAGTTGTTTCCCTGATTGTCTGTAGCTGAAATTCCCATGCCTTTCACTTCGTTGATGGCATCAAATGCAAGCCATCCGGAAGTTTTGCTTCCCATAGAACTGACAACAGAACGGGCAAGGGGGTGATCGGAATGTTGCTCAAGACTTACCAGCGCGTTGATCACTTCCTGTTCGTTAATAATTCCCGTGGTTTTAAAAGATGTTACTCTGAAGGTGCCGGTGGTAAGTGTACCTGTTTTGTCGAGCACAACTGTTTTAATTCCGGCAAACCGTTCCAGGGTATCTCCGCCCTTGATCAGAATGCCTTTTTTTGCTGCTTTTCCCAGCCCGACTGCCACTGCAGTAGGAGTAGCGAGACCCATTGCACACGGACAAGAAATGACCAGCACTGCGATGGCGCTTAAGAGGGCAGTTGTTGACGGTACATTAAAAAGAAAAAAGCCTGTTAAAAATGTTCCCACTGATATCAATATAACTGCCGGCACAAAACGGGCGCTGATTCTGTCGCCCAGTTTCTGAATGGCAGGTTTTGTCATTTGGGCTTCTTTTACAAGGTCAAGTATGCTGGCCAGCACCGTGTGTCCGGTGGGTTTCTCGGTTACAACTTTTAGGGTACCGTTCACTACCACCGATCCGGCCAATACCGCATCTCCATTGGTTCTTTCGGCAGGAAGGCTTTCTCCTGTAAGAGCCGATTCATCCAGTGTGGCACTTCCCCAATATACCGTTCCGTCTACCGGAACAACCGATCCGTTATTGATGAGAACCGCATCGCCCTTTTTTATTTCTGAAGCAGCAACTTCGTTAAAAGCTTCACTGTTGTTTTCGAGAATGGTAATTTTAACCGCGGTCACCGGCTGAAGGGCTGTTAGTTCCCTGATAGCCGATGTAGTTTGTTTTACCGATCTTTTTTCAATCACATTTCCCAGCAAAACCAGTGTAATAATGGTGGCTGTTGTTTCAAAAAAAAGAAAGTTACCTGCAGCGGCGGTTCCTGAATAAAGTACCATACCGGCAATGCTGTAGACAAAAGCGGCAACAGAACCAAGAACAATTAAAACATCCATGTTCAGTATGCCGGATTTGAGTGATGACCAGGAACTCTTACCAAAGTGCAACAGACCTATGACGAATACAGGCAGACATAATACCAACTGGACCCTGGCATCGTGGAGAATGCTGTTGGCAAAAAGCATGTGAGCGAGAAGTGGAATTGTAAAGACAAGGGAAAAAATAAATTTCTTTTCAAGTGTAAAGGAACCTGAGCCCTCATGCATATGGCTGTGGTCATGCCCGTCTGCATGATGATGGCCGGCTTCAACCACATCATAACCCAGCCCGGTTATACCTTTTTTAATGGCACCCATGTCGGCCGGAACCACTTCTTCAAAATAAACGTCACCGGTGCTGAAATTCACTTTCACATCCTTCAGGCCCTGTTTTTCGAGAAAACGGGTAACGCCCAACGCGCAATTGGTGCAAGTCATTCCTTCTACCTGAAGATGTGTTTTTTCGGCCATCACTGCAAAGGTAATTTATGAAAAGGGAATAAATACTTTAGGGGCGTATTGGTTTACGGCGGAATTCCCTAATTTTGCCGTCCTTATTTAGAGGGTCTAATCGTACAGGCCCTAATATGGTGATTGTAGCTCAGTTGGTTAGAGCGCCAGATTGTGGATCTGGAGGTCGCGGGTTCGAGCCCCGTCTTTCACCCTCTGCAAACAAAAAGCGGCTGTTGAGCCGCTTTTTTTGTTTCCTGTACTCCTCAGCATTTACTGCCCCGGATTTTTTTTAAAATATTCCTTCCGATACGATTCAAAATCCTGTTGCTTGTGCAGACTTGCGTTGAAGTAGGTAAGGTAAGCCATCATATCATTTTTTGCCTGGTACCCCTGAACAGCGCCACCCATCAGTGTAAAGGATTCGTCCAAAAACACATAGGAGGGATATCCAAGTTTACCTGCAAGCAGCGATATCGCCAGTTCATTGGTCTTGTATTCGGGAAGGTACTTAAACGATTTGTCCATAAAATGAACAGTATCCTGTGTTTCAGCATTGAACTTAACCGGATAAAAATTATCGTTTATATATTTTACCACTTCCGGATCGGTAAAGGTGGAGGCATCCATTTTTTTGCACCAGCCACACCATCCTGTATAGACATCGATGAACATTTTTTTGGGTGATTGCTGTGACTTTGCTACTGCCTCCTCGAAAGAAGTCCAGTGGATGGCTGATCCCTCCGTACTGCCTTCGGATTTAGTGTTCGTTTGAGCTTCACATGCACTGATACATGCAACGGCAATCGCCGAAAAAAGGATTGCTTTAATGGAGAGAAGGGTGCGTTTCATTTTCATATAAGTTTACTGATAACGGATCAGTGCCGGTTTTGTTACTTTTCATTTCGGGTGGCTACCCGGTACAAAGCTAATGCCAGTAAACAGAAAAACCCTGTTCCCAGCAATTGATAACCTGTTTCTCCTAACATACTATGCAGGGCAGGTTCCAGGTTTACCCCGTTCAGCCAATTTGCAACCGATTCATTTACTGACAATAAGGCTACAATTACACCTGCAAGGGCCCCGCCGGCCACAAGTCCGGTAGCAAATAAACTTCCTTTTCCTAATTCGGCATCTTCAACAGCTCTTTTTTTCTTTCTGGACTGCCAGTCAGCGATGCCTTTCATTACGCCTCCTGCAAATATCGGAAGAGTTGTGGATAATGGCAGGTAGGCGCCTACTGCAAAGGATAACGATTTAACTCCGCAGAGTTCCACTGTAACAGCAATAAAAACCCCTACGAGAACAAACTGCCAGTCGAGGTTGAAAGAAAGGAGTCCTTTAATCAAGGTAGCCATAAGTGTACCCTGTGGTGCAGGATACTTATCGCTCCCAATAGCATGCATGATTCCTTGCTGAGCCATTTCTTTTGTCGGCTGATCAAGTATGTGGACCGTAACACCAATTACAAGCGAGGAGACAATTGCTCCAATGAATAGTGCCAGTTGCTGATATTTTGGGGTTGCTCCCACGATATATCCCGTTTTCAGGTCCTGTGAGGTGGCACCGGCATTGGCAGCTGCAATACAAATCATACTACCTACAACCAGCGCCATTGGCTCAAAAATTTTACCTGTCCATCCTACAGCAATAAAAATGAGAGAAGTTCCCATCAGTGTTGCTATTGTCATTCCGGAAATAGGGTTTGATGAAGCCCCGATAACACCAACGATTCTGCTGGAAACGGTGACAAAGAAAAAGCCGAATACAACAACAAGCACCCCTATAAGAATTTTATTAAAAATGTTATCACCGGGAATCTGAGGAAGCAATGCCATAAGTACAACCAGAACAATACTTCCTGCAATTACAGTTTTAAACGGAAGGTCGTTGTCGGTGCGTACAACTGTTTGGTTGTTGTTCTTTTCTTTCATCGAACCAAGGCTGTCACGAAAAGAGGAGACGATTGTAGGAAGTGTCTTTATTAAAGTGATAAATCCGCCGGCGGCAACCGCGCCGGCACCTATTTGACGGACATAAGCCCTGTAAACTGCGGTTGCTGTATTGTCAAACACATGCAACTGCGGATCCCAGTTTCCGGGACCTCCGTGTGTAAGGATATTACTCAGGTAACCCAGTTTTACCAGTTGCAGTGCTATGGTGTCGGGAGGAACCAACGTAGCAAGCAAGGGTATCAATCCGAGCCAGCCGAGAACCCCGCCGGCCACCAGCACGCCGGCAATTTTGGGTCCTATGATATATCCGACACCCAAATACTCAGGAGTAATTTCACCGTTAATAGTTGCCGATGGAAAATATTTATTGGTCTGACGGGTCATCCATGCCGGAGTTTCGGCTATTACATGCAGTACTTTCTGCAACAGTGCATACACCAATGCAAAACCCAGTCCCTGGTAGGCGGTCTTTGCAAAATCGCCTCCCTTATCGCCTGCAATAAGAACCGATGCACAGGCTGTTCCTTCAGGGTAAGGCAGCGATTCATGTTCCTTAACGATGAGTGAACGTCTGAGGGGTATCATCATAAGTGTTCCGAGAACTCCTCCTAAAACAGCAAGTGAAAAAATGGTCCAGTAACTAAAAAAATGTTCGCCTACAGATGTGCCGGCTTCGTTAGCCGACAAAAACAAAAATCCCGGAAGGGTAAAAACAACACCGGCGGCAATCGACTCACCTGCTGAGCCGGTGGTTTGAATGATGTTGTTTTCAAGTATGGTTGTTTTAAAAAATTTCCTGCCGAGTGAAATGGCCAATACCGAAATTGGTATGGAAGCCGAAACGGTGAGCCCGGCTCTTAACGCCAGATAAACAGTTGCTGCCCCGAAAATAATTCCGAATGTGGCGCCAAGCAGAATCGACTTCAATGTGAATTCAGCTACCGAATCGGTACCTGAAATGTATGGTTTGAATTCTTTGATTGTCTTCTTATCCATTTCTTAAAGCTTTGCTGAATAAAAAAGACTAACCGAATGTTAAAGTCCGGTTAGTCTCTGCTGTCAGTATAACATGATTTGTTTTTAATTTACACCATGCATCATTTTTATGAGCCGCTTGTAAAGCACTAAAAGAAGTAATGCCGCTGAACCACTCAACACAATAAAGACACAGAAGAAAATAAACAAATTCGAAATTTCAATCCCAAGTATGCTTGGAATATGAACGGCTGCTGCTGTTTCGCCCCCTTCTCCTGCTCCGGGAGGAATAAGGGCGCTAAGTGTGCCTGCAAATTTGTTAGCCGCCGCATTAGCCAGAAACCAGGTGCCCATCAATAATGACGACAATCGTAAAGGCGCCAGCTTACTTACCATACTGAGTCCGATT
This sequence comes from Bacteroidia bacterium, assembly GCA_036274495.1. Lineage (GTDB taxonomy): Bacteria > Bacteroidota > Bacteroidia > AKYH767-A > OLB10 > DASUFP01. The sequence goes on from DASUFP010000001.1 coordinate 16,560, forward strand.
GGAGAGAGACACAATTCACCCATTGTATGAACAATATACAGAGCAAACAACCAGAACATTGCAATTTTAGTTGTAGAATCAACACCGTGAACAGCATAGGCAATAATCACATATCCCAATGCCACCAGTGCAAGTCCCAGGGTCATTTTTAAGGGTGAAGAGGGCTCCATATTCATCTTTGCAAGACGTCCCCATAGCATAGTAAACACCGGTGCAAGGACAATAATCGCCAGCGGGTTGATACTTTGAAACCAGGAGGCCGGGAATTCACTTTTGTGATAATCGGTAATTGTTCCCATTACCGTTAATGCAGCCAAAACTAAAATGCCGACTATCTGAACCGTTCCAATGGTTTTTTTAGTCCAGTCGAAGAACCATCCCAATGCTTTCGAAAGGAAATAAACTATCCCCATGGCGAAGATCATGATTACATACCGGTTCACATTAATTTCGACAGACCGGTCGACCTGTTGATCGGCGAACAGGGTAAGCGAGGCACCTGCCTGTTCGAAACAGGCCCAGAAAAAGACCACAAAAAAGGCAAGAATGAAGATTACATAGATACGTTCTTTCTCGTCTTTGGTAAGCGACTTATCGCTCAGAATAATAATCGGCATAGCCACCATTGAAAGATAAATGAGGTAGGCGATCAGATCCAGGTTAGCTACGGTGTTAGCCAGTGATCCTTCCGTTGCGATGGCAGCGGCTCCAAAAATCCACTCCACAATCGAACTGAAATTCATGAGGGAATAGATAAGGAGAACAGACCCGATGATAACCCCGTAAGTAGAGAGCCCCATTTTTTGTTTTGGCATACCAAGCGGTTGCCCGTCAGGGTCTTTCAGGTGTTTGTTTTTTAAAATTTCAAATGATATAGTGCTGATAACCATGCCTATAGCTGCCGCCAAAAAGCCATATTTAAAGTCAAAAATGCTTCCGGTATCGCCCAGCCCTCCGCAAATAAGAGGAGAGAAAAAGGCGCCCAGGTTAATACCCATATAAAAGATGGTGAAAGCCCCGTCGATGCGGGAGTCGTTTTTAGGATACAGCTGACCCACCATGGTGGAGATATTGGGTTTGAAAAAACCGTTTCCGATAATCAGAAAGGTCAGACCGCCCCACATCATTGAAATGCTGAATGCGCTCTGTATACCTTCTGTGACCGCATTTCCGCTGAGAAACAACATAAACTGTCCAATTGCCATCATGATTCCCCCAACCAGAATGCTTCTCCGGTTGCCCCAGAATTTATCTGAAATATATCCTCCCAAAAGAGGGGTGAGGTATACCAGGCCGGTAAAACTCCCGTAGATATTGGAAGAGTCGGCATCTGTCATAAACAGGGCTTTGGTCATAAATAAGATAAAAATAGCCCGCATCCCGTAGTAACTGAATCGTTCCCACATTTCTGTGAAAAAGAGGAGGTAAAGTCCCTTAGGGTGGCCCTGGGTAGAGTTTGAAGAATCTGCCATAAACTTGTTTTTTGTTGTTTTGAGTGCGGTGCTAATGTACATTTTTTTGCAAACAGGCAGAAATAAGGGCCCGCTCCATAATAAGGTGGGGAGGGCAATCGTCAACTGCCGAATTACTTAAATTGTACCGGAATGACGGAGTAATTGATTTTTTTATAATTTTATGATTGCAAAAACCTAAGTTTAACTCAATAACAGCATCCAATGCCTACAGGAACCGTAAAGTTTTACAACCGTAAAAAGGGTTTCGGATTTATCAAAATTGATGATTCTGACAAAGAGATCTTCGTTCATGCCACCGGTATAGTAGATAAACGTAATCTGGAAGAAAACGACAGGGTTACGTTTGAGGAAGGCACCAGCGACAGAGGTCCCGCAGCAGTTAATGTCCAGAAAATCTGATGCTGTTTCATCCGCCGGCATACGGCACCTAATTTCTACTCAAATGTTAAATAAAGCATTGGCTGTTATTTTTATAACAGCAGCTCCTTTTTTGGTCTCAGCACAATCGTTTATCACAGCCGGAGGAGGACCTATTCCCGATAATAATACAGAGGTCTGCTACGACATTGTGGTTTCGGGACTGCCGTCGGTAATCGACACATCTTTTGGAATTACTTTAACGTGTATCGATCTGACTCATACCTACGATTCGGATCTTAAAATTTCGTTGCGTGCTCCGGACAATACTGTTGTAGTATTGTCGAATCACAATGGCGGTGGCGGCGATAATTATACCTTCACCTGTTTTTCTGAAAACGGTGTTGACGGGTGGATCATGTTTGGTGCACCTCCTTTCTCAGGAAACTGGATTCCTGAATATTCCATCAATGCATTTAATAACGGAATGGATCCTAACGGTACCTGGCAGTTATGTATTATTGATGAAGTGCCGGCCGATTCGGGTCATTTTAATTTTGCAACAATCACCTTTGGCAACAACCCTCCTCCCGATCCGGGACTGCCACCCGGAATATGCAGCACAACAAATGCTTCAGCTTGCTCCTGTCCCGATACGACCATTACCGACTGCGACCTGCTTCCTGACATGACCGCCTCGGCCATGATTATTCAGCAGGAACATACAGAATATCCCGGGTACATGACAGTCTCCAATGCCACACCAAACATTGGCTATGGTCCGCTTGAAATTCGGGGTATAAATGTTTGCTATTGCGATACCCAGGTGGTTGGATGCAATACACCACAATGTCCTGACGGAAGTTATCCCAAACAATTAATTACCCAGCGCATTTACCACAAAAACGGACAGGTGATGTCCTATTGGGATCACCCTGCAGGTACTATGACCTATCATCCCACACACTTGCATATGCATGTCGATGACTGGGCAATTTACACACTTCGCATAGCCACGGCAGATCCGATTCCAACCCATTGGCCCATCATTGGTGACGGAGCAAAAATCAGTTTCTGTCTTATTAACCTGGGAAACTGTTCGGGCAGCCCCGGTTTCTGTCTCGATACACTTGGCAATACGGTGTTAAGTCAGGATCTCCCCAACAACGGGCTGGGATCGGTTACCGGTTGCGGTAACGAACAGGGTATTTATGTGGGAAGTCTCGATATTTATGGACAAGGTCTGAGCGGTCAGCAGATAGATTTTCCGGGAATATGCAATGGTGACTATTACATTGTTTCTGAAACAGACCCGTTGAATAATTTCCTGGAGACCAATGACAATAATAACTGGGCGGCTGTTCCGGTTACCTTAACGCAACAGGGAACAGGTCCGGTGAATCCTACTTTCAATGCAACAGTTAATGGATTCACAGCTTCGTTCAATTCACTTGTTCCCGGTGTTACCTCATACATGTATTATTTTGGTGACGGCGATTCATCTAACGTGAGCAATACTTCACACACCTATGCTGCGCCGGGTACGTACACTGTGACGCTCCAGTTGTATAACGGAACCTGTACCGCCACCATTGCACAGCAGGTAACCATAAACAGTTCAGTCGGGTTGCAGGAAGTTACGTTTGACAATCTCACCATACAACCCAATCCATTTGTTGCAGCTGCATCAGTGAAGTATATGCTGAAGAAAAATTCGATGGTTTCAATCAGGGTCTATGACCTGAAAGGTTCTCTCGTAAAGGAAATAACCAACAGCATGGAGTCGGCGGGGTTGCATGAACATCGGGTTGACGGATTGGAAGCAGGCACCTACTTTCTCAGGATGGTAAGCGGCAGTTCAGTTGTAAATTACAAACTTGTAAGTCTGCACTAAGCAATCAAGAAGCATCGGGCTTTATTCCTTGCCGTTTTTTTCGCCCTGTTCGTAAGCTTCAATTATATCCTTAACAAGTTTGTGACGCACAACATCTCGTGAGTCCAGAAAAACAAAACCGATTCCTTTTACGCCTTTTAGCAGTTCGAGTCCCTGTATAAGTCCCGATGGTTGATTTTTCGGCAAATCAACCTGTGTAACATCACCGGTTAGGATAAATTTTGCACTTGGGCCCATCCGCGTTAAAAACATCTTCAACTGGCTTCTCGTCGCATTTTGGGCCTCATCCAAAATCACATAGGCATTGTCCAGTGTCCTTCCGCGCATAAATGCAAGCGGAGCCACTTCGATAATGCTGTTTTCGAGAAAGGAGCGTAACTTTTCACCCGGTATCATGTCAAACAGGGCATCGTATAAAGGTCTCAGATAAGGGTCAATTTTTTCTTTCAGATCGCCGGGAAGAAAGCCGAGATTTTCTCCTGCTTCAACGGCCGGACGGGTCAGAATTATTCTCCTGACCTCCTTATTTCTGAGGGCTCGTACGGCAAGGGCAACAGCAGTATAGGTTTTTCCGGTGCCTGCCGGCCCGATAGCAAAAACAATATCGCTTTTAAATGAAGATTCAACCAGGTTCATCTGACCCGGAGTCCTGGCTTTGACAATAAGTCCGTTAGGCCC
>DASUFP010000002.1:0-3532 GCA_036274495.1 Bacteroidia bacterium
AGAAGTGAACCAAATGGGCTCTCATCAACAGCCAGTACTTTTTTGAAAAAACTCCTTCTGGACGTATTCATTGATGCATTCGGTTAATCATTTTGAAATTTGTTTTAAAGCTTTTGCTCTTTCCATATCCAGGAAACCAATTGTTGTTTACTGGCTGTTATCTTTTTCTTCGGCACGTACTTACCATCCACCTCAACTAATTTTCCATCATGTGTTAGAAATTTAAACGTCTCCCTTTTTTCCGATTTGGTGAATACCCGCCAATGTAAAGATGCAAGCACACAGGTTAGTAACCCTCCCATCCATAAAAAGCCTTTTCGTGTCAAGTACATACTGGTAATTTTTAAAAACTCCACAGTCTTGTGATATTAAAACCAATAAATAAGTCCTGGTACCATTCATGTGCAGAATTAGGTTGATTGAACATATTATTCTTTTGCTGAACGATGTATGGATAATTGGAAATGAACACTTGAAAGGCATGTGCGCTTGTCGCTATTTCGATGCCTGCGCTTACATTAAATTGAGGGTTACCGTCCTGGTGTTCCGTGATGGGTTGATCATAATTTATCAGGATGGCCGATTGTGGTGAAAACTTATACCTGCCTCCTACGGCCACAGCTATATGATCATTATTCATCGTAGGCTCTACCACATTGTAATGCGAAATGCTGGGTGCTACCTGAACCGATAAAGCCGGACTAAATCTTCTTGAAATAATAATTTGATTGAAGTAGGAAAGGCGATCCGACCCATTGCCGTTTGGCAGATCTTCTGTCTTGTATTGCGTCTCTATCGCTACATTTCCGTAGTAGGTAATACTTACAGGCACGCGACCCGAACGCGTCTGCTGCAGAAATCCGTACTTGAGATTGAAATCCTGGATCATCCCATTTTTTGTTGATCCAAAACCGATCGAAAGATCTCCTTTCAATGAGCCAAAGCCAAGGTTTTCAAACAAAGTATAATTAAGTCCAAGTCTTATGTTGGCGCCCGAACCATACAAACCATACATATCCTTAATACCATTATAGATAGTACCAAATCGATGCTGTATCATAAACTCCAATGTTCCTTTTCGCGGAACTACTGTTGTTTGATTGTCAATTAGCCAGGTGCTTTCAAATGGTTGACGAACGGGCTTATTACCTTCCTCCAACGCTGTTGCTACTGAATCTTCCTGCTGAGCAAATGTAGGAACCGTTACAAGAAAAAATCCTGACATTGCCGTAATAAGGAAGATACATCTGTATAATAGTTTGAAATTTCTCATACCTGTTGCTGTTAATTGTTCTTAGCACCCTCTGTAATCCATGCCAAAATTATTTTTTTGTCATTCTCGCTGAGTGGAGTTCGTCCTTCCGGCATTCCGCCAACATCGACGGCCACATAAAGCTTGCTTTTCTCCGGTTCAACTGTATTGACATAACCTTGAGTCAGGGAATTATATGAATTTTCGGGTACAAGACTCGGTTCATGAGTTCCCTGCGCATCATGACAACCCGAGGAGTTACAGTCCCGGTTAAAAATTATTTGCACATCGTTCTTAAGGCTTACATTTTCCGGCAACCCTTCAAACACAACTACTTCATCATAGTAACAGCTACTTAGCAGTACAACTATTATTATCAGCAGGATTTTTGACTTTAGTATTCTTTTCATGACTTTTTGTTTTTCAGGTTGGCATTGACCTTAATCAAAACTTTATCGTCAATATTGCTGGAAACAACACCAAAATCAGTTTTTGCAAGCATTGTAAATTCTGCAGACAGTCCCGCCATATCATAGGTACCTTGATCGGTTTGCTTGTAATACATGAGTTTTACAACTACTGTTTTAGTAACCCCAAGAAATGTCAGATCTGCATCCACTAAGTACCCTGCATCCGTCGTGCTGTATCTCCCGCTTCCGGGCACTGAAACGAGCGAAGCAATATTCTCCGGTTCCGTAGTTTTAGCTGCATCGGTACCATAAGTTGTTAAAAGGCATCCATCATCACGACCTGGTTCACCCGTGTTTACGGTGTTAAGTCTCACACCTCCTTCAAATGCAAAAGAGCTGGGGTTTTGCTCACTAAAGGTGAGGCTTGTTAGATAAAAATAGTCAAACCGACCGGTCAAGGGAGAACCTAATACACGGTAAGGAGTCTCCCAAGTCACATTGCCATGCGCCTTATCGAAATACCATACACCCGCCGCCACATTATTCGCATCAAAATTTTCGGGAGTGCAATTTGTACAATTCAATTCTTCGTTTCCGCGCACAATGGGATCAGGGCCCACTACGGGGATTACTTCCTGATCCTCATGCTAACACCGCATTACTAACAGGCCAATGGAACACACCACTAGCAATTCACTAAGTATATTTAGCTTTTTCATAGGCGTTTTGTTTAGTGGACTCGGCTTCTTGTAGTGGAAGTTCTCTAAAAAAAAAATATTCTTAGCTGATTAATATCAAACTGCTATATTGACGTTTATCATGTTCTTGATTTTTATGAAACTCAATTCACTGTTACGGTCTTTCGGGATGGCGAATCTGAAGCCAGAGATCGAATAAACTTTAAACTCTAAATAATTTTTCTTCTGATCATGATGGCAGCGTTACTTTCTCTGAGTTGATTTTTTTATTGGCCTTCGCTGTAATGGGCTCGTCGCTACGGGCATTCTCATTTTCAGGAACAAAACATCGCGCGCATCCACCTCCTTACCGGCCATTACCCTGATGTATTTCATCAATATCATCATAGCCAGTCTTGTGGAAAAGTCGTTTGATTCTCGAAGCGCCGCAGCTTTACAGCATGCCCAGCCAGGTATATTTACCTGATGTTGCCGGCGGCTTAACCCTGGAGATTTGAAGGATGGTTGAAATTGACCGGAGCATTTGAAAATTGGGTGAGCAAAGACTATGGGAATAGATGCAGACGGGTAGATTTATTTTTTATTCAGACAGTTTTCAATAGCATTAAATAATTCATCAGTGTCAAAAGGTTTTCGAATGTATCCATGGACACCCATGCCGAACGCCTTTTCTACTTCCTTTTTTTCAACACTGGCGGTAAGAAAGATAAATGGAATCGATGATGTCTCGTTATTATTTTTTAATTCTGTAAACACCTGGTAACCGTCTGCCTCAGGCATCATGATATCGCAGAGAATAATATCAGGTTTGTTTTCTTCTGCCAATGCAAGTCCTTCTTTGCCATTGACAGCGGAAATCACCTGAAACCCTTTAAGTTCAAGTAGCTCACAGGTATTTTCGCGGATTGCCGCGTCGTCTTCGATGAGCAACACAGTTTTCATTATTCTTCCTTTAGCGGTATTTCAATTATAAAGGTTGTTCCCACTTTATGCGTACTTACGAAAGTAATCGTTCCGCCCAACAACTCCATATATCTTTTTACAATGTTCAGCCCCAGCCCTGTGCCTTGAATGTTGGTAACATTTTTGGCTCTGAAAAATTTACTGAACAAATGCTGCTGGTCCTCTTCGGGTATTCCCATCCCCTCATCTTTTACACGAATGGCAACATT
>DASUFP010000003.1:0-29346 GCA_036274495.1 Bacteroidia bacterium
ACCATCAGGCAAAACGAACCGTTGGCCGATTATGTGTTTTATCTGCCTCTCGACGGTCCGGTAAGTTCAAAAAAATTTCTCACAATTACTGCTCCTGAAATGGTATTCTTTGTGAAATACGATATCTGGTATTATTATATAAAGTATTGCAAACAATTCAAAATACCTGTTTACTTTATCTCATCTGTTTTCAGACAATCGCAATTGTATTTTAAATGGTATGGGTATTTTTTTAATGCTATTTTAAGAAGGGTAACGCATTTCTTTGTTCAGAATCAATCATCACTCGAATTGCTTTACAACAATTCGATTCCACAAGTTACGGTTACCGGCGACACCAGGTTCGACAGGGTCTTCGAAAACAGTTTGAAAGCTCCTTCATTTCCCGAAATAGAACAACTCAGGGGAACCGGCAAAATGTTTATCGCGGGAAGCACCTGGCCTGCCGACGAACAGTATCTGGCTAAGCTTTATGCAGCTCATAAAAGCGACTTCCGGTTTGTTATTGTTCCGCATGAGGTCAGTGAACAGTCCATTAAAAATACCGTTTCACTTTTTTCGGGTGCTGTCAGATACTCGCAATGGGATCAAAAATCTGATGTACCGGTTCTGATAATTGACCGAATCGGGATGTTGTCGGCTTTATACAAATACGCTGACATAGCATATATAGGAGGTGGTTTCGGCAAAGGCATCCATAATATATTGGAGGCTGTTGTGTTTGGTCCTCCGGTTCTTTTTGGCCCGGTTTACAAAAAATTCAGAGAAGCAAATGATCTGATACGGTGGAAAAGTGCATTCACATTCAAGTCCTATAAGGAATTAAATGAATTGGTTACCGATTTATCTCATAATGAAGACCGGCTGACTAAAATCAAAGAAATTAATTTGAATTACATTGCCGGCAACAGAGGAGCAACTGATTTAATAATCAACTACCTTAAATTAAACCACTCCCTTTGAACCGGATTACCTGACGAGATTTACCTGGCCGGTAAACACATGCTCTTTTCCGCCTTTGGTTACAACCTTTATTTTATAAGCATAGGTTCCTTCAGGGGCTTTGGTGCCGTTTTCATTTAATCCTTTCCAGGTTTCTTTGACGCTGGAGCCGCTGAACACCTGTTGTCCCCATCTGTTAAATATTACCATATCGAACGACTGAACATCCATGTCGTATGGCAATGCCGATTGGAAGAACTCATCGTTTATACCATCACCGTTAGGAGTGAAGGCGTTGGGAATGTAGAATGGATTAACCGTAATAACTTCTTCATGTATATCTTCGCATCCGGCAATATTCCAGATGGTAAGTCTTACCTTGAAATCGCCGACTTCGTTAAAATAATGCGAAGCATTTTGAGTAGTAGCGGTACCGCCATCACCAAATTCCCATAGCCAGCTGACTGCATAACTTGAGCGGTCGACAAATTGCATTTTACCGTTAAATACATTTACCGCGCCCGCCGAAGTAATAAAGTCGGCTACAGGGAAGGGGAAGAATACAACACTGACCGGATTCACAACCGATGACGAACAGCCATACGGAGTGGTGATGCTCAGTGATACGTTGTAGTTACCGGGATTCTGATACAGGTGAGCCGGGTTATTATCGGTACTTAAACCACCATCACCGAAAGTCCACGCAAAATAGGAACCCGGATCGTATTGTGAAGTGTTGTGGAAGTTTACAGCAGGTACTTCACAGGTAATACTGGTGTCGTTGGTAAAGCTCACCACCGGTACCATATGAACGGCCAGCGTAACAGCCGGTGAAGTCCCCTCGCAACCATTGTTGTCGATAACGGATACCGTATATACGCCACCGGTTCCGGTAACCTGAGAAGGCGCCGATGCTCCGTTTGACCAATTGTATGAAACAAATCCCGGTGTTGCGGAGAGTTCGCTGGATTCCCCATCACATATTGAGAGGTCTCCGGAAATAACCGGCTGAGGCAATGCATTTACCTGGACTAAGGCTGAACCGCTCACTGTTCCGGGACAATTGGCATCCGAAATAGTTAAAAGAGAATAGGTAGTGGTAAGCGAAGGTGAAACTGAAACCGTTGTGCTTGAAGACGACACGGGACCGGGTGTGATTCCCGATGCACCATTGTAATAAGAGTAAGTAAATGGCGCAGTACCGTTAAAGTTAAACGTTAAGGTTGTATTTGTTCCGGCACAAATTTCAGCATCACCACTGATGGATGCTGATGGCAGCGGATTCACGGTTAGTGTTTGAGAGGCATAACCGGTACAACCGTTGAGGTCGGTAACGGTGACCGAATAACTGCCTGCAACTGCTACAGGAAGAGTTTGTCCCGAACTGCCGTCGGACCACAAATAGGTGGCATATCCAGAGCCGGCATCAAATACCGAACCGGTACCATCGCACACTGTTGCGTTACCTGAAATTACAGGTACCGGCAAGGCATTTACTGTTATTTGCACCGAGGTAGTGCCTGAGCAGCCGTTGCCATCGGTAACAGTAACCGAATAAGCGCCTGATGCAGTTACATTGATAATAGAAGATGTGGTTCCGGTACTCCACAAGTAACCGGTGAATCCGGAAGTGGCGGTAAGATCGCTGTTGTCGCCCTGACAGAATGCGGTTGTACCTGAAATGGACGGAACGGGCAGTGCATTTACAGTAAGAGCGAGTGAAGTTGAATTGGAACAACCGTTGGCATCGGTAACAACAACAGTATATACTCCTGCAACTCCGGGAGAAATGGTCTGTGTGGTTGCACCGGTATTCCAGGAATACTGGCTGAAACCGGATCCGGCATCAAAGAGGGAGTTCACGCCCTGACAAACAGCTGTAACTCCGGTTATGGTTGGGACAGGCAATGGATTTACAGTGAGTGAAGCAGAAGTGCTGCCTGTGCAACCGGCAGCCGAAGTTACCGTTACCGAATAGGTGCCGGCAGTAGATGTGCTGATTGTCTGAAGTGTTGAACCATTACTCCACAAATAGCCGGCAAATCCTGATCCGGCATCATAGTTAGCTGTGCTGCCTATGCAAATATCGGAAGGGCCGGTAATGGACGGCACCGGAAGCGCGTTAACAACAACCACCGCATTGGTGTTGGCAGTACAACCAAATGCATTGCTAACGGTTACTGTATATGTGCCGCCAGCTGTCACATTAATTTGCTGTGTTGTGGAACCGTTGCTCCAGTTATAAGAAGAATACCCTGCTCCGGCATTCAGATTACTGTTATCGCCCTGGCAAAAAGCCATTGTTCCTGTTATGGACGGAACCGGGTTGGGATTAACCGTAATATTTACCGCGGCAGTACCGGAACATCCGTTAACATCGGTAACGGTAACGGTATACGGACCCGAAGCGGAAACACTGATGGTTTGTGTTGACTGTCCGTTACTCCATAAATATCCGCTATAACCCGATCCGGCATCCATGACACTGCTGAGACCCTGGCAAAATACCGTATTTCCGGTAACAGCTGGAACCGGGTTGGCGTTTGCCGTTACAAGCTGTGAACCGGATCCGACGCATCCGTTGGCATCGGTAACGGTGACTGTATATGTGTTACCCGATGAAACGGTAATTGCTGAAGCCGTTGAACCCGTATTCCATGAGTAGGTACTGTATCCCGAACCGGCATTGAGCGTTGTGCTGCTGCCCTGACAAAATGCGAAGACTCCGGTAATCACCGGAACAGGAAGTGCGTTGACAGTGAGTGTTGCGCCTGCAGTTCCGCTGCAGCCAAAAGCGTTTGTAACTGTTACAGTGTAGGGTCCGCCAACGCCTGTTGAAATGGTTTGAGTGGTAGCGCCGGTGTTCCAGACGTAAGAGCTAAATCCTGCTCCCCCGTTAAGCGTGGAGGAGGCTCCCTGACAGATACTCATGGTACCGGTAACAGCCGGTGAGGGAAGCGGATTCATAACCACTGCTGCTGCAACAGTGCCGCTGCATCCGGCAGCGCTTTGAACGGTAACGGTATAGGTTCCGCCGGCAACTACAGAAAGTGATTGTGTAGTTGCACCTGTATTCCATGCATAAGAGGCATAACCCGGATCGGCGCTTATGGATGTGGAAGAACCTGAACAAAATGAGAGTGTTCCTGAGATAGCAGGAACCGGATTCGGATTAACAGTAACTAACTGCGATGCAGATCCGGTACAGCCATTAGCATCGGTAACAGTAACAGTAAAAGTTGCTGCTGTGGGCACACTTATGGTTGCAGCCGTGCTGCCGTTACTCCATTGGTAACCGGTGTATCCGGGCGAAGCATTGAGTGTTGCAGATGTTCCCTGACAAACGGCGAATGTACCTGTTATTGCCGGCACAGGCAGCGCATTAACAGTAAGCGCGGCACTTGTTGCATTTGAACAGCCCGCTAAACTGGTAACGGTTACCGTATATGTGCCTTGAGCAGATGCAGAGATGGTTTGAGTTGTCGCCCCGGTGTTCCAGGTATAGGATGAAAATCCGGCTCCGGCATTCAGTGTTGATGATGCACCCTGACAGATGCTCAAAGTTCCTGTGATAGCCGGTGCTGGCAGCGGATTCATTACCACACCAATGTTGGTAGTCCCCTGGCAGCCGAATCCGTTAGTAACGGTAACCGTATAATTGCCCGGCGCTGATACGGAAATATTTTGCGTAGAGGCGCCTGAACTCCAGTTGTAGGAACTGTAACCGGCCCCGGCATTCAACAAGGTTGAAGCACCGGAACAGAACGACAAATTACCTGAAATGGCAGGGTTGGGATTCGGATTAACTGTCGAAAGTTGTGAGGCACTTCCGGTACATCCGTTTGCATCCGTAACAGTTACAGTGAAAGTATTTGCAGAGGAAATTGAAATTGATGAAGCAGTGCTGCCTGTATTCCATAAATATCCCGAATATCCGGGAGAAGCATTAAGTGTGGTACTCGCTCCCTGACAGAATGCGAATGTTCCTGTAATATTCGGAACGGGAAGTGCATTCACTGTGAGTAAAGCGGCAGCGGAACCCGAACATCCCGCAGCATTGGTAACGGTAACCGTGTAACTGCCTGCAGCAGATGCTGAAATCGTTTGAGTAGTGGCACCGGTGTTCCAGGAATAGGATGAAAATCCTGCACCTCCATTCAAGGTACTCGATGCACCCTGACAAATACTCAGGTTACCTGTAACAGCAGGTACCGGCAATGCATTCATCACAACTGCTGCAGCTGTTGAACCACTGCATCCCGATGCTGATGTAACTGTTACGGTATAGGACCCGGCAGTTGTCACAGAAATATTTTGTGTAATTGCTCCGGTATTCCAGCTGTATGTATTGTATCCGGCGCCTGCATTGAGGGTTGTTGATGCACCTGAACAGAAATTGAGTGTTCCGGAAATGGCCGGTACCGGATTCAGATTTACTGCGACATTGGCTGACGCAGTGGCTGTACATCCACCGGCTTGTGTAACGGTTACCGAGTAAGTTCCCGAAGTACTAACATTGATACTTTGCGTAGTCGATCCATCGCTCCACAAATAGGTACTGCCTGCATTTGCAGTAAGTGTGGTAGCCGCCCCATTGCAAATACTCAACACACCGCTGATGGATGCGGCAGCACTACCAACCGTGACTTGCACGGGCGTTGAAACAGCTGAGCAGTTTACACCATTGGTTACGGTAACCGTGTAGTTACCGCTCACACCAACCGTTATGCTTTGACTGGTAGCACCATTGCTCCACAAATATGAATTTCCTGAATTGGCAGTGAGCGTAACGGTACTGCCCGGACACAAGGAAGTAGGGCCTGAAGGGGTGATGGTGGCACTGGGAGGAACCCACTGCACATTAACAGTAGTGGTAAATGCAAAACACGATGGTGGCCCAAATACATAACCGGAATACTGATGGCTTGGAATTACATTTTGTTGTGATACCCAGATGCATTGAGAAGTAGCACCTGTTGTCCAGCTGTAATTCTGAGCCGGGTTGAGACAAAGTTGAATGCTGTCGCCGGGACATGCGTACACGGTAGCTGCATTTTGTTGTGCAACTCCATTTGCAAATAATGCAATCTGGCCCAGTGCACTGAAGCTATTCGCTTCAAGAAAAACACCACTGTCAAAAATGCCGTCGGATACATCAGCAACTGCAAGTTTGATATGATAGGTCTGGCATGGTTGTACGGCAGACTTCGCGGTTAGAACAGTTGTGAATCCATCCATAAAAACACTTGCCCCTCCAACGTTGTCATGGTAATAAGCACAATTCATACAGGGACCGGTAGCAACACCGGCAACCGGGCCGCCATTGTTCACTGTGTTGATAGAAACCGGTGTGGTGGTACCCGGAATCAGAGCGATATTTCGTGTTCCTACAATCCCGGGACCGCTGATAAAAAAGGCGAACACATCGTTGAAGTTGGTATTTGCGTAATCGTTGTATTCTTCGGACCCAAAAACATATCTGAACTGCACGGAATCGGCAGCTACACTGAAATCAAATTCGAGAACCGCTGCATCCTGAGTAAGCCTGGGAGCAACAATCGCGTTAAGCATGGCATCGCCCGGCTGGCCCACATCGGTAGAGTGATGCATACTGGCTGGCGCATTCGGCAGTGAGTTAATCTGACCTGATGACAAATAAATACCGGAGGAAACACCCAGATTGCAGGCGCCTGCACAGGTAAAACTCCCGCGCGATACGGCCGCACCGGTGTATGTGACATTGGAAACAGTAACACCCGTACCCAGCAGCACATTTTGCACAAGCTGTGTAGGAGTCATGGCAGTACTAATATTCAACTGCGCCTTTGCCTGCAGCATTCCCACTGCAAGTGCAACAGTAAAAAGTACCTTTTTCATCGTTTTATAGGTTGGTGTTCAGGTTAAAATCAAAAATAACAAAAAATCAATACAATCACACTGATATTATGCACAATCTGCCCACAATAGGGTTAACGTTCAAAAAAGATTGGCAAACAGTGCTTTTTTCGTAAAAAAAGGAAGGTTTTCAGCAGACAAACTGTATGGCAGAAAAGCGATATTAACCGGCCAAATGGGGCGGTTTGGAACCCGCAAATTCTTTTAAATAAAACGGACCTGCGGCGTTTAAGTCGCTAAAAACTGAGTGGTTATAATAATGTAATGACCTGTATGACAGTCCCTTGAGAGAAACCCCTGCCCTTTCATCGAACGAACTTCCCGGAAAATGTTCGAGCAACGGCCTGCATTTGGCCATGCCATTGCCGAAAAACGTAACATATTGATCTTTAATAATATCTGAAAAGGAATCGGCATCCATAATTTTGGCAACGGGTTCAAGAACAGGTTGAAGCTGATTGTCGTAAACAGCCGTATAAACCTCCATCCTTCTCGCATCCAGCATTGGACACCACCAGCGGGATCCGCTTGAAGCGTGTTCTAAAATAAGTCCGGCTGCCATCGCCTCAAGTGTACTGACGGTAATGAGTGGTTTATCGACTGCAAAACACACTCCTTTTGCTGCGGCTAATCCTACCCGAAGGCCGGTATATGAACCCGGTCCGTTGCTCACGGCAATGGCATCAAGCCCCGAAAAAGTGAGTCCCGCTTCCTGAACGCATTCGTTCATAAAAACAGTTAATAGAGCAGCATGCGATCGTGGCTGAGTTGACTCGCGGGTGGTGATACATGTCCCGTTTTGCGAAAGCGCAACGCCGCAATAATCGGTTGCCGTTTCAACAATCAAAATCCACGACATCAGTTCACTACTCTTTTTTGCCGGTAAAAAGTTCTTCCTTGGGAACTATCATAACCTTGTCGCCGGCTTTGAGTAAACGCGAAACGGCATTATAGGGACCTGTGACAACTTCTTCACCCTCTTTAAGACCATCAATAATCTGAATATTGAGATTATCCTGAATTCCTGTTTTGACATTTCTCAACGATACCACCTCGTCTTTAACAACAAAAACACATTCGCTGATTACGGTCGGATCGATGGTCGTTTTGGTTTTGTTTTCTTCCGCATCGGGTCCCTCTTCCCGGCGTGCAACCTCTTTGTCGGATTTTTTCACAACCGTATCCCTTGTGGTGACAGCCTGAATGGGAACAGAAAGCACATCATACACTTTCCTGGTTTGAATTTCAACAGTTGCCGACATTCCGGGGCGAAAGGGTGAGAAATCGGGACGGTCTTCCGGTATCAGATCTGCATACGACTGATGCAATATCCTTACTTTAACAACATAGTTTGTAACCTGATCTGTGGTCATGGCTTCAGAGGAGGTCGCTGAATTTGCGATTTCGGTAACAATTCCTTTGAAAACCCGGTTCACATAAGCATCAATGTCAATTGATGCTGTGTCGCCAAGGTGCACTCTGATAATATCGCTTTCGCTCACATCAACGCTCACCTCCATTTCATTTAGATTGGCCAGCCGCATCACTTCGGTTCCGGCCATCATTTCGGTACCAACCACGCGCTCCCCTTTCTCAACACTCAATTTGGAAATGGTACCGTTTACCGGAGCAAAGATGCTTGCCTTATTGAGATTTTCACTTGCCTCTTTCAAAGAAGCTTCAGCGCTTCTGACTCCGTACTGAGAGGCAGACACACTCTGCTTTGCCGCTTCCACTTCAAGCCGTGCCACCTCATAATTTGATTTGGCTGCATCAAAATCGGCTGCCGAAATTACTTTATCCTCAAACAACTTTTTACTGCGGTTAAAATCAAGTTGCACTTTCGCAAACTGCGATTCAGTTTGTCGTAATCGGGAAATGGCGTTTTCGTTATTGGCTTTTGAAGTGTTAACCGCGGCTACCGAACGGTCGAGTGCCGATTTATAAATTTCAGGATTAATCTTTGCAAGTAACATCCCTTTTTTAACCAAATCGCCCTCCTTCACAAAAATATCCACCACTTCTCCGGATACATCCGCGCTGATTTTAACTTCCACTTCAGGCTGAACTTTACCACTGGCTGAAACGGTTTCAACAATCGTTTTTTTGTTGACTTTTTCGGCAGTTACCCTGATATTATCCTCCTTGCCTAACATGCCGGACTTTCTTGCGATAACAAGTAAAACGAGTACAACACCAACAGCTATAAGGATATTGCGGGTGCGGTTTTTGCTTTTTGCCATAATTGAATGATGCTATCGATTAGCCGGTGCTAAGATAATAAGAAATGGATGGGAACAATTACACCGGCAGTGAATAGATTTCTTAAAAAATTCAAATCCTCTGAACAAAACTGTTACTGAAAGCGGTTGCAGGACTTTTAAAATAAAATGAAAACCAATAATCCCGGCTAAAACCCAAGAGGTTTTCCGAGGTAAAAGTCGAGCAGCTTAACAGAAAACATCATCTGGTATTTTGCCTGGATCAGTTCCGAGTCGGCACGGGCCTTATTATTCCTTGCTATCAGGTAATCAACCGAACTAAGCATTCCCAGTTCGTATCTTTTACCCGCATATGAATACGCTTCGTCGTTAGCGGCAGCGCTTTTTTCAGCAGCTGTATACCTTTTCAGGGCACTCGATGCATCGTTGTGCGCCTGAACAATACTTTTATAAAGTCTGTTGCGCGTATCGGTATCCGAATAACGAGAACTTTCCATATTCAGTTTAGCCCTTTGCACATTCATATTCGCCGACCAGTTGTTGAAAATCGGAATTGATAAACTTAATCCAAATGCATGCGAACGGTTTTGATCCAGCTGATCTAAAAATCCGATTTCAGTAGTATTGTATTGAAATGCAGGAGCAAGAACAACGTCGCCACCCTGTGTGATTTGTCCGTTCGGATAATACCCGAGACTGATTGGGTTGCCAACAATCTCTTCATTGGCATTACTGAACGAACTGCCGTAGTTTCCAAAGAGTGATAATCGGGGATACCTTGTTCCTCGTGCAATTGACAATCCGCTTTCAGCGCTTTTCATCCTGTACTCTCCTGATCGGATTTCTGGCAGAATTCCCAGTGCCGAGTTAAATATCTGATCGGGTGTTTGAGCAACAGACGACTGATCCGGCAGCACTGTAGGCGGCGATTCTATATCAAATGTTTCGTCGTATTTAAGTTCAAGCAGCTGCGACAGGTCAATGAGTGAAGATTTCAAGGTGTTTTCTGCATTAACCACATTTAACTCTTCGGCTGCAAGCGTTGCTTCATCGTCGAGCAGGTTACCCTGCGCTACCGATCCGGCATCAACCAATGCCTTGGTTCTGTTACGGGTTTCACGTGCAGCCTCCACACGATCCATGGCAAGTTTAAGTGCTTCCTTATTGTACAGCACCTGAAGGTAGTAGGAGGTTACATTTAATGATATATCATTTTGTACTTTCTTAAGATCTTCAACACCTGCCATGTATTCATACTTCGATTGTTTTAAAGCATGTTGCAGCTGAAGCCCGTTAAACAGTACGAGATTGCCATTGAGGGAGGTGTTTGCCGATTGGATTTCATTAGTCGTAAATTCGTAAGTTGTAGGATCCAGTGTTCTGCCATAGTTGTAGGCATACGAAGCCGAGGCATTTACATCAGGCAAAAAATTAAGTTTAGCTTGTTTATAATCGATTGAAGATCTTTCGGAGGTAATGGTCCCCTGCTTGATGGTGATATTGTTTTTGATGGCATAATCAATACACTGCTGGAGGCTCCACTTTTGCTGTGCCGAAACCGCAAGGGGAAGTAACAGTGTAAGAAGGGTAACCAAAGAAAGTCTGTACTTGTTCAGAGAAAGCATAAATGTGAAATGCATGGTTCTTTTAATAATGTAAAAGATAAGTATGTGATGTGAACGAATATCTGATTACAAATATAATGGAAATATGACGGGTGCCGCTTCCCCGAACACTGAAAACGCATCAGGCCGGTTAAAAAGTCTTTACCTCCAAATTACTTACTCCTATTGAGTTTCAATAAGCCGGAGGCTGATAATGTCGCCTGAAACAGCCACATTTAAATGTGGTCAACAGGGCTCATTCTGCCTCGGCAATAACCTCCTGTACTTCGGGGATCATTTTTTTGAGAAGGTTTTCGATGCCTGATTTGAGGGTCAGGGTAGAAGACGGACACCCGCTGCAGGCCCCTTTAAGAGCAACCGTAACAACACCATTGCTGAAAGACCTGAAATGAATTGCACCGCCATCCTGTTCAACAGCCGGCTTAACATACTCATCAAGCATGGCAATAATTTGCTGTTCTGTTTCGGTGGGATCAGCAGTTGAATTTCCGGCTTCGGAAGGTGTATTGACGGCCTTTTGATTATCCAATTCAAACGGATTACGGACAAAGACTTTTTCGCCGCTCATAAGATGTCCCCGGATGTATTCGCGGAGGATGTTCACCACTTCGTACCAGTCGGTTTCGCTATCTTTTGTTATGGTAATAAAATTTGAGCTTATAAAAACTCCTTTCACTCCGGAAAACGAAAACAGATTCATCGCCAAAGGGCTGGCTCCGGCCTCTTCAGGTGCATGATATTCCACCACCCCTTCCTGCAAAAGCATCATTGAGCAAACA
This sequence comes from Bacteroidia bacterium, assembly GCA_036274495.1. Lineage (GTDB taxonomy): Bacteria > Bacteroidota > Bacteroidia > AKYH767-A > OLB10 > DASUFP01. The sequence goes on from DASUFP010000003.1 coordinate 11,464, forward strand.
AATTTCATGGATGCCGGATTGGGAGTTGACTCGGCATAGACCGTGACAGGTATTTTTTTTGTTGTGGTTTCGATTGGTTCCATGTTCATTGAACAAACGTTTCTCTAAAAAGATTTTATAACAGGTTCTTCGGGTTTTGATTTCTCAAGTTTACTGATCTGTTTTTTCAACTCGCCGATTGATTTATTTCGTTTCATCATACCCGGAATAAGAAAAAACATGCCGGAAACCATTCCTATGATAAGCGTTGTGATTAATACAAGGGCCAGGCTGGCATCAGTAACTTCCCAGACAAAGAATTTTACGTTTACAGGGCTTGCGTTTTGCAAAGCAAAAACAATAGCTGCCAAAGCGATAATTAAGGCACTGATAAGTTGTCGCATAGCTACAATTGGTTAAATTTGATCGCTCTTAATACTGCAAAAGTACCCCTTTTCACCCAACCTTGCACAATCACGTTTCATGGCCGTAAAACAGGTGGATTTTCTGGTAATCGGATCCGGCATTGCCGGTCTGACGTATGCCCTTAATGCTTCCGGGCATGGACAGGTGCTGGTTATTACTAAAGGCGATGAAGATGAATCAAATACCAAATATGCGCAGGGTGGCATCGCGGCAGTAACGGGGCCGGCTGATTCATTCGAACAGCATGTTGAAGATACGCTTATTGCAGGAGACGGCTTGTGTGATGAAGCTGTAGTAAGAATGGTTATTGCTGAAGGACCGGCAAGGATCAGGGATATTATTTCGTGGGGAACTCGTTTCGACACAAACGCTTCAGGCACCTATGACCTGGCCCGCGAAGGAGGGCATTCGGTATCCAGAATCCTTCACCATAAAGACAACACCGGTTTTGAAATGGAACGGAGTCTGCTGGATATGGTTCATGCTACATCCGGCATTGAATTGGTTTCGCATTATTTTGCAATTGACCTTATTACAAGACATCACAAGGGAGAAATAGTAAGTAAGGGTGACCATTCAATCACCTGTTATGGTGTTTATGCCTTAAATATAAGGACGGGTGAAATCGATACAATACTTGCCAAAACCACCTTGCTTGCAACCGGTGGTGCCGGGAATGTTTATCTCAACACCACCAACCCCAAAATTGCAACCGGCGACGGTATAGCGATGGTATATCGTGCTAAAGGCGCAATAGCCGGGATGGAGTTTATTCAGTTTCATCCTACAGCGCTCTATCACCCCGGAGAGCGCCCGAGTTTTCTTATTTCAGAAGCAGTGAGAGGATTTGGCGCTGTTTTAAAAACCGTTGACGGCAGTTCCTTCATGGAACGTTATGACAGCAGAGGCTCTCTTGCACCCCGTGACATTGTTGCCCGTGCTATCGACAACGAAATGAAAAAGCGAGGCGATGATTATGTCTGGCTCGACTGCCGGGGTTGTGATGCAGAAGGGTTTCTTAAACATTTTCCAAACATTCATAACAAATGTTTGTCGGTTGGAATTGATTTTCGTTTATCACCCATCCCTGTTGTACCTGCAGCTCATTATACCTGCGGAGGCATTGATGTGGATCAAAACGGCTGTACAACCATCAAACATTTATATGCTGCCGGTGAATGTTCTCATACCGGACTTCACGGAGCCAACAGACTAGCTTCCAATTCGCTGCTGGAAGCAGCCGTTTATGCACACAGGGCCTTCCTCCACAGCACTTCCATTGCTCCCTCCATATCATTTGCCACCGGTATTCCTTCATGGGATGCATCCAATACAAAGGTTCCCGAAGACCGGGCACTCATTACCAATACCATCCATGAAGTACAGCAACTGATGAGTAATTACGGGGGAATTGTTCGAACGGACGTCCGGTTGCAACGTGCTCTCAACCGGCTGAATATTATTTACAGGGAGACAGAGGATTTGTATAACCGTACTGTAATTTCGGTTTCGCTCATGGAACTTCGCAATCTTGTTGCAGTGGCCTATCTTATTATTCAGGCAGCATCGGCCCGGCGCGAAAACAGGGGATTACATTTTAATCAGGATCTGATACCGCACACTTCCTGAGAAACAGATGGATAAAGAATTAACGGATGCATTCAAACAGCGTATATTCAACATACGTGATGAAAAGGCATTTAATGCTGTCGCTCTTTCGCTGTTTGATTATCAGAAAAACCATGTCGACCCTTATAAAAAATTTATAAATGCTCTTGGGAAAAATGGTTCCGGCATTTCCCATTACACGCAAATCCCTTGTATTCCTGTTACATTATTCAGAAATCATATTGTCACCGATGGCACTCCTGTTCCCGAGCTGGTTTTTACAAGCAGTGGTACTACAGCCCGGTCTCCGTCGAAACATTATGTAAGAGATCCGGAACTGTATAATAAAAGTATTTTGGAAGGTTTTCAAAGGATGTATGGCAATCCCGCGGATTACATTTTTCTTGCGTTGCTTCCCTCTTATCTTGAGCGGAGCGGTTCTTCACTTGTTTACATGATGCAGTTGCTGATCAATGAAAGCCGAAACAGCGAAAGCGGTTTTTATTTGAATATGACCAACTCCCTAAAGCAAATTCTAACCACCCATAAGAATTCCGAAAAAAAAATATTCCTCATTGGCGTTACCTATGCCCTTCTTGATCTGGCTGTTGATTTTGAGTTTGATTTATCTGATGCAATCATAATTGAAACCGGGGGAATGAAGGGAACCAGAAAAGAATTGATTCGTGCCGAAGTGCATGAGGTACTTCAAAATGCATTTCACACAAAGGCTATTCACTCAGAATACGGGATGACAGAACTATTGTCACAGGCATGGTCGAAAGGTGGTGGTTTGTTTTCCACCCCGCCCTGGATGCGGGTTCTCATCAGAGATGTTCACGATCCCTTCGCAACGGCAGAAAAAGGCTTAATTCATGTAATCGATCTCGCTAATATTCACTCCTGTGCTTTTCTGGCTACACAAGATCTGGGCAGAATTGCAGATGGCAATTTTATTATGTCGGGGCGATCGGATAACAGTGAGCAAAGAGGCTGTAATCTGATGTTGGGATAATACAGACAGGTTTGCATGATATATGTACTTTTACACTTCTGAATTAAACCAATTGATTATGACCAGCCGACGCCGTGCAACAATTATTTTTATTTCAGTGCTGTGTGGCACCTTGTTGTCGGCCTGGCTGTTGATGGCAAAAAAGGGGAAATTAGGTGATGGGGATTTTTTTCTGCTTATATCGAATCTCGTCATATCGCTGTTGCTGATATTCGGAGTCGGTTACATTCTTATCTGGAGGAAAAAATCATAACCCCTCCTGTTCCGAATTTTAAAACAATGGCCCTTCTCCGGTTGTTTTGCCTTTTATGGAATATGCCGGAACAGCCCTTTACTGGTTTACCGATCCCCTTTCAGTTGATTTAGATAAGGTAAGGAGTGTGTTTTCACTCAGGCAAACTTCACTGTTTGCTGTTTACTGCAGGGGCGTTTCCGATTTGACACCGGTTGATTCAGAAGCTTTGGAGGAGCTTCGTTTTTTACTGAACCAGTTTAATGTCAGCCTCATAGAAATGCATGACCCTTGTGAACACATTATTCCTTCACTGGCAAGGGTACTGCAGGCGGATCAGGTTGTTTTGGTTGACCCCGAACACTGCAAATGTGAACCCTCCCGGCTTGAAGAGGTGCGGTTCCATTTACAAATGCATTCTATCAGCTTTCTTAAGGGATTTGAATCCCGGATAAATGTATCTGATGAGAAATCAGTGGTGACCAGCCGCTTTTGATGACTGTCTGAAAGGTCCCTCCGTTAGGGAAATAACCTTAGCATTAAATTGATTTTAGGTCATATAGCATTCATTATCACGGTTATGTCATTTTATTTAGAATTCATCTAAACTTCAGGAAATCTTAATAATTTTGTCAATGTTAAAAACGTTATATCATCAACAACGACTAAACAATCAGCGAATTTGAATTAAATTGTTTACCCTTTTTACTTTAAAAATTAAACAAAATGACACAAGTAGAATTTGATCACAGGGTAAAAGATCAGTACAAACCACTCAGAAACTTTGCATTAAAACTTACCCGTAATCTGGAAGATGCAATAGACTTGACACAGGAAACCATGCTGAGGGCCTTTTCCAACAGGGAGAAATTCAGGGAAGGAACCAACCTCAAGGCCTGGTTATATACCATCATGAAGAACATTTTTATTAATAATTACCGGAGAATCAGTTCGAGTCAAATCACAAGCGATGATACTGATAACCAGTACTTTATTAATAATTATGCCGGGAAAACAGGAAGTCTCGGTGAGGGCAGGCTCATTTTACAGGATATCCAGCGGGCAATTGCGTCCCTGTCCAACAATTTGAGAATCCCATTTATGATGGCTTTTCAGGGGTATAAGTATGAGGAAATTGCAAATGAGATGCATGTACCTCTGGGAACCGTAAAAATCAGAATTCACAATGCCCGCAAACGGCTAAAACTAAAGTTGCGCGATTATGATCCTGCTCTTCATCACAGATAAGATGCTCCTGTCAAATTAAATGATCTGTGTGAGCTGCTGACACCGCCCCGTTTTGACCCAATCAAAACGGGGCGGCTTTGTTTTGATGAAATCCCTACTTTTATAATTACAAAATACAGAGCGCAATGGCATGGACCGAAGATTCAGGTAAGCTGGTTAAAACATTTGTTTTCAGAAATTTTATTGAAGCGTTTGCATTCATGACAAAAGTCGCGTTGATTGCCGAGAAGATGGATCATCATCCGGAGTGGACAAATGTTTACAATAAAGTCTCCATAGCATTATCAACACACGAAGCCGGAAATACCGTTACAGAAAAGGATAAGGCTCTATCTGCCGCTATCGATAAATTGTACGGCCATTCGTAATCACCTTAGTTTATAGAAAATAAAAAGCCCCGGTGTTTGAATTCCGGGGCTTTACTATTGTTACTGGTTGTTGATTAGTCAACCATGAATTTTTTAGTGATTTTAGAATCACCATTCAGGATTTCAACTGTGTATAAACCTGAAGCAAGATCTTTCACGTCGATCGAAATTTTTCCGGGTGCAGTCTGGAGTGACTTAACCACCTGGCCTTGCAGGTTAAACATACGCACTTCAATTTGCTGTGCATTGGAGTTATTAATTACAAAGTTGATGGCGTCAGTAGCAGGGATCGGGAACAGAGAAATGTTATCGTTGCCGCTGTTTTCTGAAATACCTGTAGTAATAGGAAGCTCGAGACCTACAATAAGATCAGGGTTTTCCTGAAGCAGACCGCAGATAGAAGGCTGTGCAGCGATTCCTGTAGCGATGCAAACACCACCTGCAAGACCCAAAGTTCCGGTTCCAAGACCGGCATTAACTTCATAGGTAGCACCTGTAAGGTAACCGGTATTGATGTCGACCTGCCAGATTTCAGCAAGCGGAGCAGCAGTTGTACCAGCCTGGTTGAACACCCAAAGGAACTGAGCACCGGGAGTAGAAATATTATCGTAAGCTGTTCCGTACATTCCTGTAAGAGTATGGCTGCTTGCAGGAATAGAAGTCAGCATTGCTCCTGTCATAGAAACCTGAACAATATCGGTTCCGTAGTTTGAAACCCAGAATCCGCCGTTACCGCCATCAGCAGTCGGGTCATATGTAAGTGAACGGGCAGTAAAGCCTAACGAAGCAACCGAAATGGTAGCAACAACTGATTCAGTTGCAGGGTCAATTTTAAGAATACCTGTACCATTTTGTGATGCATATACATATGAACCATCAGTAGTCATGGCACGAATGCCGCCGCCTGTACCTGTTGGAATAGTGAAATTGCCTGTCAGGTTACCTGCATTGTCAAGTTTCCAAACATTGGCAGAGTTCCATTCAGAAACCCAGAATTCATTGTTGAAATAAAGTACACCGGCATTACCTGCTCCACCGGTAGCAGCTGTAACATCCAGGTTAAACTGAACATCAAACAGACTCATAACAGCAGCAGGAGGATTTCCCAGTCTTCCGGGTGTTGTTGTAACTTCAGCCTGGCCAACAGCACTGCTTTGAGCCAAACCTATTTGCGTAGATAACAGAACTGCCAGCCCGCAACCAATTAAAGTAAATGTTTTTTTCATGTGGATAATTTAGGTTAAGATTATTTGGTTAAATGTTATAATTAAATTTTTTAAGAGCCACCGAAACCGGGTTACCGTCAAATTTTATCTGGTAAACATCCATGCATCCGGGAACTTATTGTTTTTGTACTCCTCAAGTGCCTGCCGGGCCGAAATTGTCTGATCAGAGCCAAAGAGGCTGACAAGATAGTAACCATTATGAGTAAAACCAAGTACTTGGGCGTTTATACCTGTATTCCGTAACTCAGCGGCATAAATGTCAGCATTATTTCGGTTTCTGAAACTGCCTCCGATAACCCATGATGTGGTGGTATTTTCAGTAATTCCTCCGGTTTCAGGGACTGCAACTACAGCTGCCTGGTCAGTTATGTTTTCAGGATTTCCATCGACCCAAACCGTTGATCTGTCGTGCTTTACAGAGGTTGTGTCGGCCGGTACAGGGGTAACAGTCCAACTGCCTTTAGGCATTTCCGGCTTTGCTCCTTTAGGGATGAGGAAAGGTGAGGGAAGGACATAATGCATTTGCGAATGTGTTTCCCGGGACCCTTTCAACTCTTCAAAAACCTCATTCATCCGTGAAAAAGGAAGCATATGGCTTAGCTGGGCATTAAACTGCTCCAAAGCAGGGGGTGTAATGAACATGATGGCCAAAATAGCCGCCGCCGGGATCATTTCCAGTATTCCGATGCGTCTTCCGGATTCCTTTTTAGTTCGAACCGGTAACGTTTTAACAACCGGATTGCGTTTGCGAGATAGTTGAACTTCTCCCTGATTTCTCTTAATCGCCGGAGTATGAACAGGCCCAAAACCAAAGGAATCTATGAGAAAGTTTGCTTTGTTATCAGGAGCAAACCGGAGGTTTTTCTGAGCATCGAGGTAAAGTGACCCTACCTGTTCGATTACCAGTTTTTTACCTCCTTCAATGTTCCGCAAGGCCTCATTCACATAATTTCTGATGGTATCGCATGCCTCAGGATAACTCATGCCGGTTCTTGAGGCGATATGATTGGCCAGGAGTCCGTCATTTGTCTTTAAAGAGGCGTTAAAAGCAATCTTTTTTGAAGGGGGCGACAGCACATGAAGGGCTGTATTCAAAGATGCGGGCCGGTAGCTGGCCACAAATCCTCCAAAATCAGTGATAATCACACAATCGTGATCATACAACAGCTCACCTACAAAAGGATCTATTTTTTTTACCTCCACTTTCACAGGCGCTAAAGTAAGGAGAAAATTACTTTTTCAGCGTTGTTTGCTGATTAAAAAGAGGTCGAAATTAACCGGCAGGAAATAACTTTTCAATCGACAAAATATCCTCAGGAGTATCTACAGCAAAGTTGTCGTGCATACTAACTGCAGCAGCAATGGAATAACCATTTTCGAGCCATCGCAACTGCTCGAGCGACTCACACGATTCGAGCATTCCTTTTGGTAACACGGCTAATTTTTTGAGTACATCCGTACGGTAACCATAAATACCTATATGCTTGTAATAACGGCCTTCGCGCACAAGCCATTCCCGCTCTTCGGGTTTTGCATAAGGTATTATACTTCTGCTGAAGTACATAGCATTACCCGTTTCGGAAACGACTACTTTCGGCAGATGCACGTTGTCGAGATCAGCACTATTTGCAATGGTTTTTATTAATGTCGCTATAGCCGTTTCCGGCCGACTAAAGCAGGCAACTAACTGATCAATCTGTCCGGGATGAATGTAGGGCTCATCACCCTGAATATTTACTACCGTCTCATATTGGTCCCCTAACAGCGAAACAGCTTCGGCACATCTTTCGGTACCGCTTTGGTGACTGCTGTTGGTCATGATAACGTGCCCTCCGAAAGCGGTTACATGATCCGCAATTCGCTTATCGTCGGTTGCCACTGCAACAACATCAAGCAATTTAGCCTCCGCTGCACGACGGTATACCCGTTGAATCATGGAAATGCCATGAATCAGCGCCAGCGGCTTGCCGGGAAAGCGGGTAGAGCCGTACCTGGCCGGAATAATGCCTGCAGTCTTCATTATTTTTTTTGCTCCGCAAACTCCATAGTAAGCTGTCCGAGACAGTATGAAAAAAACTGCAGCTGCTCCGCCGGATTGTCCGTTCCGGCAGTGAGACTGTTGTAATATTTTTTCCAAAGTGCCGGGTCAGCATCGGTAGTAGGAATACAAAAATATACCGGTGGGACCCGGAGGCGGGTATAAATCATAATCAAAAAACAGGGCTCCTGCTCCCCATCCCGGTAGACAGCCCGGTATTCAACTTTTCTCTCATCATCCTCACAACCTTTCATATCGATAATCCTGTAACCGGGTTTAACAGGCAGCCGCGCATTCAATTGAATTTTATAGCCTACTGCTCCGTAATTATATTCCTCTTCGGTGGTGGGCGCTATCTTCTGACCAAAAGTAAAGAGCGGGACCAGGGTCAGAAGAGAGACAAGCGACAGTAATTTCATCACACTTTATTTTAAGGCAAGTTTACTAAAATTATCTCCAACAGGCTACGATTTTGGGGTTGTCCGGCAAAGTTGTCAATACAAAAACCGGGCTCATTCTTACATCCGGACTTATTGGGTTCCGTAACCCTGAACCTCTCCTTTCGTTATGAGTCTCCCTGTTAATTATGAAAACAAATAACCCTCACCAGCCGCATCGCAACCAGCACTCATTAAAAGATGCGCCAAAACGTCCTTTCGAAAATCTGGTACAGGAAACTGTTCAGCAACTCTATTCCGATGAGAGGTACAGAAATTATTTTGAAAGTTTCACAGAATCCTCGGTTCATGATTTTATTGCTGAATATGCTGTGCTGAAAGCATGGTATACACTTAACAACGGACAAATAAAAGCCCGGATAGAGCGTGAGCTGTTCCGGTTTCGCGACCTGGCGACCCAGGGATTGTGGGAAATACAGCAGAAGAAACTTTTTAACCTGACGGCCGAATGGAGAGCACAACTCATTACACTTCCCGGAGTAGTTGTGAGTGAAGAGTTGTCGATGTGGGAGTTCGCCATTTCAAAATGTCCTTACCTTGAACCGGTAAGCCAAAGTGAATTCAACTTGTATCTCTCCTATTTATCCTCGGGCAGTTACAACCACAAAACATGGGCCTACAACTGGCAGGATTATGATGCATACCGGACCTGCGATCCGGATAATTTACCGGCCTGGTACCACTATTTCGATAAGGTTACCGGCACCGGCTACCTGCTTACCATGCAGGATAAACAGGGCGAATTATCCCGTGCTGCTGCGGCTGCTTTTTTACAACAGGAAGGAAGCAAACCGGTAAAACTGCCCGAAGATTCCAAAAAACCTGAACTTCCGTATACTTATGAGAGCCTCCACTTTTTTATAAGCACCTTCGAATCGCCTAACCTGCTCGATTGTTTTATGGCTTCTGAGCCGAAGCCCGATAACAATTCAAAAGACGCATCCCTTCAGGCAGCAATCAGAATACTGCAATCGGCAGAGCAGGTTGTTCCTGTATCAGCATCTGATAACTGGAAGGAGGGTATCATACAAGCAGCCAACCGCTATATGTCGGAGCGCATTTCGGTTGCACTCAGGCAAGTATACGACGATTATCTCTTCAGATTATCAAAAGGCATTGCGCCTGTTTGTCCGGATGAAGATACGGAAGCCTTTGATTCGGCCCGGGCGCATGCTGCACTTGCACGTCACCGTTATGAGGCCGGAATCAAACTGCTGAACAGCTGATTTTCCTTGTCAAAAATCGAAGTTAAACTGTAACGTTACATTTCTTGGCGGCTGCATATCAGCAGGCCTGCCGGTGTATTCGGAATTGAACAGGTTTTTCACAATAACAGCTGTGCGAAAGAGATCGGTAACCTGATAACCTGCACGTATATCAAAAACCCAATCACCGTAATCATGCTTTTCACGGTAATCGGCCACTCCCGGAATAAGTGACTCGAAAACCAGGTCGATGTTTTCCATAAAACTGGTATAGCGGGTGCTCATACCAAAAATAAAATGACCGGGCTTGACCTGCAAATCTCCTTTAAAGGTATGCTTGTAACGGTACTTCAGCACATTATAATCCGCACTGTTTTTCAGGGTATCAACAGCAGGATTAAAATCTTTTTGAACGGGATTGGCATAGGTGTAACCACACATCACTTCAAGGGGAACGTTGCCAATGAGACCTTCGCCAACCAACGACACATCAACTCCGGTAATTTTAGTGTTGCCAATGTTTACCGACTTAAATCCGAAACCAAAAACAGGATCCGTTGGTAAGCCATATCTTCCAAATGTAAATTCCATCATATCCTGGTATTCACTCCAGAAAGCCGCCACATCCAGGTATCCCGCCCAGGCACCTATTCTGAATCCCTGTTTTATACCAATTTCTGATGTCCATCCCGTTTCAGATTCAATGTCCTGATTCGGGTAAACAACAATTTGTCCGACACTTGTACTGACATATTTCTCAGCAATGGAAGGGTAGCGGTAACCTTGTCCGTATGAGGCCCGTATGGTTGTAAATTCAAACAGCCGGTAATTGATTCCGCTTCTGATTACCGGAATTGTTTCGGTAGTATCGCCATCAATGTGATTTGATTCGATGCGCCCCCCGAGGGAAAAATTGAATTTTCCAAACTTTGCATCTGCCTGAGCATATATGCCTAAGTTGTTAGCTGTGTGATTTTCATACAACTCGCTGATAACCGAAGAATATTGTTCAACGATACCCGTGGTGAACGTTAATTTGTCATCAAATTTTTTCTGAAAGAGGTATTCGCCGTAATACAACGTAGCAAAAGACTCCTGGCTGGTGTTATTTCTGTTTGCCGATCTGAAATAGCGGCCACGAAGTTTATGGGTAATGCCATTTCTATTGCTGTAGGTAATAAACGGATCCAGACTGGTTCGTGTAGTCTCATACAAGCTGAGTGTTGTAGTGGAATCGGCCAACCCTCCTAACGGGAGATAAGCTCCCGAAGAGTCGTCCTGCCAGATGAAAAACAATCCCCCTGAACTTGCCGTAATGTTCCCGTTGATGCCTGCTGAAAGACCTTCGGTTTTTTTAAAATGGTATTTTGTATTTGCCGTCATACGGTACCGCTGCTCCGATTCGCCCAAACGATACCCCTCATCCTTATAAGAGTTTCCGGTAAAAACAAGATCGAGATTACCTGCTTTTTGCGCGTGACTAAACGACAACCCGCGAAACGACTGCGTTGATCCCTCCCACCATTTGAGCTCCGGTCTTTGGGGATCGCCATACCATCCCGAATAGGCAGTAATGTGGGTAACAGGCGTACTTCCGGGATAAATGGTTCTGATATTAATTACTCCGTTCATGGCGGCGGAGCCATACAAAGCGGAGGAAGCGCCCTTTATTACCTCTACCTGGGAGATATTTTCTACCGGAATAAAATTCCACTTCACATCATTTGCATCAGCAGAAAGAGCTGGGATTTCATCAATCAGAATTTGCACCCGGCTCCCTGCACCGTAACTGTATCCGCTGCCGGCTCTGATGTTTGCCTGGCCATCAATAATGGTCACTCCAGGCACCTGTTCCAATGCTTCATCCATGGTAACAGCATTGGTGTTTTTGATGAGTTCAGGCTTCAGCACCTCCATCGATACCGTGACCTCATCCAGTTTCTGATCAAATTTTCCGGCACTCACCACTATTGTTCCCAGTACGGTTGTTTCGGCCAGCAGATCGACATTTAAAATACGAGCTTCGCCGGCGGCAATTTCGATTTTTTTATAAAGCGTGGTGTACCCGACAAACCGGTACATCACTGTATAAGCCCCCGGTTCAAGATCCAGCGAATACCTTCCTGCAGAGTCGGTAACCACGCCCCGGGTAGTTGTTACCGAAACACTCACACCCGGAAGCGGCTCTTTATTTCCGCCATCTCTTACAAGTCCCATCAGCACGCCATTCTGAGCAAATGCTGCCGGCCCGGTTAACAGGAGGATGTACAACAAGAAACGATTCATAACCATTGTATCATTTTCAGATTTATTAGTCTGATATCGGAATTAACCAACCAATGACTAAATTTGTGTGAAATATAGTTTTTTATTTTCATCACTTTTCATGAATGCTTTTTTACCGGAGTCTCTCCAAAGTCTCATTTCCCTTCTGATGGTAGAGGGAGTCGGCGACAAGATCGCTAAAAATCTGATCAGCTATTGCGGTTCACCCGAAGCGGTGTTCAAAGAAAAGCGATCGTTACTGCAAAAAATACCGGAAGTAGGTTCGGTGACTGCACACGCAATCCGAAAATTCCGGGACTTTGACAGGGCCATCAAAGAATTTGAGTTTGTCCGAAAACATGACATACGGATGCTTTGCATTTACAACGACGACTACCCAAACAGGCTGAGACATTGTCCGGACAGCCCGTTGTTACTATATTACAAAGGCGTTGCTGATTTCAATGTTCCGCGCATGGTAGCGATTGTAGGAACACGTAACGCGACAGATTATGGCCGTGAGCACGCAACATCGCTGGCAGCGGGACTTGCAGAAATGGGGGCAACCATAGTAAGCGGACTTGCATATGGAATTGATATTACCGCCCACAGAAGCGCACTCATGTTTGGTACGCCAACAATAGGTGTACTGGCACATGGGCTGGATCGGTTGTATCCATTTGATCACCGTTCAACAGCCTCCAAAATGCTGGAACAGGGAGGGCTCATTACTGAACAGATGAGCATGTCGAAACCCGATCGTGAAAATTTTCCTAAACGAAACCGGATTATTGCCGGAATGTGCGATGCAGTTATAGTTGTAGAAGCTGCAACAAAGGGAGGCGCTCTCATTACCGCCGATATTGCCAACTCTTATAACAGGGATGTTTTTGCAGTGCCGGGAAGAACCGGCGACCCTTTCAGTGAAGGATGCAATCAATTAATCAAAACGCACCGTGCGGCCATGATAACCAAGCCGGCTGACATCAGTTATATCATGAGATGGGATGATGCCGGGACACGAAAAAAAAATATTCAGCGCCAATTATTTGTTGAATTGAACGAGGACGAAACCACCGTAAAAAACATTCTGGAAGTACAAGGGAAAACAGGCGTTGACCTTCTTTCGGCAGCTTCAAAACTGTCGCCCAGCAAAGTTGCCGGAGCTCTTTTAGGGTTGGAAATCAAGGGAGTAGTTAAATCGTTGCCCGGTAAATTGTACGAACTGGCGGGTCTATGAAACGAATGGGTTAATTTTGCTTTCCGGTAAAACGAATAACAGCCGGACTACATAAACTCAAATTATCCATGTACCAGACATTACAACCGGTTCTCGAAAAAGAATTAAAAGAAATTGCATCAGCAGGTCTTTACAAAAAAGAGCGCATCATTGTTACTCCCCAGGGTGCCGATATCCGACTGCAAGGCGGTGAAGAAGTCATCAATTTTTGCGCAAACAATTACCTTGGTTTGTCATCACATCCTAAAGTAATTGAAGCCGCAAAAAAAACCATTGACACACACGGATATGGAATGTCATCGGTTCGATTTATCTGCGGAACACAGGATATTCACAAAGAACTGGAACAAAAAATTTCAAACTTTCTTGGTACCGAAGACACCATTTTATATGCGGCGGCCTTTGACGCAAACGGTGGTGTGTTTGAACCGCTGCTGAATGAGCAAGACGCTATTATTTCCGATGAACTTAATCATGCATCCATCATTGATGGTGTGAGGCTGTGCAAAGCACAGCGGTTTCGCTACAAGCACAACGACATGAATGACCTGGAAGAACAGCTTAAAGCAACACAACATTTACGCCACCGGATTATTGTTACCGATGGTGTTTTTTCAATGGATGGAACCATTGCCCAGCTGGATGCAATTTGCAAACTTGCTGATACCTACAAAGCACTGGTTATGATAGATGAATGTCATGCTTCCGGATTTATGGGAACTACCGGCCGGGGCACACATGAACATCACGGTGTGATGGGAAAAATAGATATTATAACCGGAACGCTTGGCAAAGCACTTGGTGGCGCCTTAGGCGGATTTACATCCGGAAGGAAAGAAATTATTGATATTTTACGTCAGCGTTCACGGCCTTATTTATTTTCCAATTCATTGGCGCCTGCAATTGTGGGAGCATCTATTGCTGTACTCGATTTGTTGTCGTCAACAACCGAATTGCGCGACAAACTCTGGAACAATACAGCATACTTCAGAGAGCAAATGACAAAAGCCGGCTTCGACATAAAACCAGGCACGCATCCGATCGTTCCTATCATGTTGTATGAGGCCACTCTTGCTCAGAATTTTGCAGCCCGGCTGCTGGAAGAAGGCATTTATGTAACCGGATTTTTCTACCCGGTAGTAGCCAAGGGCAATGCAAGGATCAGGGTGCAGTTATCAGCGGCACACGAAAGGCATCACATCGATAAAGCTGTTTCGGCTTTCACCAAAGTCGGCAAAGAACTCGGGGTGCTGAAATAAGTAGGTTCCAAGAAATTCTCTGAATTACTCTAACCGTTCAACAATTTTGCGTTTATGGGTTAACTTTTGTAAGGATTTCAATAATAATTTACTTTTTTTTATCTGCAACGACAGTATTATTGGTAAACTATTGCGAAATACGGTCTCCGGTTTTTTCCGGTTACCACAATTTACTTGCAGATGAAACCACAAATAAATTCAATTCTATACCTCAGTCGAATTTTGCTATTCAATAGCCTGTTTTTGCTGGGACAAAAAGTTGACGCAGCAACCATAACGTGCATTACCTCCGGGTACTGGGATGATGGTTCTACCTGGAGCTCCAATAGTACACCGGCAGAAGGAGATATAATTAATATTCCGGCCGGGTTTACAGTCATCATCAGGAATCAGGTTACTTTTGCTGTTAATAGTGCTCCTATCACTCTGAATATCAATGGATCTTTGGTTTTTGTTACCGGCAAAAAACTTAGTTTGGACTGTAATTCAGTTGTTGCAGTAATGACTGGAGGAACCGTTGTCCCCGGAGGAGGGGGAGGAAATTCGAACTATATCGACATTTGCGGTTTCCTTGTTTGGTCAGCAGGGAACGGAACAGCTTCAGGACCCATCACCTGGAGTATTGGCCCATTGCCGGTCGGTTGGCTGGGTATGGATGTTGTAAACAAACCTGACCATTCTGCCCTTGTAAAGTGGGCAACCGCCTCAGAAGTAAACAACAATTTTTTTACCATTGAGCGAAGCCGTGATGGAATAATATTTGAATCAATCGGACAAGTGAGTGGACATGGGACTACTTCGCAATTTTCGCAATATGCCTTTACCGATCACAACCCGATAACAGGAAGTTCCTATTACCGGATCCGGCAAACTGATTACGATGGACGAACGTCGCTTTCCGAAATAACCTTTTTCACTCTTGATCCCGATCTGCTGTCGAGAATTTTGGTTTATCCGAACCCCTCTGCCGGACCCGTTTACGTGAAGAACAACGGGAGTCAGAAAGTGAATCAATGGAACATTCGTGTCTGCAATACACTGGGAAAAGTTGTTCTTGACAAACAATTTGACACCCCGCTAACGAACCAACAGGCTGAAATTGAAATGCAGGACAACTTACCGAATGGTGCTTACATGGTGATTATTTACACCTCTTCTGAAATACATTCAACAAGGTTAATCCTCCAAAGACGATAGCTTAATGCAGTACCATTTTAAAAAATTCTTTGAAACAATTGTAAACCAATTCCGGCAGTAAGACTTAACAGAAAAATTAAAACTTTACAAAAGAAAGGAGCCAATAAAAACAGCAAACAAACAAGTGCCTTACAAACCAAGCAAATGCTGCACAGGGTCGTTACCGCCGTACAACAGCTGCACTGGGTTTTCGAGCATCTGTTTTACCTTCACGAGAAAGCTTACCGATTCGCGTCCGTCAATTATCCTGTGATCGTATGAGAGCGCCACATACATCACCGGCCGTATTTCAACTTTGCCGTTAACAGCAACCGGACGCTCTACAATATTGTGCATACCAAGTATTGCACTTTGAGGAGGATTGATAATAGGCGTTGAAAGCATACTGCCAAAAACACCGCCGTTGGTAATGGTAAAAGTGCCGCCTGTCATCTCTTCAATCGTCAGCTTGCCGTCGCGGGCTTTAGTCGCTAAAGCGAGTATCTGTTTTTCAATTTCATCCATTGACAGTTGTTCCGCATTTCGAATAACAGGAACCATCAGTCCTTTGGGAGCACTTACAGCAATACCAATGTCGCAGTAATCATGCGTTACCATCTCATCGCCGTCGATCATCGCATTAACTGCAGGAAACTGGAGTAATGCTTCGCAAACAGCTTTTGTAAAAAACGACATAAATCCCAGGTTTACCCCATGGGTTTCCTTAAACTTATCTTTATACTTCTTTCGAATATCCATAATAGCGCTCATATCAACTTCATTAAAAGTTGTGAGCATCGCTGTTTCATTTTTAACAGCAACAAGGCGCTGCGCCAGTTTCTTCCGCAACATGGATAACTTTTCGCGATGTTGCTCACGCGTTCCCGCTTTGCGTTTTACAGCAGGTGATGCTGCTGATTGAATGACATCTGCCTTTGTGATGCGACCACCGGGTCCGGTTCCATTAACATCCTGTTTTGACATTCCCGACTCACGCATCATCTTATCAGCAGCAGGGCCTGCAAATCCTTCAGCATATCCGCCCGAAGTTTTTTCAACAACAGGAGCCGGTGCTTTTTGATTTGTTACTGCAGGAGCTTCCGCCGCAACTTTAGGAGCTTCAGCCTTTACAGCTTTTTTGACAACCGGAGCTTTCGCATCTGTATCGATAGTGCAAATGGTAGCACCTACAGCTATCGTCTCTCCCTCCTTTACAAGAATTTTCAAGGCTCCGCTTACTTCTGCGGTAATGGTGAGGGTCGCCTTATCACTATCTATTTCGGCAATTTCCTCATCCTTTTCTACATAGTCTCCCGTCTTTTTTAACCATTGGGATATCTGAACCTCGGTGATGGATTCACCCGGCGAGGGTACTTTAATTTCCTGTATCATGTCAGTAAAAGCTATTACAGTTAAATATCAATCAGTTTTTAACAGGTGTTTCATTGCGCGACTTTATGCCGCCAAAAGCTTTGCTTAGAATTATCTGTTGTTCTTTTTCGTGTTGCGCATGAGACCCGGTTGCAGGACTTGCACTTTCACGACGGCTTACTACGGTAAGTCCGGAATCTTTCCATACACGCTGCAGAAACAGGCAGGCTCCCATGTTTTCCGGTTCTTCCTGTACCCAGTAGCGTTGAGTTACCTTTGGATATTTCAGCAACAATTTATCAATTTGTTGCTGAGGAAACGGATACAATTGTTCGATCCTTACTATAGCGACTCCACTTAAATTTTGCTTTTCACGATATTCCAGCAGATCATAATAGACCTTGCCGTTACAAAAGATAATCCTTGTTGCTTCGTTGGGATTTATTGCAGCATCGTCTATTACTTCCTTGAATCCGCCAACAGTAAACTCCTCCAGATTTGAAACGCATTTTGGGTGGCGCAGCAGGCTCTTGGGAGTAAGTACAATTAACGGTTTGCGGAAGGGCCGGTGGAGTTGTCGGCGCAGCACATGAAAGAAGTTGGCAGGCGTTGTACAATTCACCACCTGCATGTTATGTTCGGCGCAAAGAGTCAGAAAGCGTTCAGGTCGTGCGTTGGAATGTTCGGCACCTTGCCCCTCATATCCATGCGGAAGGAGCAACACCAATCCGTTCATACGTTTCCATTTGTCCTCTGCACTTGAAATGTA
>DASUFP010000004.1:0-11213 GCA_036274495.1 Bacteroidia bacterium
GCATCAGCTGACTGCTGATAATCCTGCTTTGTTCTGCTTTGTCAAGCGAATCACGTAGTTGAACATAGATAATATTTATTTTATTTGACAAATCATGATCACCGGTAAGGGAGGCCATTGTCAGTTTTTTAAGATAAGCCTCTTTCAGCAATTTGGCTGTAGAAAGCTGGGACGATAAACCTTCTGATAATTCAAAAGCTTTGATAGCTTCATCATAGTGTAATTGTTTCATCTGAATTATTCCCTTGTCCCGTAATACCATTGCCTGTCCTGCTGTATTTTTACTTTGCTCAAAAACTTTATTTGCCGACTCAAGATATACGGCAGCAGAGTCGTAGGCCCGGTTTCTGATGGCTAATTCTGCAAGCTGTATCCCGATCCTGGATTTTTGGTCGGGATTAACTATGGCTTTGTACGATTTTAAAAACCATTGTGCGGAATTATCAAAATTTCGGGAAGCAAACCATGACTGGGCGATAAGTGCATCTATGTAAGCCATTCCTTCATCCAATCCATTTTCTGAAAGAATGGAAGCGGCATAATTATATTCTTTTATAGCTGACTCAAACTCAAGATTCAGATAGTATACAAATCCTTTATAAACAGAGGCCCGCGCCTCATTTCTAGTATCATTAATCCTGTGAAATGCCTCCTGCGATTTCTTAAAATAACTTAATGCTGAATCGCGTGAATCGTTTTCAAGTTCATTGAGTCCGAGATTCAATGAGGAAGTGCCAATCGCACCGGCATTGTTGTTTCTGATTGCTGTTTCAAGTTGTTTCAAATTAGCGGGTGCGGATCCGGCATACAGCCTGATGCTCGTTAAGGAAGGCTGGTAAAACATCCCCTCCTGGTCGGCTGACACTTCAAAAAGATTAAAAAGTTCCTGATTACGGGCCTGGCCGGATAATTCCTGTGATCTGGCGGGTAACCCCAAAAGTGATTGGACAATGATCAGCAGCAGTACATACTTTTTTGAAAGGCCCGGCATAATGGCAAATATATTAATATTCCGGGGGAGCGTTTCAGGCTGTTTCTGATTAATTGATCCGGTACGGATGGATTTCAACAGGCTTGAAATTCAGGAAATAATTTTACCGTCATCCATAACGATGATACGATCAGTATTTCTTGCAAAATCTTCATCGTGGGTTACTACCAGGATTGTCTGTTTTTGTTCAACAGCGATTTCTTTAAAAATATCAAAGACAACTGCACTGTTTTTGCTGTCCAGGTTACCGGTGGGTTCATCCCCCATTAGAATAAGCGGATCATTTATCAATGAACGGGCAATAGCAACCCTTTGTTTTTGACCGCCCGAAAGCTGATGGGCGGCTTTAGAGGCTTGGTTTTCAATGCCAAGTCTTTTCAACAGGCCAATAGCCTTAGCTTCAATCTCCGGCAATTCCAGTTTTGCCAGTTTAACCGCCGGAAGCATAACGTTTTTCAATACTGTAAATTCAGGCAGGAGGTAATGGAATTGGAAAACAAAACCAATCTTTTCATTTCTGATATGCGAAAGCTGATGGCCATTCATCTGAGTCATGGATTGACCATCAATAAAAAGTTCACCTTCGTAGTCGGTGTCCATTGTTGACAAAATGTAGAGCAACGTTGATTTTCCGCAACCCGATTTTCCGGTTATTGCCAGAAACTCGCCCGTAGAAACGGTAAATGAAATATTATTGAGTGCAGTAAATTTAACGGGGTCGTGAAAATACTTTGTAACAGCGCGCGCTTCCAATACTGTTTTCATATGATTATTTACCCCTGATAATGAGTACCGGATCAATTCTGCTGGCCTTCCTTGCCGGAAAATATCCTGCAACAAAAGTAGTAGCTAAAGAAAATACAAGTCCTATAACATAATACCAGGGATTGTAATTGATAGGATAAGTATCTATTGCAGGCAGTGCCGCGGTTTTAAAAGGGATATGATCAATAATTATTGTAAAAACAGTACCGAATATCAAACCGCCGATCCCTCCGAGAATTCCAATGACCATAGACATATTCATAAATATTTTACTGACATCGCCACCCGAAAAGCCTGTTGCTTTGAGAATAGCAATTGCATCCATTTTCTCATAAATCATCATATTAAGAATGTTATATATGCCAAATCCGGCAACAATGAGTAATGTAACACTTACTGCATAAGTGATTATATTTCTTACCCGCGTGCCAGATTCAAATTGCGCGTTTGCTGTTTGAATATCTTCTGTATCAACGCCAAATCTCTTTTTAAATTCTTTTGCAATCTGAGGAGCCATAGCGACATCAGCTAGTTTAACTTGTATATCGGTGAAGTAACTTGAAGGCTCACCCATCAGTTTTTGAGCCGTGGCAATTGAAGAATAACTTTGAATGTCGTCCACTGTTGCAAGTCCGAGCTGAAAAATTCCAACAACTTTTAAAGGCGTCCTGTCGCCTTTGGCATTGGTTACATAAATGGTTTCGCCAAGATTAACCAACATTTTATCTGCGACTCCCTTACCAAGAATAATGCTGTTGGTTACTTTTTCAAGGTCAGCCGAATTTCCTGCAATCATATAGTCATTAAACCTGTAATGCTTATTTTCTATATTGATATCAATGCCATTAATTATTCCATTTAAATCGATAGCTCCGAGATTATAAAAAACCTGGGCATTAATTTTTGGTGAAACAGCTATCACCCGTGAATCGTTTTTGAGTGCTTTTATTATAGCAAGGCTGTTATATATTTCCACGCGGGTATTTGCCGGTTTTACAGAGCTTATGAACGGATAAGACGATTTAAGCGAATCCACTTGCTCAATTGGCTGAATTTCGGTTGCAGTGATGTTATTGTAAATGCGAACATGGGGTGTTCGGTTCAAAATCAAACTATCAAGCATGCCATTCAATCCGGTCATAAAACTAACCAATGTAATAAACATGGTTATTCCAAAAGTGACCCCTACTGCCGCAATAACTGAATGACGCAGGCGGGCAAGCATCAATGTTTTTGCGATGTCAAGTAACATCGGAATTTTCATTTCTTTGGGAGGTAAATAGTTGTGCCGGCAGAAATACCGTCAGTTATTTCAGCATAATTAAGATCGGAAATTCCGATTTTAACAGCGGTGGTTTCATTTGGTGCCGTCAGGACCTTGTTTTCGTTTATCAGATAACTAGCAGGGATAGTCAGTGCGTTTTTTTTAGTTCTGATAAGGATGTTCGCCTCTAATGTGAGATTTGGAATTAATCTCTCTGGTTGCTTTATAAAAGTTGCATAAGCCATTATTGTTCTCGTGCGTTCATTCATAATTGGTTCAAAGCGAGTGATAATGCCTTCGAATAACTGACCTTTATAGCTGTCCATTGTTACAAAAACAGGCAGGCCCGGCTTGATTTTAGCAATGTCATATTCATCTATTTGCAATTCCATTTCATACTGATTGGAACTGCCAATCACAGCCAGTGGTAACTGAGGTGTAATCAGTTCACCCGGGTCGCGTAAAACAGAAAAGATAATGCCGTCCAGTGAACTTTTGATGATGTAATCTGATTGTTGTTTCAGCGAAATTTTGTAATTATTTTGTGCCTGCAGGTAGGCGTCGTCCAGGTCGTTTTTCAACTGTTTATATTGCAGTTTTAGGGATTCGTATTCTGTAGTTGAAGATTGAAAGGCAAGCTCTCTTTTTTCAAGATCCTGTTTTGAACCTACCTGTGAATCCCATAGCGTTTTCTGCCTGACTAATAAAAGACTGTCGTTACTCAGCTTATCCTTCGCCAGTCTTAACCGGGCTTCCATATCGAGTAGTAACGAGGACGACTGGCTGCTTTTCCGTTTGGATTGCTCCAAAGCGATGGCCGCGTTATGTGCGGCAATTTCGGAAACAGTATTGTCGATTTTAAAAAGCGGTGTGCCCGTTTTAACGGTGTCTCCTTCTGTAATCAGCACTTCATGTAAGATGCCGGTAGTTGAAGAATAAACATCGTATTGTCCGGAGGCTTTTATTACGCCGGAGGCATAAACCGATTCAGTAATATCCCTGAGGGTGGGTTTTATTGGCGCAGGTCCCGACTGACAGGAAAATAAAATGACAACCCATACGATATTGGGGATCTTTAAGCTCAGGCCTTTCATTGGCCTAAGATAAATAAATTGCCGATTTTAGTTTATATGATTGTTGTCAGGTCCGCTGAAAAACCTATTATTTAAGACCGTATTTATCTCTGAATTTGCGGTTCAGGGCAGTCTGGATATTTCTTAAATCGATGGACCTTCCGTTAATCCAGGCTGATTGTACACTGTTTGTTTTCATATCAAAAATGTCACCTGACGAGAGGAAAAAGGTGGCGGACTTGCCCTCCTCCAATGTGCCATAGGTATCGAGAATGCCCAATATCGCCGCCGGGTCGCGAGTAACAGCAGAAAGAATTTCTTCTTTCGTCAGTCCGTAAGCCGATGCAGTACCTGACTGGAAAGGAAGGTTACGCACTTGCCAAAAACCCGGTTCGCTGATAGCGATTTGAATACCTGCATTGTGCAGTATCGCCGGTAGCCTATAAGGGAGGTCAACAGCTTCATCTTCTCTTGATGGAAGTTTGTGTGTGTTTGAAATCACAACCGGAATATTACGCGCCTTTAACAGGTCAGTTACCATCCAGGAGTCTTCACCTCCAACCAAAA
The DNA here is from genome assembly GCA_036274495.1 of Bacteroidia bacterium. Taxonomy (GTDB): domain Bacteria; phylum Bacteroidota; class Bacteroidia; order AKYH767-A; family OLB10; genus DASUFP01. Next base: position 4,661 of record DASUFP010000004.1, read on the forward strand.
CCATGGATATGCCAAATTCATGACACATGTCCGCCGCCGAAATAATTTCTTTCACATAGCCGCAATGCACAAATAATTTTTTTGAGCCTGTAAAGAGCCCCCGCATGGCTTCAAGATTCAGGTTAATTTTATCAGGGGAATTAATTCCGGAATAAGCTGAGGCATCTGCAAATAAATTGTGGAGTTTTTCTATCTCTGAAGCAATTTTCTTTTCCTGCTCCTGCTGGGATTTCCCGGGACTTGATGGAGAAATTTGCATACCGGGCCAATTTAAATGAATACCAGCATCTGATTTTACCATTGCGTCTTCCCAGTTCCATGCATCCAGCTGTACAACCGACGACTGACCCGATATACGTGCTCCGCCGGGGGCTATTTCGGCGAGAAGAATCCCGTTTGATCGAACTGTCGGGGTGACTTTCGAATCGGTATTGTAGGCAATTATGGAGCGCGCTGAAGGATTCATTTCCCCTGTTTCCGACTGATCATTTGTTGCCCGTACCGCTTCAATTTCATTTAAACCAAGTTGCGTATTCAAAGCAATCAAACCCGGGTAAAGGTGCATGCCTTCGGCAGAAATAATAGTGTCAAAGGCACTCTTGTTCAGCCGTACTATGGAAGCGTCTCCTACCAGGACGATCTTGCCGTTGGCAAATCCTAAAACGCTGTTGTTTATTACTGTACCATTGCCCAGGTGTGCTGTTGCACCCATTATGAGAATCCGTTTGGTTTGTGCAGGTGCTGGTATTGGCTGTTGAGCAGATAACGGGGTTATCGCCACAGATAACAATATTGTGGTGAAAATAAATTTAATGATATTCATTTATGTTGCAGGTATTTCAATGGAGAATTACTGATCAATATCGTCTATGCAGTGGTGCAAAAATTCAGGTTTATACGGGGGTCTTTTCAGACCGGTTTTAGGAATGTTGTTTTTAACAGCAGCCATTTTAGCAATTAACCGTCCGCGTTCCGACTCAACCGAAGCCCTTAACAAACTATCGCGTTCCATGTCAAAATATAAGGTGCCGTCAATGTACGTCTGAACAACCTTTGCATATACCGAAAGAGGATTATCAGTCCAGAGTACCACATCGGCATCTTTGCCGACTTTTATGCTCCCTACTTTTTGATCAATATGTAAAAGTTTAGCGGGATTCAACGTCACAAACTTTAGCGCTTCTTCTTCACTTACACCGCCGTATTTTACTGCTTTTGCTGCTTCCTGATTGAGGCGTCTTGCCATTTCGGCATCATCTGAATTGTATGCAGTTGTTATTCCCATATCGTGCAAAATGGAACCATTGTAAGGAATTGCTTCCATCACCTCAAACTTGTAGGCCCACCAGTCGGAAAAAGTGGATGCGCCGGCTCCATGAGCCTTCATTTTATCTGCAACTTTATAACCCTCAAGTATGTGCGTAAAGGTATTGATGTGAAATCCGAATGTATCTGCAACGTGCATCAGCATATTGATTTCACTTTGTTCGTATGAATGACAGGTTACAAATCGTGTACTGTTCAATATTTCAGCAAGCGTTTCTAGCTGCAGGTCGCGACGAGGAGCTGTTTTCCCTTTGCCGCCATTACCGTATTGTTTCCATTCCTGCTGATAATTTCTGGCTCTGTTAAATGCATCAACATAAACTTGCTCAACACCCATCCGCGATTGCGGATACCGGACTGTATATTTCTCTCCCCAGTTTGATTGCTTGACATTTTCGCCCAGGGCAAATTTTATAAATCCGGGGGCGCCTGCGAATTTCATTTCCTCTGCGTTGCGGCCCCATCGTAACTTCACTATTGCCGACTGTCCCCCAATCGGATTGCATGATCCGTGTAAGAGCTGAGAAGTGGTTACTCCCCCTGATAATTGCCGGTAAATATTAATGTCATCAGGATCAATAACATCTCCGATTCTTACTTCAGCTGTTACAGAATGAGAACATTCGTTTACGTCACCGCTTATAGCAATATGAGAATGCTCATCTATGATTCCCGGTGTAAGATGTTTTCCGGTACCATCAATTATTTTTGCTCCCGCGGCATTTAAATTTTGGCCGATAGCAGCGATTTTCCCGTTTTCAATTAATACATCATAGTTTTTCAGAACACCTTCGGCTTCGTTTGTCCATACCGTTACATTCCTGAATAAGACAGTCTGAGGAGTCGGCAGTGTATCAAATCCAAATGCCTTGTCGGGAAACCATACTTTTCCTTCCGGAATATCAGCCGAAGATGCGGTGTCGCCCGGTAAAATATCAACATTTTCACTGATTCTTACCGCTGACCAGGAGATGGGTGTTCCTGCCGAATCGATTCCTGTACCACTGAATTTACCGCTTGATGTTGCATATCCTGTAAGAACATGTTTGCCTTTGTCGGAACCTTTCATCTTATTGTAGCGAATCAGCAGTGTTCCGTTTTCCCACGTAACATCTGCTTTTGTTTTAGACGTGTCTTCCGTAATATAGCTAATCAGTTTCCATGGATTCCCGTTGATGTGTAACTGAAACGGGGCGAATGGTTTAATTGTAACTTCGTAGAGGCCTCTTACATCAGCTGAAGGAATATCATTTATGACAAATCTTTTACCGGCAACCCAATTTTCGAGAATAACGGTACTGTCGTTGAAGATTTTTCCTGAAGTAATAAGAAAATCGGCAAGCATTCCGGGTTTGAGTGATCCTGCAATTTTATCGATGCCCAGTAGTTGAGCAGCACTACGGGTACATGCTTCAAGTGCTATGTTTTCCGGCAGTCCTGCTTCAATAGTTTTTCTGACAGCATTTACAAATTGTACAGGATCTTTTAATCCCATTGATGTAAAAGCAAATGGTACGCCTGCATGATATAAAATAGCGGGATTGGCCGGAGCCATTTCCCAGTGTTTTAAATCCTGAAGGGAAATGTTGAGGGCATCATAAGGATCGGTAACATCATAAGGTTCCGGGAAATTGAGAGGTAAAATAAAGGAACTGCCGGTATTTTTTATTTCCGCCACTCTCCGGTATTCATCTCCGCTGCCTTTGATGATGTATTTGAAACCAAATTCGTCAGCGATTTTCGCGCATCTGATTGACTGCATTCTTCCTCCCGATTCAAAAAATCTGGGCAACGCTATGGTTTCATTCCAGGCCTCGAGAGAGATATTGTGTTCCGGATAGTTCTTTTGTGATGCATACCATTTTGCATCTAATTCAGTTTGTCGGAGTAATGCTATGGCACCCATTTCACTTGTTGGGTATTCCTGTCGGGAGGTGCCCTTGTCAAACGAATAACAGGTTCCGGCTTTTTCCCTGATAAAGAGTTTATTTTCCTTTTCGGTTCCCAGGGTGACTATGGCGGAGGTGCCTCTGGCAATGCCGTCGCGGTACAACGTCATGGCGACGCCAAATCCGGCCTTTCGTAATGAATCGGATTTCAGAGGGTCCCTTTTAAATAACAGCCTTGCTTCAGTTTCGGGGCGAATGGCCTGATTCCAGGCATAGGCTCCCTGAGTGAGCGTTTGCAGCTGTGTGCCCTGATTGTTTTCCTGGCCTTTTATCTCAGGCATACCCAGATCAGTGTAGGGGTCTATAAAAGAGGGATAAACCGATTTGCCCTTTAAATCAATTATGGAGGCTCCCTGAGGGATTTTGACATTTGTGCCGACGGATACAATCCTTCCTTCCAGAATCAGCAGTGTGCCTTTGTCGATTGTTGTTTCGGAATCAATAATAATTCGGCCATTAATAAACGCATAGGGAATTTTACGTTCGTCGGTTACCCCGTTCACCGGAAAGGTAACCTGAGCCGATGATCGGATGACAATTGCAATCAGCAGGAGCGTCAGTATTTTTTTCATAATCTTCAGAATATGCAATTATAATTATTTCAATGCAATACATCTGCCTCCAAACATTATTGTGTGAATAGGGTGTGCCGGATTGTTTTTTTTGGTGAAACGAGCGGAATTCGTATTTTTGAACAAATCTGCATTTTATGTATACAGGACTGTTACATACCCATTCACTCCTTCGGTGGGTGTTTTTAATACTTCTTATCACGGTGATAGTAAAGGCTTGGGGAGGCATGAAGAGCAAGCGGGCATTCACAGGCGGTGATAAAAAACTGGTATTAATGACCGTAATAACGGCACATGTGCAATTACTGATAGGGATAATGCTTTATATGTCGAGCCCCATAGTAAAAACGGCGCTTAATGATATGGGGGCAGCCATGAAAGATGGCCTTCTCAGGTTTTGGGCCGTTGAACATATTTCGGCTATGGTGCTGGCTATCATATTGATTACCATTGGACACGCCTCAGCAAAACGTGCAGTTACGGATGCTGCCAAATTCAAAAAATTGTTCATTTTTTTCGTCATAGGACTGGTAATCATTTTAGCGACAATTCCCTGGCCGTTCCAGCAAATGCACGCTTTCCGCGGATGGATTTAATACCAAACAATTTTTCAAATTTTTACAGACTGCCGCAATTAACCGGAAGCTTGCTGTCGGTGTAAAACTTGAGTCGTTAGTATTTATCATATCGAAATGTATTGCCGGAAAGAGGGAATGCTTTTAAGCTAATTTGACAGAATGGGATCAAGGAAACTTCTTGAATTAAAAAAGCACGCTGAAAGGGTTGTCCTGGTTGCCGTAGTGGTTCCGGGTCAGCGCCAGGGTGAGTCGGATGAATTTTTGGATGAACTGGAATTTTTAGCCCTGACCGCCGGAGCAGAAACCGTTAAAAGGTTTACTCAAAAGTTATCACATCCTGATCCCCGGACATTTGTCGGGAAGGGGAAGTTACAGGAGATTACAGATTTTATTAAAGCGAATGATATTCAGGTGGCATTATTTGATGAGGAATTAAGCCCGTCTCAGATAAGAAATCTGGAAAAAGCAACGGCAATCCGGATTGTTGATCGCACTAATCTGATTCTGGACATTTTTGCAAGGCGTGCCAGAACTGCGCAGGCCCGAACCCAGGTGGAATTAGCCCAATACCAATATTTGTTACCCCGGCTGACAAGAATGTGGACACATCTTGAAAAGCAAAGAGGAGGTATAGGGATGAGAGGTCCCGGTGAAACCGAAATTGAAACGGACAGAAGGGTTATTCGCGACAAGCTGGCAAAACTCAAAGAAAAGCTAAAAGAAATCGATAAACAAAATCTCACCCGTCGCAAACAACGTGAAGCAATTGTAAGAGTTGCATTAGTCGGATATACAAATGTCGGGAAATCGACATTAATGAATTTGCTCAGCAAGTCTGAAGTGTTTGCCGAAAATAAATTATTTGCAACCCTCGATACCACAGTTCGGAAAATTGTATTGGAGGGAATCCCTTTTTTGCTTTCTGATACCGTTGGTTTTATCCGAAAACTTCCCCATAATCTTGTTGAGTCATTCAAATCAACTTTAGATGAGGTTCGGGAAGCCGATATATTGTTGCATGTAGTTGATGTTTCGCATCCGCAATTTGAGGATCACATTAATGTAGTAAATCAAACACTTGCCGAACTTAAGTCTGCTGATAAACCGGTGTTGATGGTATTTAATAAAATGGATGCCTATAAGCACGTTGAGCGGGATGCTGACGATTTGTCGGAGCCGGGGCCTGAACACGTTACCCTCGAAGAACTCAAACGAACCTGGATGGCAAAAACCCACCATGCAGTATTTATTTCTGCTGCCCAAAAAGACAACATTGCTGAATTGAGAACGCAATTAATATCAATGGTGAAGGAAGTGCATAATAAGCGGTATCCTAATGTTAAAAGTGAATGAACATCCGGGAATTTTACTCCGCGATGGGTCGAATAATTTATTACCCTGTTATCGGAACAGGTACATTTCCTCTCTAACGGTTTATCCATTTCGCATCAATGTTGTGCAAAACTTTTCTGTGTTTTTTGTAACTAAAATTTTTTAATCATGACCACCGTCATGATTTTTTCCGGAATGAAAAAGTAATTTCGATGCGTTGAAATTATTAACCCTTAAAAATCAAAAACATGGCAAGCTTACTTGAAAAAAAAGAGAAAGGCCTATCCAGCGTTGTAGGCAATTTCTTTGACAACGACCGGTTATTTGAAGGGTTTCCGCTTGACTTTTTTAAAGGACGGTTTCCTTCAATCAGTTCAGAAATGTGGCCCATGCCTTCGGTAAATATTACTGAAGATACGGGAAATTATCATTTTGAAATTCCCGCTCCGGGATTCGAAAAGCCAAATATTAATGTTAAGGTTGAAAATGGAATCTTGCATATTACGGCTAAGAAAAGTGAGGAAAAGGAAGAAGAGAAAAAGAATTTCTTAAGAAAAGAATTCAGTTACAATTCATTTGCCAGATCATTCCGATTGCCTGAAAACAGCAATTCTGACAAATTGGCTGCTCGCTATACTAATGGTGTGTTAAAATTAACCTTACCTAAAAAAGAGGCCTCAATTGAAAGGCCGGGTAAAGAGATTAAGGTTGAATAATCTTCATGAAGCCACTGTATGTGAGCTATAGCCTTTCAAGCCTCCCGTCATTGTTAATATGGCGGGAGGCTTTTGATTAT
>DASUFP010000005.1:0-9444 GCA_036274495.1 Bacteroidia bacterium
TTGGTTTTTGATGGCTTCCAAAGCGACCTTGGCCTTGAAGTCTGCGGAGAATTTCCGTCTTGTTGATTTTGTCATAGGTTTAGTAAATTTAATTGTTTATTTTTAACTAAACCTTTGGTCTCAATTTAGGGGAGTATTACAGTTCTCTGACCGGTTTTTCTAAAATTCCTATGATTATATTTCTGATTATATGGGCTGGCTTGGCATTTCTGATCACATGGCCAATACATGCACTTTTAAAAGCGGCCGGTTTGATAAAGCACTATTCAACACAATCCCGATTTTATTATGAAAGGTCATTTTGGATAATTTATGCAGTGGTGATTTTTGTTACTATAATAACGGATATACTGGTCAAGGTATTAACTCACTGATTACAGCCTAATAATCTAAGTGAATTACCCCTGTCTGCAGTAAACTATCTTGCCTGCTGTATTCCTGTTGCCTGTACGGCCTTCTGTTAGCTTCGTCTTTCCAGTAGGATTCATCATAGCCAAGTTCCTGCTTATTCAAAACATAAAACCTCATAAATGGAACTATCTTTTCATCGGCTGTAAATTCTGAGAAAAAGAGCATGACAGCTCCTTTGTTGGTTATATCTTGGTTCTTCTTGTAAATCCTTAAAGAATCAATGCTGTTAAAAACAGAGCTGTCAATGTATGCTATACCCCTATCATCAGCAACGTATGTACTATCCTTAAAACTTGCGCTCTCTTTATTAGTAGCACTGACAAGGTAAACCCATCCTGAGTATTTGGCAGGAACTTCTATTTTAACTTTATTGTCCTGTCCAAACAGGTTAGCAAAGCCTAATAGGCTCAATAATATTGAGTAGCATAACTCTTTCATTATCTCTTTGGTAAATGCGGGTATGAAAATAACTCTGAATCACCGGCAGTATATCCACTAAATCGAATGAAAGAACTGTTCTTTTTCAGATACTCCTTGTTTGTGTAGTAACTTTCCGTTTGTCTTGCCATTCCTATCCCTAATTGGGTATTACTAAACATTCCAATTCCATGGGATAATATGAAAGAATGTTCAAGGAACTGGTATTCAATTTTAGATGTGTTGGTTATGTCCAAGGTTACTGACGGGAATGTGCCATGTCCTACATTCAGACTAAACATGCCATTTGCTCCAACAGTATAGTTTACATTTTGATTTACATCTACAATATTTCCAAACATCAGCTTCATTCCTATGCCTTCTTTCCAATCAACCTGTGTATGAATATCAAAACCACCGCTCCAACTACCGTCAGCATTCTTTGTAATTCCAAATTCAGTTCCTGTTGGCTTTTCACCTTTTATTAAACCAAACGTATATCCAACATATTTATCTAACGAACTGGTAAAGCCTGAAAAGTTTCCATCATCATCGTAATTTCCCGTGATGGAAAGCGTAGTAATCAATTTATCCCCTTCAACACCTCTAACAGGAATATCATTCTTTTTATCAATAAAACTGTTCGTTTCTATTGTTAGCGTAGCTCCGATGTTCGTCCAATCTTTATCGTTATAACTCATAGTAGAACCTACGTCTCCTCTTGTGTCATCCCACCTAACATTTCCGTCTGCATCTTCATACCAATCATCTCCATTTGGATCAACATACATAATTGGATTGTTCCCAAGCACCACATACGGACTTATCCATGCCTTAAAAACAGGATCGGGATTCCAACGGCCATTAGGTCCGATTCGCGGATCATATTCAATAAATTCAGCCGTGTAGTGGTTTCCATTACCTGCGATTTCGTCCGTTTTTTCCCATCCCTGGAACCCGTATTTGCTTTCCGTAGGGTTGAACGTCCGACCTGGCATAGCTTGTCCGTACGGATAATAATCCCCCGCCATTACAAAATCCGGCAAATACCCATCAATAATATTATCCTGTGTGTTTAAGTCAATCGGGATTTTCTTGTCCGTTACAACAGCCATAACATTTCCTAAATGATCTGTCATTTCGAAGTGTTTTACACCCGATTTTCTGCAAAAGTTTGTGCCGGTTGTAGTAATGTTCATATGAACCTGTTCGGTATCGACACCCAGCCTGGAAGAACCATAAAGGTACCGCTCTTTACAATCAAGAAATGTTTGACCAGAGAGTGAATATTCATTGTAGGAAGCCATCGGATTTCCGGTAGCGTCTCTGAAGTAATAGGTGCCGGTCCAGGCGGTAGGATCTGCGGTTCCTCCATAAGTGCCGGAGGTTCCGGCCGGTTTGACAATTTTTGATATCCGGTTACCTGTTGGGTCATAATGGAATTCAAGGTCAGGCTTTGTTGACCCATTAGTCCGTGTAATAGTAGCAATTTTACCGGTAACCGTCCATTCGATGGAAGCAATTTCTTCCTGGTTATCCTGTACAAGGTTGCCGATATCATCATAATCGTAATTACCCGCACTCTGATCGGTGATATCCTCACCACTGGTCAGGTTCCCGGCCGCAGCTGCGTCATCTACATATAATAATTTATTGTTCAGCTTTTTACCTCCAGGTAATAATTCGTAGTTATAGGTCAGGTTATCAAATTCATTACTTGTGGTCACATTCCCTTTATCATTTCTATGCAGGGATTCAATATTTCCGTTTTCGTCATAGAAGTAATTTGTACCGTATTCGGCAGGGTCTGAAACATCAAAGTCCCAGGAGTTGGTTTACCCGTGTATTGCCCTCGTTTGAAGCGCTGGCTGATGTAAATCGACCGGGGACGAGAGCTGAGGGGAGTCATTAAATTTCTAACTTTACCATTAAACTTTATGCTGACGATTTACTGTCAGCTAAAAAAAAAGGGGACAATTTGACGCGAAAAGGTGAGGTCAATTTGAAATGAAAAATAGGGGTCTATATGCGCGGAATTTCCGCTTATCAAAGAAATATTGAATTGCCAAATTAATGGCAATGAATACAATTTAGATTTAAGTAATAAGCCCAGTGGTATTTACTTCTTGCTTGTTCAAAAAGGAGATGAAAATGTTAGTAATCTAATTATTAAAAATTGAGCATCCATGAAAAATAAAATAATCATTATTTATATATTAATGTTCATAAGTAACTATGGAAAAGGACAATCCTGGCAATGGTCTAAACATTTAGGAAGTAGTTATCAATTTTTTGGAGAAAGAGCTAATAATGTATTTTGTGATGGGAACGATATTTATTTAGTGGGTTCTTACGGAGGAACATTATATTTTCCTGCAGATTCTTTGTCAAGTAATGGTTTTAATGACATTTTTATTGCCAAATTTAACCAGAATGGTGATTTAATTTGGTTTCGGTCAATTGGAAGTACTTCAATGTCACCCGGTGAACTGGAAGATGGAAGGGGGGCGCTTGATACTGTCAATCATTGGTTTTATGTTTCCGGTAGTATTTATGGTATAGTTGATTTTGGAAATGGAGTGATTCTAAATACCGGTACTACCGGTAACGTAGATTCATTTATTGCAAAGTATGATTCAAGCGGCCAATGCCAATGGGCGAAATTAATTGGGAGTCCAGGATATGATTACGCACATTGCTTTGTTCAGCCAGATAGCAAAGTACTTGTGGCTGGAAAATTGGCTGATAATGGATATGTAGATACACTTGCAGTTAACGCAGGTGGATTTTTTGCCAGATTTGATTCAGGCGGAAATCTATTATGGGCGGAGCATAAATTTAGTGGCCCTGAAGAATATAAAATTGATATTTCATTTATTGGTAATGATATTATAATGACAGGATCTTTTAATAACAATACTTGCTTCATTGATACCAGTAACTTGATCCTTACCGGGACAACTAATGGCTTTTTAACTCGACTTGATTCTACAGGTCATGTAAAATGGATAAATACTTTTAATGGACCAGGGGTAAATACAGGATATGGTACGCGCACTGACCAATTATCAAATATTTATGTAACCGGTACATTTCAAGACAGCACCCAACTTGGCTCAATGAAATTATATGACACTGATCAGGATTTTTATTTGGCTAAGTTTGATGGAAACGGTGGTGTTATATGGGGAGCACAAGCAAATTGTGATGGAAGCATAGCAGCAGGCCTTAGTATTGTTATTGATAATGACGGCAATCCAGTGGTAATAGGTACTTTTAATGGGAATGCCCATTTTGGAAGCTTCAGCATTAATACCACTAATCAATATGATATGTTTATTACAAAATATGATAACAATGGAGCTTGTGTTGGAATTCGCAATTTTGGAACTGCCAGTGGATTTGCATTGGCAATTAATGAAAATAACGATGAAATATGTTCTGGAGTTTTTTGGAATACTGTTAACATTGGCGGCACCTCACTGACAGCTTTATTTGCTCAGGATATATTTTTAGCAAAATGTGACGAAATCGTTGGAATAGAAGAAGAGAGACAATCTATTGATCAATTGAAAATTTATAGTAATCCCAATAATGGTACATGTATACTTGAAATTCCTGATGATTTTATAAATGACAAAAACGCTTTAATAAGTATATATGATAGTAATGGTAAAATGGTTAAGCAGCAAACTCTAAACTTATATAATAGTAAATATCAACTCAATATTGAAATGAAGGCAAAGGGCATCTATAATGTGATACTTAGTAATCGTTTTAAAAATTATTATGGTAGAATTGTTTTTGAATAATTTTTGTTGATGTAGTCCATTACAAGTACTCCTTTTTTACTAAGATCTAAATTATGCAATATGTGAAGATGTTTTTCTTTTAAAAATTCTAACACGAATGTGTCTGATATGTTTCATAGGTTGCTGAGGGGCGCGATCAAATATAATTAAAAAATACTGCCGAAAAGTTTCTTGCGGTTCATAACTAAACGTTTGTAAATGTTTACGATGCTTTTGGTATTAATCTGACCTGTAACTTTACTACGGGTGGGGGCCTGGTGGCCCCTTGTCCAAACCAGGGAGATTATTTTCTGTTCTGAGTAAGTCTTAGCGAGCTGCCGAAACTTGTTTACTCCACCACCAGTTTCCGATTTGCCTCCGAAGATAGCCCCATTTTTCCTACGAAGTTAAATTAGTCAATTTTTGTTACCTTAATCTCAATTTTTTATGGGTCAGGTTTATAGGGGCGGAGAGTCATTAAATTTAAAACTTTACCCTTAAACTTTATGCTGACGATATACATTCAGCTAAAAAACAGTAGTCAATTTAACGCGAAAAGGTGGGGTCAATTTGAAACGAAATAAAGGGGTCTGTATGTGCGGAATTTCCTTTCGCATTATTCGTACATTCGCTTCCTATCCATGCAACCCACACCACACCCTCTCCGCTGGTTAACTATTGCCGCACTTTGGCTGGGGCTGACGGGTTTTTTCATACTGGTCAACAGCGCGTATACCAAATACCAGGTGGCGATACAGGCTGTGAATGCGACATTGTTTACAATAGGGTATCTGTTTTCATACCGGTATCTGGTTAGAACGTACCTTTATAACAGCGCTTTCTTAAAGTTTGTTCCGCTATACCTGTTGACAATTGGCGTGCTCAGCTTTGCCAGCCTGGTTACCGTTTACAAGATTTATATTTTAGAGGGTAATAAGTTTTATGTAGAGAACTATTGGAAGGAACCGGTTTTCATCACATCAAACTACCTGTTGATGCTGATGACCACCACAACACTCATCAGTTTCCGGGTATTAAAGGATAAACGAGATACCCAGGCATTGCTGGAAAGCGCCGAGAAGGAAAAGATCAGCACCGAACTCAATTTTCTTAATGCACAGATCAATCCTCATTTTCTTTTCAACTCACTTAATAATATTTTGTTCCAGATAGATAAATCGAACGACACGGCCCGCGAAACCCTGTTGAAATTTTCGGAGATGCTTCGGTACCAGCTCTACGATTGCAGCAGCGACTTCATAGCCATTGAGAAGGAGCTCCGGTATTTGCGGAATTATGTGGAGATACAAATGCTGCGAAAATCGGAGAAGTATAATTGCCGGCTGCATATTTCCGATTCCGTAAGGAATTTTCAACTCGCACCGTTGCTGCTGATTCCCTTTATTGAAAATGCCTTCAAACACATCAGTCATCACCGAAATGCGGAAAACAACATTACCGTGGATCTGGATTATAAGGACGAACAGTTTGAATTCTCTGTATACAACGATTCGGACAATACCATCGTTCAGGATTTCAATGAAAGCAAAGGCATCGGTCTCACCAACGTCAAGCGGCGACTCGATCTGTTATACCCCGACAGGTACCGGCTCGACATACTCCGGGAGGAGCAAAAATTTTCCGTACATTTGAAAATAAAGGTGTCGCCATAAGGTGTCATGAAAAAGATAAAGTGCATTGTAATTGATGATGAACCGCTGGCATGCAAGGGACTTTCGGAATATATTGCCGAAGTGGATGCGCTGACACTTGTGGCGGCAGTAAATAATCCGGCAGATGCATTAACCTATTTACAGGATGCCGATTTGATGTACCTTGATATTAACATGCCCAAAATATCCGGCATCGATTTTCTCAAACAGGTAAATAGTCCTCCGCCTACCATCATCACAACAGCCTATCCGCAATATGCATTGCAGGGCTACGAGCTCGATGTGATTGATTACCTTTTAAAGCCCATCGGTTTCGCGCGATTCCTTAAGGCTACCAATAAAGCCATCGATTTTATCCGGCGCATGAATCCGGGAATGGCTGATGGTGTTAAACCTGCTGCAGCCGATTTCTTTTTCGTTAAAAGTGACGGGATCCTTGAAAAAATAGTCACGGATGAGATTGTCGCCGTGGAAGCGCTGGCAAACTATATTATAATGCATTGCCTGGAGAAAAAGGTCGTTGCCTACCTGACTTTAAAACAAATCAGCGAATACCTGCCCGGTCCGGATTTTATACAGGTTCATAAAAGCTATTTGGTGGCTACCGGTAAAATCGAAAAAATCGACCACGATTCCATTTTCGTTAAAAACCTGAATATCCCCGTCGGGCAACGGTATAAGGAAGCCGTTGCACAGCATGCTGTGAAGGGTAAAATCCTCAAAAGATAGCCGTTTCGTCACGCAAAACGCCTCGTTGATGTAAGAATTCCCCGGCTATGCAATAAGCGGGGTACTTTTGACGGACTCCAATTAATCTTACCAAAATGAGAAAGTTCTCCATTATTTTATTTACAGCACTAATGATGTTTTCAGTTGCATCGGCGCAGTGGGTGCAGCGGCCCAATTTCCCCGGTGTTTCTAGGGCGAAAGCAACTTCCTTTACCATCAACGGAAAAATTTATGTGATGGGCGGTGTGACCAACAACTCAATTATCCTGAATGACTTTTGGGAATACGACATTGCCACGGCCACCTGGACGCAAAAACCAAATTTCCCCGGTCCGGAACGCTACGGAGCAGTATCGTTTGTGCTAGGCAACCTGGGATATATCGCAACGGGAGGTAACGACTTCGGTTACCTCGACGATATGTGGCAGTATGACCCGACAACCGGAATATGGTTACAAAAAACAGGGCTCCCTGTTGGGTCAGCACAACATGAAAATCAGAGGGTGGAGGCGTTTGCGTTTGTAATAGGCAACTCCGTGTACCTCGGCGGCGGTCAGGGTTTTGTTTTTGGAGCCAACTCAACAAACAATATTGCGTTTTATGATTTGTGGGAATTCAGCACTGCTACAAACAGCTGGACTCCCAAGGCCACCATTCCTGATTTTCTGGGGAGGAACATGTCGGTAGCAGCAGCTGTAAACAATAAGGGTTATGTCGGCCTGGGCACCGACATCAATCAAACCGTCAACCGTCAAAGTTTTTGGGAGTATGATCCCGTTGCCGATGCATGGACCATGAAAGCGGATTTCCCGGGTAACTATACTACCGATACAGGCCCCTTTGTGTTGAACAACAATATCTATATCACCGGCGGTGTTCGTTTCAGTCCGATTGGTACTTCCGGCCAGTTTTACAGGTACGATCCTGTTACGGATACGTGGACACAATTGCCTGCATTTAACGGTGGTGCTATTGTCGGGCATTTTACCTGTGCAACGGCAACATCGGCGTTTGCAGGAGGAGGATATAACGGCAGCTTCACCACGAGAAATGATTTTTGGGAATATACCACTGCCACAGGTTTGAATGATCACACCCCGGACAATGAGGCGGCAGCAGTTTTTCCGAATCCCACGAGCGGAGAATTGTATATACAATCTTCAAAGAATATCGCTTCCATCCAGGTAACCGATCCTGAAGGAAAAATAATTCTGAACCGTACATACAAAAACGGATCAACAGATATTTCAGAAGTGCAGGACGGAATTTATTTTGTAAAAATATTTTTTGCTGATGGCGAAACGGCTGTACAGAGAATTGTAAAGGCGGATTAAAAAGGTTATGTTACCAATGACAGGTTTGATATGAAGTCGCTGTGGATGTATTGAAGTCACGGGTCAGGAATTGATTGACGGTTTTCAGGAAGCAACTGACGCTCCTAAACTGCTTTTATTCGGGCAGGGATTCGAATATCCTTTACTGTTTTAACAACCTTCCGTTTACTACCTCACCATTTTCAAACCGGATGGAGTAGAAGTAGACTCCCGGTTGGTAACCCGAAAAATCCAAAGATGCGGAACCGGTAAATTGAAACCGGTTAATCGTGCGCATCGCTAAATCGTATAAAATAAAATCGGCCGGGTTCGCTGTCCGGGATGCAACATGCAATTGCGATGCAACCGGATTCGGGTATACACGAACCAAAGGTGCCGATGTGATCTCCTGGTTGCCGGTACAGGGTGTGAGCGATACATCATCAATATACACATACGTTATTGGCCAAAGCGCAAAAGCATTGTAAAGCGATGTGTCGATGGTTGCATCGTCGTTAAAATTGCCGATAATAATAAAATTTTCTCCTCCGGTGGCAGTAAAATTACCGGTAACCGGAAGCCATGTTGCAGTATCGGGCAGATTGGTCGAAGGATTCGAAATTTGCGGAGTAAAAGTGAGCATCTGGGTATTCAGCATCCCGCTCATAAGCGTATCAGAGAACAACACACCTATATCCGGTGCGTTAAATTTGGAAAAGTTGGCCAGGCTGATAAACATCTCAAAATGATAACAGGTACCTGCTACCAGCGGCGCCGACAAAGTGCCTTCAAGGTATTCCCTGAAATTTATCAAACCATCCTGCCAGCGGTGAATACCTCCATACGCCTCACCGCTGTGAGGAAATTGGAAGCCCAGCTGGTTGATGGGAACCCCGGCAAAAAACGGACTCGCACACTGGTGAAAATAGTCGGGTGTGCCATTGGAAGGATTCATCCAGAATTCGGATGAAGCAATCATGCTTAGTGCCGTGGGACATCCCAACATCTGGTCAAAACCTCCGTTAAGGACCAGGTTTTGGGCCGATGCACCGCAGGAGAGTGCAACAACAAGCAGGAACGTGCAGAATAGCTTCAAGACGAGTGTTTAAG
>DASUFP010000006.1:0-4149 GCA_036274495.1 Bacteroidia bacterium
ACCCCTCTTGGGATGCCTCCTGCACCAGGCTTAGCCTTTCTTCAGGAGTAAATGTTCTTTTGATTCTGGTCATGATTCCCTAAATTTATGGTATAAATTCGACTTATCGAATTTCTCCAGTATATTAGGGGGCTAAGACAAACATTTTCATGGGTCTGATGAAAAGCATCAAAAAAAATGAGCGATTTGATCTTTAAAACTAAATATTCGTGGTTTTCAGTATTTTGGAGGATTACTTTTGTTGGCTCTATTAATATTTATGTAGGAATCCCTTTGGGATTTGACAGCATACCTAGTTTAATTTATTCTGCTGCGCTTATTGGATATTTTATTTCACTTTTGTGTCAGGTTTATTCAATTGAACTATATACGGACAGGATGTATGTTAAATACCCTTTTAATATTAGGGAATATATTTATTATTATTCAGAAATATCAATACTCTACATAGATCATCACAAATCAGTTTTACAAATTCCGAGTATATGTGTTGAAAATGAACAGGGTAAAAGAAGAACTCACTCATATTTATATTTGCATAAGTCTAGTATGAATTTGTTGTCTATGAAATTGAAATATTTTAAGGTTGATGTGAGAGATAGTTATTTTAATAAAAAAACTTATTAAAAAATAAATACTCTCATATTCCTACAGTTTTAGGTTTGAAATTTTAAGATTATGAGGGTGTAATACTCCCCATTATTTGGACCAAAGGGGCGATTTGTTAAGCTAATATTGTAACCCTAAAATAGACAGTTACATCAGCCCTTTATCAACAAATGAGATATATGATTCCGATGTAAGTATGATGTGATCAAGCACAATAATTTCCAACAGAAATCCGGCAGATTTCAATTTCTCTGTTAAGCGAATGTCTGCTTCACTGGGATTTAAATTACCCGATGGATGATTGTGGCAAAGAATTATTCCATGAGCATTGCATTTCAAGGCAACAGAAAAGACCAATTTTGGATCGACAACAGTGCCGGTTGTTCCACCAATAGACACGAGTTACAATCTCATGCGTAAAGCCACTTCACGTTCCTGATCATAAAAAAACTAAATCGTTAAAAGTATACTGTTATGAGTGCAAAACTAATGTAGATCAAATATGCAAGCGAACAGGGAAGAGTATAAAAGGTTGTCCAAATGGAAGAAAACACAGATTTAAGATATATGTGCATGTACCTGGAACTAAAAATGAAAGAAGAACAAAGACCTTAAATACTCGTGATCTAAACCATGCCATTAAGGAAACCATGAAATTTCAAACAGAAATAAAACAGCGACATATTACTTCGGAGAGAAACACAAGTTGGGAATATTTAAGGGATAGTGATACTGCCGAAGATATTCATGAGGTCTTGTTTGTAAATGCAGCAGCCAAATATTTATCACAGAGCCATGGCGAAAATGTACCCTATCAATTACAAATCAAAAAGAAAAAAAGCCTTGAACATACAAAGGACATTGAGCGTGTATTTGCTACTTTGTTGGAAAGTTGGCATTGGAAGGGGAGAAATGTGAAAAATTTGAGACTGACTGATATTGATGCTTTCATGGGAGGTGATTTTTTAGAATTCATGCAGAAGCAAAAGAATTTTGAAAACCGTACCATTAATAAATATGTAGGTAATTTGAAACCGTTTCATAAGTGGTGTATCAAAGAATATGGTACAGCAAAAAACTGGCTGGAGGGGATCGAAAAATTACCAGAGACATATTCTTCAGAAATAATGTCTTATAAAGACTTTATTAAGCTTATTAATAAGACCAAACCCGAGAATGGAATTCAGTTCTATGATAAGGGAGCGAAGGAAAGCCGTAATTTTTACAGAGCATATTTAATATCCGCCTTCAAATGGTCTGTAAATTCCCCGCTACGAAGGGAAGAGTTGATTAATTTAAAACATAGTGATGTGAAAGATTTGGACGGTTACTCAATTATAAAAACACAGAACATCAAAGTGGACAGAATTCAAGGACGGCAGGGAGAAGCTGAAAAGACTTATGTCATTTTTCCAGTAACACCAGACATAAGGAAATTGCTATATGAGGCTGATCATGAACATTTTAAAGGAACAGACAAATATATACTAGCTCCAAATCTTATAAAAAACCGGGTTAGATCCATGAAGGATGGACTTAGTCGTGGCTTCAATCACTTTTACAAGCTTGACCATCCTGATGGCAAGCTGACTTTTAAGAGCCTCCGGAAAACCTATCTGACAAATTTGAACAAATACCTGGGAAATGAAGCTTTCCAATTAACACATAGCAATCAGGAGGTGTTGGACAAACATTATTTAAATAAGGAAAAGCTAGCCGGCAAAGCTAAAGATTTCGGAACTTATCATGAGGAACTTCGGAAGGAGCAAGTTCAAACATTGAGGGCATCAAGAGGGTTAAATCAGAGTCAGTCAAACAGCCATGAAATCGATAAGTAACGGAAATTTCCGCACCTCGAATCCGCACCTTATTGGTCGAATATTTATGCCTTGGTTGATTCTTGAGGTGCTCAAAAAAGTCGAAACCCCTGCAATGGCAAGGGTTTCAGACAATGTGCGCGAGAGGAGACTCGAACTCCTACAAGTGTTACCTCACAGGCTTCTGAGACCTGCGCGTCTACCAATTCCGCCACTCGCGCGGAAAATAAAAAAAGTCATTCGTCATAAGTCATTGGAAAGAGGGGTTCGCCAATGGATATCAAATCAATAATTATGACGTATGACTATTTACTTCTACTTCTTCGTGTGCCCAGGACGAGATTCGAACTCGTACACCTGTTACAGCGCCACCCCCTCAAAGTGGTGCGTCTACCAATTTCGCCACCTGGGCAATGAGGGTGCAAAATTAATCATTTATCATAATCGCCCGATAGTAAGTGCTATTTTAATGAAACTTAATCGCTGATTATCGGTTATTTGCATTTTAGCTTTCTATGCAACCCCATTCCGAAAAATCTATTCTCCTTACCCTTGGCATCATACAGTTTACGCATGTAATTGATTTTATGATTATTATGCCTCTTGGTCCGCAACTTATGAGGATCTTTGAGATTACCCCGGCGCAATTTGGATTACTGGTTTCATCGTACACCTTTTCATCGGGACTGTTTGGTCTTTTAGGGGCTTTTTTCATTGACAAGTTCGACAGGAAAAAAGCACTGCTGTTTTTCTATCTGGGGTTTGTAGTGGGGACCTTTGCCTGTTCACTGGCACCCGGTTATCACATGTTACTGATAACGCGCAGTTTGACCGGGGCCTTTGGCGGCATCCTCGGATCGCTGGTACTCTCTGTTGTAGGCGATACCATTCCGGTAAGCAGAAGGACTGCTGCCATGGGTGTAGTGATGATGGGATTTTCACTTGCCTCGGTTTTAGGCGTCCCGGCAGGATTGTATTTTGCGACAAACTACGGCTGGCATGTACCTTTCAGAATGCTGGCAATACTGGGACTGGGAGTGGCATTCCTTATTCATAAGTCATTGCCGGTAATGCAGGGGCATCTGAGTGAATCATCCGGATTGGCATACGCCTTACGCTCCGTAAAAAAAATCCTATCGGATGCGAACCATCTCATAGCGCTTTCGCTGATGTTTACTCTGATGATGGCGCAGTTTTTTATAGTGCCTTATATCAGCACTTATATGGTTGCCAATGCCGGATTAAAAGAGACCGACCTGCCCTTTATTTACCTCTTTGGCGGATTGTCTACGATGGTAGTACTGCCTTGGATGGGCAGGCTGGCCGACCGCCACGGCAGGTTGTTGCTCTTCACCATTTTCAGCATTTTGTCGATGGCGGTTATATTAGTGATGACCAATATTTCGGGCACTTCTCTGGCTGTAGTTCTGGTGGTAACCACGCTGTTTTTTTCATCGGTAAGCGGAAGGGGAGTGGCTGCAACAACTATGATTACAACAGCCGTTCATCCCCCTGAAAGAGGACGTTTTATGAGTCTGAATGCTGCGGTGCAACAGTTATCGGCAGGATTGGCCGCTTATTTTGCGGGTCTCATCGTTTACACGAACGCCGAGGGGAAGCTTGTGAATTTTAATTTACTCGGCGTTATGGCAGTAACAACAGGTGTTATTTGCATTGTGCTTGCCCGGAAAATTGTTGTCCGCTCCTGAGGCGTTTTACTGCA
>DASUFP010000007.1:0-10909 GCA_036274495.1 Bacteroidia bacterium
GACGTAAAATTGCACCGGTAATATGTTATGAATCAATTTATGGAGATTATATTTCTGAACAAATCCGAAAAGGTGCTTCGTTGATTTTTATTATTACAAACGATGGATGGTGGAGGGATACTCCCGGTCACAGGCAGCACCTCAAATATGCTACGCTTCGCGCAATAGAAAACCGCAGGAGTATTGCCCGTTCAGCTAATACCGGCATTTCATGTTTTATCAATCAGCGTGGTGATATTTTGCAAGCCACTTCCTGGTGGGAGCCCGATGCCATAAAGGCTACCATACAGGCAAATGATACATTAACTTTTTATTCGCGTTTCGGCGACTATCCCGGCATTTTGGCAACCATAGGTTCGGTATTGCTGCTTTTGTTATCCTATGCTTCAAAACGGATGAGGTCAAATACGGACATTAAACCGTAAATTTGTTCCGGTTTAACCGAAATGACTTTTTATTTATGAAATCTTTTGATGTAATTATAATAGGCTCTGGTCCAGGTGGTTATGTGTCGGCCATCCGATGTGCCCAGTTGGGTATGAAAGTGGCGATAGTTGAAAAGTACGATGTATTAGGGGGTACTTGTCTGAATGTAGGATGCATTCCTTCGAAGGCCCTGCTTGATTCGACCGAACATTATCATAATGCTGAACAGAATTTTGCTGCTCATGGAATTTTGGTAAAGGGGTTGACGCCGGATCTAAAGCAGATGATTACAAGAAAGGATGCAGTTGTAAAGCTCACCGTAGACGGCGTTCGTTTTTTAATGAAGAAAAATAAAATCGAAGTCTTTACCGGCACAGGTTCATTTGAAACGAAAGAGACGGTAAAGATTTCCTCCTCCGGTAAAGAGGATGAGATCATTCAGGGAAAGAACATCATTATTGCTACCGGATCAAAACCATCGGAACTGAAGGGTGTGAAGGTTGATAAAAAACGCATTATTACTTCTACCGAAGCGTTGAACTTGCCGGAGATACCAAAATCTCTTGCTATTATCGGAGGAGGTGTAATAGGATTGGAGTTAGGATCTGTTTATGCTCGCCTGGGTTCGAAAGTTACAGTTATAGAATATACAGAAGGCATCATACCGATGATGGATAAATCGTTGGGTAAAGAGCTTGAGAAGTCATTAAAAAAACTGGGATTTGAATTTTATTTTAAACATGCTGTCAGTGCTGCTGAGGTGAAAGGAAAATCCGTTACCATTTCTGCAAAGGATTTGAATTCCGATTCGGATGTAACGTTTACTGCCGATTACTGTCTGGTGTGTACCGGACGATCACCTTATACGCAGGGGCTCGCACTCGAAAATGCGGGGCTAAAGGCCGATAACCGTGGACGTATTGAAGTTGATGATCATTTGCAAACGGCCGTAAAAGGTATTTACGCCATTGGCGATGTCATCAGAGGAGCCATGCTGGCTCATAAAGCGGAGGAAGAGGGAGTATATGTAGCTGAGATAATTGCCGGGCAGCAGCCGCACATCAATTACCTGCTGATTCCCGGAGTAGTGTACACCTGGCCCGAAGTAGCTTCAGTGGGTTATACCGAAGAGGAGTTAAAGGCGAACAATGTGAAATACAAAACAGGATCCTTTCCGTTTAAGGCAAGCGGTCGTGCGCGTGCAAGCATGGATACAGAAGGTTTTATTAAAGTGCTTGCCGATGCAACTACCGATGAGCTTTTAGGTGTTCACATGATAGGGCCGCGGACTGCTGATATGATTGCCGAGGCAGTTGTTGCCATGGAATTCAGGGCTTCGGCTGAAGATATAGCACGCATAAGCCATGCGCATCCAACGTACACCGAGTCTTTCAGAGAAGCCTGTCTGGCAGCCACCGGCAACCGGGCCATTCATATATAACTTATATAAACGGCATCTTAATTTACCGGAAACGCTCATCCTCTTCTTTTAAAATAGTTTTGTATATGATTAAATTCAGGATCAATGCCGCGATGCTGCTGCTGTCAGCAGTATGCTTTATTTCATCCTGCACTCCTTACTATTATGCACCTGTAACGCAGAATATGCCGCTGCACCGGGAGAAAAACGAATTTAACGCTACGGTATCTACCGGTGATATGTTTGCATTTAGCGCCTCCTATTCGCCCGGAAATCATGTTGCGCTTTTGGGTAGTTTTGGTTCCCTGAAAGCGGCGGGTGAAAGCGATGTTTCGTTTGCCAGCTATTCATACACTTCAAGTATTCGGAATTATGAGTTCGGTGGCGGTTATTTCAAAGCCCTGGGCGAAAACGGGTCGTTTGAAATTTATGGTCTGGGTGGTGGTGGCAAGGTGAAAATTGATGATGAGTATTTTTATTATGACGAACGAATTGGTTATTATAAGTTTGCTTTGCAACCCTCCATTGGCGTTAAAAACGAATGGCTTGAAGTCGGGTTTTGTCCCAAATTCACGTACCTCTATTTCACCAATTATCATTCTGATTATTTTTCACAGTTTAATGCCGAACAAACAATTTTAGAGCAGTTAAATAACGATGGGGGCCGGTTTGTTTTTGAACCTGCCGTTATGGCACGGATCGGATTTGAACACGTAAAGTTATTCGGGTTGGTTTGTATTCCCTATTCTATGGAAAACGACTACTTTCAGGAACACATCTACCCTTGGAACATAGCAATAGGTATTACAGCTTCGTTTTCCACAAAGAAAAAGACATCGAATCAATAACCTGCCTGATAGTTAAGGCTAAGAGGAGAAATGGGTAACGGTTAATTGAAAAGTCCGTAACGAAGGATACAATAAATAGCTCGGAAGCCGTCTTTCCAGCTTATCTTTTTACCCTCTTCAAAAGTCCGGCCGTAATAGGAGATGCCTACCTCATAAATACGGATTTTGGGGATGCGGGAGAGTTTAATAGTTACCTCCGGTTCAAAGCCAAATCTTTTTTCTTTTAGTTGAATCGACTGAATAATATCCCTTCTGAACAGTTTATAACAGGTTTCCATATCTGTTAAGTTCAGGTTGGAAAACATATTGCACAAAAAGGTCAGGAATTTGTTCCCGATGGAGTGCCAGAAGAAGAGGATTCTGTGTGCATTACCTCCCATAAACCTGGAGCCGTAGACTACATCGGCAAATCCGTCGAGTACCGGTTGTAAAAGAATATTGTACTCGTTAGGATCGTATTCAAGGTCGGCGTCCTGAATAATTATATAATCGCCTGTAGCTTGTTTTATGCCGGTATGCAGCGCCGCTCCTTTTCCCTGATTTACAGAATGACGGCATAGCTTGTAATCAAATCCTTTTACTTCCTGAAAGTACTTTTCAATTGCTTCGCTTGTACCGTCTTTGGAGCAATCATCAACTATGATCAGTTCTTTTGTAATGCCGTTTAATAAAGTTACATCCTTTACCTTGTTCAATATATGGTGAATAGTTGCCGCTTCATTGTAGCAGGGGATAACTATAGATAATTTTACGATGTTATTCATTGAAAATCAATTAATTACAATAATTGAGACTTAAAAGCAAATATAGATTAATTTCCTGATTAGTCGAAGAAGGGTCATTCCGCATCAATAGAAATGTTTCGGTTGTATCCTTATCTTTATCACCTTAAAAAGATCATTTTGATATACAAATGAAGAAGAACAAGTGGTTAATTTTAGTGATTCTTATTGTGTTTCTTGTCCTGATTAAGTGGATTCTGAATAATGATAAAAAAGTGATTCCTAATCCCAACTTTGTTTCCCTTGAAAATGGAACATTTTATTTGGATCATGAAAAATTCTATCCAGTTGCCTTAAACTATATGGTTTCATTGCAGGCCAATGATTCAACAATGTGGCCTTCCTCATTTAGAGCATATGGTATCAACTCAAATTTTAATTACACAACAAAAGATTCCAGCCTGATGCAGTTACAGGCAGAAATGCAGATGATAAAAGATTTGGGATTTAATACAGTCAGACTGGTAGGTATTGGTGAGCAAAATATAGAAAACAAGAGAAACGGACTACTATCAGTAAATGCCCAAATTGGGAACGAAAGAGATACAACATTTTATCTTGCAAGTGAAAAGAATTATAATTTGTATTTCAATGCCTTGGATGAATTGTTCGATGCTGCAGGGAAGGCAGGTCTTAAAGTAATATTTTTAACCAGGGTATTCAATGAAGTCAAATCAACCGAAAAACATCTTACCAGAATTCTCGATCGATTTCAAAACGATTCTGTTATTATGGCATGGGATTTATTCAATGAGCCGCTTTACTTTGATTCGTTAGAAAGGGATAAAAAACAAGTTTATGAGATTTCCGCCAACTGGACCAGGCTCGTCAAAAAACATGCCCCACACCAGCTCAGCACCATTGGATTAACCGGTATTCGCGAAGTTTTTGAGTGGGACCCAAACATATTAAGTTTCGATTTTCTATCTATTCACCCATATGAATATGAACCTGATCAGGTAAGAAATGAAATGTATTGGTATGCCCATTACATAAAATTACCATGGATTATTGGTGAAACATCCCTTCCTGCAGATGGAGATTCAGTTCCCTATTCGGATCAGGCTGCTTTTGCAAAGAAGACACTAGATAGAACATATAATTGCAATGGGATAGGTTACTCTTGGTGGCAGTATAAAGATGTGGAATGGTTTAATTTCCATTCAAATTTTATGGGGGTAATGAGCCATCTTGGTGATACCGTAAATTCCTTAGGGCAACACATTTTCGGCAATGTAAAGCCTGTAGCTGAGGTATTTCAAAAGTATCATCCATTTCCTCTCAAAAAAAATTGTGATTGTTTGCCCAACTATTACAATTACTCCGAAAATCATGATTTCCGATTAACAGGAAAACTAACCGATAATAAGGGAAAGCCAATTGAAGGAGGAGTCATATTGGCATGGAACAAGGAGTGGTCACATTCCTACCATACAGTTACTAAAAAGGATGGATCATTTGAGTTGTTGGGTAATTACCCATTTTATCATTGGATTGCATCAGCAACTTTGTTTTCTGTGGTCAGAGGAGATTGTGATCCTTATAATGCATTTAACCGGGACGGAATCCCAACCTTTGATTTGGGAGAACTCAAGATTAAGAAATTGGATTATATGAATTAGTATAATTGTTCATTTGATGATAAACATACCAACATTTTCATAAACATTTGATTCAATTGATGTGTAATTATTCCGCACATAGTTTTTAACTTCATCTTCAACAACCAAAACTGAATCTCCTGAATTAAGCTTGGTGTAATCTTTATATTTAAAAATGATTTGATTTTTATTAATCAACTCCGTATAAAAGTAGAGATGTGCTTTGTGGTCTTTGTAGCAAATTGTTGTTGCGGCAGGAGTAATTTTCCCTCGTGATATTCCTTTTAAATAATAGCTCAAATCATAATATGATTTTTCCCAATAATTTTCTGTTGTATTTAAGTTTCTATTGAACAAAATTTGATAGGGGGTTACAAACAGCAGTAGCAGGAAAAAACCGGATATATACCTATTTTGATATTTGGGAAAGTTACCGGTTGCGGTAATAATCCTTTGAAATATGGTATATATAAGTATTGAGCAGCCTAAGGCTAAAAAAGGCAGGGCAGGCGCATCGTACCAGGCCAGTTTGGTTTTACTCATGGAAATAATCACCAAATAGGTCAACGAAACAAATAACAGGTATCTGGAAAGTCTTTTAATTTTATCATCACCATATAAGAGTCCTGTAATGATGCCTATTGGAAAAGCAATCCACCATGTTCTCATTCTGGATTCAATTAAATTGAAAAAATAATATGTAAATGGGTGATTTTGATCTGATTGGACAGACAAAAACCGACCTCCCAGTTCATTTTCAGATACATAATTGATGAACCCCGGATCTTTTATGTTTCTGATAATATAGTATGAGAGAATTAATGTCGTACAAATAAAAGCTCCTACATAGGTTGAGGGTTTTGAAAGTAGAGAAGTTAATTTTCTCTCATGAATCAGGTAGATCAATATGCCCGGAAATAGGAGAAGACTCTGTATGCTTTTTGTATAAACGGATAATAATAGAAATAATAATGTGAAAACGAAATATCGGTTTCGATTTGTTTCGACATAAAGAAAAAATTCAAGACAAGTGAGTGTACTAAATAGTGTAAGTAATGCATCATAATCTCCTGTTCTCCCAATATGATAATTAATATAACATTCGGTGGTTGCCAGTACCATTGATGCTATCATACCAGGTTTGTAGGAGCCAAGATATTTTCTGGAAAACCAAATGAGAGTAATAAATGTAAATACAACAGCTATTGCGGACGGCATTCGGATGGAAAGTTCTCTTACGCCAAAAAGTTTTATCATGCCAACTTGCAGCCAAATCATCAATGGGGGCTTAGTATTCCAATGATCCGGTTGTCCTTCGTAATAAGTTACAATATAATCGCCGTTGCGATTCATTTCTAAGGCATTTATCGATAATCTGCCTTCATCCCAAATGCGTATCGGAAGTTTTTCCATATGCGAAAAAACCGGAAAGGATAATAGCGCAATGAAAAGGAATAAGATGGTATTTCTAAAAAGGGGGGAACTGAATTGCATGCTGACAAGAATTAACGATTATGTACTTCAAAAGTAGAAGATTCGGTTATCAGACTATCAGTTGCTTCGAGATAATAAAGAGGAGGGACATAATTTAAATAGTTATTATTTTCTGCCTGTATTGCAATATGGTTATTATCAATGAAAGTAGTTCTGAAGGTTTCCCATTCATACATTATAGGTTTTGTTGCCGAAACCAAACCTTTTCTATCTAAATTACTGGAAAGGAATTTATTATTATAACAAAGAAAAGATACATTGCCATCAGCAAATCGAATCATTCTGAAAGTTTCCCATAGGTCAGCAATATCTTTATTTGCTGTTAGTATATTTTCATTTGTTCCATCCGCGCATAAAAATTTACCGTTTGATGCACGTAAATTGATGTATCGCATTTCTGAAATAGCTGACTTAAACCCATTGACAACCTCAACTTTGTCATATTCAGCTTCATTAAAAGCCAACCAGTTAATCAGGCTATTTTTATCCAATCGTTGAAAAAAGTCACTAAAATTCCCCGGTTCAAATCCGGAATAACCATTTACACATTCCAGGCCTAATTCCTGGCAAGCTAACATAGTATTTAAATGGATAGTTGATAATGTAATTTGATCTTGTTGAATTGAATTATTATCATATAACACAGGGGTGTAGGCAATTGCCTTATATCCTGCTTTATGTGAATTAAGAATCTGTTGACGAGTTGTGTTCACGGCATCTATGGCGTCTTTTTTATAGAAACTTTTATGATCTTCAGTTTTTATCAGGTTATCCGCTATAGTAAATAGTGGTAAACACAATATAATGATTTTACCTTTATTGGACTTTTCAGTTACAATTTTAAGGGTTAAGGCAAATAAGATTACGAAGAGTGCGGCTTCCACATTTATTATTCTATCAAGAGAACGCATAGATGCGAATCCAGGTAATTCGAAAAATAATTTCCATAGCGATACTCCGTGAGTTCTGTAACAAAAAATAAACCCTAATGTAAGACCTAGCGTAAATACAGCTAAAGGCTTCACTGATGCAATTTTCTTGTGTCTTGAGAATATTAAAAAGGGTGCAATTAAGACTGCTAGCCATGGTAAAATACCAACAAATAAGAAATGATTCCACCAACCGTCAAATTTATAGGCACTATGGTTGTAAAGCAGATGGCTCCATAAAAACGATGCAGGAGATGTAAAAAAATAAGACCGCAGTCGGGGTACCGTTGCTATTACCTCTTCCCAGCTTCGGAATCCCACCTGTTCACTAATCAGAAAATAGGGCTTGAATAAAACGTAAAGGGCCATTGCTGATGCAAACAGAATCAGCAAATGAACGGATAGCGATTTTACAGATTTTAGGTAAGAAAAATTCAGAGATTTGTAATTGATCACACAATAAGAAATTCCAATAAACAACAGGAAGTAAAATAATATGAACCCCAGGTAGATGCCACAATAAAATTGGTATACGAGTCCTGTTAATACAAAACCAAAGTATCGGGTTTCATTACTCTTCAAATATTTGTATAGCCAGTAAATGGTTAATGGCACAATGAATCGTGGAAAAATTTGGGCGTGAAACAGCTGTCCTATATTATAGATGCCAAAAGCAAATATATATGCCCCACATGCTGAAATGATAAGATTGTCTGTAAGTTTATTCAAGGCAAACAGGCAGCATAAATAACTCAGTACGAACATCGATAAAATCCATAGCTGAAATGCTGTTTCCCGTTTTGCCCCCACTTGTCTGAAAAAGGAATAAATTGGGACAGTACCTAATAAATTATCAGACATTGCAATGGTGTTTTTATAGGGATACATAAATGGAGCATCCCAATAATCCTTAATTGCCCCCGACATAAATAAATGTCCGTGCTCGAGAATATAATTGTTAAACCGGGCGTCACCCTGATCACCCGGAATTTTTGAAAGATCATGCTTCATGACCTGCAAAGGGAGCATATACATCCCGATTACCAGCATCAGCCAGGGAATAACTCGTGTAAAAAGTATATTACCTTGATCCAACAGCCTGGTCATGATCTATTCGGAAATGTTTTTGTCTCTTATGATATAAAGCGGCCTGTTCCGTACATTGGCTCCTATGCGGCTGATGTATTCGCCTATTATACCGATGCCTATAAGTTGTATGCCTCCTAGAAAAAGAACTGCCAGCATCAGGGAGGTCCACCCGGGTTCGTAGTCACGCGAAATAAACCGCGAATACAATGCATACAAAATCATAATAAAGCTGATACCCGAAACGGCAAATCCGGCCAGGGTAGCAAATTTTAGAGGGAAATTGGAGAAAGAGGTGATGCCGTCCAGGGCTAATCGAAACATTTTACGGAAAGTATAGCCGGTTTTTCCCGCATGACGCTCATCACGGTCGTATTCAATATACGACTGATTGAATCCAATCCAGCTGATTTGTCCGCGCAGGTACTTCTGCTGTTCAGGCATTTGTTTAAGTACTTCAGCAACCTTATGGTCAATAATTCTGAAATCGCCAGTATCAACCGGTATATCAATGGAGGTCATTTTTGCTAAAATCCGATAAAACATTTTAGCGGTAAATTTCTTCAGAAAACTTTCTCCCTGTCTCGATCTTCGTTTTGCATATACAACCTGATACCCCGATTTCAGTTTTTTATATAACTCGGCTATCAGTTCAGGAGGGTCTTGCAAGTCCGCGTCAATAATTACAATAGCATCTCCCGCTGCATGATCAAGTCCGGCTGTAACTGCCACCTGATGACCGAAATTTCTGCTGAAGTCGATATACCTGACATGCTTATCGGCTACCGAAAGGGCTTTGATAAGTTCAATGGATTTATCACGGCTGCCGTCATTCACAAAAATATATTCCCACGTATTTAAATTCAGGCCCTTTATAATTCCATCGAGCCGTTGATACAAAACAGGGATGTTCGATTCTTCGTTATAAATCGGAATTATGACAGAGAGTTCCAAGTGGCAGCTGCTGATTTTGAAATAACCGGTTACGAATGTAATAAATTCACAATCTGCAGACAAAAAAGCAGCAATAAGCGGGATTATATCACCATTTCAGGCACCTCAGCGGGCACAACCAGTTTGCCTGCAGTGGCATTCCTGATCTGATCAACAGATACGCCCGGTGCCCTTTCAAGTAATTTGAATCCCTCCGGAGTAACGTCCAAAACCGCCATTTCCGTTACAATTCTTTTCACACACTTCACACCGGTAAGTGGCAGCGAACAGGAGGGAAGGAGCTTCGATTCCCCTGCTTTGTTCACATGCTGCATTGCCACAATAATGTTTTTTGCCGAAGCTACCAGATCCATAGCACCACCCATTCCTTTCACCATTTTACCTGGAATTTTCCAGTTGGCAATATCTCCTTTCTCACTTACTTCCATAGCTCCCAGGATTGTTAAATCCACTTTCTTGGCTCTGATCATTCCAAAACTCATGGCCGAGTCAAAAAATACCGAACCGGGTAAGGTGGTAATGGTCTGCTTTCCTGCATTTATTAAATCCGCATCTTCTTCGCCCTCATAAGGAAATGGCCCCATACCAAGTAAGCCGTTCTCCGACTGCAAAACAACGTTCATGCCGTCGGGTATATAATTTGCCACCAGGGTAGGGATGCCTATTCCAAGGTTAACATAAAAGCCGTCTTTTACTTCTTTTGCTATGCGTTTTGCGATACCGTTTTTGTCGAGCATTGGGGAATTGGAGAATTAGGGAATTAGAGGATTAGGGAATTAGGGAATTGGGGAATTGGAGAATTAGGGAATTGGAGAATTAGGGAATTGTGGGGTTTGGGATTAGAGTGTTGAGGAGTCAATAAATTTACGTGCGAGGTTGATAGGTTTTGGGTGTTAACTTTTTTGTGGTTTTTTTTTGGTTTGATTTAATGGTTGTTGCAATAATGGCATTCAGCACTTTTCGTATTACTTCAATCTCAGTGATCAGATCTGTTGGATCAGGAAACCCTTTTGAATATTTGCATATTTCTAACCAATATCGGGTTTCCAGTAATTCTTTAAAACTTATTTTTAGTTTATGAATAAAATCTTTTTTACTCTCTGCCGACTGAGATTCCATAATATTAGCACCTATCGAAGTGCCGGATGCTAATAACTGCCGGGCAATTACATATCGTCTTCCTTCTTCTAATATTTGTGTATAACTGACAATTTTTATTGAAAAGTTAAATGATAACCTTACAATAGGATTTGAATGATCTTTCATAGAAAAGCAATTTGTGTAAATTGAAATACATAAAATTAAATAATAAAAAATAATTATTAATCCCCACCATTCTCCCCATTCTCCCCATTCTCATCATTCTCCC
>DASUFP010000008.1:0-10314 GCA_036274495.1 Bacteroidia bacterium
ATATCAGATAGGCTAAAAAAATATTTGCAATTAAAAATGAAATCAAAAAAAAGATGAAATGCTTGCTTGTTTTTTTTATTATTTTGTCCGATGTCCAGGTAGCTTTCCGCAATGCTCTTTGTTGATTAGCATCACCTTCAATCAAATATTCAATTCTACGAAATACCATTTCCATAAAAATGGTTTGTGGACACGTCCAGCCACACCAAAGCCTTCCGAAAACGGAGGTGAAAAGTACAATGAAGACAATAAATGTTAACATGGATAACCCGAAAAGAAAAAAATCCTGTGGCCAAAAAATTAACCCGAATATGATAAATTTTCTTTCCAGAACATTCACCATGAAAAAGGGGTTACCGTTAACTTTTATAAACGGGAGACCAAATAAAATTATTAAACAGAAATAACTTACCCATTTTCTTGCCTCATACAATTTACCGGCAGGCAACTGGGGGAATATCCATACCCTTTTACCCTTCGTATCAATGGTGGAAACAGAATCCCTGAATGATTCATCCGGTATGGATGGTTGTTGCATTAATGAGTTTTTAATTATGAAAATTCACAGAGTGCTTTCAGGGGACTTTTTCTGATACGCTGCGTTTTAAACTTTATCAGAATGTTCTGATTCATTCAAATAGTTGCGGTGGAAGCCGAAGCTGAAGAATCAGGTTTTACTTGCATACTGCTGTCTTGAGTACTTTTATTGGTTTCTGAAAACAAATCACCTTGGGGAGCTTTTGGATTGGGCGGATTACTTCCCCGCAATGATTTTATGTAACTGGCAACTTGTTGAATTTGTACCGGAGTAAGCTGGCCTTGCCAGGCAATCATCCCTTTTGCGGTAACTCCGTATTTAATTGTTTTAAAGAGGTCTGTAATTTTCCCTCCATGAATCCAGTAATCATCAGTAAGATTTGGACCTACTGTTCCTTCGCCTCCCTTACCATGGCAGACACTGCATTTCTCGTTAAAGATTTTACTGCCTTCACTAAGATCGCTCTTTGATGTCATCAGCGTGGCCGTATTTTCATCAACCGAATTTGCAGCTAATTTCAACCTTTCAATTTTTTGAAGATCAGCCTCTTTGAGTTGTGCAAGATACTCCTGCTCCTGTACATCACCTTTACCAACTACGTGATAATTAATCATGTAAATAAATGCCCAAATTATTGTGACATAAAAACCATATTTCCACCAGGGAGGAAGATTGTTATCCAGTTCCCGGATGCCATCGTAATTGTGATCCAGCAATACATCAGCCTCGTGCTCAACCGGAACTGCATCGTTGATAAAGCGCTTACTCATGCGGGTCCAGAAACTAATTTTTTTAGGCCCGGTAGCTGATGCCGCTGCAACGCTCTTTTTGACAGGGGGAGCCATCTTGTTAGTTAACAGGTTAATGACTTTACCTAAAACAAGGACCGTTCCCAGTAATGCAATAATGGTCAACAGCATGAGGTATGTCATAGGGTCGGTAACCAGACGTGGAACTGTACCCTGAGTTTCGGCAACAGCGCTTTGCTGAGCAATTGCTGTTCCGCAACTATACAGGATAAAAGGAAATAGTGAAAGGGTTCTTTTCATAAAATAAGGTGCTAAGTTTCAGATTCCAAGCATTGTTTCATTACCATCCTTATTATCTTCTAATGGGAGTTGCCCCATTTCGTTGATAAAAGTTTTATCCATAAATATCACTCTGACAAAAAGAATCACAAAAAACAAAAAGAATATCAGGAGTGACACCAAGGGATAGATACCAATACCGGAAATTGTTTCGAGATAAGTTATGAATTTCATATTGTTAGTTGCTTGCTGTTTTAGGTTCTGCTTTTATGTCGGTTCCAAGACGTTGCAAATAGGCAATAAGCGCAATAATTTCCCTGTCGGCCATTACCTCAATACCATCTTTCGACAACCGGCCTGCAATTGCAGCAGCCTGATGATCCAAATCGGTTCGTGCCTGAGTTTTTTCATAACCATCAGGGTATGGAACGCCGAGCTTTTGCATTACGCTTATTTTTTTCGGTAGATTTTCAACGTCAAGTTGATTTTCAATAAGCCAAGGATAGGATGGCATGAGAGATCCCGGTGACATAGAAGTAGGATCCTCCATATGATTGAAATGCCATGAATCAGGATATTTACCTCCTACACGATGCAAATCAGGTCCCGTACGTTTTGAGCCCCACAGGAAGGGATGGTCATATACAAACTCTCCTGCTTTTGAATACTCCCCATATCTTTCGGTTTCGGAGCGGAAGGGACGCACCATTTGACTATGGCAATTGTAACATCCTTCCCTGATATAAATATCGCGTCCCTCCAGTTCGAGAGGTGTATAGGGCTTTACCGATGATATGGTTGGGATATTTTCCTTTACAAGGAAAGTAGGAATCATTTCTACCATACCGCCAATCAATATCATAATCAAACTAAATACAAGCATCATTACCGGTTTGCGTTCTAGCCGGCGGTGCCAGTGTTCCCCGGGATTGTGCAGCACAGGTTGTTTTGCGAGAGCAGGAGCTTCGGCTTCTTCATTTGCCAGCAGATTTCCTGATTTGGCGGTCCGGTATAAATTATACACCATCACAATAACCCCAATGAGGTATAAACCTCCGCCCACGGCACGCAAACGGTACATTGGAACTATTTGTGTAACGGTTTCAAGGAAGTTCGGGTACTTAAGGAATCCATCAGCTGTAAACTCCTTCCACATAAGTGACTGAGTAAAGCCTGCCCAGTACATTGGAATCGCGTAAAAGAGGATGCCGATAGTGCCAATCCAAAAATGGAATCCTGCCAGTTTTTTTGAGAATAATTCAGTTCTGTATAATCTGGGCATTAACCAGTATAAAATTCCGAATGTCAGGAATCCATTCCATCCAAGTGCTCCTACGTGTACGTGCGCAATGGTCCAGTCGGTAAAGTGACTTATGGCATTTACATTTTTCAAGGAAAGCATAGGTCCTTCAAATGTTGCCATACCGTAGGCTGTCACAGCCACTACCATAAACTTTAACACAACACTTTCGCGTACCTTATCCCAGGCGCCTCTTAATGTGAGAAGTCCATTAATCATACCTCCCCATGAGGGAGCAATGAGCATTATAGAAAATACAGTTCCCAGTGACTGAGCCCAGTTTGGCAAGGCAGTATATAAAAGGTGATGGGGGCCGGCCCAGATATAGAGAAAAATCAATGCCCAGAAGTGGATTATTGAAAGGCGATAGGAATATACCGGTCTGTTTGCAGCTTTTGGGATGAAATAATACATGAGTCCCAGATACGGAGTGGTCAGAAAAAATGCTACTGCATTGTGACCGTACCACCATTGAACCAATGCATCTTGAACACCCGCATACATGGAATAGCTTTTCATGAAACTCACAGGCATTTCAAATGAATTCACAATATGCAATACAGCTACAGTAACAAAAGTGGCTATGAAGAACCAGATTGCAACATAAATATGTTTTTCTCTCCGTTTTATGATGGTACCCATCATATTAATTCCAAAAACCACCCATAAAATTGTTATAGCAATGTCTATTGGCCATTCGAGTTCAGCATATTCCTTGCTGGTAGTAAAACCAAGGGGGAGAGAAACAGCAGCAGCCACTATTATCAATTGCCATCCCCAGAAATTTATATTGCTGAGCAGATCACTGAACATTCGTGCCTTGCACAACCGTTGCAGCGAATAATAGAGACCTGTGAATATACCGTTCCCCACAAAAGCAAAAATAACCGCGTTGGTGTGCAGCGGTCTTATTCTTCCAAAGGTGGTATAGGGCAACTCAAAATTAAATACCGGCCAAATGAGCTGAAGCGCGGCAATGAGCCCTACAAGCATGCCTACCACTCCCCAGATAACCGTCGCCCAGGCGAAGTTTCTGACGATTTTGTTGTCGTAATAGAATTTTTCTATTTCCATAAGGTTGTGTTACGGTTTTGGTTCTTCAGGTGTTGTATCATCAATGAGTATGCGTACCGATGGGGTGTAATCATCCTCATACTGCCCTTTTTTTACCGACCATATGAATGCGATAAGAAAACCGGTTGCTACCAGCAAACTAATGCCTATGAGGAGAAAGAGAACGCTCATTGAGGAATCTGTGTAAAAACAGGCTCAAAAATACCCGCGTGTAAATTGTTGGTATATGACCTTTATCAGGATAATTGGTGACTTTTGTCAGCTTTTATCTGGGCCTGACCTGGCACATCCCTGAAAACCAGTTTGCCAATTAAATTAGTAGCCGTGGTGGTAAATAACACCATGCTAATGGTACTTAAAGGCATAATAATGGCTGCAAAAAGTGGAGAAATGAGTCCTTGAACGGCAAACCAGATTCCGATACAATTATAGAGTAGTGAAATCAGGTAACTCACATAAATAATATTCATGGAGTATTTGGAAAATTTAAGAAACATGGGTAAAAGGTGAAATGATTTGGCATCCAGAATGGCATCGCAGGCAGGTGAAAAGTTATTGGTGTCGTCCGAAACAGCCAGCCCTACATTACTTTGAAAAAGTGCACCGGCGTCATTTAGTCCGTCGCCGGCCATCAATACATGGTTTCCCTGGTGTTGCAGATTTTTGATGAACTGCAATTTATTTGCCGGCGATTGCCCGAAGTGTAGCTTATCGGAATCCGGAAAGAACTCCGCTAATGATTCCTTCTCTGCATCGTTATCTCCCGACAATAAATGAAGATTATAGTTTTCAGACAGCGCATTCGTAACAGTTTTCAATCCTTCACGGTAAACACCCCGGATCTCATAAAAACCTTTGTAGGTTGAGTTAATCGTAACATGTACTTCAGATCGCCTGCTATTTCCTGTACTGTTTCCGTTTCCGGCAAACGTAGTAGAACCTGCCTTTATCATCATACCGATTACGATTCCGCTCATGCCCTTACCGGGGATTTCTTCAAAGTTCGAAACTTCAGGACGAGTGCTTTCTTCTGCAATACCCGCGATTACTCTGCTGAGAGGATGTTGCGAACTCGACGCTAAAGATGCAACGGCCAGAATTTCTGTTGTATTGAGAGGGCTTCCATGCCAGGTGTATTCTGCATCACCAGCTTTAGTAAGCGTTCCTGTTTTATCGAAAACAATGGTATCAATTGAGGCCATCTTTTCAATTACTCTCGTGTTTTTGAGATAGATATTTTGATTTCCCAAAATTCTGATGCTGTTACCAAGAGTAAAAGGGTAGGAGAGTGCAAGAGCACAGGGGCAGGTGATAATCAGCACGGCAGTAAATGCATTTAATGCGGTATGAACTTCACCTTTCCATATCCACCATCCTCCGGCTGCAGCAGCAATAGCTATTACAACCAGTGTAAATACATAGCTGACTTTATCAACTATTGATGTGAGTTCATTTTCCTTATGTTCACTATCACCATGTTCATTCCAGAGCTGGGTGAGCCTGCTTTGTGATACTTCACTCACCACCTCCAGTTCGATGGCGGAACCAGCCTGCCGACCGCCGGCATAAATGCGGTCGCCGCTCTGTTTTGGAACAGGAATATTTTCTCCGGTAACAAAACTGTAGTCAATTGCTGCATCTCCTTTGAGTAAAATGCAATCAGCAGGTATCAATTCACCATTCCGCACCAGTATCCTGTCGCCGTGATGAAGATCTGATACGGCTTTGCTTTCTTCTTTCCCATTCTTCAGCACTGAGACTGCTACGGGGAAATAAGATTTATAATCCCGTTCAAACGACAACCTTTCATACGTCTTATTCTGAAACATCCTGCCAGTTAGCATGAAAAATATCAGCCCGGCGAAGGTGTCCATATACCCTGCACCGGTTCCTGAAAGAATCTCATAAAGACTCCGGCTGTACATCACTGTAATCCCGAGTGAAATAGGGAAATCCATATTCAGGCGTCCCTGCTTTAAACCGTTCCAGGCTGACCGGAAAAAGTCGATGTCGGCATAAAGCAGTACTGGCAACGACAACAGTATGTTGAGGTAACCGAAAGTCTTCACAAACCGGCCTTCAAACACGCTGCTCAGTCCGAAATACTCCGGAAAGCTGAGCAGCATGATGTTGCCGAAGCAGAAAAAAGCCACACCCAGTTTGTAATAGGTCTGCATGTTGGTAGCAGGTGCCTTTTTCTTTTCGAGATTGCTGAGGCTGATATGCGGGGGATAGCCGATGCGGTTGAGCAGTTCGGCTACTTTACGCAGCGATGTTTCTTTTTCGTTGAATACGATGCTTGCCTCCCGCTTCAGAAAGTTCACCGTAGAGCGCTTAACGCCCATGTCGAGTTTATACAGATGCTCCAGCAGCCAGATGCACGAGCTGCAATGGATCTGAGGGATCAGGAAAGTAATATGGGTCTCGGTGCCATCGGTAAACGATACCAGCTTTTGTAGCACCTGTTCATCATCGAGGAATTCATAGCGGGCAGCATTGCGTGTTTTGATGCTCTTGTCACCGGGATTGGCATTAAGGGAATAGTAGTTGCTAAGATTATTCTCTTTTAATATTTCATAAACCAATTTACATCCCTCACAACAAAAGTCTTTATCATAAACATGAATAGGAATGTCCCTGCACGGGTCACCGCAATGGTAACACAAAAGCTTTTCGGTAGTTTCTAAAGAAGAGCAAATTCCTGACATGATAGCAAAAATATGGGAACCTATAAATAGCTAAAATGATATAAGTCAGGTTTATGAAAAGGAGTAAATGTCAGAAGCTGTTGAATCACAAAGCCTTGATTCTTAAATCCAGATACAATGAATCATGGATCCAGTCACCCGCATCAATAGGCAGCAGCACGAAAAAATTTCCAAATTCTGAAGTCCCTTGCTTTACGGGCTATTCCTCCACCACCGCCCCACCTTTATACAACTGCTTCCGGTATTTCTTGGAGGGCGATTGGATGAACGGTCCCAGTCCAAGTTTATCCCAGATGGCATCTATATGTGCAATAGTTTCATCGGTAGAGGCCAGGATGTTCGGCCAGTCGCGGGTAAATCCATCGTATTCCTTGGTTTTACGTGTACCGTCAAATGCCATGTGAGTGGTTGCTGCATCTCCCGAAGGATAGATTTGTATATGATCGCGCCGGGGATCAAGATTATTTGAAAAACGCCACACCGCGTCGGCGGTATCGGTTACCGGGAAGTTATGCTCGAGAAACAACACTACTTTAATGTCGCGCATGGACGGCTGAGCGAATAGTTTTCCGGCCAGTTCCTTCACATGTCCTTTACGGTTTTTCTCCACCGCGATCATCACCACCGAAACTCCCAGAGCAAGTAATGATGAATTGATGTCTGTGATTTCAGGGAACACCTTTTTCAGCTGTGCTGCGTCAGGAAGTGTGCCAGTAAACTGTACCATTGATTTTCCTGCCAATTCTTCCGGAAGCTTTTTGGTAGCATCAATACCCATTTTACCACCAAAGGCCATAGTAGAACAGGAGTGATCGAGGACATCGGTAGGACCCTGACTGAATACAAAATCTGTGGCAGGGTCAGTATTTTCCGAAATGTATTTGGCGACTTCCAGATTGTTATGAATGTCTACCTCACCATCAACTACAATCATCATTTTGGTAAACATCATTTGTCCTGCACCCCATAATGAGTTCATGACTTTAAGTGCCTGACCCGGATAATCTTTTTTGATTTTTACAATGCATAAATTGTGAAAGACACCCTCAATCGGCAATACCATATCCACGATTTCAGGCACCATTGTCATTTTAATGGGAGCAAGGAAAATTCGTTCTGTGGCCTTGCCGATCCATGCATCTTCCTGAGGTGGAATTCCTACAATAGTTGCAAGATAAACAGGGTCATTGCGATGGGTGATGCAGGTAATGTGAAATTTCGGGTAGTAATCGGCGAGAGAATAATAGCCTGTATGATCGCCAAAGGGTCCTTCAAGGATGAATTCCTCATTTGGATCCACATATCCCTCTATAATAATATCGGCATCTGCAGGAACCTGCATATCCTGTGTAATGCATTGTACCAGTTCCACCCGTTTTTTGCGTAAAAAGCCCGCAAGCATAAATTCATCCACCCCATCCGGCAGCGGTGCAGTGCCGCTATAGGTGTAAACAGGATCACCTCCAATTGATATGACAACCGGCATCTTTTGACCGAGCTTTTTGTACTCATTAAAGTGCCGGGCAGAAACTTTGTGCCGGTGCCAATGCATGCCGGTTAGGGTAGGGCCAAAGACCTGCATACGGTAAAGTCCAACGTTCCGTATACCGGTGTTCGGGTCTTTGGTTTGTATAACGGGTAAGGTAATAAATGGGCCGCCATCCTCCGGCCAACAGGTGAGTACCGGGAATTTTGTAATATCAGGCTGCTGTAGAATAACTTGCTGGCATTCGCCACGGCCGCTTACTGTTTTAGGCATCCAGGAAGCCACTTCTCCAAGCTGTGGCAATAATTTTAGTTTATCGAGAAAGCTGTTTTTAGGAGAGGTAAAGGTCTTGAAAAGCGACTCTATCTCCCTTGCCACCTCATCCAGTTGTTTTACTCCCAAAGCCATGGCCATCCGTTTTTCGGTACCCATGGCATTAATGAGCACAGGAAAGTTGGTTCCTGTGTTCTCAAACAGGAGGGCAGGGCCGTATTGTTTCGAAATACGGTCGGTGACTTCTGTGATTTCGAGGTTAGGATCTACAAATTCTTTAATCCGAACCAGTTCGCCTGCTTCTTCAAGTACCTTAATAAAATGCCGAAGGTTTCGGTAGGCCATAAAAGTGTATTTCTGCAAATATAACAAAGCCCGGCCGGGCTTTGGTTTTAAATACAGGGCTGTTTTTTGTTAAAAGTCCGATTTTTTATACCTTTTACCACTAATTCAATTCAAATGAAATCCAAAGTACTCCCTCAGATTATCGTTTTCCTGATTTCATCTGTCATTACTTCTCAAGCTCAGGATACGTTGTTTTACACAGGTTTCAGTGCTGTTCCCTCCGGATTCAGTTTGAACACTTCTGATGTCGGCAGCACCACTTCAGGTGCAAATTTTTGGGTTGAAAACAACAGCTACCCTGGCGGCAATGGCACCATTACATGCCTGGGATTTCCCTTTTCATTTACTGTTCCTTCTACGCCTGCCCAGCCGGTAACCATTTCAGGATTTCCCAATGGATCATATCTGCACACCGTTAGTAATGCCGCAGTCACTTCAGGTATTTCAAATTGCTGTTTTGCGGCTGCAGATGGCATATGCACCAATGCCGAAAATTATTTCTGTAAAATGAGTTCAGATATATCGACCATCGGCTTTGATACAGTTACTGTAAATTTCTGGTGGTTATGTTCCGGCGGAAACAACAGTTATGGCGAACTGTATTATAGTTTCGATGGAGGCACATCATGGATTCAGCATGCTCCCGGCACTAAATATAACAATACAGGAAACTGGACCCTCAAAACAATAACAGATCCGGCCTGGTCCAATCATTCAATGCTCCGGTTTGGATTCCGGTTTGTCAATAATGTGGCCACCACTGCCAGTGATCCTGGATTTGGTGTGGATGAGTTCCTGGTCACAGGAAAGAACTCTGTAATTTTGCCGGTTGCAGCCTTTACGGCAAATGATACAGCATTTTGTGAAGAAACCTGCCTGTTTTTCACTGACCTCAGCCAAAACAATCCCACCTCCTGGCAATGGTATTTCGAAGGAGCTATCCCTGATACGTCATCTTTACAAAATCCCACTCAGATATGCTACGACGATACCGGCACATTCGATGTAACACTAATTGTAACCAATGCTTCAGGAATTGATACCCTGGTTTATGCAAATTATATTACTGTATATGCAAATCCTCCAACACCTCTGATAAGTGCCAGCAGCGATACCTTATGCACAGTTCCATTTATGGCCGGTTACCAGTGGTATTATAATAATTCGGTTCTGATACCGGGTGCAGTGAACTACTGCTACATTGCAATTTTTCCAGGGACTTACTCCGTTCAGATAACAGATTCGTCAGGATGCTCATCTTTTTCAGATCCCTATGTAATAACATCAATTCGGGATGTAAATGCTCCAGTCACGGCATTATTTCCAAATCCTGTTGCAAATAAATTAACAATTACAGCTCCTTACCAAATGCCAATGGAACAGCTGATGCTGAAAGATCTGGGAGGGAGAGTCGTATTACGGCTAGAACATTTGCCTGATCCAAATGCTATTCAACTTGATTTGTCAATAATTCCCATTGGATTATACAATTTATTTATTTACAGCAAAGGAAACTGGTCACCATCGAAAGTGGTTATCAGCCGCTGATTTTGTCCTTTTCC
>DASUFP010000009.1:0-8023 GCA_036274495.1 Bacteroidia bacterium
ATGGAAGACGCTTCAGCCCTTCTGGGCCGATACTACAGCCTTACCGGGACTATTGTTAAAGGGACTCGGATGGGACGTAAACTGGGTTTCCCTACAGCCAATCTCTCGGTTGCTAATGCCGATAAACTGATCCCCGGGACCGGTGTATATGTTGCATGGGTGCAAATTGGAAACGAAAAACACAAAGGGCTGGTGAGTATTGGTAACCGGCCTACCTTTGAAGAAAACGGATTGCTGAGTGTAGAGGCGTATATCATAGATTTTAATGCTGATATTTATGGTGAAGAAATACAGCTTGAATTTGTCAGGAGGCTTCGCGGAGATATGAAGTTTGATTCGGCTGACGAATTGATTTCCAGAATGAAAACGGACCTTTCTGATGCTGTTAATTACTTTGAGCACAATAAATATTGAATGAAACGTTTTTCATCCGGTGAAGAGCGTATTTTACAGGACTGCAAAACCTTATATTGAACGACAGTTAAAAAACCCTATACACCTGAGGAATACAACCCATATATTCAAGATACGTTTGCCGATTCACCACTTTTTGTTGAGTGGTGTGGTGGTAATTCTGCTTTTCGGCGGTATCGCCATTGGTCAGGAATCTGATCTTCCGGTTTACACTCGTCCGGATGCAAAAGTGTATAAAAGTCTCTCTGCTGCATTGGCAAATCCTGATTCAGTAATTATTTTGGAACTGAAGGGTAAGAAACTTTCTGAAATTCCCGAAGGCGTTTTTAAACTCCACAATCTTGAAGTTCTTGATTTAGGCCGTAACCGTATCAAAAAAATAAATCCCGAAATTGCCAATATGATCCATCTGAAAGAACTGGATCTGTCCTCCAACAAACTTGACGAATTCCCTGAAGGTATTACTGCATTAAAAGGATTACAAAAGTTGGCGCTTAACAGAAATGAAATTGTTATTATTCCATCATCTATCGGTAAAATGGAATC
The DNA here is from genome assembly GCA_036274495.1 of Bacteroidia bacterium. Lineage (GTDB taxonomy): Bacteria > Bacteroidota > Bacteroidia > AKYH767-A > OLB10 > DASUFP01. The sequence continues at coordinate 961 of DASUFP010000009.1, forward strand.
GTTACAAGTGCTTGAAATGTGGGATAATGAGATTGAGACACTGCCCGATGAAATTGCTATGCTAAAAAATCTTCATTTTCTTGAGTTAAGAGGTATACTTTTTTCAGAAGATCAGCAACGCGAATTTCATGAACTGCTTCCCAATACACAAATCATGATGTCGCCGAGCTGTAACTGCAAAACACAGTAAGCCGATTTTAGTGTTCTCTTTTTTCTAAAATTTTAATGTCAGCTGAACGGTGTAGTTTCTCCCTGCCTGGGGATAGTAGAAGTTTTCGGTAATAAATGCACCTCCGTAAATATAACTGTAGGTATATCCGTTTGATTCATAGAGCTCGTCAAACAGATTGTTTATCCAAAAGGCAAGTGAAATACCTTTCATAAATTTTGGCTGAATGTCATAGTTCAGTCTTAAGTTGGAAACAAAATAGGGATCGAGTTTTCGCAAATCATTCGAAGTGTTGTCGAGGTATTGTTTTCCGACATAATTCCCTGATAGTGTTGCATTGAATGCATCGGTAATCAGATATGTTATTTCGGAGCCGCCTGTAATATTGGGTGAATAGGCAAGGTTGGTGTTGGAGTAGGGGACATCAATTACATCTCCGTTATCATAATTATATACCGTTTCATTATAGGAATCAACAATGTTGCTGCTGAAGGTTGCATGGCCGTTTATTTTAAGTTTCGATACTGGTGCCCAGCCAAAAATGAATTCTGCTCCGGTACGATGACTCTTGTCAATGTTGATTCTTACCGGATTTCCAACATCATTTAATCTTCCGGTCACAACAAGCTGATCGCGGTATTGCATATTGTATAAATTGACAGTTGCACTGAAAGTGGTGGCTGAATAATGATAACCTGCTTCAATATCCAGCAGCTCTTCCGCACCCGGCCTTACATTTTCAGGGTTGTCGACGTAATCATCCCTGGATGGTTCTTTACCTGCAACGGCCGCCGAAGCATACAGGCTGTGGTTGTTGTTGATGGTATAATTGATGCCTGCTTTAGGATTAAAAAACAACAGGTTGTCATTCATGGGTGCTTGATTGCCCGAGCTTGTAATGCCTGTAAATGCATAGTGGATAGATCGGATCTGCATATCCCCGTACAGTGAGCATTTATCTCCCACGGTAAGCGTGGCTTTCAGAAAGGAGTTGAAATCGGTCTTGGTTGCATTGTCGCGGTAGTATTCGTAATCCGGAGTTGCATTTGACGCAAATTGAGCCCAGATAACTTTTCCAAAATGATCGCCCTCATACCGGTTCCAGGCGCCGCCAAATATTATTGAAGTTTTAACGGAAGGTTCATAGTTAAGTGACCAGGTTCCTCCGTAGAAATCATTGTCAAGCCACTTACGGCGTACAAGATTTGTTTCGCTTACTGTGTCGTTACCGGAAATCACATCCTGCAAAAGATAATCCGATAACAGTTGTCCTTCTTCATATTCTTCGTAATAGCCGCTTCCTTTCGTATAATGCAGTGCTGTGTTAAAGCTGAATTTTGTTGAAATGGAATGCGACCAAAATAACTGATAATGATCCTGACCGTAATTATCTACCTGGTTATTGTAGGTATATAAGTTGAGCGTACGGTTGGTATCCAGTGCATATTCCGGAACGCCCAGCCAGGCCTGGTAGGTAATTTCCCTGCCTGACAGTATGTTGCATTTCACAAGGTCTTTTTTGCTGTAATAACCGCCGGTTATAAAGAAGGAACGCAAATCGGAAGTAGTTCTGTCGATATAGCCATCCGAAGTAATTCTTGACAGCCTTCCTTCAACATTCCATTTGTTGTCTATCATACCTGTCCCAAAAGATAAGTTGTTTTTAACGGTATTAAATGAACCGTAACTGTTGGAAGAAGATGCGAACGGTTTCTTTTCAGGGTTTGACGATAAAATATTTATACTTCCGCCAAAGGCTCCGGCGCCGTTTGTTGAAGTTCCAACACCTCTTTGTACCTGAATATTATCGGTCGATGAGGCGAGGTCGGGGAGATCAACCCAATAGAGCTGTTGCGATTCCGCATCATTCATCGGAATCCCGTTTAGTGTCACGTTAATTCTTGTAGCATCGCTTCCGCGGATACGGACTCCCGTATATCCTATGCCAGTGCCTGCATCTGATGTGGCTACTAAAGAGGGAGTGGAGAGCAATAGATACGGAATATCTTTACCGTTGTTTTCTGCTTCAATTTCTTTTTTGTCAAGGTTGGTAAAGGCAAATCCGGTCTTTTCATTTGCACGAGTAGCACTTATCAGCACTTCGTTCTGTAAAAAGGGCATGGCGTGAAGGATAAATGTTTTGGCCTCATTGCTGTTTAGCACCAGAGTGTCGATGAGCAATTCATACCCCAATAACCGTATTTGAATTGCAATCGGTTTGCCCGTTGGTAATTTGATCTGAAAGGAGCCTTCATTGGTTGTGATAGCCGTATTGAAGGATCCGGAAACTGAAACAACAGCACCCTGCAAGGGAAGTTGTCCGGCGCTGTCTCTTACAATGCCTGTTAATACTGATTGTGCATTAAGCAGTACCGGAAAAAAAATAACGAAGAGGAAAGCATTAAATAATTTTTTGTTCATGACCATTCGTGGTTTTAAAAAGTTCGGAAGGGGTCATGAATTTCCCGCACGGCACAGCCCTGAAATAATCGGGTTAGCTTAGCGGGGGTATTGCAAGATGCCGGAAAACGGCCTACCTTTTTCCTACGCCGGCATTACCCGGATCAGGTTCTTGGGTATAATCTCAGCAATCACGGTTTTATCCATGAAGCACCCCTTAATTGTTGTAAAAGTAATTATATTTTAAATAGTCTGAAGATTTTGGAGGATAAATCTTCTGTCCTGCAGAATTTATATGTCCATAAACAGGAAGCGTAAATTGAGGTAATTCAATTCAGGAAGTTACTTTCTTTTGGAAATTATTTTTTGAACAGCATCAACCGCAGTTTGTAAACGTTTCTTTGAGTCTCCTTCAATAATTACATAATCAGCCGAAATGGATTGGAGTATTCTTAAGTACCAATCGAAAAAGAACTGACCTTTTTCAGGATTTTCTCTTAAAGGATCGTATTCCCAGGGAAGATCCGGACGTGTTAACAGGTACAAGTCATATGGATGATTGTAAATTTCGTCGTTAATCCATCCGGCACAGGAACCGAACACATGTTCGCACCATACTTTGATGTTAATGGGTTCCGTATCGCAAAAAACAAGCGGAGCGTTTTTGCCGGTCTGCTTTTCACGGTTCAGTTGTTCTTTCAAAATATGCTCGACATCGGTCTGGGTATAGGGTGAGGTAAGATTCGATAAATACTCTCTGGCATATTCAGGAACCCATGGTTGTCCAAAATGTTCTGAAAGAGCTTTGCATAAGGTTGTTTTGCCGCTCGATTCGGGTCCGATCAGTGCCACTCGTATTGTTTTCAAGCTGACAGGTTTTTAGTGTATTCCTTTTGCCAATTGTACCATCCCTGAATGGCCAGTAAGAGATAAACCAGATAAAGAGTTGCGTATACAGGGAGGTGAGTGTACCAATACATTATCACATAAATAGTGTTGGTAATAATCCACAAAATCCAGTTTTCGCTTTTCTTGCGGGCCACCATCCACTGCGCCGCAAAACTGAGCCCGGTAGTCAAACCATCTGCATAGGGAACATTTGAATCAGGTTTCCCGGTAAAGTAGTAGCCGAATAACAATCCTACAGCAATTCCGGCAAGGGTATACAACGCTAAACCATCCCATCCTGAACGGGTAATTTTGATTGTCCGGTCATTTTTTTTGCGGGTCCAGCTCCACCAGCCATAAATAAGCATAAGGGCAAAAAAAAGCTGAAGTAACGCATTGGCGTAAAATCCCTCCTTTATGAAAAGGAACCAGGATGCTGCCACGCTGACAATACCGATTGGAAAACAAGCAACTTTTGCCTTTGTAGTCAGGTAAATTCCTGCAATACCAAAGAGGGCCCCTATCCATTCTAAGGTATTCGTTGAAATATACTGTAAAATATTAGAAATATACAATTCTTGTAATTGCATTGTCATAAAAGTGTCATGAAGCAGGTCAAAGTGTTTTTATCCTAATGGATAATTTAATAAATGCCTAAATTTGAGTATGTTAATGTAAAGTTAAATCCTAATTGTTATTTTAATAGTACCAAAAGATGCATTGAAGTTGAGAACTTTATTCCATTGAATAATACATCTCCTGATAGTTTTAAACCTGTCTGGAACTGTTTCAGGCCTTACTTTTTCCCATTCGGTAATAAAGGTTATGACCTGAATCCAATTTAAAGTAAGTTTCACCCCGAATTCAATAAAATACAAATAGAACAAAACACATTGGAAGTTTGATCAGCCGGAGTCGAATAAACTCCGGAAACATGCCCGGGAAACTAAATGACCAAATTTCTAACCTTTCAAAAGTCACAAATAGTTAATCTGAAACAGTATGTCAACTGAAATAATCCGAAGAATTGTAGATGCCATGGAAGTGCGCTTTCATCATGCTCACATTTACGAAGTGCTCAAACCTTACCAGCTGCTTGGAGCTCCGCAAAACAAAAGTATACTGTTTTATGCACACAGCGGTTATTTTACAGGAGGAGTTGTTGAAGAGCAGATAAAGCCCGGAAATTTTTACCTGATACCTAAAGGAACTGTACATTTTTCAAGAATGGGAGGTCCGGACGGACCGAAGCTGGATCCTAATTTTTTAAATGAAGACACTGATGTAAAGAGAGAGTATGTTAAAGATTTGAGTTATGATGATGTTATACGGGCAGGCGCTCATGTTGGCTCCTCGTTAGGTTTCGAGCTGCTGATTCATGGTATTGTAAATATATTTCAGGTTATCGGATTGCCCTTGCTGGTGATTCCGGGTAATCCCGATATGCTGAATGCCTACATGGGTGTTCTTAAGGAAAATAATTCAGACAAAGTGGGGGCAACTTCTTTGAGGAAAAAATACCTTGAAGAAATCATGATCCATCTGATGCGTCATTTATTTGAAAGGAACGATCTGGATGAGACTGTCGGAAAAATGTCTTACCTGCTCGACAGAAGACTTATTGATGTGGTAGAGTTTATTCAGTCAAATCTGGAAACGGATCTTTCAAACAACCAGATAGCACAAGTTGCCTGCGTTACTAAAGATTATGTTGGTCAGTTTTTCAAGAGCCTTACAGGACGTAACCTGCAGGATTATATTGAAGAGCGTCGGTTAGAAAGGGCTTATTTCCTTATCAGAAGTACCGATGAAAATATTCAGCAGATAGCTGTAAGGGTTGGATTCAAAGATCCCGCCTATTTTAGCAGACGCTTTAAAATGAAGTTCCAGCGGAATGCGAAAGACGTCAGAAAGGTTGATGCAATTGTAGCAGCCTAAACCGAAACAGATTTTACGGCACCTGCAATCAAAGGTAAAACGGCAGGATCCTTTTCAATAGCATTTCCTATTACTATTAAATCAGCGCCTGCCCTGCATGCGCTGATTGCTTTTTCAGGGGTATTGATTCCGCCACCCACCACTAGCGGAACAGAGATGGTTCTTCTGACTGCACTGATTATTTGTTCGCTCACCGGTTTTGCTGCCCCGCTGCCGGCATCCATAAATATTAATTTTAGTCCCAGCATTTCCCCGGCGAGAGCGGTACAAGCCGCTATTTCGGGTTTGTTTGATGGTAGTGGTATGGTATTGCTCATGTAAACAGCAGCCGTAGTGGCACCACTGTCTACAAGCATGTATCCGGTTGAAATAGGTTCCAGTCTGCTTTCCCTGATTACCGGAGCACTTATCACCTGGTTTCCGATTAACAGTTCAGGGTTGCGGCCCGATATCAACGACATAAATAATATAGCATCGGCAAGCGGGTCAATCTGCATAGCGTTTCCCGGAAAAATTACAACCGGAATACTGCATGACATTTTTATCTGCCTCAGGCACTGATGGAGGTTTCCTCTGGTAACCAGACTGCCTCCTACAAAAATGTAATCGACTCCATTTTCAGCAGCCAGGTGGCAAATCCGCTCAACAGACTCATTGCCCGATAAATCAGGGTCTATTAATACAGCCAGCTGTTTAATTCCCTCTGCTTTTTTATCTGATATTTGATCGTATACATTCATAGTTTGGATACAAAATTAGGTTTCGAACCCGTAAGTAAGCAGCATCTTATCCAAATATTGGAAAAAAACACGGTATGTCCAACTTTTACCGTCTTTAGTTAGTGTTACACGCGTAGCTTGACTGGATTCCGAACCGGGGTTATCCACTTCCAGTTCCTCAATAAAGCCTATTCCTCCACCCCCTCTTATTTTGAATGCACATTCCTTTGCACCCCAGATTTGGTAAAGTTGAATTAAACGCTGTTCGGGCTCGTCGCTGAGCCATTGCGTTTCGGCGGGGCCAACAAATTTGTGCATCACCCTGAGTATACGTTCACCCGTTAATTCAATATCGATACCAACATTTGTATGATGGTGGGTGATAGCCGCAACATGGTTCCCCGAATGCGATAATGAAATGGGGCGATGGGCGGCTCCTTCGAGGTGCGGTTTACCGGCTTTATCGTAGGTGATGCGTTGAGAAACACCCATTTCAGCTAATAAAAGCCTGGCAGTCAGCCACTCAGCCAGCCGTCCCTGGTTTCTGAAGAACGGAATGTCGGCATAAACCCCTAATTCCCTGAGCTGAATAAGAAGTGCCTCAGGTGCTTCCGTAATTTTCCAAACAGCTACCTGGGCCTGTTCCTCGGGTTTAAATTTGAGAATGAGCGGCATAGGTTATTTGAATCCGGGGACTGAACTTATTTGCCCCCCTCTGTGTTTATTAGTAAATTTGCACAAAATCCTTAAATACACATGATAAAATCAGCAGAAACAAAGTTCGTAAAACACAAAGTAAAAGATATTTCCCTGGGTGAATGGGGACGCAAGGAAATAAAACTTGCCGAAGCTGAGATGCCCGGTTTGATGTCGCTTCGTGAAGAATTTGGAAAATCACAGCCGCTTAAAGGAGCCCGCATAGCAGGTTGTCTCCACATGACTATTCAAA
>DASUFP010000010.1:0-3339 GCA_036274495.1 Bacteroidia bacterium
CCAATTTAAGCAGATATGTTGCTGTGGGCGGAGGTTATACTTCAGGGTATTCCGACAGCGCCTTATACCTGTCAGCACAACGGTATTCCTATCCCGCTATACTGGCTTCACGGTTTGCTTTGGCAGGAGGCGGTGCATTTGAACAACCGCTCGTCAATGCAGGAGTTGGCATCGGACTAAAAGGCAATGCACGCTATCATTTAATTGATACCGTTGATTGTCTTGGGAACTCTTATCTGAAGGCCGCACCTGTAAGTCCTGTTGGCGACCTGACCAATTATAATTGGATTGGTGCTTATGGTCCGTACAATAATATGGGCGTTCCCGGTACCCGCATGGCAAATGTTTTTCTGCAGTCGTTTGGTGATCCGAGTATGTTTATTGGTAATCCGTTTTATGCACGCTTTGCTTCGAACCCCGGAATCTCTACAATCATTGGCGATGCAATAGGGCAGGCCCCTACTTTTTATACAATTTGGATGGGACTCGAAGATATTTACGGATATGCGCGGCGCGGCGGTAAAGAAAGCGGTGATACAATCACCTCTGTTCAGTCTTTTATAGGCGGATATACTTCTTTGATTGCTGGTATGAAAGCAGTAGGTGCACATGGAGTCATTGCCAATCTGCCGGCACCCGGTACCATGCCGTTTTTTAATGCAGTTGCGGTGGATGGATTACTATTAACGCAGCAGCAAGCAGATTCACTCAACATGTTGTACGCTCCCATCAACCCTGCAATTGTATTTCAGCAAGGCCGGAACCGGTATGTTATAAATGACAATAGTGCACCGGGCGGACGCAGGCAAATTGAAACGGGAGAAAAACTGCTGCTTACATTACCAATGGATTCAATACGATGTTACAGCTGGGGCCGGCTGGTACCGATTCCTTCGCGTTATGTTCTGGATGCGCAGGAACTGGGTTTGGTAAATGACGCTGTAATAAACTACAATGCCGCAATCAGTCAGCTGGGACAACAAGAGGGTATACCTGTTGTAAGCATGTACGATTTGTTTAACGAAGTGGCGCAGGGATCCTCTTTTGGCGGAACCGTACTGAGTGCCGCTTATCCAAAAGGAGGATTTTACTCAGTCGATGGCTTTTTCCCTACTCCGAGAGGTTACGCATTCATTGCCAACCGTTTTGTATCGGTTATAAATACCGCCTTTCAGGCAAAACTGCCCTTTGCGGATATAAACAGCTACCCGGCGGTTGCCTTTCCTTAACCTGTCACCGTGTTAATGCCGGCCGGTATCTTGCCAAAAGCCTTATGACGTTGAAATTAAGTACCTTTGCGGGACTTTTTATTGACGATCATTTACATGGACAAGTTTACCTATTTGGGTAATGCCGATCCGGCCACTATTGAAGACCTTTACCGGCAGTACCTCAGCAATCCTTCATCAGTAGATGCAGGCTGGCAGAAATTTTTTGAAGGATTCGAGTTCTCCAGAAAAAATTTTAACGATACCCCCGGAAAAATTCCTGAAAACGTTCAGAAAGAATTTGCAGTTCTCAATCTGATCAACGGTTACAGAATGCGCGGTCATCTTTTTACTAAAACAAACCCGGTTCGGGAACGTCGTAAGTATTCACCCACTAATGATATTGAAAACTTCGGACTTTCCGATGCCGACAACGACACTGTTTTTGTTGCAGGTAATGAGATCGGAATGGGCCCTGCAACATTACGCGATATCGTTGCCGCACTCAATCAAACCTATTGTCAGTCGATAGGTGCCGAATATAAATACATCCGCTCGCCTGAAACTATTCAGTGGCTTGAACAGAAAATGGAGAGCGTTAAAAATACGCCGGCTTTTTCGCTCGATCAAAAACGCCGCATTTTACATAAGCTCAATGAGGCGACAGCTTTTGAAAATTTTTTGCAGGTTAAGTTCACCGGACAAAAACGATTTTCACTCGAAGGCGCCGAAACATTGATACCGGCGCTGGATGCTGTAATTGAATCAGGTGCCGGAATGGGGATAAAAGAATATGTGATCGGTATGGCACACAGAGGCCGGTTAAATATTCTTGCAAATATCCTTAATAAAACATACGAAGATATTTTCACCGAATTTGAAGGAAAAGAATACGAAGATCATTCCTTCGATGGTGATGTAAAATACCATCTTGGATTTTCATCGGATATCACAACCGAATCAGGAAAAAAAGTTCATCTGAGTCTTACCCCGAACCCTTCACACCTGGAGGCCGTCGATCCGGTTGTACAGGGAATCGTCAGGGCTAAAATAGATACGCAGGGAGGTACCATAAACGACATCGCCCCCATTCTTATCCACGGCGATGCCGCCGTAGCCGCACAAGGTGTCGTTTATGAAGTTATTCAAATGTCACAGTTGAAAGGCTATGGCACCGGCGGAACAATACATATTGTGGTAAACAACCAGATTGGATTTACCACGAATTATATTGATGCCCGCTCTTCAACCTACTGCACTGATATTGCCAAGGTAACCCTGTCACCTGTTTTTCATGTGAATGGTGACGATGTGGAAGCGTTGGTGTATACCATTCAACTGGCAATGGAGTACCGGCAAAAATTTCACCGCGATGTTTTTATCGACCTGTTGTGCTACCGTAAGTATGGTCACAACGAGGGCGACGAACCGCGTTTTACCCAACCGCTCCTGTATAAAGCTATTGCTGCGCACCCCAATCCAAGGGAAATTTATAAGGAAAAGTTGCTTTCACAGGGAGCTGTCGAAGCCGATCTGGCACGTGAACTGGAACAGAAATTTAAGGATATGTTACAGGAGAGTCTTGATCTGGCACGCACAAAGGATAAGGTCAGATTTATCAAACATTCCGAAGGTAACTGGTCGGGATTGCATTTTGCCGGACCTGACGAAATGGATGTGTCGCCTGATACAGGCGTTGCAGAAAACAAACTTCGTGAGATTGGAGAAAGCATTTCCACTCTTCCGGAAGGAAAAAATTTCTTTAGTAAAATTCAGCGCTTGTTTTCGGAACGGAAGGCGATGATTCAAAAGGGAAAGTCGCTTGACTGGGCAATGGGTGAACTGCTTGCTTATGGATCACTTGTAACCGAAGGTCATCCGGTGCGGGTAAGCGGACAGGATGTTGAACGAGGTACTTTTTCGCATCGGCATGCCGTAATCCGTGTTGAGGATTCGGAAGAGCAATACTGTCCGCTAAGTAATATCAATGAAAAACAAGCACCTTTTTATATTTACAATTCGTTGCTTTCTGAATATGCAGTGCTTGGCTTTGAATACGGTTATTGCCTTACTTCGCCACAAACACTGGTGATTTGGGAAGCACAGTTCGGTGATTTTGCCAACGGTGCAC
>DASUFP010000011.1:0-2533 GCA_036274495.1 Bacteroidia bacterium
TTATCACCTACAAGGGATTTGAGAAAAAGGGCGTAAATGTTTTCTATGAAATCGAATACCTCACACCTGATTTTTCCAATGGAACGTTTCATAAAGCATTTTCTCTTAAACCCACTGTCCAATTAAATCCAAGAATGGGAAATGTTTCCGAACCGGCTACAAAACGTTTCTTTGATAAGGATATTTACACCCATGTTACCTATGCCGATATTGAAAACATCGACCGTAAAGAAGTTGCAGATGATTACCTGGAGCCTAAAACCGAGGAGGTCAAAGCCGGTGATACACTTACAGTGAGCAATGCACTGATAACTTTTACAGGATTAACCAATGATGTAGACAGATCGGCTCTGGGACTTGGACCTGATGATATCGCAGTAAAAGCTAATTTGATTGTTACTGATATTAACAAGCACCGGTATGTTGTTCAACCTGCTTTTGTTGTCCGCGACCGGGTAGTATTTTCGAAAGAAGAGTCTGTAGATCCGCTCGGACTTAAAATCGCCTTCACCAAAATAGACCCCGAAACGGGTAAAATAAGTCTTGCTATTGCCGAGAAAAAGCACAATAAAAGAGAATTTATTATTATGAAAGCAATAGTCTTCCCGTGGATAAATATTCTCTGGACTGGCTGTATTTTACTGGTGATTGGCACCTTCACTGCAATTGTTCATCGCTATAAAGAATTAAAACGTCGTAGTTTCGAATCTGAATAGTTATCATGAATCTGGTAATTATAGGAACCGGCAATGTAGCAACCTCACTTGGTACCGCTTTCCTGAATGCCGGCCATACCATACTTCAGGTAGCGGGTCGTAATCGTAACAGCACCCAAAAGCTCAGCACACTCTTAAAAGCACTGCCTGTATTTTTACCGCATAAGGTACTGCCAAATGCCGATTTTTATATTATCGCAGTTAAAGACGATGCCATTGAAGAAATGAGTGCCTATACTGCTGCTGCTAAAGGCATAGTAGTTCACACTTCAGGCGCGGTTCCGTTGCATCAATTGACGAAGCATCATTTGCGGGCCGGTGTTTTGTACCCTCTCGACACCATCAGTCATGGAAATCCTGAATCGTACAAAAACGTACCCATATGTATTGAGGGAAGCAAACCTGCCGTTACCACATCCATCAAAAAACTGGCCGCTACTGTTAGCGACAAGGTTTATAAAGTATCCTCCGAACAACGTGCCTTATTACATCTGGCCGCAGTCTTCGCTAATAATTTTACCAATTATATCTTTAGTCTTTCAGGGGCCATTATGCGAAACGGAAAATTACCGGAAGCGTTACTGCATGAGTTGATCAGAAGCACTGCAAGAAATGCGATCCATCCGGGTCCTGATCAGTCACAAACAGGTCCTGCTGTCAGAAACGATAAAGTTACCATTCAAAAACACCAGAAATTGCTTTCAGGTAAGCCGGAACTGAGGGCCATTTACAAGTTGCTGACGAACGACATTGTAAAAGCATCTTCGAAAAGAAAAGTCAAGACAATAAACCGTACCAAATCAAAAAAATGAACTTTAAAGAGAAATTCAGCACTATAAATACATTTGTATTTGACGTGGATGGCGTATTAACAGATGGCAGGTTATTGGTAATGCCTGATGGGGAATTTCTCCGGAGTATGAATATTAAGGATGGCTATGCCATGCAGCTTGCAGTAAAAAAGGGATATAAAATTGCTGTTATTTCAGGAGGCCATTCCAAGGGGGTTCCCGTAAGACTTGAAAAGCTGGGAATTACTGAGGTGAACATGGGAGTTAACAATAAAATTGAAGTACTTGAGAATTTTATTAAAAAAAACAACTTAGATATCGGCAGGGTGCTATGTATGGGAGATGATGTTCCCGACATCCCAATGATGAAACTGTGCGGCCTCTCTGCATGTCCTGCGGATGCTGTTCACGATGTTATGGTAACTGCCCACTATATTTCAGAAAAAAACGGGGGTGATGGTTGCGTCAGAGATGTGATTGAACAGGTTATGAAAGCACAGGGCACCTGGGCATGAATCCAATAAAAATAATTGTTCCGCTATGGAAACTGATAAGAGGCAACAACCTGTTGATTATTTGTCTCATATTTTTACTGGTGCGACACACAATAGTATTACCTGTTCTTTCCTTTTCAGCATCCGCAAGCGAACTAGGTAATGGCTTATTTTTGTTACTGATGCTGGCAACTGTTCTTGTTGCTGCCGGAGGCAACATTATCAACGACTACTTTGATATGGCTATTGATGCCATTAATAAACCGGGACAAAAAGTTCTTGGAATGCAGGTACACAAAAAAACCGGAATCCTCCTCTATTCAATCTTTACTATTGCAGGTATCGGGCTTGCCGGCTTTGTGAGTTACAAAATTAACACGTACCGGCCATTTATTATTTTTCCCGCCTCAGCCCTCATATTGTTTCTCTACTCCTATTCGTATAAAAGTGTGATGCTTGCCGGAAATATTTTAATAGCAATTTTAAGCGGGATAACGGTGGCATTACCGGTGCTATTTGACAATGGAGCCAT
>DASUFP010000012.1:0-48810 GCA_036274495.1 Bacteroidia bacterium
GGTGTATTGTTGCCATAATAATCGACTTGTATGCTGTCGAGCATCGAAGGATTAGCCTTTCCGGCACGGATTCTTGCCAGCTCCTGTTCAAGGTGCGAAATGGCCTTATCCATATGGTTCTGCATTTCGCTGATAATCTTCCTGAGTTCGTCTGTCATGATAATAGAAATAATGTTAACTGATTTAAGCGATAGGTTACTGAGGGTAAAAATGGTTTAAGCAACTTCGACAAGCGTTCCTACTTTATCTCCTTTAACTACTTTCATCAAGTTGCCTTTCCGGTTCATATCAAAAACAATAATCGGCAGGTTATTCTCCTGACATAAAGTAAATGCTGTCATGTCCATTACTTTCAGGTTTCTCTCATATACTTCATCGAAGGTAATGCGGTCGAACCGTTTTGCTTTTTTGTTTTTTTCAGGATCGGCGGTATAAATTCCATCAACACGGGTTCCTTTTAAAATAACATCTGCTTCAATTTCAATGGCCCGTAACGAAGCTGCCGTATCTGTAGTAAAATAGGGGTTTCCTGTGCCGGCACCAAATATTACTACTCTGCCTTTTTCAAGATGTCGAACAGCACGACGGCGGATAAACGGCTCACAGATAGCTTCCATTTTAATCGCGGATTGCAATCGTGTAAAAACGCCCAATCCTTCGAGTGCCGCCTGAAGCGCCATACTATTAATAACAGTGGCAAGCATCCCCATATAATCACCCTGAACACGATCCATGCCTCCTTCGGATGCCTGAAGTCCTCTGAAAATATTGCCTCCTCCAATCACAACGGCTACCTCCACCTTTTTGCTTACAATATCTTTAATCTCGTTTGCATATTGCGTAAGCAATTCATTATCAATGCCGAACTGTTTATTGCCCATCAGGGACTCTCCGCTGAGCTTCAACAGGATGCGCTTGTATTTCATAAAAATAGTGACGGTTTAAGCAAGCCGAGAGCCGGACAATGCGGCTGTAAAAATAGAAAAAGAGGGGCAGTAAACCTATGCTTCCTTTAACTGCGCTGCTTCCAAATCAACCATATTCCGGGTAAGGTCGTCCAGTGTTTCCGCTTTGCGAATAAGGGTTGCCTTCCCATCCATTACCAACACCTCCGCAGGCCGGGGTCTTGCATTGTAATTATTACTCATGGTGTAGCCGTAAGCCCCTGCATTTTTCATGATGAGCAGGTCACCCTCACCTACTTCATTCAACTTTCTGTCCCAGCCAAATGTGTCCGTTTCACATATGTAACCCACCACGGTGTAAATCCTTGGCGTACCGGCAGGATTGCTCACATTCACAATATGATGATAGGCATCATACAGCATAGGGCGTATCAGATGGTTTTGTCCCGAATCAACACCTGCAAATACCGTTGCAGTTGTCTGTTTCACTACGTTTACCCTGGCAAGAAGATAACCTGCTTCACTCACCAAAAATTTTCCCGGCTCAAACCATAGTTCCAGCTTTCTACCATATTCCTTACAAAAAGCATCAAAACTTTCGGTGAGTACTTTTCCCAGTTCCATGATGTCGGTGGTTACATCATCTTCACGGTAGGCAACTTTAAATCCGCTTCCAAAATCTATAAACTCAAGCTCCTTAAAATGCATTGCGGTCTCATACAACAGTTCAGCGCCTCTTACAAAAACATTGGCATCAAGAATGTCGGAACCGGTATGCATGTGCAATCCGTTGATGTGCATCTGTTCCGACTCTACTACGCGCAACACGTGACGTAGCTGGTGAATGGAAATTCCGAATTTGGAATCGATGTGACCGGTTTGAATGTGCACATTTCCTCCTGCAACAATGTGGGGATTTATTCTGATGCAGCAGGGAACCTTGTTTCCGAATGTATGACCAAACTGTTCCAGCATCGAAATATTATCAATGTTGATTTGAATGCCCAATTCAACTGCTTTGCATATCTCATCAAACGATACACTGTTGGGTGTGAAAATGATTTCACCCGGTTCAAAACCGGCACGCAGTCCTAACAATACTTCATGAATTGAAACAGCATCGAGACCTGCCCCTGCCTTTTTTAAGAGCCGGAGTATGTTAATGTTGTTATTTGCCTTGAGTGCATATTTGATTCGGGTGGTCTCTCCTGAAAAGGCTTTCTTTAATGCGTTGTATTGTTCCAGTATTTTCTCACCATGGTAAATATAAAGTGGGGTTCCGAAATCGTTGGCGATTTGTGTCACCGCTACACCGCCTATGGTGTACACACCGTTTTCAAGTTTCATTGAGTTAATGATTGATTAATGTCGACATTTAAATTATAAAAACATTCTTTCACCCGCTGTTTCCTGTTACCGTCCTGATTGTTTATTCAGTAAAAACAAAAAAACCGCCCTGTACATCAAGGCGGTTCCAAAATTCATTCTGATTGCGGAATCAGCCGATCTGTACCCTGCGGAACAGTTTTACGGTAAGACCCTTTTCCGTTTTCTCAAGGTACTGACGTATATCCATTTTGTCGTCCTTAATGAACTGCTGATTCAGCAGTGTATTTTCTTTATAGAATTTATTCAGTTTTCCCTGAGCAATTTTTTCAAGCATTTCTTCAGGTTTACCTTCGGCACGAGCCTGTTCTTTTCCGATTTCAATTTCACGCTCAAGTGTATTGGAGTCAACATCACCTTTGTCAACAGCAACCGGATTCATTGCGGCAATCTGCATAGCAACATCTTTGCCGGCTTCTGCAGGCGCAGTAGCGGTAGAAAGTCCAACCATCGATACCACACGGTTACCGGGGTGTATGTAGATCACAACTTTAGGTGCTTCAATCACCTCATAAGCTGCGATATCTATTTTCTCACCAATTTTTCCGATGATATCAAATAGTTTATCGCTGACGGTAAGATCGCCCATCTTCATTGCTTTGAGTGCGTCGATGTCGGCGGCGTTACCAGTTACGGCAAGATCGAGCAATTCATCGGCAAACTTTACAAAGTCGGCACTCTTGGCAACGAAATCTGTTTCACAGGAGAGTGAAATCAGGTATCCTTTGGTCGCGTCACTGTTGGTTTTCGCAATAATATATCCCTCTTTAGCTTCGCGGTCGGCACGGTTTGCAGCAACTTTCTGTCCTTTTTTACGGAGGTAGTCAATAGCCTTTTCGAAATCGCCTTCGGCTTCCATCAGGGCTTTTTTGCAATCCATCATGCCCGCTCCGGTTTGGAGACGGAGTTTATTCACATCAGCTGCTGTAATAGTCATTGTAGTCATCTTCAAAAAAAATCTTTACTTTAAATTACTTCTTTTTTGCGGTAGTAGTTTTACGCGGACGGGTTGCCGTCTTTGGTTTTTTCCCGCTGTCCTTATCTTTTCCGTCGGTGTCATCATCGTCACTTCCAACTTCCACCATCGACATTTCATCACCTCTTTCGCCTGCTTCCTCATCGGCCGCAGCTTCTTTTTCACGCTCGTTTTCCTTGTCAACTTTTCTTTCTGCCAGCCCCTCTTCGATAGCTTTCACCATCAGGTCGACAATAAGGGAGATTGACTTTGTAGCATCGTCGTTAGCTGGAATCGGGAAATCGATTTCAGAAGGATCCGTATTGGTATCGCAGATGGCAATGGTAGGAATGCTCAGGTTACGTGCTTCGCTCACTGCAATATGCTCTTTCATGGTGTCAACTATAAAGAGAGCAGCAGGTAAACGAGTAAGGTCTGCAATACTTCCGAGCAGTTTTTCCATTTTCGCTTTCTGACGGCTGATCTGCAGTTTCTCCTTTTTTGAGATACTGGTAAATGCAGGATCTGTCATCATTTTTTCGAAGCCTGCCATTTTCTTAACCGATTTACGCTGGGTCGCAAAATTGGTCAGACATCCGCCCGGCCATCTTTCAGTGATGTATGGCATGTTTACCGATTTGGCAGCATTGGCCACAATCTCTTTAGCCTGCTTTTTGGTAGCAACAAAGAGTATCTTTTTGCCGGACTTGGCGATTTGTTTGATAGCGGATGCGGCCTCGTCCAGTTTAGCTGAAGTTTTATTCAGGTCAATAATGTGGATACCGTTACGCTCCATAAAAATATAAGGAGCCATTTTCGGATTCCATTTACGCTTAAGGTGTCCGAAGTGTACACCGGCGTCTAAGAGGTCCTGTTGCGAAACATTTAACATGCAGGGGAATGGTTTTCTAAGTTGATACTAATTTGGTGGATTAACGTTTGCTGAACTGGAAGCGTTTACGTGCTTTCTTCTGGCCAGGCTTCTTACGCTCAACCATACGCGGGTCACGTGTCATCAGTCCGTGCGACTTGAGCACCGCTTTGTGCTCTTCGTTCATTTGAACAAGTGCTCTGGAAATTCCAAGACGAATTGCCTGAGCCTGTCCTGTAATACCTCCGCCATCAACATTTACAGTGATATCAAATTTATCGCCGTTGTTGGTGAGTTCCAGTGCCTGCTTAACAATATATTGAAGCGGCAACGTGGGGAAATATTGGGTGTAATCTTTTTTGTTGACCAGCACCACACCGTTACCGGGCTGGATGTAAACTCGGGCTACGGAAGTTTTCCTGCGGCCGATTGTATGGGTAATTTCCATGCTTCTTTAATGTGGAGGATCAGATTGTAACAGTAACTGGTTTTTGGGCCGCGTGCGGATGCTCGGGACCGGTATAAATAAACAGGTTGCCTTTAATTGCATTACCCAGTTTAGTCTTTGGAATCATTCCGTAAACAGCCATCTCAATGAGACGCGTCGGATGCTTGCGCAAAAGTTCTTCAGGGCTTGTAAACCGTTGTCCGCCCGGATAACCGGTGTAACGGATATATTCCTTCTCAGACATTTTTTTGCCTGTAAGCCGAACTTTCTCAGCATTGATTACAATTACATTATCACCACAATCAACATGAGGTGTGTAATTGGTTTTGTGTTTGCCACGCAGCATCTTTGCTATTGCAGATGATACACGTCCTAACACCAGATTCTCGGCATCTACAACTACCCACTGCTTGTCTACAGTCTTGGCGTTGGCCGATACAGTTTTGTAAGTCAAAGTCTCCACTTTTCTCGTTTTAAGTACTTTAAATAACGGGGACGCAAAATTAGTATTTATTTTCCAAACAACAAAGGGGTCACCTTATAATCTTATCAGCCCGGCCCGGCAGCCTTTTGTTCATAATCAATTTGACGATCGGGAACCGGGGTTTAATTTCATATCTTATTGTTTATCAGTATTTTAATTAATTCGCGGCGAAGACTCTATTCATTCAATATTCCAATTCGGAAAACCGGCTCACAGCCTTTATAAGTTATTCCTAATTTTAGCCCGAATGACGGAGCTGCTGCAGTTTAAAAACCTGGTCACCGAATTTACGATCGACGGCCGTACTACACGTGCGGTAAACGACGTGAGCTTTTCATTAAAATCGGGCGAAACGGTTGGTGTGGTCGGCGAATCAGGGTCCGGAAAATCAGTGACCTCCCTTTCGGCAATGCGCCTGATTCCCAGTCCGCCCGGAAAAATTGTCTCCGGACAAATCCTCTACAAAAACCGAAAAGGGAAAGAGGTCGACCTGCTGCAGCTTCCCGAAAAGGAGATGTGTTCGTACCGGGGCAACGAACTGGCTATGATTTTCCAGGAGCCTATGACCTCGCTCAACCCCGTAATGACGTGCGGTTACCAGGTTGCTGAATCGCTCCGTCTGCATAAAAACCTTTCGAAAGCGGATGCACGACTGCAAACAATTGCCTGGTTCGAAAAGGTAAAGCTTCCCCGTCCGGCTCAGATTTATGATGCCTATCCGCATCAGGTTTCAGGTGGACAAAAACAACGGGTTATGATTGCGATGGCTATGTGTTGCGATCCCAGCATTCTCATTGCGGATGAACCTACTACAGCTCTCGATGTAACCGTACAAGCCACCATTCTCGATCTCATGCGCAAATTGCAGGAAGAGTCAAAAATGGGAATGCTCTTTATCACCCATGATCTGGGTGTGATTGCGGAACTGGCCCACAGGGTTGTTGTTATGTATCGCGGAAAAGTTGTGGAAGAGGGCACCGTCAGCGAACTGTTCAGTCATCCAAAACACCCCTATACCAAAGGTCTGCTGGCCTGCCGGCCTCCGCTGGAGCGAAAGGTACGTAAACTGCCCGTTGTATCCGATTTTATGAGGGAGGAAAATGGGGTAATGAGTGAACTCCCTCCATTGAACGACCTGCTCGAAAGCAACACCATATCCGTAAGCGAGGCAACAGCCAGGCTAAATGCTTTGTCGGCCAAACCCCCCATTCTTAAAGTCGAAGATCTGAGGACCTGGTTTCCCGTCAAAAAAGGAATATTCGGAAGAACCACCAATTATGTAAAAGCTGTTGATGATGTGAGTTTTGAAGTGTATCCGGGAGAAACATTAGGTCTTGTTGGTGAATCGGGTTGTGGTAAAACAACACTGGGCCGCACACTGCTTCGGCTCGTTGAACCAACTGGTGGCCGAATCATTTTTGAGGGTGATGATATTACTAAACTGGAACAACAACAGTTGCGCAAAAAAAGAAAAGAGATGCAAATTGTTTTTCAGGATCCCTACTCGTCTCTCAATCCACGTATGACTGCAGGCGCAGCCATTATGGAACCCATGCAGGTACACCACCTCTACGAAAATGATAAAGTGCGGAAAGAAAGGGTACTCTGGTTGTTGTCGCGCGTAAATTTATTACCGGAACATTTCAACCGTTATCCGCATGAGTTTTCAGGTGGCCAACGGCAACGCATCTGCATTGCCCGGGCTTTATCACTCAACCCGAAATTTATCGTTTGCGATGAATCTGTATCGGCACTCGACGTTTCAGTGCAGGCACAAGTGCTGAACCTGCTGAATGAATTGCGGAATGAATTCGGCTTTACCTATATTTTTATTTCACATGATTTGTCGGTGGTGAATTTTATGAGCGACCGTATTGTAGTTATGAACAAAGGTAAAATTGAGGAAATGGGAAGCGCCCATGAGGTGTATGCTCATCCGCAGTCGGCCTACACCAAACGATTAATTGCAGCTATCCCGAAAGGTTTATAATAGTTACATTCGGATCAGAATTTTAATTGCAGTAAAACACCCTTGGAACACACCTACCGGAACATTAAATTTTAAAAGCGGGTCTTATTCCTATTTATTCATTTAACAAATGTATACCTGTCCCAATTGCGGAACTGCTTTCGAAGGGCACTACTGTCCCATCTGCCGTCAGGCTGCACCAAACGAACGTATCACTTGGTCGTATCTCGGTCACCAGGCGATGCACGGATTTTTTCATGTCGACAGGGGACTGATCCATACCATCAGGGAACTGGCTATCCGACCCGGTTATGCCATCAGGGAATATCTCAATGGCAAAAGAGGATACCATTTTAATCCGGTTCTTTTCTTGGTTCTGACAAGCAGCCTTGCGTCGTTGCTCTTTATCGTTTTTAATATCAGCTTACCCAATCAGCTCCTGACCCTGGATGAGGTCGCTCAGCATAACAGCACTATTGCATATAAGTATTTTGCGCTTGTCGGAATTTTCCTGATACTGCTTCTGTCGGCTACCGACTACGTTTTTTACTCCAGGAAAAAATTTCTTTTCACCGAATTAATAACTTCAAATACTTTTCAGATGGGACAAATACTGGTCTTTATTATTTTAACACTTCCGGTTTTTGTAATTCAAAGTCATTTTAACGAAGACGGAGGGGGTACCTTCGAATTGCATGAATGGTTTAGGTATGTATTAATAGGATACATGATTTGGGTGCGGATTCAATTGCTCGATGCCGTCAAAAATAAATCGCTCATCTTATTGATTTTCTTGCAATTAGTAGTAGTTTACTTTTCTTACAAATACGTTTTGCTGGCTGTATTGAACTATCTCCGGGAGAATATGATCCGTTAAAGAATCCGGTTTATTCTTATTGTAATCGTACCAATACCATTTCTTGCTTGAACTGCCCCCTGAATTTGAACTTTAATAATTGGAAATAACCCTATCTTTACCCTAAACTAAAACCTCCCCATCAAGTTGTATGAAAAAGTCAGTTTTATTACTTGCACTTACACTCACTGTAAGTACTGTATTCGCCCAAAAAGTTGATTACAAAGACGGAGTTATTTCCGTAGATGGTACGCCTGTTGCCAAAATGATCAAACAAGCCGATAAAGCCAATCTTGGAATGGTCAGTAATTACGAAATCAAAAACATGAACGACGAATTGCTGATCATTGCAGTTTATGCCAGCGAGTTTCCTGAAGATCCGATGGATAATTTTTCATTCTATTACAAATTCAGCTTTACAACGCTCGACAAACAAGGCTATTTTAAGGTTAATAAGCTGGGAACTGAAAAGGCCATTGCAAAGCTGATTGGTTCTGCCGCCATTATTAAGGATGGTGCACTGGACAAAGATGCTGTTTTCAATTTCATTTCTAAAAAAGGAAAAAACCCGCCGGCTGCCGGAGCCGATTACACCACGGTGAACAGAAATAAGAGTTGGCCGATCGATCTCAAGGAAAATAATGTAATTGAGCAGGATGGTAAAGTAATAGGTAACTGGAAAGATGTTACACCAAAAGGAAGTAATGTTGATTACTACGAGTTTTCATTGCCATCCGGACTGATTGTCGCCAAGGCAAATTTCATCAACGGCAATAACGCTCAAACTGCCGATGTAACAACCAACAAAGACAACCGTAAGCACACGGCTCAAATTCCTTCACCCGATAAGGTGAGTATGCTTGCTTCGTCGATTGACCGCAATCAGAAAACGCTGGAACGACTTGTCAAATGGCTCGTTGCACAGCAATATTTATAATCGCATTACCATTGAAATCCCTTGCATTAACGGCAGGGGATTTTTTTATTTCTTCAAACCCGGTTAAAAAAGATATTTACCCAATATGAGATTCCGTTACTTTTTGCGAGTTATTCTCCCACTGGTAACGGCATTGTTATTTTTTTCGCTGGTATTGCAAAATTGCGGCAACGCTCCCGAATCAACGGCACAATCCGACAGCACCCAAACCGCAGTGTATATCGGGTCGGAAACATGTAAAGGATGTCATGCAAATGAACACCTCGAATGGACCGGATCGCATCACTACATGGCTATGCTGCCGGCAAATGATACAACAGTAGAAGGCAATTTCAACAATGTAACCTTAACGGCTGATGGTGTTACCTCCCGCTTTTTTAAAAAGGATGGTAAATTTATTATCAACACGCAGGGTGAAGATGGAGCTAACCATGATTATGAAGTCCTTTACACTTTTGGCTTTACACCCCTGCAGCAATACCTTGTAAAATTTCCCGATGGAAAAATGCAGGTACCAAGGACCAGCTGGGACACCATTCAAAAGAAATGGTATCACCAGTATGCGGGTACTAAAATTCCTGCACACGACTGGCTGCACTGGACCGGCAATGCGCAAAACTGGAATACCATGTGCGCTGCCTGCCACAGCACCAACCTTCTAAAAGGCTATGATATTAAATCCGATAGTTATCATACAACGTATTCCGAAATAAATGTCAGCTGTGAATCCTGCCATGGACCCGGATCAAAACATGTGGCATACATAAAGGGTGATTCCTATGCCTCCGGTAAAAAAATTGCCGGTTCCCAGTTATTGCTTGGAAAAAATTCCGGACAAAATGAGGTGTTAAATACATGTGCACTCTGTCATTCCAGAAAAACAGATATTTCCGCAACCATAATCCCCTCACAAGAACTACTCGACAACTACATTCCGCAAACACCCACCAATGAATTTTTCTTTGCCGACGGCCAAATGAATGGTGAAGTATACAATTACACCTCGTTCCTGGAAAGTAAAATGTACCGGAGAGGTATTAAATGCACCGATTGCCACAACCCCCATTCGGGAAAACTGTTGGCGAACGGAAACAACATGTGCGCTAAATGTCACGCACCTGAAAAGTTTGATGTCCCGTCCCACACTTTTCATCAGCCGGGCACAGCAGCTTCCGAATGCAAAAGTTGTCACATGTATGCAAAGGAGTACATGGGAAACGACCTGCGGCACGATCACAGTTTCAGGGTACCACGATCCGACCTGAGCGCAAAATATGGTACACCGAATACGTGCAACAGCTGTCATGCCGATAAATCCGCAAAATGGGCGGCCGATGCAATTGTAAAAAACTACGGACCTAAGCGTGCGTACCATTTTTCCGATGACCTTATTGAGGGAAGCAAACTCGACGAAAAGAGCTTCGCACATCTTCAGCGGCTGCTTAACGACACAACCGTTCCGGGAATCATTAAAGCAACAGCAGCTGAATATATGGGGAACCTGGTTTCAGAGGAAACGCTGGAAGCATTGCTGAACAATCTTAACAGCACCGATGCGCATGTGCGATACCGTTCGCTGCGTTCACTGGAAAACTTTCCTGTTTCATCCTATAAAGAGCATTGTTACGGCAAGCTCAGCGACCCTGTTCGGGCAGTAAGAATTGCGGCAGCCGGCCTTTATGCAGGGTTGTCAAAAGAAGAACTTGCCGGTGTACCTGCCGAACCACTCGCCAAAGCGCTCGGCGAACTTGAAAATTACACTTTGCACCAGACCGATTTTGCCATTGGAAATTCTCTCGCCGGCGATTTTTATACCAAACGAAAAAACTATCAGCAAGCTGAATTCTTTTATCAGAGAGCCATAAAAAAAGATAGTCTAATGAATTATGCACGATTAAATTTATCTGCAGTTTTAAGCAGTCTTGGAAAAAATGACGATGCATTAAGGGTATTGAATGAAGCTATTAATATTGACTCCGGAAATGAACGTGCTTATTACAATAAAGCACTGCTGCAGGTTGAGACCAATGACACAAAGGGGGCAATGAACAGTTTTAGCAAGGCTGTTGAACTTCGTTCCGAAAATCCGCGGCTCTATTACAACTACGGATTGTTGATGCAGCAACTGAAAGAACCCGACAAAGCAGAAAAAGTTCTTTTAGAAGGAATTACTGTGGATCCGCTTAATGGCGATTTAAATTATGCATTGGCATTATTGTATATTAATCAAGGAAAGTCGGAGCTGGCAGCTAAGCCGATTTCGGTTCTTCAACAATACCATAGCACGAATCCAGCCTACTTTTCTCTGACGAGGAAATCATCCAGGTAATTGAAATCTGAAGTTTATTGTCAATATGGATATTAATGACGACCACACTGACTGACAAATCTCTTTAACCTGCGTTTAGCGCTGAAATCAGCCGGATATCTCATTACAATCAGAAATGCAACATAACCCTGCTTTGAAAAATGTTGGTTTCCCCTTTTAAATCAAATCGGTTCAGCACGGTGAATCCATATTGAAAACTGACTTTAATATTGTTTGACATGTACCAGTTAAGGGCCGGGGTAATTCTCCACATATCTCCTCCTTTCACCAGTCTATCCTCTAAATCCAAATTCGTAAATCGCATCAGCGCCTCAATGGCTCCTTTTCCACCTTTGAAAACAGACCGATTTACATTAAGGAATCCGAAAATTCCTCCTGATGAATAATAAGGCTTAATTTCTCCGGTAAGTACATAGGCGGCAAACACTTCGCTTCCGGTAAAAAGTTCGTCACCATTTTCCGGGGTATGAAACATATGGGCATGATATTCTGATCCAATGGTAAGCGGTCCGGATCTGAAATAAACTTCACCGTTTATACTGTTTGAATAAGTAGCAGCAAACGGTTTTGTGTCCACAAAATAAGGTGAACCGGAAACTTCAGGTTTGGACCGGACCTGAATAACATCATTATCCACATCTCCATAACGATATCCTATTCCTATATGTAATACCGGTTTGGTCATATCCTGATATATAGGCAACCAGGCGACACGGGTTACAAATGTCCAGTTGTAAGTAGAAAAACTTTGTCCTTCTGACATCCAATCAGTAAATGCACCTAAATTCCAGAAAATATGCTGTTTGGGAAAATATCCCATATACTTAATACCATCAGCCAGAATTGGTATCACATCTATTGCGACCAAACGCTCCATAAACCAGATAGAATAACCATTCATTACTTTGCTCAGTGAATAGCCTTCTTTGGTTCGGCCAATAAAAATATTACCACTTATCTTTGGTATATTAAACATTACGCCCGATTCGCGCATAAGCCATTTTTTTTCTTGACCATCGTACATGAATCCGGCTTTCCAGGTTATTTGATTTTTCAATTTAAGTTTTCCGGCCATGACAAACCTGAAATCACGGACCTTAAAATTTGACTCCATATTAACTTGTTGTGCACTCGCCTCATCCTGACTGAACCCTGCATATTCGTACAAAAAACCTCCTCCAAATTTGAGACTCGACCAGGGACCGTCAAATTCATATCCCTTCATCTTGGGCACTGGCTGCATCACAGAATCATTAACCTCCCTGAAAACCTCTCCTTGGGTACCATCCAATACCGGATCTTTGACTTGCTGTCCGTAGCCTACCAAGGGAGTCAACAACAACACTAGCAGTGTTTTCAAGCTCATTTCCTGAAACAATTAAAATTAAATTCCGAATTTATATTTTATACTCAAAAATTAGAAGCCACCTTCAATCTGGTGGCTTCTAAAATTGCAACTGGATTAATATTGGTAAAAAAGCTGCTGGATTTCTTTAGTAGTGCGTGGTTTGAGCAAAGCCACGGACAAAAGAATCCTGGATTTTTGCGGATTAAGATTATCAGATGCGATGAGATTTAGCTCATCATCGTTTACCTCAACATTGCGTCCAACTTCCCCGGTGGCAACACGTGTGCTACGAACAACAACAACTCCTTTTTTACTTGCACGCGCACATGCTTCCAGTGCGGCTTTGGTCATATTGCCATTACCTACACCGGCAATAACTATTCCTTTTGCACCCGCATTAACTGAAGCATCAATCAAATCTGCAGGCATATCTGCACAAGCATAAATTATATCAACCCGTGGTAACTTAGTTACGCCAGTAACATTGAATTCGCTGTTCATACCGTACTTTTTGATCGGCATTCGGTAAAATTCATTGTTTCCATAAGCAGTGGTTCCCATAACTCCGGCCAGCGGTGACATAAATGTCTGAACCGCTGTTGTGCTCACCTTTGTGATATTTTGTGCCGATTGAATCCAGTCATTCATTACAAGCATAACACCATGATCTCTTGCGTTGGGGTCAGCAGCAACAGCAATTGCATTGTAAAGGTTCAGCGGTCCATCGGCGCTGATTGCTGTTGATGGTCTCATTGACCCGACAAGCACTACAGGCTTTTTGGTTTTTGATACCAGATTGAGGAAGTAAGCGGTTTCTTCCATGGTATCGGTCCCGTGAGTGATAACTATTCCATCTACGGCTGTATTGTCGATTTCAGCGATACGGTTAGCTAATTTGAGCATGATCTCGAAAGACATGTCCTGTGAACCAACATTGGAAATTTGCTCTCCGGTTATGTTAGCGATTTTCTTTACTTCGGGAATAGCGTTAACCATTGCATCAATAGTAACTTGACCCGATGTGTATCCGGCCTGCGCACCTGAAGCCGCAGATCCGGCAATGGTACCACCTGTTGCAAGTATAGTTACATTGGGGAGTTTCTTATTATCTTGTGCGACTGCGGTAACAGCTATGAAAATAATAAACTGCACCAATAACACTTTGCTGATGTAAATGAAATTTAGTTTCATGGCAATTATTTTTTAGGTTTATAAGATTGACTTTCACATGTAGTTATTATTGACCTGTAAGTTTACTTGGATCCAGCAACTGATTGATTTGTGCCTCAGTGAGTAACTTCTTTTCACGGATCAGCTCCAGAATACCCTTATTGGTATCAAGTGCCTCCTTTGCCAGTTCGGTGGTTTTTTCGTAACCCAATACCGGATTCAAAGCAGTTACTATTCCAACACTTCTTTCCATATAATGCTTAAGCACTGCTTCATTGGCAGTTATTCCATCAATACAGTTAGTACGGAAAAGGGGAAATGTTTTAAAAAATAACCCTTGTGATTCCATAATGGCAATAGCAACTACAGGTTCATAAGCATTCAATTGCAGCAACCCGTGTTGTGAAGCAATTGTTACTGTTACATCGTTTCCCATTACTTTGAAACAAACCTCATTCATCAATTCAGGCATCACAGGATTAACTTTTCCAGGCATAATGCTCGAACCTGGTTGCAAAGCCGGCAGGTTGATTTCAAAGACACCGGTTCTTGGTCCGGTAGCGAGGAAAATGAGGTCACTGCTGATTTTGGAAACAGTAACAGCAAGGCTCTTCAACGCAGAAGAGTACAATACAAAACCTTGCATGCTTGAGGTGGCGGCGATCAGGTTTTTGGAAAGCCGGATTGGTTTTCCGGTTATTTTGGCAAGCTGGGCAGCACATTTAACATCATAACCGGGAGTAGCTGTGATACCTGTTCCGATTGCAGTTGCACCCATATTGATTTCATACAGAAATTCTTCAGCCTGACGCAGAGCAGCTATCTCGGCGTCAATCTGCGCTCCAAAGGCATGAAATTCCTGTCCAACAGTCATTGGCACAGCATCCTGCCCTTCAGTACGACCCATCTTCAGAATATTCTTAAATTCATCTCCCTTTTTATGAAATGCATCTGCCAATTTTTTTGCCTCATCAATCACCTTATCATTGTGCAACAACAGTGCAACCTTTATAGCTGTTGGGTAAACATCATTAGTCGATTGTCCCATATTCAGATCATCATGGGGTTCGATGGAAAGGTAATCGCCCTTCTTTTTGCCCATCATTTCTAAAGCAATGTTAGCAAGCACTTCATTGGCATTCATGTTTGCAGAAGTCCCTGCTCCACCCTGATAAAGATCAACAAGGAACTGATCATGATATTTACCATCAATAACAGCCTGACATGCCTTTTCGATGGCAGCAAGTTTTTCAGGCTTCATTCTACCGACTTCAGTGTTAGCACGGGCAGCTGCCAGTTTTACCATTGCAAATGCCTTAACATAATCCGGGTAGAAGTTTGTGGTCACTCCGCTTATCTGAAAATTCTCCAACGCTCTTGCTGTCTGGACACCATAATAGGCATTTGCAGGAATTTCTTTGGGTCCCAACAGATCATGTTCGGTTCGAGTTTGTCCATTACTTAAATTCACCGTAACCGTTACAAGTACTGAACATATCAGTACAATTAATTCCTTTTTCATAGTTGATCATTTTAATTTTTAACAATCGAGATTAGAATTTAAAATGTTTTTCACCTTTTTGATTCTAAATTAAACAAAAGGATTGCATTTAAAAAATATTAATCAATAATTAAGATTGCATTAAACATCACGATCGTAAAGTATTGGTTTTCTGTTTATTACATTCTAAATGTACAAAGCGTCACTAACAGGCGATGAAGAAGTACTACTAATTAGATTGAGAAAAAAACAATCATCTTCAGAAAATTAATTTTCTGAACGCAGACAAAAAAATTGCTGACTTATTCTTATATGAGAAAAGCGCAAAATTTAATATGGCTAATAACAAAAAACCAGAAGAGGAAAATGATTTTGGAAAAACTTATGGCATGTTAAACAGTTTCGACTGTTCCCGTTTAATAATTTTACAACTGTGAGAGGCAATCAGACGACGCCAAAAATGTTCAAACAATAATTAAGCAAGTATTGAATTATGACCCGTTAAACGGAGATCTCAATTATGTACTCACTTTGTTGTATCTGAATGCCGGAAATACAGAACTGGCTACCGGCCCAATGGGTATTCTGTTGCAGTACCATTCCGACAACCCGGACTACGCCTCCCTTTTAAGCCGGTTTAAACAGGTAAAGCCGGGTAGTTAGACATCAATTATTTAATTATCTTTGATTACGGTGTCTTATAAAAGTGTTTCATGACCTTACAGAAACTCTTATTGAATCCGGTCTTGAAACCCGAAATCACCCATCTCCTTATAACCAATAGCACCTTTTAATTCCGGTTTCTCCATTTCAGAAAAGTGTCCATCGTGTAACTTCATACAATCTTTATGCAAACTAAATTTTAACCTGTTATGAAACCATATAAAACAACTGCCTTTCGGAATTTTCTGCTGATGGCAGTATTTTTCTTAAATACATCATGCAACAAACGTCCGGCAGAAAATCAATCTTCTCCGACCGCAGAATTAATTCAGCCGTCAGCTCTTCCCTCATGGGACAGCATTCCCGGAGAACGGATTCTGAATTGGGTGAAACAGGTAACAGATAGTGCATCAGCTGATTTTATTCCTGTTGAAGACCGTATTGCCGTGTTCGATAACGATGGTACACTGTGGCCGGAACAGCCTGTACCCAATCAGCTCATTTTTGCTATTGATTTACTCAAGACAAGAGCTCCCGAACATCCCGAATGGCAAAAGGATAAATTACTCAACAGTGTTTTAAACAACGACCTCTCTTTGTTAAAATCATCCGGCGTTAGTGGTTTGATAAAACTTGTCAATGCCAGTCATGGAAACATTTCCGAATCGG
The DNA here is from genome assembly GCA_036274495.1 of Bacteroidia bacterium. Lineage (GTDB taxonomy): Bacteria > Bacteroidota > Bacteroidia > AKYH767-A > OLB10 > DASUFP01. Next base: position 16,492 of record DASUFP010000012.1, read on the forward strand.
ATTTTAACCGTTCGGCAAGAAACTGGATTGACACGGCCAGGGATTCCAGATTCAATTATTTATATAAAGAAATGGCATATGTACCCATGATTGAATTGCTGGAACATTTAAGAAGAAACGGATTCACCACGTTTATTGTAAGCGGCGGAGGCGCTGATTTTATGCGGGTGTGGAGCATGGAAGCCTATGGCATCCCCTCTTATCAGGTTATTGGAAGTTACGGCGATCTGAAATTTCAACTTACAAATGGCCGGGCTGAAATTATAAAGACGGATGGCAATATTTACGTTGATGATAAGGCCGGAAAGCCTGTTGCCATTCACAGGTTTATCGGGAAAATCCCTGTTTTCTGCGGTGGCAACAGCGACGGTGACCAGGCAATGATGGAATATACCTCATCAAATAAATACAAAACTATGTGTATGCTTTTACATCATACCGACAGTATCAGAGAATATGCCTATGATATAAATACATTGAGCGGTCATCTTGAAACTGCACTTGAAGAAGCAAAAACATCAGGATGGCTGGTGGTTGATATGGAAAAAGATTTCAAAAAAATATTTAAACCCGAGAAATAGCAACATTCCAATCTTTTTTTACCTGGTTAACCAAATCACCGGCTGACCGATTGACTGTTTTGCACCATCAAGCTGTAGTCTGTAATTTCCATCTGCTAATCCGGATAAATCAACGGTAATTTTTTGAATTCCCCGATCAAACATTTTAGGTGGAATGGTGTTCACCAATTTGCCTGCAGCGTCAAAAACCCTGACCCCAATATGTTCAGGAGTCACTAATTCGAACGAAACGGTCAGAGGACCCGAGGCCGGATTTGGAAAAATTGTAAATGCTTCGAGGTCATTCAGCGGCTGTAATCCGGATGAGATATTATCTGCAATGTTTATGTTATCTACATAGAGCATTTGTCCGTAACCGTTTTTATTCTCAAATGCAAACTGCACCTGTGACTGACCGGCAAAGCCGTCGAGCCATATTGAATCAGTCCTCCACTGAAATCCTGCAGGTACGAACGCGTTGGCAGTTACATTACCCGATGTAGAGAGCTCATACCCTCCTTTATAATACAAGGTGGTCCAGGTTACACCGCAATCGGTTGAAGCACTCACGATAAGTGTGTCAGAATAAAAGTTGCTGTATTGAGCATACGCCACATCAAATGTGATAAGTGCAGAGTCGGCGTTGGTTAGGTCATATGCCGGTGTACGCATTGCATATCTTTTACCGCTTAAGTCAGCATTAAAATTATCGAAGAACGCACAACCCTGACTTAAGGCATATCCGCCGACTACAGAATTGCGTTGCCAGGCTCCGTCGCCGGTTGCGCTGTAAAGTTTCCAGCCGGCTGAGGGAAATACGGACGACTGAAATCCCTCCTGCAACGGAAGAGACTGAGATCCCAAAATAACAATATATCCGTTTTTCGTATATATTTTACTTCCATTTGCATTTGCGACGGTAAGCGAAACATCATATATACCGGGTGTGTTATACGTCACCTGCGGATTTTGTTGTGACGATGCCGCAGGAGTCCCTCCCTGGAATGTCCAGTTCCATGATGTGGGGTTACCTAATGATAAATCCGTAAACTGAACGGCTAAGCCGGTGCAACCATAGGTAGTATCGGCAGTAAACAACGGATCAGGTGGTAACGCGGTTGACCCGAACAAGTCCGACTCCCATGTCCCTCTCCCATAATAGCTAACCCTGAGTGAATTGGAAACGGAACCATTGTTATACATCATCAATTCTGAAATCCCGGCAATTGTGGGAAGACCCTGAGAATAATTCAGCCAGTACGACATGGTATCGTTTTTATACCACACCCCGGCGGCCGATGCAACATATATCGACTCAACTGCATACGACGAGTCGTGTACAATTCCAATCAGATTTACATTCGGAAGGTTGTAGGTAATGTTCGACCATGTTACACCGCGATCGCTGCTGCGGTAAACTTTGGTACCGGCGGTTAAGTAAACCACATTGGTGTCGTTGGTAACGGTGGTAATATTAGCGATTACGGATGTCCCTACCGGAAGCGAATAGGTATTAAATACCGGTACCGGATCCAACGCATTGTCCGATCGGTAAACTTTTGCCGTAGATCCTACAGCATACAGCTGGTCGGCACGGTTATACGAAACCGCCATGGCCTTTATGGAATTGCTGATGGTAAATATCTGTGTCCAGGACGGGGGATTGCTGTTTAAGTTGGTTGTTCTCCAGATACCATTCAATGAGGCAAAAGCTAACGAATTGTTTAAGCGTGTAAAAGCCATCCCTGATGAAGAGTTTGATGCAAATGGTAAATTCAGCGATTGGTTTGCACCGTTTACATTTCTTCTTTCGCCATCCGAAAAATAGTAGACCTGTGTCGGATCACTGTAGTCGAAGGCCATACGTGTAGTCCAGTCACCTCCGCGATTGCAGAACCATCCTGCATTCTGATAAAACAACTCACCATTATCCTGTGTTCCTATACTTATCATATCCTTTCGTACCGGACTTTGTGCTGCATGATAGTTTTCGGTAGCAGCGATGCCATCACTGCGTGGCGACCAGCTTACGCCGTTATCGGTACTTAGCCATACTCCGCCGTCATTTGCCTGCCATAACTCGGTAGTATCATAAGGATTGTAAACATACTGGTGCATATCGGTGTGAACCTCCTGCCACCAGTTGGTAAGTTTGGTCCAGTTTACGCCGCCGTCATCGGAACGCCACACGCAATGTGAACCTACAAATACATTGTCGGCATTTACCGGATCGGCACAAATAGTCCAGTTGTAATTTCCCTGCCCCGGAGTTGTTGGGTCATAACCCGCAATATCCGGAGCAGGCTGTGTTTTTACACCTGCAAAGGTGAGTCCGCCGTCATCGGAACGATAAACGGTTCCGTAATGCGTTCCGGTTTCATAAAACAAAACACCTGCGTACACAACATTGGTATCGGCAGGTGTAACACTTATGCGTAAGCCGTTAGCCGTACCGTTGGAAGGAAGCGGAAGTGTAATCTGACTCCAGGTTTCGCCCGTATCATCCGAAATCCAAAACTCACTGTGGTTTACAGCATAAATAACAGAAGTCCCGGGAACAGCCTTATATTTCATGTCGGTATATTCTCCTCCGGGATTTTTTACCTGCCAGTTGGCGCCACCATCATACGATTTCCAGATGCCGTTTTTAGTCGCCGCAATCAATACCTGCGGATCAAGCGGATCCATCAGCATTTCAACAACCAATAAGTTGCCCATGCCATTCCCCGACTGAAACCAGGTGGCGCCGCCATCGGTACTTTTCCATATACCAAGTCCGTTTCCGTAATAGTTCGGGTCGCCCGTTCCAAGATAGAGAATCGAATCGTTCGTATAATCAATACACACCGACGCACACGCCGTTCTGGGCAAAAGATCGGTGCCAAGCACATTCCAGTTCAGGCCTCTGTCAGTTGATTTATACAATCCGCCCGAAGCGCTTGCGGCATACATAACCGAATCCTTCGTCGGATGAAACTTTATTTGACAAACTCTTCCGATGCCGTGAATCTGACCGGTGATATTTACCGGGAAGTCATCGGGACCAACCAACTGCCAGTTTCCGGAAGTTTGTGAAAAACAGTCAGGCTTTATAAGGAAGACCAAACTTACAGCCATTATAATTAGCCGAAGGTTCAATAGTTTGTTACAGACAGAATGTTGGCCGGATGCCATAAGGGATTTGTTGAATTAAATGGTTGTATAAAATTGCACTTTTCAGTATTACCGCACCGTATTCCATATCGCCTGTTGCTGTGCCGGCTTTAATATGGTGCCGTCTTCCTGAACCCACGGTGCTACCATCAGCTTCCAATGGTTGTATTTTTTTACCTCAAAGGCATAATTACTTCTGATGGCCCGTTGTTTTCTTTCAGCTTTTGCCTCTGAACGAAACAACCTTTTCAAAAACCCCTCATCTTCCCGTTCGGCACGTTCGGCTCCTAAAACGTCATCTTCCTCGACAGGCATTTCCCTGTTTTTCCAAAAAGCCTCAAATGCCGCTACCACTTCAAAATAGTTGGCGGCAGTGTCGTCCATCATAGGTATCCATTCAGGACTATTCTCCCATTCCTGAAGCTGTTTTGCACTGAACGACTGGCCTGTTGAAACGGAAGTCTTTACTACCATCATAAAAAGCAGACAAACAAAAGCGGTAAGTTTCATTAAGAATTTAGTTTAGGGGTGGTAAAGGTCTGAAATCTTCAGTATACAAAAATGGGTTTCCTGAAAATTCCATTTGCGGTTATTACTTCTGCTACAAAAACGCCCGTTTGATTGAGTTGCGCCGGAACGGCTGAATTATAAACAGGCCCGTCATAAACATATACCTGCCTGCCATCGAGACCAACTATCCGTACCGCTTTCACTTCCCTTTCACAGTTCAGTCTGATGACCTTTCTGCCCGCATCATACCATAAATTAGTGCAATTATCCACCACTTCATTCAGGCCGGTAGTTGTAACCACAAGCGTATCTGAATAAGTATCGTTCCGGCAATTCGAAACAATGTTTAACGACACCGGATAAGTGCCGGGTGCTATGTAGTGATGCAGGGGATTTGCGAAAATGGAGGTACCTCCGTCACCAAAGTCCCAATTGTAAGAGGTCGCATTCAGCGATTCATCCTGAAACTGTACTGTCAGGCCGTTTTGCTGGTACGAGAATCCTGCAAAAGGTATAGTACCATACTGATACCAGGTCGAAAGGCTGTCAAATGCAACCACCGATGCCCGGTCCTGGAGCAATGCCGCGTCGGCTGGCGACAAAGAGGAGATAAATGAACATCCAAGCGGGCTTTTATGAAACAACGTGCTGTAAAATGTACATGCCGCCAGATAGGAACCATAAATACTCGGATGACTCTCATCAGGATCATACAAATCAAAGGAAGGGTTGAGGTCTCTCACGGCTTTCCATGCAGCACCAACCGGAGAAACCGTTGCGCCGTTTTGCTGGCCCATGAGTAAATAACTTTCACGCAAACGCGCCTGCATGCCCTCGTATGTGCATACGGGCGGGTAGACCGCGCAGTTCGAAGCATCGCCGTTTTTACGGCCCCATGTCATGTAAAAGACCGTTTCGGTGCACGGGTTGTTATCATGAATCAGGCTGTCAAGCAACATCGCATAAGGGAGTACTTCAATGGCCACCTGTGAGGGAGAAAAGGAGGGTCGCTGACTCTGCTCCTGTAAGATCACATAATCCCATTGCTGTGAAGTAATTTTATTCAGTGTGTTCGCATAGGTACTGTGTTGTTCAAGTGTATAACCTCCCGGCGTTGACGAATCAAAAAGTATGGTATCGCCAAAACTCAGTGCAACATCATGGAGCAGCTGAGGAAGGCTGTTGACATAGGTGTAACTGTTTCCGATAAACAATACCCGAACAGGCTGGGCAGTGACTGTTAACCAGGAAACAATGAACATTAAAAGAATAATACAGCATTTTTTCATGATACTTTTATTAAACATGCAACTGTAATCAATAACCAAGAATAGGTCCGAGCCAGCGTTCGGTTTCTTCAACGCTCATATTTTTTCGGGACGCATAGTCTTCAACCTGATCGCGGCGGATTTTTCCGGTGCCGAAATAATGTGATTCGGGGTGTGAAATATATAATCCCGAAACGGCAGCTGTAGGATACATCGCCAGACTATCGGTGAGTTGTATTCCGGCGTTTGCTTCGGCATTCAGCAATTTAAACAACATGCTCTTTTCTGTGTGATCGGGCTGAGCGGGATATCCGGGAGCAGGACGAATTCCCCTGTAGGTTTCTTTAATCAAATCGGCAACCTCAAGATGTTCATCAGGAGCGTATTTCCAGTATTCTGTTCTGACTTTGAGATGCATGAGTTCTGCAAAAGCTTCAGCGAGCCGGTCGGCAAGAGCTTTCAGCATGATGGAGCTGTAATCATCGTGTTCTTTTTCAAATTTACCGATCCACTTTTCAATTCCTATTCCGGTGGTGAGTGCAAAGGCTCCGAGGTGATCCGGGAATGCTTCCGGCGCAATAAAATCGGACAATGCCAGATTCGGTTGCCCTGACGGCTTTCCGGTTTGCTGCCGAATGGTGTGAAAGGTACCCGCTTTGGTGTTTCGATCGGACGAAGAAAACACATCAATATCATCACCGTTTGCATTGGCAGGAAAGATGCCGATTACGGCTTTTGCAGTGAGCCATTTTTCATCAATTATTTTCCTGAGCATCGCCTGTGCATCCTCAAACAGTTTACGCGCCTCCACACCTCTCTCAGGATCACCGAGAATTTTGGGGTAACTGCCTTTCATCTCCCAACTGTGAAAAAAGGGAGTCCAGTCAATGTAAGGAGCTATTTCGTCAAGGGGAAAATTGTCAAATGCTTTAACACCTGTAAATGCGGGTTTTGCAAATTGCATTTCCTCCCAGTTCGTTTTAAATTTATTACGTCGCGCCTCCTCAATGGTGATAAATTTTTCAGCGGCCCGCGCGTTTTTATTTAGTTCACGCAACCGTTCGTATTCAACGGCAACCTGGGCAGCAAAGTCGTCCCTCAGTTCATGTGAAATCAGAGAGCCTGCTACGGGAACGCTGCGGCTGGCATCGTTTACGTGCACTACAGGAGCACTGTAATGAGGCGCTATTTTTACAGCAGTGTGCACTTTTGATGTAGTGGCTCCGCCAATAAGCAACGGTATTTTGAATTGCTGCCGTTCCATTTCCCTGGCAACATGCACCATTTCGTCAAGCGATGGTGTAATAAGTCCGCTGAGACCAATCAGATCTGCATTTTCTTTTTTTGCCGCATCCAGTATTTTTTCTGCCGCAACCATCACTCCCAGATCAACAATTTCATAGTTGTTGCATGCCAGCACCACACCAACAATGTTTTTCCCGATATCATGCACGTCGCCTTTTACGGTAGCAAGCACCACTTTGCCGGCACTCTTGTTACTGCCTGCCGTTTTTTCCGCCTGCAAATAGGGCTCCAGGTAAGCGACGGCTTTTTTCATCACACGCGCGCTTTTTACAACCTGAGGCAAAAACATTTTTCCGCTACCGAACAAATCACCAACTACATTCATTCCGTCCATTAACGGACCCTCAATAACATGCAGTGATTTTCCATATTTAGATCGGGCTTCTTCAGTATCCGGTTCTATGTAATCGGTAATGCCCTTAACCAGCGAATGGGTCAGCCGCTCCTCAATGGTTCCCGATCGCCACTCTTCTGTTTTCTCAGCTTTCTTATCGCCTCCTTTAATAATTGTTTCCGAGAAGGTCACCAGTCGTTCTGTGGCGTCATCTCTTCTGTCGAGCAGTACATCTTCGACACGATCCAGGAGTTCTTTTGGAATTTCATCATACACCTGCAGCATTCCCGGATTTACAATACCCATATCCATTCCCGCCTTTATTCCATGGTATAAAAAAGCAGAATGAATCGCCTCCCTTACCGTATCATTTCCTCTGAACGAAAAGGATACATTGGAAACCCCGCCGCTAACTTTAGCAAAGGGAAGGTGCTGTTTGATCCATCTGGTAGCTTCAAAATAGTCGAGCGCGTTCCGCCGGTGTTCTTCCATTCCGGTTGCAACCGGGAAAATGTTCGGATCAAAAATAATGTCCTCGGGCGGAAAGCCCACTTCATTGACAAGGATGTCGTATGCACGTTTACAAATTTCTATTCTTCGCGGCAAGGTATCCGCCTGACCTTTCTCATCAAAGGCCATGACAATTACAGCGGCGCCGTACTTTTTTATCAGCTTCGCCTGTCTTTTGAATTCCGCCTCACCCTCTTTAAGTGAAATAGAGTTGACGATACTCTTTCCCTGTGTGCATTTTAATCCGGCTTCAATTACAGTCCATTTGGAAGAATCAATCATAACAGGAACTCTTGCAATATCGGGTTCAGCGGCAACCAGGTGCAAAAACCGGGTCATTGCGGCCTCCGAATCGAGCATCCCCTCGTCCATGTTCACATCTATCACCTGTGCGCCGCCTTCCACCTGATCGCGGGCAATGGCCAGTGCCGCGTCGTAGTTATCTGCAGTAATCAGCTTGGCAAATTTTCTGGACCCTGTAACGTTGGTTCGTTCCCCCACATTCATAAAATTTGAATCGGGACGTAATGTAACCGCTTCCAATCCGCTTACATGCAGCAGCTGTTCCTTACCCGGCTTTTTACGGGGACGGAACTGATGTGCCAGTCCTGCAATATGACGTATATGCTCAGGCGTTGTTCCGCAGCATCCGCCGACAATATTCACAAAATCATGCTCCAGAAAATCATGGATGTGATGACCCATACGTTCCGGCGTTTCGTCGTATTCACCAAACTGATTGGGAAGTCCGGCATTGGGATAGGCACTTACAAAGAACGGCGCCTTCCCGGCAAGTTCTTCCAGGTGAGGCCGCATCTCTTTCGCACCCAGCGCACAGTTCAGCCCGACACTCAGCAAATTCATATGCGAAACGGAATGCAGAAACGCCTCAACGGTTTGTCCCGACAAGGTGCGGCCGCTGGCATCGGTAATAGTGCCGCTAACCATTACCGGTAACTGCACCTGTTTGCTTTCCATCACCGACTGGATGGCGAACAATGCAGCCTTCGCATTTTGTGTATCGAAAATAGTTTCTACCAGTAATAAATCAACACCGCCATCTATCAAACCGTTCACCTGTTCGCTGTAGGCTTCAACCAGATCGTCAAAACTAACTGCCCTGAATCCCGGATCGTTTACATCGGGCGAGAGAGAAGCCGTGCGGTTGGTAGGTCCTAATGCACCGGCCACATAACGCATTGCTGAATTGGGATGTGCCTTCATAAAATCGGCAACAGCGGCCCTTGCAACTTTCGCCGACGCAACATTCAACTCATAGGCTAACGGCTCCATGCCATAATCAGCCAATGAAATACGTTGCGCATTAAATGTATTTGTTTCAATAATATCAGCACCCGCCTCCAGGTATTCTGTATGAATGGCTTTAATGATGTCAGGACGTGTGAGCGACAACAGATCGTTGTTGCCTTTTACATCACGGGGGTGGGCCGAAAACCGGTCACCTCTGAAGTCTTCCTCAGATAACTGATACCGTTGAATCATGGTGCCCATGGCACCATCAATAACTAAAATCCTTTTCTCCAGTTCGGAATAGATTGACATATACAAGGACTTAACAAAATTGATTTGAAATTATCGATACTCATTTTTAGCGTGCCGTCTGAAAGCAATTACTGTTCTTACATCAACACACCTTTATTATTTTTATCGGCACTTGTCCTCAAAAAAAAATCTCCTCCATTAGCCGGAAGAGATCATCATGAATGTATTTCAGAAGTCGTATCCGGCTTATCTCTTCCCGCAATTGCTGTTAAACAAAAACGAGACAGGAATTGGCACCGGTCCCTCAGAAATAATTTAGTACTGGTTATAACTTCTACCGGAAACAGTTCGACCTTCTAATTCTTGTCGTACTATTCACCTGATAATGAGTTATTGCCGATAACATACAATTTCTCAGTCGGTTGCCAAGGCATCAAAGGGCTCAGTCCCTCCACCTTTCTTGATAAGCTGATTTTTAATAAAGAACGTATGCAAAAGTACAAAAAACCACGAAACCCGCCGATTCGGCCGTATCAATTGTCAAATATGGGGTGGTATTTAGAGAAAATCAGTATTTTTATTCAAATTCTATTGACAGGCGTATGTTTAAACCATTTTTGACCCTTATAACCGGTATGCTGTTACTGGCGAGCAGCCCTGTAGTAAGCCAACCCTACAACTGGGATTTTGCCGAATCGCTGGCCGGATCCACCTCCGGATCGGGTCTGGTGAAAATGGATCAGGATTACGCCGGAAATATTTATGTCTGCGGTGAGTTTACTGACACACGGACTTTTGGACCTTACACGTTAACCGCCACCGGAAACAAAGACATTTTTGTAGCAAAATATGATAACACCGGAATGTGTCAGTGGGCTATACACGGAGGCGGACTTAACACCACCGTTAATTCAGGCGGAATAGTCATTCACAACGGCATCATATACATCACCGGGTCCTTCAATGGCTCCTTGCATCTGAGTAATCTAACAGTATCAACCAATCCTCCCAATACGCAGGTATATATTGCTCTTATTGATCCCTCAAACGGAATGGTAAATGTTTTAAAACAGGAGGGTGGTAACTTCGATGATTTTGCAACCGGCATCTGCAAAAGCGCAAGCGGAGGATTTTATATCACTGGCAGTTTTGCCGGTGTAGCTAACTTCGGCAGCTATTCGGTAAACTCCGGTAATTTCTCCAATACCGATGTGTTTATAGCCAAATACAATGCATTCGGTAACTGCTTGTGGGTTAAGAAGGGTGGCAGCCTTGCCCAGGAGGATAAGGGATTAGCTGTAAAAGAAATGCCTGATGGGAATGTTGTTTTAACCGGTTATTTTCAGGGAGCAGCCTACTTTGACACCTGGTGGATGATTGGCAATGCGGGTGCCGATATTTTTCTGGTCTGCTACAATTCAGCCGGTGCCGTGCAGTGGGCAACTCATGGCGGCAGTGCGGGTACCGATTTGCCAACAGCCATAACCACCGACTCCCTCGACTATGTTTATGTAACCGGTGAAATAGGAGCCGGCGGAACCTTTTCATCTATTTATGTCCCCGGTGACGGATACGGCACCGCTTTTATTGCCAAATACGATAGTACGGGCAATTGTCAATGGGTAAAAACTGCCGAAAGTTTTGGTTCCGATATCGGGTCCGAACTGGTTACCGATCCCGGTGGCAATTCATACATGGTTGGAGATATTTCAGGCAATGCAAATTTTAGCGGCACCCAGCTAAACGGTGCCATGGGTTTTGATGGTTTTGTTTCCAAATACGATCCTGCCGGAAATCTGATCTGGGTGATCCGTTTGGCCAATCCCGGATTAAATGATATACGATCCGTTTTGCTCCAAAGCAACGGCGCACTCATACTGTCGGGTGAATTTGAAAACACCATGTCTCTTGGAAATTTCACTATTCAGCCTTCACCCCCGGGGACTCCTACCCTTTTCCTGACCCTATTGTCGCCCGGAACCCTCGGACTAAACGAACCATCCGCTGCAACTTTTTCCATTGCTCCGAATCCGGCTTCCGATTGGCTGTATGTTGTTGGTGAGGGTACAACTCTATACACCAAATCCGAAATCATTGGTATTGATGGCAAGGTTATTCAAACTGCATACAATCACGCTTTTGAGAATGGAACATTCGATATTCCAATAAATACGCTGGCGGCCGGCAGTTACTTTCTCAGGTTATCAGGCGATTCGGGGACAGCTGTGAAACGATTCCACGTTATCAGATAAAGCGCTGTATTTCAAATAATTATAACGAAAAAAGAGGGTATTGCCTTCTTTTTGCTATTTTTGAACTTCCTAACACAAAAATTCAGATGCAAAAATTTGTACTAAAAGCGCTAATACTGATAGGATTAGCTTTACCTGTTTCACTCATTGCCCAGCCTTTTACCTGGGATAATGCTACTGCCCTTGGCGGGAAGGTCAACGGCGGCGGAGGCATGAAGATGACTAAAGATGCATCGGGCAACTTTTTCATGATTGGTGAATTTACCGGTCAGCGCAACATCGGCGCGTTTGTGGTCAATGCCACCGGAAACAACGATGTTTTTGTTGCAAAATTCAACTCCGCAGGAATTTGTCAGTGGGCTATAAATATAGGCGGGGCATCCAATTATGCTCTTGCAGCCGGAATCGCTTATTCGGGAGGTGCACTTTATGTAACCGGAACGTTTTCAAATGCGCTCAACGTAAATGGTCTGCTGCTGAGTACCAGCGGACAGAATGATATTTTTATTGCACAAATAGATCCCAATAGCGGAATAGCATCGTGGCTCATTAAAGCGGGCGGAACTTATGATGATATCAGCGGCGGCATTTGCGCAAGTGCCAGCGGCGGATTTTATCTGACAGGCAACTTTACCTTCAGCGCCAATTTTGGAAGTGTCAATTTGTTTTCAGGTTCCTTCTCAAACATCAATATGTTTGTAGCCAAATACAGTTCTACCGGTACCTGCATGTGGGCTCAGCAGGCCGGAAATACCGCGCAGGAAGACAAGGGAACCGCCATTCAGGAATTATCCAATGGAGATATTGCTGTTGCAGGCACCTTTCAGGGAGCGGCAACTTTTGCACCCTATACCATTAACGGCTCTTTAGGCACCGACATCTTTGTTGCAAGTTATACTTCGGCAGGAATTGTTAACTGGGTTAAGCACGGCGGCGGCAGAGGTTCTGATATTCCTTTCGGGATGAGTGTTGATCCCTTAAACAATATTTACATCACCGGCGTTGTCGGCGACACCTCTTATTTTGATGGATTCCTTGTTCCGGATTATGGTTACGGAAGTGTTGTAACCGTAAAATATTCGCAGCAGGGAGTATTTCAATGGGCAACCTGGGGCGGTGGTCCTATCGCAATTGATTCGGGTGCTGATATTTCTACCGATGCAGTTGGTTCATCATATGTTGTTGGAAGTCTTGAAGGAAATGCCGCTTTCAGCGGTGTTCCCCTGGTGAACGCGCAAGGCTTTGATGGCTTCATTGCTAAATACGATTCACAAGGTAATCTTACCTGGGTAAATCGGGTACCGGCTCCCGGGTCTAACGATACCAGATGTGTACTGCAATTACCCGGAGGCTACTGTTATGTTGGAGGAGAATTCTCCAGTTCCTTTACACTTGGATCAACAACGCTAACTCCCAGCGGAGCGCTTTCCAACGAACCTACTATTTTCCTGGCACGTTTTGGAGGCGGAACGGTTGGACTGGCAGATCCCTTGGCTCCATCTGTTGCATTGGATTTTTATCCTGTTCCCGCCACCGATCATTTAACCATCTCATGCTCCGGAATAAAAGATGCCATTGCATCTGTTGAACTGATTTCAATTGAAGGCAAACAATTAACATCTGTTCCTTTTTCGCTGAATAATTCAGCAGCAACAGTTGTGCTTGACCTTTCGGCTTATCCTGCAGGCACCTACTTTGTTCGCCTCAACAGCATTAATGGTGAAGTAACAAAAACATTTATCAAGCAGTAACCATCTTTCTGCTTATATGAAAAAAGGCGCATCAGTGATGCGCCTTTTTTCAATCCCTTTGTTCCCGTTAACTTTAATCAGTAGAAAATCTTCCTGGTATCAACCTGTGTGCTGTTGCTCAGGATAACCTGATAAATACCGGAAGCTAGAACGGCTTTTATTTCCATTACATTTAATCCGGGCGAAGCAGGGTTGTCTGATGTTGCTGCAATCACCCGGCCCATCATATCAACTACCTGTACCGTGTATGGTTCGTTGCTGTCGTAATTAAACAGCAGCGATATGCCCAGTGTGGAAGTTGTTACAGTTGCCGATACTATTCCAAATTGTTTTTGTGTCATGTCTATCGCTATCGGTCCGTAGCCGCTCAACCTGCCACCAATATCATATTGCCGGAGCCGGTAATATTGAATCCCTTTCACAGGATTCTCATCATACAAACGGTAGTACTGCGATTGTATGCTGTTGCCCTGACTGTTTAATTTTCCTATAAATTTCCACTCAAACAAATCCACTGATCGATCAACTTCAAACCGGTCGTTGTTCAACTCACTGGCCGTTGTCCAGTCCAGCTGCACACGTTCCTTAACCACATGGGCAGTAAAGTCGAGCAACTCTACCGGAAGGGGCATCTCTTCGCGTACCACAGCCCACCAGATGTTATCACCAAATGAGGTAAAGCCGGGTATTGTTACGGCGTTGGGAACAAACGATTGTCCCGATATAAACGGCAGCTCCCATCCCGGACCCGGAGTAACCGATCCGGCGTTCTGTACCCAGCGTTGCGAAAGCATATTGGTGTTACCGCCTGTTGCCTGTTCCGAAGGCGCATAACGAAGCGTTATATCCGCTTCTGCAGGCAAACTGCTGTTGTATATCTTCCAATACCGGTCAACCATATTCATACTGTTGTTTACACCTACATTAAAAGCGTTGATGTTGCCTACTACAGGTGCGGGGTATCCGAACGACTCTTGCGGCAGCGGTGTGTTGCCGGCGCCGGTGCCGTAGGTGGCAAACGTAACATCGTGTGTCCCGGTTTGAGCCGTATATGTTACCGGTACCGACACACCCGCATTGTTCACAAACGGCAGGGTGTAGGTCTGAGGCAGCGTTGCGCCCGTCATGTTCCACCTGAAATTACCATAATACATTCCTGCAGCAGGTGCTGTTTCACTCAACAGCTTTCCGTTAACTGCCTTCAACGCGTTAGCATTTGCATTGGTTAGTGTTACGGTGCCGCTGTCCAGTTTCAGGTATCCGTTTTCAAGTATCAAACTGTCGGTAACGGTAAAATCCGTCTTGCGGGTAACATGTTGTGTGTTGTCAATTTTCAGATCGTAAAAAGTTGTTGGTGATGTACCGCTAACGTTTTGCGGGTATGTGTTTGGCACTCCGGATGCATCTGCTCCGGTCATGGATACTTTACTGAATCCCGGAACGAAGGTGCCGTTGTTCACCCATTCACGACGTTTTTCCACATTGTATTCGCTGTATGGCCGGTGATACTTAAATGTAATGTTTGGTCGTAGTTGAGAGACCAGCCAGGTAGCCGGATTTGAAATATCATTGGGCACCATGGAACAAGCCGGTATTGCAGGGTTACCATAAAGTATCGCATAGGTATGACGGCCAATCATTGGTTGTGTGTTTCTTGGCTGCAATATACCCGATCCGGCTGCACCATTACTGTCGTAACAAATTTCTATCAAATAACTCTGAAACGTATTTGGCAGCACAAAAGAGCCGGGGATAAGCGGGATACGCAGAGTGGTATATCCGCCGGCTGCCGTTCCGTCAGCTGAAATGTTTCCGCTGAATATCGTCCAGGGTCCTGATGCATAAGGTGGAATACTACCTAATGCCCCGGGCAGGAAGTTTACAGGAGGAGTAACCAAAGAATATTTGATTGTAACATTAGTAAAACCATTATTAAAAGCAGTAACCTGACGTTGAACATGCATTATCAATGTATCAATGACATCCCCTGCCACCATATGCTCGTTCACAAAGTCCGCATAACTGAGTACATAAAATGCCCGAACCTTTTGTCCGTCTCTGAACGGCGCATAAAAAGTCGGAGCTGATATAACGCCATTGCTGAAGCGGGCGGAGTCGGCATAGGCGCTTTTTACTTTGAGCAAAGATCCGTTTTCTATGATAAGAGAATCGGCAATACTTAAGTCTCCCGAATTATAAGAATTAACAATTAGAGAATCGGATGATTGAATGCGTAATTTACCTGCTGAGGCCAGTGTGCCGTTATGTATAACAGGTGAGTGAGGACCCGGTCGGCCCGGCGCCGGGCCTCCTAAATATTTTGGAATAAACACATTATCATATGTTGTGGGGATTCCGCCACACCAGTTATACGGGTTGTCCCAGTCATCCGAATATCCCAGCCATATTTTATTATAACCTGATGGCGCCCCAAATGCCAGTGAATTACATGCAGGCAATGCCCCAATAATATAATCTTCTGTTTCACCGTATTGAGCAGAGGCGCATGGCTGTATATTGGAGTTAGCATACAATTCTATAACCCGTAAACGCATGGTACCGCTTGCAGCCGTAGTTGGTATACAAAAATCCGCAGGTACCATTGCAGCTCTTACTTGTGGCCCGCTTTGAAATATTTTTTCTCCTCCCGGAAAACCAATATAAATTTTGCTGTTTACAAGTGTAGCGGAAGCCGGATTCGACATTGTAATAACCGGCGATGCCCATCCTGTAATTACTGTACCCCCTGGAATTCCCGGGCCCCAGATAGAACGGCCAACCGCAATGGAACCCGCCCAGCCCGGTAAGGTTGCTAAAGAAACAATTGCAGATCCGACAGTAAGATTTCCCGTTGGAATCATCTGTACAGCACCTGAAGCTCCTGGTGAAGCAGTATACGTGGAAATCATCAGATTGCTGTTAAAGTTGCCATCCCTGTTCATATCCAAAAAAGCTGCGATATAATTGGAATTGTACCAGTTACCGATATATGTCTGAATCTGATAATTGGTTGTGCCGTCTGCCTTAAGTGAGGCGGAAGTACCCACTTCGGGTAAAAAAAGATCATAGTCACCGGGATGTTTGGTAAACGGGCATTGTGCCATTGGATACATTCCACCTAATCCGCAATCGCCATACCAGCCCGGATTCGAGTTGAAGTGTCCTGTAGGATTTCCGGGAAGAGGCCAGCAGGGCTGCCAACCGGTATAAATACCCTTTGTTGCTGCCGAATCTCCGTCAAGACGTACTCCTGAAATAAAATCATTATTGCAATTCAAATATGAATAACAACAATACTGAAATCGAATTGGGATACAGTATGTCAAATCGATAATTCTGTTTCCTGGCAGTGTGACAACTGTCGGAGTGTAGTTATTATAAAAGGTAATTGTTCCTGATACTGCTCCGGTATTTGATGAATTAAGTATAACTGTTGTCGGAGAAGAAAAACCGGTAATAAGTGCGCCGGATGCAACTCCGGTACCACTTACACTCATCCCGGTCACTAAACCTGATGTATCCGACACGGTAAGGGAGTTTGTACCGGCAGTTCCCGAGCCCGTCTTAAACCGTTGCAAATCGAAACTTACAAACTCGGCATCCACTTCATGTCCCGATGTAGCACCGGACTGAATATCATAGGTGATCCAAAAATTGTTAATTCCCAATTGAAGAGCAGGTCCGTTGAAGGTATAATTGGTGAGCCATGGACTTGCAACGGTGCCTATCAACGTGGCCGAAAGTGTATCGAATGTTTCAGATTCACCCGAATACCACAACCTCGCATTCGCAATGTCGCCGGCGGCATTGGTTGTTCCATTGGTATTAAACACTACATTCCCCAGAGTAAATGGAACACCATCGCCTTCCATATTGATCTGAACACCTACAATTTGCTGGTTAGTTGCACCTACGCCTGTTGTATAAATATTCTGGTATACAATACCTCCTGAAACATATGTTTGAATTTCGGGATACTCGGTGATAGAAAAGTCATCAATGCAGATATTGTTTCCCCATCCCGAATAACCGACAATAATAACATACACCGAATCCCTGTTTGAAACCGGAACAGAGGCAATCGGGATGGAATACGTATACTGATTCCAGGTATTAGCTGTTGCGGATGGCGACAGGGTGCAAAGCCGCGAAATGGCAGTGTATCCTCCTGCATCGGGTAACGGTGAGGATATATACGTTGCTGCCACCGGATCGGGGTTGTTTGCAATAAAAACCCTTATGCTGTCAAAACCTGCTGCAGCATCCCTGTACATATAAAAGCTGGCGGTGAGTGCACCGGAATTCCAGGCACGGTAATCAAATCTGCGTGTTGCTAAATAAGCCGACTCTCCCGTGTTGGTATAATCCGACAGGTAACGGATCATTCCATTACCTGTTCTCGCCACCACGGAGGGATTTGACGTGCCTCTGCAGCGATCCCACCTGTTGTCGGGGTCCAGACTGGTACCTATTGTGCCGGTTGTCCACCCATATGGCAATGTGAGTGTGAATGAACCACCGGGAAAGGGGACCGGATTTGTATAAGGGGGAAAACTTACCGGAGTAGCGGCCGCCAAAGGCGCCCCATCAAAACCCTCATTGTAAACCACCTGCGCGTGTGATGGCAGGGCCGCAAAAAGCAACAAGCCGGAAATTACTATGGATTGTAAAACAGTACGCATCATTGGGGGAGTCTGCGCTCAGAAGTGTGATTAAAGTTAGGCATATGATTTGTAAATGCCTAAAAAAATCCAATATAAAAAAGGCCCCGGATAATTCCGGGGCCTTGTCGTTTAAAGGGTTATTTTGTCTTAGTAGAAAATCTTCCTGGTATCAACCTGTGTGCTGTTGCGCAGAATAACCTGATAAATACCGGAAGCAAGATTTGCTTTAATGTCCATCACGTTTAATCCCGGCGAAGCAGGGTTGTTGGAAGAAGCCGCAACTACCTGGCCCATCATATCAACCACCTGAACAGTGTAAGGTTCGTTGCTGTCGTAGTTAAATATGAGCGATACGCCCTGAGTAGAGTGTGTTACGGTAGCCGAAACAATTCCGAATTGCTTACGGGTCATATCCACTGCTACCGGTCCGTAGCTGGTAAGTCTGCCGCCTAAGTCGTACTGACGCAGTGTATAGTATTGCAATCCATTTACAGGATTCTCATCCCATGTCTGATAGGTTTGCGTAATGCTGCTGTTGCCACGGCTTCTCAGTTCGTCAATAAACGACCAGTCGCTCATGTTGACGGTACGCTCAATCACGAATTTGTCATTGTTGAGTTCAGAGGCAGTTGCCCAGTCGAGTCTCACACGCTGTCCTACAGGCTTTGCAGTAAAGTCAAGCAGTTCTACAGGCAATGGATTGATATCGCGGACTACCGCCCACCAGATGTTATCGTTAAAGAGGTTGAAGCCCGGAATCTGAACATTGGTGGCAGCAGGCATCTGACCGGCAAGGAATGGGAATTCCCATCCTGCACCCGGAGTAGTGGAACCTGCATTGGCTACCCAGCGCTGACCGGCATAAGGTGAAGCACCAAGTGCCGCGTTTTCTGTCGCAGCCCAGCTGATGGTAAGGTCAGCCGTTGCGCCTGCGGGTGTTGAATTGTAAATTTTCCAGTAACGGTCAACCATATAGGCACTGTTATCGGTACCTGTCGCATAGCCGTTAACGTTAGATACCACCGGTCCTGGAGGGCCCGGCGTATGGTTAGGCAATGGTGCATTGGCAGCCGATGTGGCGTAAGTGGCAAATGTTGTATTGTGGTTTCCGGCTGTCATGTTGTACGTTACCGGCACATATACACCACCGTTAGTTACAAATGGTATGGTACGGGAAGATGGGAGTGATGTACCCGTCATATCCCAGTGGAAGTTACCGTAGAACAATCCGCCTGCAGGTGCTGTTTCACTTTGCAGGAATCCGTTGAGCACCCGCAGTCCCGAAAGGGCAGGATTGGTGAGATGCACTGTACCGCTATCCAGTTTGAGTCGTCCGTTCTGGAGGTACAACGTATCGGTAACGGTGAAATCTGTTTTACGTGTAACGTGCGAGTTGTTGTTAATGGTAAGGTCGTAGAAGGTTGTGGAATTGGCCCCGCTTATAACCTGGGCATTGATGCCCGGCGTACCAACCAGGTTGGCTCCCGTCATAGTGACCCGGCTTAATCCGGCGATAAACGAACCATCGTTCACCCAGTTCTTACGGGCTTCAATCGGATATTTCGCATAAGGCCTGCGGACACGGAACGTAATGTTCGGACGATAGGAGTTCACCTGCCATGTGGCCGGGTTTCCCGGATCATTAGGAATCATAGAACAAGCTGCCGCTCCGGGTGTTCCGTAGACAATTGCGAACAGGTTTGAACCAATAATCTGCGTATGCTTAAAGTTAAAGGTTCCGCCGCCTGCAGCACCGTTGTTGTCATAGCATATTTCAAACATGAACCATTGCGTAGTATTCGGATAAACAAATGATCCGGGTGTCAACGGAATGGTCATGGTTGTGAAGGCATTTGCCGCCAGCCCTGTAGCCGGAATGTTTCCATTGAATATGGTCCAGGGTCCTGATCCATATGCCGGAATAGATCCGAATGCTCCGGGCAGGAATGAAACCGGAGGTGTGACCAGAGAATACTTAATAGTTACGTTGTTATATGCCGTGAGGAATGCTGTATTGAGACGCTGCACCTCAAAGAAAAGGGTATCAATGATGTCACCCGGAATGACTCCCTGAGCAGCAAAGTCACTCGGACGCATTACTATAAAGGCACGCACTTTTACACCATCACGGAAAGGAGCAAAGAAGGTAGGTAACGATAAAGTACCGTTACTGATAACCGCATCCTTGCGCAGGTCGCTGACTACTTTAAGTTTCGAGCTGTTTTCAATAATGAGTGAATCGGCAATGGTAAGGGTACTGCTGGTATAAGCATCTATGGTAATAGAGTCAGTAGCCTGTATACGCAGTCTGCCTGCTGTAGCCGTTACATTCGCTTTAATTACGGGAGAATAATCACCGGGACGTCCGCCTGCACCGAATTTAGGAACAAAGGCATTGTCGGAAAGTGAAGGTATTCCGCCGCACCAGTTGATCGGGTTATCCCAGTCGTCGGTAAAGCCGAGCCATACCTTATTGTATCCGGGAGGCGCTCCGAAAGCTGAACCGTTGCAGGGCGGAACTACTGTTACTATATAATCTTCCGTCTCACCCCAGGTATAGCCCTGACAGGAATTGATGCTGGAAGTAGCATATACTTCACGCTGACGGAAACGTATGTTACCGCTGGAGGCGTTGGAGGGGATACAGAAATTGGCAACAAAGTTAGCTCCGTTGTTCAGCGGGCCCGACTGGTAAATTTTTTCGCCGCCTACAAATCCAATATAAAGTGGACTGTTTGTTGCTGTTGCGGATGCATTCTGCGACATGGTGATGGTAGGGCTAGCCCAACCGGTTATAGTAGTACCGGCAGGTATGCCCGGTCCCCAGATGGCTTTTCCAACTGTGATGGAACCGCCCCATCCCGGAAGAGAAGTCACATTGATAGTAGGTGATCCGGCTGTTACTGTACCAAGCGGAATCTGCTGTACTACTCCGCCACTTCCGGGAAGTCCGCTGTAAGTAGAGATGAGCAGGTTATCATTTAAAACCCCATCCTTATTCAAATCAATCCAGGCAGCCAGGTAGTTACTGCTGTACCAGGTTCCCACCCATGCCTGTAAAACATAGTTGGTGGTTCCATCGGCCTTCAGTGAAGTGGTCTGCTTGGGTATCTGAGCCCATAATTCATAATCGGGCGGGTGGGTGGTAAACGGACATTTAATATTGGGATACGGTCCGCTTGCACCGCAGTCGCCTGCATTGGGTCCGTTCACGTTAAAGTTGTTGGTCTGAATGCCCGGTAAGGGGAACGAAGCCTGCCAACCGGTATAAATTCCCTGGTTAGCGGCCGAATCACCGTTGAGTTTTACCCCCGACACATAGTCGTTGTGGGTATATCCGGCCCAGCTGGTACCTGCGGTCATACTGGCGATACAGAAATCCAGGTCAATGAGCCTGCACCCGGGTAATGTAGGCGGTGAAGGAGTATACGTATTATAGAAAATAACCGTTCCGTTGACACCGCCTGTATTGGCATTGTTCAGCGTCACAACGGTGGACGAACTGAATCCGTTTACCAGTGCACCTCCGGCAACGTTTGTTCCCGAAACCGACATACCGGTAGAAATACCCACCGTGTCGGGTAACGTCAGTGACGCCACGCCGCCGGCGCCGAGTACGCCCGCTTTGGACCGCTGCACATCGAAACTCACCCATTCCGCATCCACGCAGTGGTTGGAGACTGCGCCGGAACAGATATCATAGGTAATCCAGAAATAGTTTGCGCCATGTAACAAGGGTACCCCTGTAGTAAATGTATAGTTGGTAAACCAGGGATTTGCAATGTTTTGAACAAGTGTAGCGGTGAGTGTATCAAAAGTGTTGGTGCTTCCGGTGTACCATAACTTGGCGGCACAGATATCACTTGGCGGGCTATCGGAACCATTGGTGTTAAATACAAAATTGTTGCCGGTATACGCGGTAGTTTCACCATCCATATAAATAACACCTCCGACAATCAGCTGTTTCGATTTACCTTTTGCCGTAGTAGCCGTATTCTGGAATGTTAATCCCGATGAAGAATAGGTCTGTTGGAGCGGGTAATGGGTAACAGAAAAGTCATCGATAAGGATATTGTTGCCCAGGTTAGCTGTTCCGATGATGGTAATGTAAACCGAGTCAAGACTTCCCGAAGGGATAGAAGCTACCGGAATGTTGTAGGTGTACTGGTTCCAGGTATTTGCAGTAGCCGCAGGTGCGGAAGCGTTGTAGCGGTTGATCTGGCTGTTACCCCCAACGTCGGAAAGCAGCTGCAGATAGGTAGCCTGCGCAGGATCGGGGTGGTTGGAAACATAAACCTGGATGTAATCGGTTCCTGCGGTATTGTCGCGGTACATATAAAAACTTGCGGTAGGGGTTCCTACTGTCCATCCGCGGTAATCGAGCTGTCTGCAGGAAATAAACGCCGCATTGCCCGAAGAGGTGTAATCGGCCAGGTAACGGGCCATACCCACACCGGTGCGTGCGGTAATGGTGGGGTTGCTGGTTGAGCGGCAGCGGTCCCACCGGTTGTCGGTATCGGTACCTACCCCGTACTTACCCGAGAGCCATCCCGGAGGCATCAGGGTGGTATAAGCACCACCTGGAACCGGAAGTTCATTCTGGTAGGTTGGAGCGCTGTTAGGAGTACTCGCTACAACCGGAGCCTCGTCAAAACCCTCGTAATAGGCCGTTTGTGCCTGCGATTCGAAAGTGAAAGCCGCTGTAAAAAGCGCTCCTCCGATCAGTGCAAATGCAGCATTCCGGATGGTGAAATTTGATTTCCTTGTAGAAGTTCTACTCATGGCAGTGGTTATTTTTTAGTACTTGTATTTTCTGTTTAACATATACCCGATGTCCGTTAGCAGCCGTAATGAAACAAACGCCACCTGACACAGGTAACTACAAAGATTGTAAATTATATAGTGAAAAACAAGAGATTTTTTAAAATTTTGATAAGATTTTAATAACCTGTTAATCAACTCTGTGGTACCTAAAAATAGACGAATTGTTGAAAGATGGGCGGCAATAATGGCAAACACCCTGATTTGGTGGGCAAAACCATTCGTTCAGGTGGCGGACTGCAATTGTATTAGAATAATCCAATTTTTTATAAGTGCCTGACAATTAATAGTAAGAGGTGGGAACCCGGCTGGTTTGAGAGTGTGGCCGGAAGGGATGCAGTGATTTTCAGATAAATTGCCAACTTTGCCGCCCTAAACGTATCATTATGAAACCCGGAAACTTACTTTTATGTGTCTCCCTTCTGACATTTCAATCGGTTTATTCCCAGGATGTTATGAAGCCGGAAACCCTCTGGTCGCTGCAGCGCGTGGCCGAACCCAGGCTCTCGCCCGATGGTAAAACAGTTGTTTACAGCGTAAAGGCATACGACATCCGCGAAAACAAGGGCAACAACGACCTGTGGGTGGTCCCGGCTAACGGCGGCTCCCCTGCCCCGGTAGCGGCAGGTCCTTTGAACGACAACTCGGCCCGGTGGAGACCCGACGGTAAAAAAATCCTCTACCTCTCCAATCAGTCCGGCTCCATGCAAATCTGGGAAATGGATCCCGATGGCAGCAATAAATTGCAGGTTACTCAGGAAACCGGCGATATTTCGGCCTATGGTATGTCGGCCGACGGCTCCCGTATCTGGTTTGCAAAAGAGGTGAAAACAAAAAAAGATCTCCACGACCTCTATCCCGATTTGCCCAAAGCCGACGCCATGATTTACGACGACCTCATGTACCGTCACTGGGATGAATGGGAAGATGCCAACAGCAGCCACATTTTTACGGCCGCCTATGCAAACGGAAAACTGGCTGCCCCAACCGATATTATGCTGGGTGAGGACTTTGATGCACCTATGAAACCATTCGGCGGTGACGAGCAAATAGCCATCAGCCCCGACGGAAAAAAGATTGCTTACAGCTGTAAAAAAATGAGCGGCCGTGAATACGCGGTGTCTACCAATTCCGAAATTTATGTGTACGACACAGAAAAGGCTACCACCGAGAACATTTCGAAAGGAATGGAGGGATACGATATGAATCCCGCCTTTTCTCCCGATGGAAAAAGCATCATCTGGCTCAGCATGAAAACACCCGGCTATGAAGCCGACAGAAACCGGATTATGCTGATGGATCTGAATACAAAAACCACTACCGAACTTACTACCGGTTTCGACTATACGCCGTCGGCAATCGCCTGGTCGCCGGGAGGAAAACTGATTTATTTTATTGCCGGCATCAATGCCACTGAACAACTCTGGTCGCTCAACCCCGACCCAAAAGCGGATGTAAAAATTCATCAGTTAACAATGGATGTGGTCGATTACACCGATTTTTCGGTTGCCCGGATTAAGAAAGAAGATGTGATGGTTGCAGCCCGCATGAGCATCTCGGCGCCGACCGAAATTTACCACATCGATCTGAAAGGAAACGCGAACAAACAAATTACGTTTACCAATGGCGTTGCGCTTTCGAAAATCAAGCTGGGTAAAGTGGAAAAACGAATGGTGAAAGCAACCGACGGAAAAGAAATTCTCACCTGGGTTATTTATCCTCCCAATTTCGATCCCTCAAAAAAATATCCTGCAATATTGTATTGTCAGGGCGGACCTCAAAGTACCGTTTCGCAATTTTTCAGCTATCGCTGGAACTTTCAGATGATGGCTGCCAACGGATATATTGTGGTAGCGCCGAATCGCAGAGGCCTTCCCTCTTTCGGCGAACAATGGAATCTTGAAATTTCCGGCGACTGGGGCGGACAGGCGATGCGTGATTTGCTTAGCGCTATAGATGATGTGAGCAAGGAACCTTACGTAGATGCATCACATATGGCTGCAGTTGGCGCCAGTTTTGGCGGCTACTCGGTCTATTGGCTCGAAGGTCATCACGAAAAAAGATTTAAGGCCTTTATTGCGCACTGTGGTGTCTTTAATCTGGAGAGCATGTACGGTTCTACCGAAGAGGTCTGGTTTCCTGATTTCGATTTAGGCGGACCCTACTGGAAAAACCCGATGCCTAAAAGTTACCGCGATTTTTCGCCCAGCAACTTTGTCCAGAACTGGGACACCCCCATTCTGGTGATCCACAACGGACACGATTTCAGAGTACCCATTACACAGGGAATGGAAGCCTTTAACAGCGCACGGCTGATGAATATTCCGGCACGCTTTCTCTCGTTTCCTGAAGAAAGCCATTGGGTGCTGAAACCGCAAAACGGTATTCTCTGGCAGCGTGAATTTTTCAGCTGGCTCGACAAATACTGCAAATAAAAAAGCGGCCTGCTAAAACGTAAAAACCCCGACAAGCAATCGGGGTTTTTTTATGGTATAGAATCTTTTGCTTCGCTTTTATTGGCCTCCGCCTGCTTTTTGCTTATTTCGTTTATCACCTCTTCGTACATGGCGGCAAAACGGTGAGGGTGGTCGGTGTAATAGATAAAGCTGTTGTAAAAGGCGGCCGAATCCACACCATGATTCACTAACACTTCGTGTATATATGCTTTTTTGGGAAGGACAGCATCTTGTCCTGCACCGCTGAGTAACAACCTGCTTTCTGCAATATGGATATCTGTAAGTATCTGTACCATAGAATCAGGAACAATAATGCCCTGAGGAACGGCACCCTCGTCGCCGCTGCGGCTGCATGAAAAAAAAGCAGACAGCAGAATTGCCATTATTACAACGAATCCTTTTCTGATGTTCATTTAGTGCAGCGGATCAAAACTGAGACGCATTCCCGGCCCCGATTCAATTATTTTACCGTTTTTGTAAACGAGGTTGCCATTCACAAAAGTATGTGTAACCGAGGAACCGAATGTAACGCCTTCCATCGGTGACCAGCCGCATTTATACAACAGGTTGTCTTCGGTTACGGTATACGGTTTATTCATATCCACCAGCACCAGGTCGGCATAATACCCTTCACGGACAAACCCCCGTTCACGTAATCTGAAACAGGTGGCTACGGCGTGTGCCATTTTTTCGGCTACCCGTTCCAACGGCAACATTCCTTCTCTGCTTTTTTCGAGCATGGCAATCAAACTATGCTGAACCATTGGACCTCCCGCGGGAGCTTTGGCATACGACTGCGACTTTTCGGATAAGGTATGAGGCGCATGGTCGGTGGCAATTACATCAATCCGGTTATCCAGCACCGCCTCCCAGATACCCTTACGATCGGCTGCGGTTTTCACAGCCGGATTCCATTTAATACGGTTGCCCAGCTGTTTGTAGTCGCTATCCGAAAACCAGAGGTGGTGAATGCAGGCTTCGGCGGTAATTTTTTTGTCCTTCAACGGCTTGTCGTTGCTGAACAGTTCTGTCTCACGTGCCGTGGATATATGCAGAATGTGCAGTCTGGTGCCGTATTTCTTCGCAAGTTCAACAGCGAAACTGCTCGACAGGTAACAGGCTTCCGCCGAACGGATAAGGGGATGGTGTTCAGGGAGCAGTCCGTCGCCGTATTGCGTAGTAAATGCAGCCAGGTTGTGACGGATTGTTTTCTCATCTTCACAATGAGTCGAAATAAGTGTAGGCGCGTTGGCAAAAAGATCATGCAAAACATTGCTGTCGTCAACCAGCATATTGCCGGTCGATGAACCCATAAATATCTTTATGCCGCAAACAGTTTCGGGATTGGTTTTAAGGACCTCGTCGCGGTTGTTATTCGAAACACCCATAAAAAACGAGTAATTGGCAATCGATTTTTCTGCCGCCAGCCGGTACTTATCTTCCAGCAACTCTTGAGTGAGAGCGTTGGGAATAGTATTCGGCATTTCCATAAACGTTGTCACACCTCCGGCAACAGCAGCGCGCGATTCGGTAAACAGGTCGCCTTTATGGGTCAGCCCCGGCTCCCTGAAATGCACCTGATCATCGATACAGCCCGGAAACAGATGGAGCCCTGTAGCATCCAGCTCGGTTACACGTGCTGCCGAATCAACAGAAATGCCCGCACCTATTTTTTCAATGCGCCCATTCTTTATCAGCACATCCGTTACCCGAATAGCGCCTTCGTTAACCAGTGTAGCGTTTTTAATTAATATCACCGTATTTCCGGTTTTAGATTAAAACGAAAGTACAAATACCGCGCATAAGAATCTGCCGGCCCGTCCGGCTTTTACATGCCCACCATATCTTCGGGACGCACCCATTCATCAAACTGTTCGGGCGTAACGTAGCCCAGATCAACTGCGGTTTGCTTGAGTGTTTTGCCTTGCTTGTGCGCTGTTTGTGCAATTTCGGCTGCTTTATAATAGCCGATTTTTGTATTCAGTGACGTTACCAGCATGAGTGAGTTCTCCAGGTTTTTACGGATGTTCTCGTGAATAGGCTCGATGCCTTCGGCACATTTGTCGTTAAACGAAACACATACCTCTCCAATTAACCGGGCACTGTGCAGGAAATTATAAATCATTACCGGCTTAAATACATTCAGTTCAAAATGACCTGTAGCACCGCCGATATTAATGGCAACATCGTTACCCAGCACCTGGGTGGCAACCATTGTCATTGCTTCACTCTGCGTGGGATTAACCTTCCCCGGCATTATCGACGATCCGGGTTCGTTATCGGGTATGCTTATTTCTCCTATGCCGCACCGCGGACCGGAAGCAAGTAACCGGATGTCGTTGGCAATTTTCATCATACTGCATGCCACCGTTTTTAAAGCGCCGTGCGATTCAACAATCGCGTCATGGGCGGCCAGTGCTTCAAATTTATTTTCAGCGGTAACAAAGGGAAGTCCCGTTAATGCGGCAATGTGTTTGGCAACATTCACCGAATACCCTTTGGGGGTGTTAATTCCGGTGCCCACCGCTGTTCCGCCCAGCGCCAGCTCGGCAAGATGCTGCAGGGTGTGTTCAATGGCTCTTATGCCGTGATCGAGTTGCGATACGTATCCCGAAAGTTCCTGACCCAGTGTAAGCGGCGTGGCATCCATCAAATGGGTTCTTCCTATTTTAACAACATTCATGAAAGCAGCCGATTTTGCAGCGAGGGTTTGTCTCAGTTTCCTGATACCCGGTAAGGTAACGTCGTTAAGCATTTTGTATGCAGCTATGTGCATTGCTGTCGGAAACGTATCGTTCGACGATTGTGATTTGTTTACGTCATCATTGGGATGAATCACTTTTTTTTCATCGGTAAGCTTGCCGCCGCTGAGTACATGTGCGCGGTAAGCTATCACCTCGTTAACATTCATATTCGACTGCGTACCCGATCCGGTTTGCCAAACTACAAGCGGAAATTCACCGTCGAGTTTGCCGTCAATGATTTCATCACACACCTTACAAATCAAATCGCATGTTTCTTTTGAAAGCACTCCGGCGTCAAGGTTGGTTAAAGCTGCGGCCTTTTTCAGATAGGCAAAAGCGCGTATCACCTCTATAGGCATGCGGTTGGTATCGCGGGCAATGTTAAAATTATCAATTGAGCGCTGCGTTTGAGCTCCCCAGTAACGGTCGGCAGGGACCTGTACCTGTCCCATGGTATCTTTTTCGGTTCTGAACATTTTAATTTTATTGGTTGTAATTTTTTAGGTAGAATGATCCTGTATAGTCTTATTTGTTTTTAATTCCAAGAAAGGGAAGAACTGTTTCGGGCGGCCGTGCGATAATAGCTTTTGTTCCCTTTACCACAACAGGCCTTTCAATTAATATAGGATGCTGTGAAAGTATTTTGATCCACCCGGCACCTGTTATTTTTTTGCCCTCATATTCGTCCTTGTACAACGGCTCTTTTTTGCGAACCAGCCCTTCGGGTTTTATACCCAGCATTTTTACAAGTTCCTTCAATTCTTTTTGTGTCGGAATTTCTTTAAGATACTCAATGATCCGTACAGGCCCTTTGATGTTGCTTTTGATCAGCGACAGCACCTTCAGACTAGTGGAACAATTGCTCTTATGATAGATGGTAATCAAATTTGTTTTCTGTTTTTAAATGTAACGATAGCGGAAACCATATTTTTCATTTGTGTTCTGCAGAAAACAGCGGGTACTGTTATCCGGCCTGTGCGTTTTCCATCAGCCACGCTTTCATAAATTCGTCGAGTTCGCCATCCATTACTCCCTGTACGTCGCTAGTTTCATAATCGGTACGCAAATCCTTGACAAGTTTATAAGGATGAAAAACATAACTGCGAATTTGTGATCCCCACTCAATCTTTTTCTTGGTTGCTTCGGTTGCCGCTTTCGCATCGTTACGCTTCCGGATTTCCAGCTCGTACAACTGCGACTTCAGCATCTGCATCGCCCGCTCTTTGTTTCCACCCTGCGTACGTTCAACCTGGCATACTACCACAATACCGCTCGGATGATGGGTAAGCTGTACTTTGGTTTCAACCTTATTTACATTCTGACCACCGGCACCTCCCGAACGGGATGTTTGCCAGCTGATGTCGGCGTCTTTTATTTCGATGTTAATGTTGTCATCAACCAACGGATAAGCAAACACCGAAGCGAATGAAGTGTGGCGCCGGGCATTTGAATCAAATGGCGAAATGCGCACCAGCCGGTGCACACCGTTTTCGCTTTTTAAATAACCGTATGCAAAGGGTCCTTCAAATTCGAGTGTTGCCGATTTAATTCCCGCACCATCACCATCGGTGCGTTCGATCTCTGTAATCTTGTACCCATGTCGTTCGCCCCAGCGTACATACATACGCATAAGCATTTCGGCCCAGTCCTGGCTCTCGGTACCGCCGGCGCCGCTGTTAATGGTGAGCACGGCATCGAGATTGTCCTCTTCGCCGCTAAGCATGTTTTTAAATTCGAGGTCTTCAACCTCTTTTAATGCTTTGTTGTATTGGTTATCGACTTCGGATTCGGTGACCTCTCCCGCTTTAAAAAAATCGAGCAATACACCGGCATCTTCAACAGCCGATGCCGTCGCCCGGTAGCTGTCGGTCCATGTTTTCTTTTCCTTAATCTGTTTGAGAATCCGCTCAGCCCGTTTGGGGTCATTCCAAAAGTCGGGTGCGTGTGTCAGCTGTTCCTCCTCAATTAACAACTGCAGCTTCTTGTCGATGTCAAAGATGCCTCCTCAGGGCATTGATTCTGTCCCTTAATTCTGCTAGCTGGTCTGTAGTCATAGTGGTGCAAAAGTAGGAAAAATGCGGGAACAATCAGCGCTGCAACAGCTTACCTGCAAGTTTCCAAACCAGGTCGGGTTCATACCCTTTACCGGTAGCGTAACGCACCAATTTACCGATTCGCTTGGTGGGGTCAGACTCATTTAACACAGCCAGTTTTTTGATCATCAGCTGTTCGAGTTCCTGCTGGTATTCCTTGTCAGGGATCTGTTTCAGCGCATTGCTGATGGCCTCTTCACTCACCATACTGCCCGAGAGCATGGCTTTAATTTTAACCTTGCCCCATTTGCGGGTTCTGAATTTTCCTCCGGCAAACGACCCTGCAAAACGATTTTCATTTAAAAAACCCGCTTCACGAAGTCGTTGAATAATCTGGACCGATTCCTCTTTCGTGAGTCCCCAGTTGCTGAGTTTTATAGTCACCTCACGCTCACTCCGTTCGCGAAAAGCACAGAACTGCTGTATTCTTGTGAGTGCTTCAGCAGCTTTGACAGGTTCTTTCTGAATGACGCGCTTCATGCAGACCAAGATACAAATTTTGTTCTGAAATGTTACCGCTTCCTGCCATTGTCATTCTTCGTTCTGCTACAACCGGTTTAACAATCGTTTCCATAAAAATGCGGCAAGCACCGCTCCGGCAACAGGAGCAATAAGGTACAACCATAAATCACCGTTTGCGCCCGTTACCATTGCAGGACCAAAGCTGCGTGCCGGGTTCATGGAGGCCCCCGAAACCGGTCCCGCGAAGTAAGCTTCCAGCAGCACCGTAAGCCCAATGCACCAGGGCGCAAACCGGTTTAATTTAGAAGGCCGTCCCGCTGTAAGCAGTATAACCCCCATCAAAATAAAGGTCAACAGAATTTCAAATAAAAAAGATTCAGTTAACGTGCCGGAAGGATGTGTTGCACCAAGTCCGGAACCCTGACCTGCCAGTTGCTTCAGGATTACCGATGCCGCTACGGCACCGGCAAACTGACTTATTATATAAGGAATAAGTTGTTTTCGCGGTAAACTTCCGGTTAGTACTACGGCAACAGAAACAGCAGGGTTGATGTGCGCACCGGAGATCCCGCCGAATAACAATATCATAAGTGTAACACTCACTCCGAATGCTATCGATATGCCGGCACCTCCCAGCGTGTGATTCAGGTGCTGGTTGAGAACGATTGCCCCTGTTCCGCAAAAAACCATTACGAAAGTGCCGGCAAATTCAGCAAGATACCGTTTCACAACTCAGTTGCTGTAAAATCCCTGATCCATGCGTCAATCAGATTACGTGTTTTTCTGAATGCGGAGCGTATTTCTTCCCGGGTACCGGTTGCTTTCGCAGGATCGGGAAAGTTATGATGGAGCCGTTTTGCTGTCCCTGGAAAATAGGGGCACCGCTCGTTCGCATTGTCGCACACCGTTATAATGTAATCGAACTGAATTCCCGTATACTCATCTGCCAGGTTTGATGTTTGTCCGGAAATATCTATACCGGCTTCAGCCATAATCTCCACCGCCAGCGGATTCACACCATGCTTTTCAACACCGGCACTGTACACGTTCAATCTGTCGCCGGCGTACGTTCGCAGGTAACCTTCAGCAATCTGACTACGACAGCTGTTACCTGTACAGAGTACAAGAATATTTTTCATCAACTCGTTTCTTTATAATTTTTAAAGCGAATGAATTGCGGAACTGATTCGTGCAAAAACCGGTCAGCAGCACTTTTTCTCAGCCATTTTTTCGCTGCCTGCTTCCATCCACTCTTTAAAAAAGTTCCATGTTGATTCGTTGATGCAATAGCATACCGAATTGCCTTCGGTTTCACCTTTAATAACGTTGCACGATTTCAGCTCTTTGAGGTGTTGCGAAACGGTAGGTTGTGCCAGCGGCAATTCGTCAACAATATCGCCGCACACACATGCATCCGCTTTTAAGAGGTATTCGATAATGGCTACACGTGCCGGATGGCCCATAGCCCGTGCAATATTTGCCAGGTTGTTCTGAAGTTCGGAGAATTGATCCGTTTTTGATGCTCCCATGATGTTATATTTTAATATTGCAATATTACGATAAAGAAGGTCGTTTGCGGCAACATGCTCCTAAAGAATTTATAATGTATTGATTTTTAATAGTATAATTTTCATCCGGGATTACGGTGCTGTCGGGTGCTCCTTTTGAAATACATTCCATTACTTTTGCCCGACTTGGAAAAAATCGAAACGAATCCGGTATTATCTAAAGGAGCCAGGCACATGCTGGCATCTACTTTTTGGTTTGCCTTGATGAATGTTTTCATTAAAGCCGTGAGCCATCTTCCGGTAATGGAAATTGTTTTTTTCAGATGCGGTATTTCTTTTGTTCTGAGTGCGGCAACACTGAAACTTGCCGGCGTCGACTGGAAAGGCACTAACCGAAGACTGCTTGTTCTGCGAGGTGTATTTGG
>DASUFP010000013.1:0-6748 GCA_036274495.1 Bacteroidia bacterium
ATCACCGGTTTGCGTATCGGTAGTATAATCGTTACATCCTTGTGAATAAGAAGTGGAAGTAACCATTACTCCCTGATTTGCATTTAATGAGGGCGAATTCAACACATGCGCGTATCCGCCAATATCATAAACATAAATGAAAGCACCTGTTGCCATTCCTTTTATGGTTGGATCGATGTTGCCGGCTCCCATTAATATACCAACCGTCATGTCGCCATGGTTGCCAACATTGGCTGTGGTGTTCGATTGATCAATCCGTCCCTGGTAATCGATATGCGGACCAACAGGGCCGTCATCACCAAGTGCTGCCGAAACTCCTGCACCGGAATAATGACGTCCTATGGGAGCATCGGTTCGGTTGATGGTGCTGGAACGGTGCAGCGACCGAGCTTGTTCGTCGTCAGGTTCTGAGGGAGGAGCCACAGCTGTCACCGAAGCAACAAACGGCATTGCGGTTATATCACCAATTTTAGTCACCGGTACACGTACCACCATCCAGGAAGAATAATCGTAACGTTGTACAATTTCGAATCCCGAGTGTGTAAAAGCGGATTGTACCATTTCGCTGTTCAAACCTTTGTAATAGCCAATCTGTAGATCGATCTCATTTTTCCCGTGCATAGCATAAGAGGGAAAATTACCGGCAGCTATTTCTCTGTCTAATTTGTTGATTGGATTTACATCAATCACTGACCTAACTGCATAGTTTCTGAGTATTTCTTTGGATGCATTGGCTCGGATTTCTGTCCAGAAGGCAAAATTTGGAAAATAGCTGATCAGCCTGAAACCGGCATTCGCAAGTTCTACCTTTTGAGCGGCGGTAGGTATCGCATTAAACTGGATCAGACGGAAGTATTTGCCATCGAACTGCTGATCGGAAGCAGGCTGAGGAGCTGTAATGAAATCCTCCAGATTCGATTCAGGTATTAAAGTTCCTGTTTTAAACAGAATACTATAATCCGCTTGTCCCGCAAAAGCAGTTGCGGTCATCAGGCAAATAAACGCCGATACGAGGAAACAGAGTTTTTTTGGTTGCATGGAAATAGGGTGTTTTGTGTTAGAGTTTACTAAAATAGGTAAAAGATCATTAATATCACAATATTTTGATAATCAGTATTTTATAATTTAAATTGCTAAATAAGCACGTACTCATTTTCCAATCATCTTTTGTAGGTTATTTTTGCGGCCATGACTGAAAGTTTGGAATCCATAAGAGAGTCGTCCTTAATTGCCCTTACAACACCGCTTTATCTGATTGTGATTGGTGTTGAAGTCATATTCAGTAA
This sequence comes from Bacteroidia bacterium, assembly GCA_036274495.1. Classification (GTDB taxonomy): domain Bacteria; phylum Bacteroidota; class Bacteroidia; order AKYH767-A; family OLB10; genus DASUFP01. The sequence goes on from DASUFP010000013.1 coordinate 1,287, forward strand.
TATTCAAAACCGGAACTTATATTCTGTCAAAGGGACTTTCACGAACTTTTACCTGATGTTGGCTAATATGGGTCTTGATTTGCTGGTGAGGGGCGTTTCATTATTTGCATTGACCTACTGTTATTCAATTGCAGTTATTCATTTTGAAAATGTAATTGTATACTGGGTAGTGTTACTTATTGCCCAGGATTTCATGTATTATCTGCTTCATGTTGTGGATCATTATTGCAGGTTGTTTTGGGCAATCCATGTAACTCATCATTCATCGGAAGAGTTCAATCTTACTGTGGGCTTCAGATCATCGGTGCTTCAGCCGTTGTATCGTTTCTTATACTTTATTCCGCTGGCACTTGCCGGATTCAGGGGTGTCGATATCCTTTTTATGTATTCTGCGACGCAGATTTACGGGATCCTGGTACATACGCAAACCATCAACAAACTTGGATTCCTGGAGTGGTTTATGGTCACCCCTTCACATCACAGGGTACATCATGCAAGCAACCCCTTGTATCTGGACAGAAATATGGGAATGGTTTTTATTATATGGGACAGGATGTTTGGGACTTTTCAGGAAGAATTACCCAACGAACCGGCAACATTCGGACTCACCAAAAGTCTCGAAAATCCAACTCCCTTGAACACCGTATTTCATGAGTTCCAAGCAATTTTCAGGGATGTAAGAAAACCCGGAATTCCATTAAAAGCACGACTTAACTATGTATTAGGTCCTCCCGGATGGAGTCATGATGGCAGCAGCCTGACGGCACGTGAATTGCGTGAAAGGGTTGTCAGCAAGAAATGAAAAAGTTCATGCATTCAACTTTCAAATGTTTTTAAAAGCAATGATGTACCATCAAATTCGGCATAGGTATTATGATTGATCCATTCTCCTAAATTAAGGTACCTGCTACCTTCGGGTAAAGGCATATCTATTGGCAAATGCCTGTGTCCGAAAATAAAAAAGTCAAAATGTTCCTTCTGCAAAATTTCTTTGGAATAAATTACCAGCCATTCATTTTCTTCTCCCAGAAATTTTTCATCGGCGGTACCTGTTGCGATTCGACTTTTTCGTGAAAAGTAATTGGCAAGCCCTATTCCGAAGTTAGGATGAAGCCTTGCAAACAACCACTGACAAACAGGATTGGCAAAAACTTTTTTGATGAATTTATAACTGTGATCTCCGGGTCCCAAACCATCACCGTGTCCGATATAAAACGTTTTTCCGTTAATGGTTCGCGTAACAGGTTTTCTATACAGGGTCATACCGATTTCAGCTGGCAAGTAGTCAAACACCCACATGTCGTGATTACCGGTAAAATAATGTATTTTGACTCCCGCGTCTGATAATTCAGCCAGTTTACCCAGTAATCGCACATACCCTCTCGGCACCACTCTTTTGTATTCAAACCAAAAATCAAAAACGTCGCCTAGCAGATAAATTTCAGCCGCTTCATTTTTTATCATCTCCAGCCACCTGACAATCCTTTTTTCCCGTTCAAGGCTTTTAACAGGATCAGGTGCGCCCAGATGAAAATCTGAGATAAAATATATTTTTTTTCCAGGTCTTAAATCCATTTCAAAAGGGTGTTCCGGATATGTTGCAAAGATAGTTTGTTTATATTCAGAACAAACCTTATGGTTTCCGATCGGCTTACATCATTGGCATCATATGCTGTTCTTATATCGTCGGAATAAAATATTGGCAGGTAAACGCCAAAAAAATCCTCCCCGAGCGAAATACAAATTCCACCGTCATACATTACTGTATTACCGATATCCGGGAATACTTTTTTTATCCCTTTGTATGTTCCAATATCCAAAAACAAACTTATTGGCAGTGGTAACGGCAGGTCAGCTGTGAAATTTACTGCACCCAACCAATCAGCAGTTTGACCTACGGCTGTTGGTGCTTTAAAACCACCATCCCTTACTAAAAATTGCCGGCTCCAAAATCCATCCCCGTCGGTTCTCCCAAAATACAAGCCATCGTATTTGTAATCGTCGCTTCCACTCCATCCATCCATCTTGAAATTATAGTTGCGTTCATGTTCGTTATTCTTGATAAATCCCCCGAAGAATGTTCTGGTATGAAGTCCCTTGTTAAACTTTGCATATGAGAAGGTATAGTTAAAAGTAATGGCTGATTTAAGGTGATTAGGTCCCTGCTCCAGTGTGGCCGCTACCTGAAAGGGATCAACAGGGCGGCTGTTGCTTAAAAGATAATTTACCTCATTAAACGTGAGGCCAGCGGATGTTTTTTCCGGAATATAATCGGTACCGTCATAATTATAAACTATCTCATCCTGTTTAATGAAAACTGAACGTACTAACACCGAATGCTGTAGAGTGCTCTTGGGATGCTGTTTTTTAAAATCAACAGTTATCATAGGTTCAATTTTACTGTAAGAGAGTAAATCATAACTCAATTCAGGAAAAGCAGGAAACGTGACATCTGATTCCAGTCCAAACTGTTTGCCGCTTACCGATAAGGTAACAGCATCAAAAATTCCTTTCCCAGGATAAATATAGTAGTCAACTTTAAAGCAACCATTCAGGGTTCCATGAGTAATATCATATAACGGTGTAATAGTAAATTCGGTCCGTTTAGGAATTAAACTGATGTTTGATAGTACTGCGCCGGCCATAAATCCATTGATGTTGTTCCAGGCCGGAACAGGTAAAATGGTCAGGGGATAATCGGCACCGGTTTCTGCCAGTGTAGGTTTCATTCGTAAATGTACATGCGGAGCTGATTTTAATATTCCTGATGTTTTTACAGTATTGTTTCTCGGATTGACGTCGGGCAAAAAGGGATGGTTAATTTGAATTGCATCTGCTCCTTCACCATATACCACTGCAGAATCCGGTGAAATAAATCCGGCGGATGTTTTCTCTGCATTTGAATAAACCGCATAGGGTGCCGGTGGCGAAACGGCTCCTTTTTCCTTAACGTAAAATTTACCCGACTTATCTGACAGTTTCGGTTTCAAATCGGTAGTTTCAGAACTTTTAATCATCCCATCGAAAAACCAGCTTAATGATTGTCCGCTTGTACTCTCAAATATGGCTTGCATGTCATCTGGACCGGGGTGTTTAAAAGCCCATTGACGGTAATATTCCCTCATGCAACTGATAAAAAGTGAATCTCCAAGATAAGATCTCAGGTAATTAAATACGACCGCAGTCTTTGCGTATACGATATGACCATAATTTTGCGGAGTAAAATCAAGGGATGTAATCGATATAGGCTGATCGTGGTGGTTGAACGCCGAAGCCCTGTATTTTATAAGTTCACCTTCTGCGAATGTCAGTCGGTTAGCACCTATAAACGCCTTCACAAAGCCATTAAAACCGCCCAAATCATTTTCACCCGGCTTCTTGTTATAAAATTCGGTATACCATTGTTCGTAAGCTGAATTTATTCCCTCGTCCATCCAGGCATAATCTCTCTCATTTGATCCTATAATGCCGTAAAACCAATTGTGACCAACCTCGTGGACAATAACATCTTCGAGCATAAAATTATTGGCAGGTGTTCCTATCACGGTTATCATAGGGTACTCCATTTCTGTACCTTTTGCCGAAAGGCCGTCAACAACAGTTACAGCAGAATAAGGATAAGGGCCACACCGCTGAGAATAAAATTGAATGGTGTTCTTTATATAAACATTGCTCTTCATCCAAATAGAGGCTTTCCTGTTGGTGAAGAACGTCCAGCTCTCAATGGTTTTACCGGTACCGGGTATCGAAATTGTATCATATAAAACGTGATAGCGTTTGTCGGCAAAAAAAGCAAAATCATGGATACTGTCCTGGTAAAATGTAATGGTTTTAAACTGTTTTGAGGAGGGAATTTTGGGTAAACTGTCAGGAAAGCTGTTATATGAAGCAGTTTCTTTCGCTAAATTCATAAGCCACTTACGTTCCGATGTATCCTGAAGCACTCCTGTGGCCCCTACTACGTAATTTTGGGGTAGTGTTATTGAAACCCGGAATGAACCAAATTCAGAATAAAATTCACCCTGGTCCTGATACGTAAGCGCATGCCAGCCATTTTTGTCATAAACGGCAGGTTTTGGATACCATTGTGTAATCAGATATTGTTTACCATTGTGGCCAAGTCGTGAGAACGATGCATCCGGTATTTTAACATGGAACGGAGTGGTTATTACTATTGAGTCGCCCGGTAATAACGGTTGCGGCAGTAAAAGTGTTCCTATATCACTGTTAATGGAATCGGGTACAAATCTGGCGGGTATACCTGCAACACTAAAATCAAGACTATCAATAAATCCCTGCTCATTTTTTTGACTGAAAAACAATCCGTTTTCACCGGTTTTCATTTGTTCTTTGGCAAGGGCAGTATGACGACTGCTGTACGCATTCGGCCAAAGGTGAAAAATGATAAAACCTAAAGTGTCAGGAGAGTTATTGTGGTAAATTAACTGCTCGGATGCGTGTAGTTCATGGTTTTGATCGTCGAGCTTTACTTTAATCAAATAGTCTGTCCGCTGCTGAAAATAATCCTGAGCCTGCAAATTTCCCGGAACAATCATTACAAGGAAACCGGCTGTGGCTACTTTTAGAAGGCGCTTGCAGAAATGGATCATTTCAGTTTTATGACGATGGAGTCGCCGGTGTCAGCTCGACTGATCAAGCAGATCCTTAACCAATTTATTAGCGATTTTAGGATCAGCTTTGCCTTTACTCAGTTTCATCACTTCGCCCATGAAGAGTCCAATCAGTCCGGTCTTTCCGCTTTTATATTCTGCTACCTTTTCGGGAAATCTGGAAATAGCGTCTTTAACGATTGATTCCAGTGCGGAAACATCACTTTCCTGCACAAGATTCATTTTTTCGGCAATTTCCATCGGATTGCTTTGGGGGTGCAGAATCATCTCGGGAAATATTTTTTGAGATGCGCTGGTGAAACTTACTTTTCCCGATTCAACTAATTCAATTAGCACAGCAATTGATTTTGGCTCCAGATGAAAACCTGCAATTTCAATGGCTTTTTCATTCAGGTATGATTTTACCGGGCCAATCATCCAATTTGCTGCTGCTTTATACTGTTTTGTAAAAGTGGTTAAACGTTCAAAATACAAGGCAAAATCACGGTTTTCGGTAATTACCCCTGCATCATACGCTGAGAGCTGATAATCGGTCGTATATTTTTTGAACAATGACCTGGGTAACGCAGGCATGGAAGCTTTTACAGCTTCAATTTGTGATTTGCTCACTATAACCGGTGCCAGATCGGGTTCGGGGAAATAGCGGTAATCGTTGGCTGCCTCTTTTGTTCACGTGCCAACGGGGGGTGAATGTGATTGGGAGGAGTGAAATGAAGCCGATCCTGTGGTCCGTGGCGTTCGTCGTCGCCGCGAGCGGCCTCGCCGCCGCCGCCGGCGCGGGCAAGATCAAGTGGCGCGAGGGGCGCCAGCACGACGCGGCCTTCGCCGAGG
>DASUFP010000014.1:0-45140 GCA_036274495.1 Bacteroidia bacterium
TGAATTTTCGCTTGAAAATGAAGGGGAGAGCAAGGAAGCAATTACAATTGAAATTGAACGATACATGGCCATACCCGGACAAGCGCTGGGATATAAAATAGGTCAATTAAGGATTCGTGAACTGCGCAATGAGGCAGCTCAAAAGATGGGTGCTGCATTTGATATCAGGAAGTTTCACGATGAAATTCTTGACGACGGTTGTCTTCCACTCTCAGTGCTTGATGCAAAGATGAAGAGATGGATGAGCGGGGAAACAAATCCTTAAAATAAATGTAGACTGCTATTTTGATTTAGAAGTTCTTGCAGCAACAGGGGAGGAGTATGCATTTTTCACTTTATCCGAAAGGATTTATGGAAGTATGCTTCATAAAGTGAATCAATACTTTCTGTCACCTGGTATTCTTTCCGCTCACCAGGATATCTCCATCTGTCGCGTATGGTGTCCATTTCGAAGTCCAGGGCCCATAGGGCTTTTCGATAGGGTGTAAAGGCATCCGTCGTATCTGAGACGGAGAGGGGCCGGCCGTTTGCGGCAAGCCAGGACCCTATATCATCCGGATAAACAACATATGCTCGCATACCAAATGATGTATCCACAGCCTGAACATGCATATCGTATTGCAATTGAAACCGGTGCGTGTACCGTACCGTATCTCCGCGAATAGTTTTAAGCCGGTAGGTGTGAAGGTAATGATAGATCCGGAGCGGTTTAATTTCCCTTTTCAAGCTGTCAGCTCCATATGAAACTACAATGCGATTGAGAATTTCGGTTGTATCAATATACCGCGAACCACTCGCTAAATGGTTAAAATCGTTCCAGCTTTCCGGTTCATAACTATCAGGATACATGGCGAACTTTTTAATCCAGTTGCGGATGCTGTCTCTGATACCGGTTACCAGCTGTGTGTTTTCCTTGCCAAAATCATGATATTTTAATCCATTTACTTTTTGATGGCATGCTAAAAAACAAGTTAAAACCATAATCAATGTGCACATACTGTTTCGATATAAAAATCTTAATAACATGTACATCTGAACTATTGAGTCTTTTGTGATTGTTTACCGTTTGCGATAAATCACCGCATCAAATTAATTTCTTCAGCTCTTTTCTTTTCAATTTGGAGGATATTGTTTTGTATATCTCTCATAATAGCATCAGCCCACCAGCTGGCATAAAAATTAAAAGTTGTAGTTAATTTAAAATTACTCCAAAGGTGAAGCCGGTAGTTGTTTTCTGATAATTTTTCCAGTTCATAAGTTCCATTTAACACATCAAAATACCTCCCGCCGACCACCAAATGTTCATCCATAGTAGTCAATGGGATTTCATGGGGGAGGGCTTTTATGGTAAACGACATTCTTTTATTGTCAATGTATTCAGTAACCGTTTCATGAAAAACAAGTCCGTTTGTAAAAATAGCCTCCCTATAGGCGCCAATTCCTTCATAATTTAATTCTGCTTTAACAGGCCTTGGAAAATTCAATAATCGCGTCAGCCAGCCCTTATCTTGTTCTTTACTGATTTCAGTTACTCTGGTAACATTATCCCAAATTCGTTCTGCAGGTGCATTTATATCGATAAATGTGTGTGCTGTGTATGGGGTGGTACTTGCTCCGATGTAATTTTCTATCGGGGAAACAAATAGCGGCAAGAGTGTCAAAACGGAGATATACATTTTACTTTCTTTCTGCCTTAGCTTTAGATATCCGCCGATAAGTCCGCCAACAGTGGCGGCAAATAGAAAAACGGGAAGGATCATCAGCAAACAGGGCCAGCCTTCAATGTTAAATATTAAAGTAATAAAAAAAAATGCAAAAATTGGTATCCAGGGCGCACAACAACGGTAAATTATCGATTTCACGTTCTCAATTCTTGAAAAGTAAACGGTCAGAGCGCCTACAATTGATGGCAGCAGGAACAGGAATGTTGTTGACATCATATTAAATACCTCATTCCATTCCGGTATGCCAAAAGCGAATCTCAGCAATAAAGCGTAAGCAACCGGAATAGCGGCTATTTTAAGGGTGGCAACCAACCTTTTATTCATATTAACCATTCTTGTTATTCTTTTTCTTCATACATTTTATCCCTTTCTTTCTGAACGTTATCCCACAAATAACTTTGGTTGGGATGTTCTAATGCCTGAAGGATAGCGTCTCTTAAAGCAGGATGATTTCTGTACTTGAACTGAACCAAATCAGCATCAGAAGTAAGGGCGAAAAGCAGGCCGATTCCTCCCCAGAGCACAATGCGGTTAATTATTGAAATAAAAAAATCTGATTTTGTTTTTATGTAATTGAACAAACCAACAATAAAGACCAGAAGCAGGAGTAATAATCCAATGTTCAGCTGAAGTTTTGCCCCCGACCAGAACTGAATTTTGAATACTATTCCAACCAGTACAAGTGATAATCCAATACCGGATGCAAAAGTGGCTGCCTTTTGTAACAGATTTAGGTTTTGATTACTCTCCTTGCCAAAAAATATTCTGAGTTTATTTGAAAAATAGATCACATACCCTGAGTAAAAATAATAGACCGAAAGTGTCATAAGTGTCAAAACGGTAAGTAATCCTGCACCGGGAATTAAAAAAATATTCATTACAAGTGCAGCAATTCCACAAACAGAAAGGATAATTTCAGCTTTTTTCATAGTATAATGATAGGAGAAATTATTTTTTAAGAATAGCAATTGGGAAAAGACTGCTGTTAGTTTTCTTTAAAATAATCCTTTAGTAAACCGACTAAATATTGGGCTTCAGCATCGTCAACTCCCTGTCCGAAGGAATATGTTTTCATCCCGTAATCAAATTTGATTTTACCGGGCCCCAATCCCCAGACAGCATAGCGATTTCCGCCCCAAATAGAGTCATTTCCGAATTCTGTCCTGAAATTATTTACTCCGTTTATTTCGAGTTTGTTTTTAGCGCCAATACCGAAAACCGTCTTTTCAAAATAAACCAAACCCCTGTCGGTAAAGAACTTCTCTTGTCCGAAATAGCCCCATAAAAGCATAAGAATAATTGCTACTCCACTGAATGTCCAGGCTAAAAGCCAGAAAGTAATAAAACCGTCAACAGAAGGTTGCTCTGTTCCCTTAAACAGCATTGAAGACACATTTTTAAAGCCCCAATACCATCCTCCCAGCCAGGCTGTACCGAAAAGTAATACGAACCAGTTTTTTTTTGATGGAATATTTATGTTTATTCCTCCGGCTGTTTTATCAACTGTAGCCTTACCATTATAGATCATCAGGCTGTTATTAAATTATGTAGTTAAATTGTCCGAAAATAATATCAAACACCGATGGTACCTGTTTCAACTGACCCTGCACGTACATAATTTGTAAAAATCACCCCATTGGATGATATAAGGCTTTCTGTAAGGGTAAAGGCCGCCGGGATAGTGCCTTCCCTGAACAGCCGTTTACCCGTGCCGAGAGTTATCGGGAAGATCATGAGTGTTAATTCGTCAACCAGGTCATGCATAAAAAGTGTTTGGGCTAAATTACCGCTTCCAATGACTTTTAAATCGGAACCTTTACCTGCCTTTAATGCTTTTAAACGGGCCACCACATCAGATGATATCAGTTCTGAATTTTGCCAGGAGAGGTCTACAGGACTGTTGGCAACCACATATTTGGTGACCTCGTTTATTCCGGGCCACATCTCAGCATGGTTGGGCCAGTAAGCTGCAAACAGTTCATATGTGTACTTGCCCAAAAGCAGGTCGGTAGGGCTCAGATGTTTTTGCATAAATGCTCCGGCCTCTGCATCTGCAGCATAAAAATAGGGCGCTGTCCAACCCCCATATTTAAAACTATTTGAATTATCCTCCTCCGGTCCGCCCGGTGCCTGCATAACTCCGTCAAGAGTTATAAATTCCTGAACCAGAATTTTTCTCATGAGAAATGATTACATATATGAATAAAAAAAATGCTCACTTAAAGGTACCTTGAGTAATTCTTAAAGAAAGTGAGTAAATATAAAAATAAGAGATTACATTAAGTAATTATTTTTCAGATCGTGATAATTGTAATTTAAATGCTTCCGAAAAATATTTTAAAGCAGTTTTAACATGTTCATCCGTTATAGATCCTTTTTCATCCAGCTTACCCTTTATCCCTTGTATTAAAAGAGTAGTTTCAGGATCGAACTGAGCCATTAATGTTTGCATGATCAGCTGCAGTTCGTCGTGCCCTTTCTGTCCATGAGCGGATGCGGTTATTAATCCAACTGGTTTTCCGGTAAAAATAGTAGTGGATACACACCATTCGAGAGCGTTTTTCAACCCGCTTGGTATGCTGAAAATATATTCCGGTGTGCAGATAATAACGCCATCTGCCTTTTCAATGTGATTTCTGAAAGCGATAATTGCTTTTGGAGGGTGGTGAATTGAAAGCTCCGGATCAAAAGGTGGTAGCGATTTCAATTTATTAAAAATGGATAAGTTAAAGCAGTCTTTTGTCAGATTGGCAAAGTTATTTATCAGCACCTCATTGGCTGAATTACTACCGGCACTTCCGATAATCACAAAAACATTCTTCTTTAAAGACATTTCTTTTTATAAGCTGGTATACATTATCTTTTTGCCATGTGGTAAGTTGACAAATAAACCACGGACTCACTATTTATGGGATTGTTCAAATCCGTCTTTTATTGCCATTTCAAGTACATCAACATTTATATCTTTTAATGATTTAAATTTGATACAATAACCACTCACACTGGCTTTTCCAATTTTTTTTCCATATTTCAGCGCCAGGTATTTTTTATCGGCTATACTTAGAATATATACAGATATACCCGTACTGTTTGCACTTAACCCGATCTGGTAAAATTCCTTGGTTTTACCATCGGCATATTTTAAGGTTTGCATCCCATAACCTATATTCGGATTGGAGACAACTTTATTTTCACTGTTTCGGCCGTCGAGATACCAGATTTTACATTTAGGCTTTAGTTTCAAAATCCTGTTGTGCAACAACTGCATGTCACTTCGTTTCGGTTCCGGCTGATTTGCAATATAATCTTTAATTTCTTTTTCAGTTTTCATATTACAATAGTTTTTTATGAAATTTTTATCGATAATCGGTGAGCTACTACTTTATTATCTGAACAATATTTGCAGTGTTTCCGTCTTTTGTGAATGCAAGTTAAAAAATCTTTTGGTGTCATATCATAGTACGAGCTAGGGAGGTGTTGTGATTTATTTCGCGATCCGGGCGCTCTGGCCGCTGCCGGCGATCAACCATTCAATATAACTTCTTCTCTTTTTACGCTTTATTTCCATCTCAAATTGCACAGCTTCTGCATTCGTATCAAATGCCCTGGTGAACACCAATTGCCAGTCGTTAGCCTTTTTTGTTGATTTAGAACCCGAATTTTTGTGTCTGAACAACCGGTCTGTTAACTGCCCGGTAGATCCAACATAATACGAGTCAAGAGAAGGGGAATAAATGATGTAGGTGAAAAACATAAAAGAAAAACCCCGGACCACATATGAGTGGTCCGGGGTTTTGGGAGGGTTACAGGGTCAACGCACTCAAGTTGCATTTGTACGAAAAAGTATCAAGTGTTACCTTTCAAAGTATTTTACTAATGAACAATTTCGACTTTGTTATTATGGTGAAAATGGAGAAATTAAAAGATTTTGATCATTCGGGATAAGTAAAATAAGATGAATTATACAGTCTTATAGTTTAAAATTTGTTTATATAAAACAATTTGCTTTTTATCCTCAACACTTAAGTAGTCATTATTATATAGATTCAATAAGTCGCAATCAATAATCTTGCTACCAATTTCTTTTTGAAAATGTAATATTTTTCTGTCAGCTGATTGACGTATAGATTTTATTTTTAAAGTTCTATCACCTAATTTTATTCCATCATGAGTGATTGCTATTTCTGTAATTGTTTCATTTTGAGTTCCAAATTTTTCAATCATTTGCCAGGTTCCATTTTGATTCCATATATGCGTTAGATCGTTAAATGAATCGAATCTAACTGATTGATTTCTGACTTTTTCAAATTCACCAATTAGTCTAGTCATTTCATTTTGAGTTTTTAGATATTTTTCTTTTTCTTCATCATACTCGTCTCTTAATTCTGCTAAATCACTTTTAAGTTTATTAAATCGTTCTTTGCTTACGATAAGTTTATTATTAACTATATGTTGAATATATGGAGAAGCCAATTCAGTATAGATCAATTTTATTCCAAGCGCAACTGCGTTAAATACATTATATAAAATTAACACTAAAAATGTTGTTAAAATAGGTAACCAAATCATGCTAAATAAAGTTTGATTAGATAAGTAATTATCTATTAGTTCAACTCTTTCTGAAATTGATAAGCCATTTTCATTGTAGAATAAAAATGCAAATATTTTCCAATGCCAAATTGACCAAGTGATCATGAAACTTCCAATAAATGGACTGTTTAATCTTTCATAAATTGTATTTGCAATATCTTTTATTCTATCCAGCATTTCAATATCTTATATTATATTTAATTGTTGACAGTTATTTTAATATTTCTAATTATGATTGAATATATACTTAATGTAATCCCATAATAATCCACCAATTCCAATTGTAATAGTGCCGACAATTATAAGCTTAACTATTAGATTCCAGCGAGAAAAATAATTCCAAGATTCGTTTGAATAGGATGAATTTAAAGCTATGTAAGGGAAAATCGCTAATACAACGATAAGACTAACAACCAATGGAATCAATACCTTAAGGTTATTCCTGTATTTATAATGTTCATATCTAATATCATTCATCAGTTTGATGTTAAAGGAATTATCAAACAAAGCTGAATCATTTAAATATATTCTGTAGAAGTAAATCCCAGAATGAATTTTAGGAGGGATTCCGAAGGATAGAACGCTATCAGATATTAGAGGGTGTTTCAAATTATAAATGATATTTGAGGAATCTATAAGTTCAACTCTAACTTCAGTAAGATCATTTTGAGGTATATTGTAAGAGTTATAATGAAAACTCAAATAAGGGTTTTCTTCAGTTATTACAGCAGATAAATAATTTTCCCTAAATTCATCGAATATTAATGATTTAGCTGGAATATAATTGAAATAACCGACAATTAGAAATTGCTGATTATCTCTAATTTTTTGTACAAATGGAATTAACGTCAATGTCATTCCTGTAAAAGAGAAAATACTTTTACCACCAGAAGCATTCTGAATTGTGGAATAGTGAATTATATTTGGATTTAATGTTCTAATAATGTTTTCAGTGTCATATATAATTGGTGAATCATGATATACAAAAGAAGAATTTATTTCATATTCAAAATTTGATTCTTCAAATTGACCCTTATTTGATAATTTCAATGTGTTAATTGTTGAAGAAAAGGGATATCTAGTAAAAAACGCTCCTCTAAAATATAATTCATCGTTTTCGATTCTGAATTGCCCGCCTATAAAATTCAATTCAGGATGTAAGTCGATTTTTGACAACATTCCTTCATTATTAATAATGAAAATTGAACCACGAGAATTTAAAGAAGTTGCAGAATTAGTTGCGATAAAAAGATCGCCATTAAATTCAAGTATGCTAACAGGATAGAACCCACCTGCAAATGGATTTCTGATAATTATAATATTATTAAATGAAAAGTTCACTGATTGAACAGACATATATTGAATAGTTAATAATAATGTAAATAAGAAATGCTTCACTTTGGAATGAACTAGGGAACGTTTTCCTCTTGCTGTTAATTTAATTTGTAACTCTACTTTTCCTTTTTGATTTATTCTAAAATTGTAAAGTTTTGAAATATTCGGAAAGTTATAGTATAGAACTTCTAGATGTTGTTATACTTTTTAAAAGTCATTAGTGAGATGTGAATATGCACTTTTATCTCATTTTTTTTGCAGAAGGTTGTAATCTTAAGGTTGTCCAAATTAACTGTTCAAAATCATTGTTCCAATTTTGTTTGAAAACTATTGATTGATTGAAATAAAAAAGTATCACCATTGTATCACCGCGAAATAAAAAAGCCTTACGAAACTAATCGTAAGGCTTTGATAATCAGTGTGGAGCATACCGGAGTCGAACCGGTGACCCTTTGCATGCCATGCAAATACTCTAGCCAGCTGAGCTAATGCCCCAAAGAATAATAAGAATAGTAAAGAACGAACCGGGTGACCTTCCCGCATGCTTGCGGGACGCTCTAGCCTCCCGATAACTTTCGGGATGAGCTAATGCCCCAAAGAATAATAAGAATAGTAAAGAACGAACCGGGTGACCTTCCCGCAGGTTTGCGGGAAGCTCTAGCCTCCCGATAACTTTCGGGATGAGCTAATGCCCCAAAGTATAATAAGAATAGTAAAGAACAAACCGGTTGACCTTCCCGCACCCTTGCGGGATGCTCCAGCCTCCCGATAACTTTCGGGATGAGCTAACACCCCTTTCAAGGCCGCAAAGAACGCCATTTTCAATGATTTTTACAAGAAGGGCAACACTTTCTGAACCAAGTCATCCATAACCGTGATAGGGTGAGCCAGGAGAGCAAATACAGGTCCCTGCCGCCATCAGGGGTCATTTATCAGCTACATGCCATTTATTGCCTTCAGGTTTGATGATTTGGCCAGGAATGGTTATTTTAGTTATTCAAATTGTCTTTTAATAGTTTGTTCATCACCGGTTCATATAAACCGCATAGTATTGCTGTCAAATTTTTAATCTGTATTCAAAATGGCCAGAACCAGCACCTACCTCAATTTTCCCCGTCAAACGGAGGAGGCTTTTAACTTTTATCGTTCCGTTTTCGGAGGCGTATTTACCAATATTGCCCGTTTTAGGGAGATCCCGGCCGGTGAAAATGCCCCGCCGATAGCGGAAGCCGACCTTGATTTGCTGATGCATATTGAATTGCCCATTGTCGGTGGACACGTTTTAATGGGGACCGACGCTCCCGAATCGATGGGGTTCAACATTGCTTTCGGAAACAATGTATATATCAACCTGGAACCCGACACCCGGGAGGAAACTCAAAAGCTCTTTAAGGGTTTGTCGGCAGGAGGGAAGGTGACCATGGAATTGGCGGACATGTTCTGGGGCGCTTATTTTGGTTCCTGTACCGACAAATATGGGGTGCAATGGATGTTCAATTGTCCCAATAAATAACAATCACAATGGAAAATGATATCACAGTAACGGCTGTCATTAACGCCCCGATAGAAAAAGTGTGGGAAGGGTGGACAAAGCCGGAAGCAATCAAAAACTGGAATGCAGCCTCTGCCGACTGGCATACGCCCTCGGCAAAAAACGACCTGCGTCCCGGAGGCCGTTTTGTTTACCGAATGGAAGCAAAGGACGGTTCATTGGGTTTTGATTTCTCAGGCAAGTACTATTCGGTGCTGCCGGGTGAATTACTGCTGTTTAAACTTGACGATAACCGCGATGTAAGTGTGCTCTTTGAAACAAGCGGAAACCAAACGGTAATAACTGAAAAGTTTGAAGCCGAAAGTCAGCACTCTAAAGAATTACAACAGCAGGGCTGGCAGGCTATCCTCGATAATTTTAAAAAGTATATCGAATCACTGTAGATTTTTTCAACTGATAATGCATTGGGATTTTTCCGAATGCATTATCATCTTATCTGAAACCGACGCTGAAAAGTAACAGGGAATCAGGGTCGTTTATCCGGTTTGTCTTTCATTTCAACAACCACCTGAATCAGCATATTCAATTGTATGGGCTTGGAGACAAAAAGATATCCTCCGGCCTGCAGAGCCTCATCAATTAACAGATCGTTGGCCGTAGCGCTTAAAAACAGCACCGGGATACTGCTCAAATCCTCTGTGCTTTTGAGTTCCTTGCACATGGCAATGCCATTAACATGCGGCATCATGATGTCGAGAATAATAATATCCGGATGAAAGGCACGGGCCGCGTCCATTCCTGTTCTTCCGTCCGTTGCAGTTCTCACATCAAACCCTCTTTTCCTGAAATTATAGGAGAGGAGTTCGCCTATATCCGGCTCATCGTCTACAATAAGTAATCGCACCGGCGGAGTTGCAGTAGTATTCATAACCGGCAGCAAAATTAGCGGACCGGTTTAACGCCTGTATGTTGACAAGGTTAATTTTGGGTTAACACACATTTTGGTAAGGCAAAAAAAAATCCCGCCGGAGCGGGATTTTATAAAAGGTGTACAGGACCTTATTCGGTAATCACCATTTTACGGGTGATTTTCTGTCCTTCGAATTCAAGTGTGTAATAATAGATTCCTGCGCCCATCGATTTTGAAGAGACGTCGAAAGTATGGTTACCGGCACTGATGAAACTGTTCACCGGAACAGCAATCTCCTGACCCAGCAGGTTGGTGATGTTGATTTTCACATGTCCCGAAGCCGGTATGCTGTAACCAATAGTGGTAACACCATTGAATGGGTTCGGATAGTTCTGATCAAGCATCAGCAGCTGAGCTGTTGGATCGTTGATACCGGTTACGCAAGGCGTTGGCAATTGCTTGAAGCAAACATCATCAATTACCCAACCTTCGTAACTGTTTACAGTGTTATCGGATGCAAACCGGAAGCGGAAGATAACGGTACCGGGGTGGCTGAAATTAATCTCGTGCATAGCGGTTACCCAGTTAGACTCGGTACCCGACCATCCCGGATAACCCGGTGATCCGCCCAGAGCGGTAATAAATGGTGTATTGTACCAGGGCTGTGGCTGGCTCGATGCAAATCCAAGCTGATTCCATGTTTGTGCATTGTCAACAGAGTATTCTACAGTTCCGCCGTCGGCAAACGGTTCCGAATCGTATTTGTGCCAGAAACTCAACTCATAACAGTTGATGCTGTCGACAGCAAACACCGGAGTAAAGAGACCTGATGAATCGCGGTTCTGGTAGTCGTTAGTAAGGTTAACCATCCATGCATTGGTGCCGCTGTGCGCGCCGTTAAGAATAGTCTGCGAAGGTGTTCCCAACTGCCATTCGTTACCGGGAGTATTATTATAGGTAAGCGAGTTTACAGAGACCCACTGCGGTCCTGACTCAAAGTCGGTGCAATAGGGGTTCGCACTTGTAACGGTTACACTGTCAAATACCGAAATAGTGATGCATGTAGTATCATCAAACGGATTCAGATCAGGCATTCCATTAGGATTGCTGGTGATTACACAGATGTCGTAAACACCGGGAGCAGCCTGCCAGTTCTGGAGGAAGGTGAGCAACTGATTTGCACCAGCAGCCAGTGGAGTCGTGTAGATTACTGTAGAGTCAGTAACAAATGGAACACCATTGATAGTCAAGGTTACATCAACGCTGTCAAGAGCAGTTGTTCCGGGGTTCGACAGCAAGGATGAGAACTGAACGGTTTGTCCGGGGAAAATGAAGCTGCTGTTAATAGTATTTGTTTGAACGTTTAACGGAGCGGCTGTCAATGGAACAGGAACGATCAGACAGAAATCGTCAATGGTATGTCCATCCTGCTGAACAGATCCGTCGGATGTAAAGATGTAACGGAACTGAACAAGGTTACCATTCAGGAAGTTTAAGTCGTTTGCCTGACTGTTAACCCAACCCGGTCCTGTATTGGTCCAGGCAGGTTGTCCGCTGCTGATAATGCTTGCCAGGTTGTACCAGCCAATCCAGTTTGGAGGAGTAAATGTTCCGCCAAATCCGCCAAGCAGATTCCATACGCCGGAGTTGTTGGTCTGATATTCCATACGTACACCATCCCAGTTGTTTTCTTCTCTCCACTGGTGCCAGAAGCTGATTTTCGGATCAACTGCATTCTGTAAATCAAAGTAGGGTGAGGTAAGCACACAGGCAGCATTAGGTCCGTAAGCGGAAGTAAGGTTTACATCCCATGCCGACAAACCGGAGTGCGCACTGTTGGTGGTACCAAATGCCGGAGTTCCCAGTTCCCAGTTAGAAATAGGATTTGCGCCGGGTAATAACTCAGTGTACCAGCCCACGTTGGTGCCTTCAAAATCGTCACAGTAGGGATTCGTGTACGACAATGGGATAGTCGGAACACCAATCACACACCTGTCGGTAGTATCATTGGAAGCATCGCCATCACCTGCGAGTTGTGTGTATGCCTCGGCGCAGTACTGACCCGAAGGAACAGTAAAGGAGCCCACAAAGAGCGAAACTTCCTGTCCCGGAGCAATTGATGGAATGTAGGTAGCATTAAGAACTATTGGTCCCGGGTTGATAACGACTTCAACAGGAACGTTTGTTTGTGCAGCAGTTCCGAAGTTTCTGATGTTCACATTTACATTTTGTGTCGATCCTGCAGGTGAACTTCCAGGAGGTTCGTTTATTACTGTAACGCCTACATCAATCGGGCTTGGCTGAACCACGCAGAAGTTATCAATACTCACCCCATCATTTGGAACGTTATTGAAGTTACTTTCAAACTGGAACTGGAACTGTATGTATTGTGCAGTCGGGTTTGCCTGAAGAATTGTGTTCAGATAGTAGCGGGAAACCTGCCATCCGCCGGAGTTACCGCCGAAGCCAGGGTTTCCGAAGTTAATGCTTGCGGTATTATACCAGTTTGTACCATCAGGGTCGTTTACTGTTCCCAGCAATGTCCATGTGGCTGCTCCGTTTATACGGTACCAAACACGCAGGCCATCAGAAGCGCCAGAATTCTGGTTGCGGTAGAATGAAAGATATGGATTAATCGCACCGTTGAGATCATAAATTGGAGTGTTCAGGGTAGCAATACCTCCAACGCCATAACCGGAGTTCAGGTTGATATCCCAAGCATTGGTACCATTGTAAGCACCGGTGGTGGCTCCAAATGCCGGAGTTCCCAACTGCCATAAAACAGCTGTAGCATTGGTTGTACTGTCCTGCCATCCTAAGTTACCGCTCTCAAAATCGTCACAGCTGGTAAGCGTAAGCACAGGAATACCAAGTGAGCTAAGACAAGTAGTGTCATTGTAGTTATTGCCATCACCAGGCAGTTGTGTATAGGCACACAATGTATAGGTTCCGGTAGGAACTATAAATGAGCTCAGCGTAACGGTTGCAGTAGCACCGGGTCCGAGGTTACCGGTGTAGGTGCCCGATCCTGTAACAACCGGTCCTGAACCTGTGTCGATGGTATATTCAACCGGGAAGGTAGTCTGAGGGTTGATACCATAATTCTTTACAATAACCTCAGGACTGATGCTGTTACCGGCAGGACCTGTGGTACCCGGAATGTTAATGGTGGTTACACCTACATCCTCAGGCTGGGGCAATGCCATGCAAAAATCATCAATCGAGAAGCCGGCCTGTGTTACGGAACCGTCGGAGGTAAATACAAAGCGGAACCATACTTGCGGCAGACTATTGAATGTTGCATCAAGAATGATAGATGATTGAATCCATCCGTTCGAAGAACCATCCCAGGCAGGCAAACCGCTAGAGTTGATGGAACCGTTGGTGTACCAGTTGACGCAGTCAATACATCCGACAGAACCCAGCAAGGTCCAGGGGCCGTTTACAGTATCGGTGGCATACTCAAGCCGGACTCCGTCCCAGAAACCTTCCACCTGACGGTTTTGCCAGAAACTGAGTGTGGAGCCTGCAATGAGCCCGCTGAAGCTGGGAGATAATAATTGACAATTGGCGTTATTCAGATATCCGGCAATAGTATCGGTATCCCATGCTCGTACTCCTGAGTGGGTGGTATTGGTTGGCGCAAACGAAGGCTGACCCAGTTGCCATTCCGTCAGCGATCCGCCCGGAAGAATTTTTTCCGTCCAGATGTTCTGCGTCTCGAAATTGTCGCAATACGGGTACGTGACACCGGCATATGCCGTGAAGCATTGATAAGCGTTCGGGTCATTTGGATCGGGCCAGTTACTGATATTACTGCAGAAGGAGCCATCGAGTGCCTGTATCTGATAGCAAACTACATCGCTGTCGTTTACCATTGGAATTTGAGCTGTATAGGTACTGTCGGCTACATAACCCATCAAAATAAATGGCTGGGGTGCTCCATTAAGAGTCCAGTTAAGGATCACGCCTGCAATTCCCGATGCATCAGTAGCGGTTGCATTAACAGTGTAGGGCCCGAGGTAGTAAACAGAATTTGAATAAACGGTAGTAGCCTGAACGTTTGGTGGGATTAATTCGCAGAAGGAAGCAACCACCTCTACGTCATCAATAAACCAGCCCTTACCATTCAGTCCGAGTCCGTTTGAGTTGAGGTCGCTCAATACAAAACGGAGACGTACGTCTGGATACCCGCCGGCGATAGCAGAGATATCAAACAATTCAGTATGCCAGTAACTGTTATCGGGCACGGTAGGTTGACCGGGATTCCAGTTCACATAGTTGGCTTCCTGAAATTTGGAATTTTGAGAGCGGAAGAGACCGGTTCCAAGATAGGTGCAATTGCTAAACCCACCCTGATTATCTTCCAGTTTGGTCCAGGTAAATCCACCATCAGTAGAAATATACAATTCAGCCGCATCAAAGAACTCAAGCTTTGCGATGTTCGCGAAGGAGAGCGTTACGAAGAAGTTGTTTTGTGTGTCGAACGGGTTGGTCTCCAGTACGCAGACGCCGCCGGTTGAAACCCCTGTGGAGTCACACTGCAGCCCGCCGGCCTGAAGGCGTGTACATGTATCAAAGCAACTTAAACTTGAGTTGCTGCTGATTCCGGGAGGGGGTACCGTTTCAAAATCCTCGGAGAAAACCACTGTTTGCGCTTGCCCGAGAAAAGCAAGGCCGGTAAGGAGTAAAGTAAAGATTAACTTCCTCATGTTCATGATTTTAGGTTGTATAATTTAGATGCAATAAGTTGATGTTTTTTCCAATTCGGGAAGGTTCAAAAATACTAATTATATTCAATTCAAACTACCTGAAAACCCATTTTTTAGGTAGTTTATGGAATAAAACCGGGTTTCGAATTTATTATCCGTATAGGGCTGACGCTAAGCAGAACTCTAAAGTTGCAAGCTGTTGAAAAGTGGTTAAAAAATTACAATTCCATATTTGTTGCTCCGGCTTATCGTAAAGTGGATAAAGAAGATGCAAGTATCCTTAAATCAATGCATCCACGATTTAACATAGCTGTCATCGGAAATACCGACAGCTTCTTCAGTCAGCCAGAGAGGTCTGAACGTATCAATCATCACCGCCAGCTCTTTTGTCTCTTTTGCACCTATCGATTTTTCAACCGTACCCGGATGCGGTCCGTGCGGGATGCCACCCGGGTGAAGTGTGATCATTCCTTTTGTCACGCTTTTACGGCTCATAAAATCACCGTCGACGTAATAAAGCACCTCATCGGAATCGATGTTGCTGTGATTGTAAGGCGCGGGAATAGCCTGCGGATGATAGTCGAACAGGCGGGGCACAAATGAACAAATCACATAGTTATGTGCCTCAAAAGTCTGATGTACCGGAGGCGGCTGGTGAACCCTGCCGGTGATCGGTTCAAAGTCGTGTATTGAAAAGGCCCAGGGGTAATTGTTTCCATCCCAGCCAATGGCATCAAAAGGATGTGTGGCATAAATATAAGAGTAAACAAGCCCCTGTTTTTTTATCAGCACTTTAAACTCACCGTGTTCATCGTGTGTCTCCAGTTTTTCGGGTCGTCTGATATCCCTTTCACAAAAGGGTGAATGTTCCTCCATTTGTCCGTATTCATTGCGATACCTTTTCGGAACTTCAATCGGACTGAACGATTCTACAATCAGCAGTCTGTTATTGCTGTCGTTGAAGTGTAACTGGAATATGGTTCCACGCGGAATAATCAGGTAATCGCCGTAACCGAACGGAATACTTCCGTAAAGGCTGTGCATGACACCACTGCCTTCGTGTACAAAAATGAGTTCATCGGCATCGGCATTTTTTAAAAAATATTCGGTAATGGATTTCCGGGGTGCGGCAAGCGCGATGTGGAGATCGTCGTTCATGAGAACGACTTTTTTACTTTGAATATAATCGTCTTCAGGTGTTACTTTAAAACCATCGAAGCTGTAATGCCTTAGGAATCGTTTGTGCGCGATTTTTGGTTCACGCGACACAACAGGTCCGAGTTCCTTAACCATGGTAGGAGGATACAAATGGTAAATGAGCGAATACACATTTGAAAATCCATGCGTCGAAAATAATTCTTCGGCATAAAGTTCACCGTCAGGTTTTCTGAATTGCGTATGCCGCTTATGCGGTATCGAACCTAATTTATGATACTGTGGCATGGATGTTACAAGTTGGGAGTTATGACAAATTTATGAAATAAAAAGCTGGTGCTTGTATCGGTATGAATAACCGATTGCTATTCTAACGTCATCGGTATTTCAATAATCAGCACCTTCGCGTTTTCGGATGTTGAAACAGAAATGGAAGTTGTTTCGGTAATGCCAACGGCATCGCGTTTTCCTAATGTGTTTTCTCCGATGGTAACTACACCCGATATCACAAAAACATATATGCCATTACCGTTATGTTTCACGTTGTATTTAATATTCATTCCCTTCTCAAGTTCCCCGATCGAAAATGCCGCATGCTGATGCAGGTACATGGCATCGGGATCGTTGTCGGATACTACCGTTTTAAAGGTGTTATGAAATTCTTTCGGGCTAAAGGTCCGCTGGTCGTAGCGGGGCTTTACGCCCTGTTCGTTAGGGAAAACCCAGATCTGGAGCAGTTTAACAGGTCGGTCGGGGAAATGATTGAATTCGGAATGGTATACTCCGGTTCCTGCCGACATCACCTGCACATCGCCTGCATTTATCACCGAACTGTTACCCATACTGTCCTTATGCTCCAATGCGCCCTCTAGCGGTATGGTAACTATTTCCATATTGTCGTGCGGATGCATTCCGAATCCCTGTCCGCCTGCAACAGTGTCGTCGTTGAGAACCCGGAGTGCACCAAAATGCATCCGTGAAGGGTTATAGTAACCGGCGAAACTGAACGAATGAAATGCATTGAGCCAGCCATGATCGGCATGACCTCTCGATCCTGCAGGATAGAAAAATGTTTGCATGGTGTGGGTGGTAATTTTTTCTGACATCTTACTGTTGTATGAATGGTTGTAGTTTGAAAACAGGACAACTGTATTAAAGTTACTTCAAATCAAATTTAATTGAAGTGGTTCCTGTTCCTGATGCAACGGTTACAATATATATACCCGAACAATATCCGTTCAGATTAAATGAAACATCAGTGCCCGATTGTTGCACAAGAATTTTACCAGTGATGTCGGATAGCTGTACATTGTCACATGCTCCTTTAACCTGTAACTGATTTCCGTTAAGGTGTGAAGGATAGATGATATCCGGCTGCAGTGAATTGTTTTCTGAAATACCGGTTGAGGACTGTACCTGACAATTATTTGATACACCGTTGATCAGACCTTCAGGACATAACAACAAATTGGAGAGCCAGAGCGGCACCGAACAGGGATACGCTTCACCTGCAGTAGTGGGAATACCCGCCGCCACAATATCAAAACTTACCGAACCGCCTGATCCGCTGAAACAATATACCCCGTAGGAGTTGGTTCCCGGTGCCATAAATATGGAATCGCCAACAGCCAGTGTATCATTCCCCGGTGTTAAATAAACCTGATTCGGTTGTGGCGTAGCGGTAACAATAAGGTAGTAAGAAACTCCTGTAACAGCACTTCCCGGAAACGAAAAGGTAAAATCGGCATTCGGTGAACACCCGCCTGTAAAGCCGCCGACCGAAGTCAGCGTAACCTGAACGGGATACCCTACCGTCCAGGGTTGTCCAAAAGAGTTATGAATAAACAGGGAAAGAATAGCAGTGATGACTGATAAAGGGTAAAGTTTTCTCATGAAGTGGCGTTTGTGGTTTGATTCAATTGATACATATAAGAACATATTGCAACAAAATTACCAAAAAAAATGAGCTCACAGAATTTTGAAAATGAAAGACTTAAGAGATTCAAACGGAACATCGGCCGCCTGCAGACGGGTTAGCAGTTATTACCTCTATTATACTTAATTTTGCAACAACTCAAGAACCTCTGGAAAATCACAAACAATGAAACTTGTCTCCTACATTGAATTCGGCAAAGAACAGATCGGATTGGTAATCAACGATAAAGTATACAATCTGAAACTAGCGGCTTCGGTAAAAAGCGCATTGCGAATGCCCGAAAACATGAGAGAGTTTTTGAAAAACGGCCCTCATGTGATGGGTGTGGCCAAGGAAATTGACCAGCTGATTAAGTCGGGGATGATGGGTACCAAATCGATGGATCTTGACAAAGTAAACCTGGTTGCACCGCTCTCAAAGCCCGCTT
Source organism: Bacteroidia bacterium (assembly GCA_036274495.1). Taxonomy (GTDB): domain Bacteria; phylum Bacteroidota; class Bacteroidia; order AKYH767-A; family OLB10; genus DASUFP01. Next base: position 18,282 of record DASUFP010000014.1, read on the forward strand.
CCGTGAGAGATGGCTACGCATTTCGTCAGCACGTAATGACCGCGCGCAGAAACAGAGGTGTTGAGATGATTCCTGAATTTGATGAGTATCCGATTTTCTATTTCACAAACCACCGTTCTATTGTTGGTCCCGGTGATGTGTATTGCATGCCCGATCATTTTGAGAAACTCGATTTTGAATTGGAATGGGCATGTGTTATCGGCAAAAAAGGAATCAACATTAAAGCGGAAGACGCTACCGAATACATTGCAGGGTATACCATCATGAACGATTTAAGCGCCCGTGTCCTTCAGATGGAAGAGATGAAGCTGAATCTGGGTCCTGCGAAAGGGAAAGATTTTGCAACTGCAATCGGACCATTCCTGGTTACTCCCGATGAGCTGGAGTCGTATAAGATTCCGGTTCGTGAAGGTCATGCCGGATCAAGGTATAACCTGGATATGAAATGCTGGGTAAACGGAGTGCAGGTTTCGCAGGGTAATACCGGCGATATGGACTGGACATTTGAGGAAATTATAGAACGTGCTTCTTACGGCACCTATCTTTATCCTGGCGATGTAATAGGGTCGGGTACGGTTGGTACCGGATGTTTCCTTGAATTGAACGGCACCGGTATGCTCAACGATCCAAAGAACTTTAAACCCCAGTGGCTGCATGAGAACGATGTGGTTGAAATGGAAGTTACCGGATTGGGCCGGCTTACCAATACCATACGTAAATCGGACAGCGACTTTTCGATACTAGCACGTAAAAAAACAGCCGTACACCAATAAACTATTGTACGTTTGATTGTTAAAGAAAACAGGAGGGGCGATTAACGTGTCAGAAGCCAATCGTACAACAAAAATTCCGGTGCTCGACCCGGAGGAAGAAAACAAGGAAATACTCAAACGGTATCGCTCTTTACTGAGGGCCTGCAGGCATACGTCCGACAAAAAAGACCGTAAGCTTATCCGCCTGGCCTTCGACACCGCCCTTGAGGCACACAAGGATATGCGGCGCCGTTCAGGCGAACCTTACATTTATCATCCTATAGCAGTTGCTCAGATTGTTGCAGAGGAAATCGGACTGGGCCCAACGGCAGTTGTTTGTGCACTGCTGCATGATGTTGTTGAAGACACCTACCTGACCCTTGAAGATGTCAGGGGACTGTTTGGTGTTAAGGTTGAAAAAATTATTGACGGGCTCACCAAAATTTCAGGTGTTTTTGACCAGTCGAGTTCCATTCAGGCGGAGAATTTCAGAAAAATGCTGCTTACCCTCTCCGACGATGTGAGGGTAATTTTGATAAAGCTTGCCGACAGGCTGCACAACATGCGGACACTTGGTTCGCTTTCGCGGGAAAAGCAGCTCAAAATAGCATCAGAAACAGCGTTTCTTTATGCACCGCTTGCACACCGTCTGGGGCTGTATGCTATCAAAACCGAACTCGACGATCTGGCATTGAAACATACCGAGCCGGACGTGTACAGAAGCATTGCGCAAAAATTACAACAGTCGAAAAAGGAACGGGATAAGTTTATACACGATTTTATTAAACCGCTTAAAGAAGAATTCGCGCGGCAGGGATTTCAGGCGGAAATAAAAGGACGACCAAAATCCATCAACTCCATCTGGAATAAAATGAAGAAACAGCAGGTTCCCTTCGAGGAAATCTACGATCTGTTTGCTATTCGCATTATTCTGGACTCTCCCGGCGATCAGGAAAAAGCCGATTGCTGGAGAGCCTATTCAATAGTTACCGATTATTTTGTTCCGAACCCCGACAGGCTGCGCGACTGGATATCGACACCCAAGGGAAACGGTTACGAATCGTTACATACAACTGTAATGAGCAACAGCGGCAAGTGGGTGGAAGTGCAGATACGTTCGAGGAGAATGGACGAGATAGCCGAAAAAGGGTATGCCGCTCACTGGAAGTACAAAGAGTCCGCTGCCGAAAACGCACTCGACGACTGGTTGGGCCGCATTCGCGAATTGCTGGAAAATCCGGAATCAAACGCACTTGACTTTATTGACGATTTTAAACTGAATCTTTTTTCAGATGAGATTTTCATATTTACACCAACCGGTGACCTGCGCACACTGCCGGCAGGAAGCACGGCTCTGGATTTTGCATTTGAAATTCATACCGATATCGGCAGCCGTTGTATCGGCGCTAAAATAAACCACAAGCTGGTTCCTATCAGTCATAAATTACAAAGCGGCGACCAGGTGGAGATTATTACCTCTGCCAAACAACATCCCAAAGAAGACTGGCTCAGCTTTGTCGTTACGGCAAAGGCAAAATCAAAAATCAAATCCACACTTAAGGATCAGAAACGTTTGCTTGCCGATGAGGGCAAAGCGATATTGGAAAGAAAATTGCGCCATCTTAAATTGAACCCTTCCAATGTCAATATTCAGGATCTGTTGCTTTTTTACAAGGCACCCTCACCATTGGATTTATATCACAGGATTGCCATAGAGGCGATCGACTTAAAAAACCTGCGTGATTGTTTTTCCGAAGACGGTACTCCAAAGCCCCGCCCGCAGGTAAAACATGATCCTAATTCACTTGAAGAACTGGTGAAACATGTCAGGGGTTCTTCTGATATGCTTGTGATAGGCGAAAACATGGAGAAAATCGATTACAAACTTTCTCCCTGCTGTAATCCCATTCCCGGCGATGATGTGTTTGGGTTTATTACGGTGAGTGACGGCATAAAAATACACCGGACCAATTGCCCGAATGCCATTCAGCTGATGTCGAAACACGCTTACCGGATTGTTAAAGCCCGGTGGACCGGTCAAAGCCGGATTGCCTTCCTTGCCGGGATACGCATCACCGGAATGGACGATGTGGGGGTAGTGAACAACATTACCAAAGTAATCTCTAACGAATTGAAAGTCAATATGAGATCGATAAGTATTGACAGCAACGACGGACTTTTTGAGGGAACCATCATGCTTTTTGTCCACGATACCGAACACCTGAAGAAGTTAATGGCACAACTGGGTCAGATTCACGGTATTATAGGAGTTACGCGGATCGACTCAAATCAGTAACTTCGCAGTTCGTCACACCATGGAAAGTACTAAGGATAAAGTGCGTAAGATTTTTTCGGGATTTCTGGAACAAAAGGGTTTCAGGAAAACACCGGAGCGCTTTACTATTCTTGAAGAGATCTATTCCATCAATCACCATTTTGATGTGGAGTCGTTGTACATCCACATGAAAAACAAAAAATACAGGGTTTCGCGTGCTACTATTTACAACACAATAGAACATTTGCTGGCATGCAATTTAATTACCAAACATCAGTTTGGTAAGAATCTGGCACAGTTTGAAAAGTCGTACTCCTATAAACAACACGATCATCTTATTTGTACCGACTGTGAGAGGGTGCTCGAATTTTGTGATCCGCGAATACAGCAAATACAAAGTATGATGGGTGATATACTTAACTTTGACGTAGACCACCACTCGTTAAATTTATTTGGTAAATGCAGAAAGCTACTACAGGAAGGAACCTGTGAACATTTTAAAAACAAGAAGCTACAATCATAAAACAACTAAAATGGAATTCAGCTACAAAATCGAAGAAAAAAGTGACCGTGTTGTATTGAACATTGCCGGAAACCTGATTGAAAAGAGTCAGGCGTTGGAAATGATGGAGCGGATAGACGAATTATCGGCACGCCATGCGGTAAATATAATTATAGATATGACGGGATTCCGCTACATGAACAGCACGGGTTTGAATGTACTGATTCAGATTTTAACCAAAACGCGCAAGAGCGGAGGTGATGCAGTACTTTGTTGTGTTCCGGATAACATCAAGTCACTCATGCTGATCACCAAACTGAATAATGTTTTTACAATAGCCGATAATGAGGCTGCTGCCGGCAAAGTTTTGGCAAAGGCGGTATAACAATATTTTTTTTACATTTCGAAAATGAAAACAGATGTGCTGCTCGGCCTCCAGTGGGGAGACGAGGGAAAAGGGAAAGTTGTTGATGTACTTGCCCCACGATACGATGTGATTGCCCGGTTTCAGGGAGGTCCTAATGCGGGACATACACTGGAATTCGAAGGCATCAAACATGTGCTTCACACAATCCCTTCCGGTATTTTTCATCCCGGTAAACGGAATATTATAGGCAACGGTGTGGTAATAGACCCGGTTGTTTTTAAAAAGGAAATCGATGCCCTTGTCAAGATGGGGGTGAATGTAAAAGCTGCCCTGTCCATTTCACGAAAAGCCCATCTCATACTTCCTACCCACCGCATGCTGGATGCCGCATCGGAAGCACTCAAGGGTAAAGAGAAAATAGGATCTACCTTAAAGGGAATCGGCCCTGCCTACATGGATAAAACGGGCAGAAACGGCATTCGTGTCGGTGATGTGGAGCATCCCGGATTTCTCACCCGCTACAATCAGCTGGTTGCAAAGCATTTCGAAATGCTGGAATATATGAAGTTCACGGGGAAGCTTGCTGATTATGAGGCAGGGTTTATGGAGGGCATTGAACTCATCAAAAGTCTCACTCTCATCGACTCCGAATACGAGATTAATAAGTTACTCGGCGAAGGCAAAAGTGTCCTTGCCGAAGGGGCCCAGGGCTCTTTGCTCGATATCGATTTTGGTTCGTACCCGTTTGTGACCTCTTCCAATACCATCACCGCCGGAACCTGTACCGGTCTCGGACTCGCTCCTTCGAAAGTGGGAGAGGTGTACGGAATTTTTAAGGCCTATTGCACCCGTGTCGGCAGTGGTCCATTTCCTACCGAATTAAATGATACTACCGGTGAGCGTATACGAAAAGCAGGAAACGAATTCGGAGCTACCACCGGAAGACCCCGCAGGTGCGGATGGCTCGATTTGCCTGCACTCAAATATTCAATCATGCTGAATGGCGTTACGCGATTGATCATGACAAAACCGGATGTGTTGAGCGGCTTTGAAACCATTAAAGTTTGTACACAATACAAGATCAACGGAGCGGTAACAGAAAATATGCCGTTTGATATTGTCAATTGTGAAGTAACACCCATCTACCGTGAACTGCCGGGCTGGAATCTCCCCTCGGATATAAGTGATGTTTCAGAATTGCCCGACAGCCTGTCGGACTACATCACCTTCCTCGAAACAGCACTGGGTGTGCCGGTAGTTATTGTATCTGTTGGTCCCGACCGACGACAAACACTCATCAGGGACCCTGAATTTGCCTGAATTATTTTGAAATGAAGTTTAAACATTCTGACGCTGTTACATTAGCAGGTTTTGTTTTTGGATGCGTTGGATTGTTTTCGGTGACCTCTGTCTTTTCGCAGCGTACCGAACAGGTTGAAATCATCAACGCAAATACCTTTGAAGGTGATGAACGGCTTGGTAAAAATGTAGCACGCCTTACCGGTGATGTGCAGTTTCGTCACAAAGGTGTGCTGATGTTTTGCGACAGCGCTTATCTCTATCAGGAGACTAACAGTCTGGATGCGTTCGGACATATTCGGATTCAGCAGGGTGACAGCATCCGGCTTACCGGTAACCTGCTTAAGTATTACGGTGATACCCGAATCGCGACCGTTTTTGGCAATGTGCAGATGAACGACAGGAGCATGGTGCTGACAACCGAAAACATGACCTACGATATGTCGCACAATTCGGCACTTTATGAAACTACCGGAACCATTGTCGACAGGGAAAACAGGTTGGTCAGTAAATCAGGGTACTACCATTCGGATGAACGGATGCTTTTTTTTAAAGACAGTGTGGTGCTTACCAATCCCGATTATATCATGCGGTCGGATACACTTAAGTATAATACGGTAACCAAGACGGCCTGGTTTTTTGGACCTACCACCATTACTTCAACAGGTTCCGACAGCTCATTCATTTATTGCAGGCTGGGCTGGTACGATACCAACAAAGAAAAATCGCTATTCAGAAGCGGAGCGTACATCCGTTCAAAAGAATCAAAATTATCGGGCGACAGTCTCCTGTTCGACAGAAACCAACGGTTAGGTGAGGCATTCGGAAATGTTGCATTATCGGATACAGTCAATAAAATTATAATTGCAGGTAATTACGGATGGAGTAACGACAACACCAAACATGCTTTTGTCACCGGGAAAGCCTTAATGACAAAAATTTTCGACACCGATTCGCTCTTTCTGCATGCCGACAGCCTCTTTGCGTATGAAGATACCATTACAAAAGTACGCACATGGAATGCGTGGAAAAATGTACGCTTTTTCAAAAGCGATTTGCAGGGTAAATGCGATTCACTGGAATACAGCACTGTTGACTCGCTTGTAAAACTGAATGGAAATCCTGTTCTCTGGAGCGATTCAAATCAACTTACAGCAACTTTTATTTCAATTCAAATTGCCAATAAGGAGGTTTCGCGCCTCTATTTGAATGACGATGCATTTATCGTATCCCGTGAAGACAGTATCCGCTACAACCAGATTAAAGGCCGGAAAATGACCGGCTTTTTTGAGGAAAATCAGCTTTCTGTTATTCATGTGGAGGGAAACGGACAATCGGTTTATTACACCCGAAACAATAAGAAACAACTTTCGGGAGTAAACCGGGCCGACTGCTCCGACATGGTAATAGGTCTCGATTCGAGTAAAGTGGCTTCCATAACCCTTTTAAACGAACCCGATGCTACTCTTTACCCGATTCAGGAATTAAGTCCGAATGAACTCAGGCTTAAAGGATTTTTGTGGAATGATGCGGAGCGTCCGCTGTCGGCTGAAGATGTATTCAGAAAACCATAAGCGGGTTCTCATTACGGAAGCACATTGAAAGGCAAATCCTGACGGATCAGCTGTTTTTCGAAAACCGGTTTAAGATCAACTTAACGTTTCATAAACCGGATATGTACAACTCCTGAGGAGGTGTAAAGCGACGCTATAAAAATCCCGCTCCTTAAAAAGCCGACCGGCACCACCTGATTGCCTTTGTATAGTGTTTGCCCCGACTTAACAATTCTTCCGGAAACATCTGTAATTACAAGTGTGCCTGGTGAATTTACATTCAGCTGCAGCTGATCGGCAACCGGATTGGCAGAGGTCATCCACATCGACTGTTGATGTAATTCGGTTATTCCCACCCCTACAATTGTATAGCAGGAGGAGGTGTCGGTACATCCCCCGTAGGTAACGGCCACCGCATACGTGCCGTCGATCGGTGGATCGTAAGCGGCCAGTGTATCACCGGGGAGAATAGAATAGCCGGTTTGACAATCGAGCCACTGATAAGAGGCATTAGCCTGATTGGAAGTAAGAGAAAAGTCAATCTGGGTTACCGAAGTATCAACACTATTCACATTTAATGTTAAAGCAACGAGCGAATCGCATCCGCCGAAACCAGGGAAGGCTTCGGTGTACACACCGGCGGTGGTAAGTGTCTGACTGCCGAAAAGGTATACATCACCCTGGCAAATGGTTGCAGAGTCGGGAGTGGCATAGGAGGGGATACCTGCAACAAAGTTTGAAGTGTTTCCCGACAATTGAAATCCGTTCAGGCTACCATTAAGAATACCAGCTGAATTGGTAAGTGAGGTGATGGCAGTATTTGTTCCGCCGGGTATCCCCTGATTGAAATCAAAATAAATGTCAAGTCCGGAACTACTCGTATTGATACCATTTGAATAAATGCAGGCCACTTCCTGTGCAGTGAGGGCGGTATTCCATAAACTTACCTCATCCATTTGTCCGTAAAGCAGGAAATCGGCAGATGTCCATGGAAGATTACCAATCAGAAATGGAATAAAGGAGTTGGTTATGACGCCCGATGCCGGCTGGCTCCCGACAAATACCCCGTTGTGGTAAAGTGTCAGTGTAGCGCCGTCATAGGTAAGGGCAAAGTGCTGCCAGGTATTTAATATCAGTCCTGAGTACACCACATCATAGGCAGCTCCGGTACTGTTTCGCAACCGGCACTCAACCGTGTTGCCTGGCAACTGTACAATATAAAAGTCGCCATCCGAATTGTTTCTGAATCCTGCAAAGCCATCGTAATCGGGAAACGTAGTGACATTATTCTTTGGATACACCCAAAAAGTGAGCGAAATCTGGCTGCTGCCGGCAATATATTGTGACCCGTCCTGCACAATCACCTGATCATCGATACCATCAAAATCAAGGGCATTCTGCGATTGGGCAAAGAGCAGCAGGGGACCGGAAACAAAGAACAGGATGGTGAGGATACGTTTTTTCATTCGAAAGTGGATTGAAGGTGTTGATGATAGCTTTGAATAGGCTAATTTCGCATAAAATTCTGAATAATGTTTCGTCTCAAGCTGGTAACTGACTCTAAATGGGTGAAAAATGTCGTTGAAAAGAATATCTCCGAAATCCTTACCGACCATGCCTGGTGCGAACAAAAGGCCGCATCAAATGCTATTTCCATTGTGGTTAAATATCCGGAGCACCCCGAACTGGTAGCCGAATTAATCAAACTGGCACAGGAAGAATTGTCGCATTTCGCCATGGTCCACAAAAAAATTGTTGAAAGGGGATTTACACTGGGACGCGAACGGAAAGACGATTACGTAAACCGACTCTATGATTTTATGCACCGGTCGGGGAGCCGCGAAACGGTGCTTATGGATCGGTTGCTGTTTGCAGCCATGGTAGAAGCACGGAGCTGCGAACGGTTCAAAGTGCTTTCGGAACATATAGACGATAACGACCTCGCAGCATTTTATCGTGAACTCATGATTAGTGAAGCCAACCACTATACCTTATTCATCGGTTTTGCCAAACAATATACCGATGCGAAAAAAGCTGATGACAGATGGGAAGAGTGGCTTGACTACGAATCGAAAATAATAAGTGGTTTTGGTGTAAAGGAAACCATTCACGGCTGATACGCCGCTTATTCAATCACCTGACGGTCGAGTGCTTCAAAAACGGAATTATTCGAAATGTATTCCGGCACTATCTGTTTCATTTTTCTGACTATTTCATTATTGTCCTGAGACCTGAATAACTCAATGAGTTCTTCGATACGCGACCGCACCTCATCAAATTCGTACTCCTTTACTTTCGCTATCATTATTTTGGAGTGATGGGTGGGAATAGTGTTTTCTTCTGTAGCAAGCAATTCCTCATACAGTTTTTCGCCGGGTCGTAAACCGGTAAATGTGATGCTGATATCCTTGCCCAGTTCCAGTCCGTTTAACAAGATCATTTTTTTAGCCAGGTCAACAATTTTTACCGGCTGGCCCATATCAAAAATAAAGATCTCACCACCGTTACCCATTGCGGCGGCTTCAAGCACCAGCTGACACGCTTCCGGTATGGTCATAAAATAACGTACAATGTCGGGATGGGTGATAGTAATTGGTTCTCTTGCTTCAATTTGTTTGTTGAAACGCGGAATAACGGAACCGTTAGAACCAAGCACATTACCAAATCGTGTTGTTACAAACCGTGTTTGCGAATGGGTGTTGAACGACTGAATATAAATTTCTGCAATCCGTTTGGTTGCACCCATGATGCTCGTCGGGTTAACCGCCTTATCGGTTGATATCATCACAAATTCGTCTACGCCGTGGGCGTGAGATAAATCGGCGACAAGTTTGGTTCCAAGTATATTGGTAAGTATTGCTTCCGATGGGTTGTGCTCCATCATCGGCACATGTTTATATGCGGCGGCATGAAAAACCACGTGCGGTTTAAAATGAGCGAATACTTTTTCCATCCGTTCCTGGTTTCTGATATCGCCGACAACAGGTTCCGTAATATGCCTCAGGTTACGATCAAAAAACTCCAGCTCCAGGTCATGCAAGGGCGATTCGGCACAGTCGAGCAGAATGACCTGTTCCGGAGCGTACAGCGTTACCTGTCGTGCCAGTTCACTGCCTATTGAACCTGCCGCTCCCGTAATGAGAATACGCTTACCGGTAAGTTGTTTTCGTATTCGCGTCGCATCCAAACGAATGGGATCACGCTCCAGCAGGTCTTCAATTTTTATCTTTTTAATCTGTTTGAAACTCAGTGAACCGTTAATCCAGTTGACTACCGGAGGAACGTTAAGGACCTTGACATTGTATTTTAGGCAGACGTCAACAATTTCCTGTTTGCGTTGCGGCGACAGCTGCTGGATAGCGATAATCAGGTGTTGGATTTCATTATCTCTCAGCAGTGTCTCAAGCTGTTTGGAGGCAGCATAAATGGGAATACCCTCTATTTTTTTTCCTGATTTCTTCTGATCATCATCCAGAAATCCAAGTACTTTATACCTGGTTCCGGCGTCCCTGTCGAGGGTACGTTTGGTAATAATTCCTGCTTCGCCCGATCCGAATATCAGTACATTGGTCTTTTCCCTGTTCGGGTTCATCAGTTCCAGATAAATCACTTTTACCAGCAGACGGAAAGTTGTCATGCCGAAAACGGTTACCAGGAATTCAATTATTACAACAGAGTAGGGGACAACAAATATGTTGGATACATAGTAGGTTATCAGGTTGAGCAGCGCGAAGAAAACGGACCCGGCCAGCACCGAGAAGAGGATTCTCTGTACATCTCTGGTGCCGGTGTACCGGATAATTCCGGCATAGGTGCTATATGCGGCAAAGCTGACGGCTCTTGCCACAAGGACAACCGGAAACACATACCTGAATGTGGCTATTTCAACTTCAGGCACCGAGAAGTTGAAACGCAGCAGATAGGCCAGGATCAAAGAGATGAAAACGATTCCCAGATCAATCAGGAAGATGATCCCTCTTGGCAGGTTATTCTTTAGCATTGTATATCAATAGCTCAATTCCAACGGCAAATGTACGCCGAAAATCTTGAATATGAGAATTTTATGGTACTTACGCAGAGTGAAATTAATTAATAAATTTGCACAACCGCTGTACATGCCTAAGATTTTATTTGTTGCTTCCCATCGGCCAAATCGTTCTCCTTCACAGAGGTTCAGGTTTGAGCAGTATCTATCCTTCCTGCAAAGCCATGGTTTTGAGTATGATTTTTCGTGGATTATATCTGAAAAAGACGACAGGGTGTTTTACCAGCCCGGAAATTTTGCCGGCAAGGCGCTCATTTTTCTGAAGGCGGGAATCAGGCGGCTGAGGGACCTGCTGATTCTTTCGGATTACGACATAGTATTTGTTCAGCGTGAAGCATTTATGACCGGATCGAGCCTTTTTGAAAGGATGTATGCCCTCAGCAATGCCAAACTGGTTTTTGATTTTGACGACTCAATCTGGCTGCTCGATGTTTCGCATGCCAACAAACATCTGGGATGGCTTAAAAATCCCGAAAAAACCGCTGAAATAATCCGGGTCTCCGATGCTGTTATTGCAGGCAATGGCTACCTTGCCGAATATGCCCGGGCATTTAACAATCATGTGGTGGTGATTCCAACCACCATTGATACCGATTATCATAAACCCGATGCAAATGGTACGGCTAACAATCAGCGCATCTGTATCGGATGGACCGGCAGCATGACTACCGTTCGTCACTTTACTACCGCTGAACCCGCTTTGCTGAAGCTGAAACAGAAATATGGTGACGCGATTTGTTTTAAGTTATTTGGCTATGGCGGATACGAAAACAAAGAACTGGATATAAAAGGCATTCCATGGACACTTGAAAGAGAGGTGGAGGAACTCAAAGATTTTCACATTGGCATTATGCCTCTTCCCGACGATAAGTGGTCGAAAGGCAAATGCGGATTTAAAGCACTTCAATACATGGCAATGGAAATTCCTCCTGTGGTTTCGCCTGTTGGTGTAAATACCGAAATTGTTCAGCATGGCGTCAACGGTCTCGTTGCAACCGATACCGACGACTGGGTTGCTAAAATCAGTTACCTGATCGAAAATCCTGAAGCACGCAAGACCATGGGAAAAAAAGCACGTCAAACAGTGGTCGAACACTACAGTGTTAAATCACAGGAAAGTGTTTACCTGAATTTACTTACTTCACTTGTACAATCATAAATCAAATCAGAAACATTAATACTTACAATGACAACTGCGCAATTAGAAATTAAAAAAACAGCTCTTTACGACAAACACGTAGCATTAGGTGCAAAAATGGTTCCCTTTGCCGGCTATATGATGCCCGTTTCCTATTCAGGTATCAACGACGAACACGATGCTGTGAGAAATAAAGTGGGAGTGTTTGATGTTTCGCATATGGGCGAATTTATTCTCAAAGGTCCGAAAGCGCTGAGTCTGATTCAGCGGGTTACCAGCAACGATGCTTCAAAACTTGCACCCGGTAAAATTCAATATTCCTGTTTTCCGAATGCAACAGGAGGTATTGTTGACGACCTGCTGGTATATTGTATTGATGCCGAAACATACATGCTTGTTGTAAACGCTTCGAACATTCAAAAGGACTGGGACTGGATCCGGCTGAATGATACAGACAATGTTGAAATGCACAACATTTCAGATAAAACAAGTTTGCTTGCCGTACAGGGACCACTTGCAACAGCTGCATTAAAAAGTTTAACCGAAATGGATATTGAGAATTTGTCGTATTACACTTTCGTGAAAGGAACATTTGCCGGATGTCCCAATGTACTTGTTTCGGCAACCGGTTATACCGGTGCCGGCGGATATGAAATATATTTTGAGAACCAGTACGCCGGAAAAATATGGGATGCCGTGTTTGCTGCAGGCGCTGCTGTTGATATTAAGCCCGCAGGTCTGGGTGCCAGGGATACGCTCCGGCTCGAAATGGGTTTCTGCTTATATGGAAATGATATTGATGATACCACTTCACCAATAGAAGCAGGACTTGGATGGATTACCAAATTCACCAAGGATTTTGTGAATGCGTCCGCATTAAAAAGTCAGAAAGAAAAAGGAGTTCAACGTAAACTTGTTGGATTTGAAATGATCGACAGAGGAATTCCCCGTCATGGTTATGAAATCAAAAACAGCGGCGGCGAAACCATTGGCGTTGTAACATCCGGAACACAATCGCCCTCCTTAAATAAAGCGATAGGCATGGGTTATGTGTCAGCATCAGATGCGGCGGAAGGCAACACAATTGTCATTCAGGTTCGCGATAAGGGGTTGAATGCCAGGGTTGTAAAGATCCCATTTTATAAAAAGTAGGCTTTTAATTAACTTTACCGCCGCAGCCGAATCCGGTACCTGTGGCCCTATTTATGGTTTCACCTTTTCAGTAAGTTGTTGGGTATACAAGGAGAATCTGACTGTATATGAATAAAAAGACGATCGACGTTTGCCTGTCACCGGCACTTTTTCATTTGCACGATGCAAGTGAAAGTATTGTTGTGGTAATTGATGTGCTCAGAGCCACCTCATCAATGTGTGTTGCCTTTAAGCATGGGGTGCGCAGTATTGTTCCGGTTGCCACTGTTGAGGAAAGCATGCATTATAAATCGCGTGGCTTTTTGATTGGTGCCGAACGCAAAGGAGAAATGCTTGAAGGATTCGACCTGGGTAATTCTCCTTTCAGTTATATGGATGAGCGGGTACGGGATCGTGATATTGCACTCACAACAACCAATGGTACTCAGGCAATTCAAATAGCAAAAGGCGCCTATCAGGTGGTGATGGGATCGTTCCTGAATCTTGAAGTATTATCCAACTGGTTACGCAGTCAGGATAAAAGTGTAATACTGCTTTGTTCCGGTTGGAAAAACGCTTTTAACTTTGAAGACACTTTGTTTGCAGGAGCCGTGGTGCAGAAATTGAATGGCGATTTCGCCTTAACCGATCACCGTGACGCCGCACTTGCCGCTATGCATCTTTATGAGATGGCACAGGATGACCTGCATGGATTTCTGGAACGTTCATCGCACCGTAAACGCCTCGAAAAATTACAGATTGAAGAAGATATCATCTATTGTCTTACTCCCAACCAGGCCGATGTTATTCCGGTGCTTGTAGGAGATGCCCTGTACAATATGGATGTGTTGGAATCCATCTGATCACGCTCACTTTTTTATCAATGCTTTTCAATCATGATACAATTCAAAAAGCGTTTACGCACCATCGTTCTGGTGTTGTTACTGCTGGCTCCGCTGAACGCACTTCCGTGGGGATTTTGGGCACATCAGGAGATTAACCGTTTTGCGGTATTTGCCTTACCCTCACCGTTGTTTGGATTTTATAAACAATATATCGGGTTTGTTACCTCACATGCTACCGATCCCGATAAGAGAAGGTATGCGGTTGAAGGAGAAGCAGCGTGTCATTTTATCGACCTTGACCGGTACGGAAAACATCCGTTCGACTCCATTCCTCAGAGGTGGAACGATGCCGTAAAAATATTTGGCGAAGATTCGTTGCGTGCTCATGGAATAGTTCCATGGCATATTATTACCGAATTAAACAGACTCACTTCCGCTTTCAAGAATCACAACCTGGCATTGATATTAAAATATTCATCCGACATAGGCCATTACATTGCAGATGCGCACGTACCGTTACATTGCACTGCCAATTACAATGGTCAACTCACAGGGCAGGAGGGCATTCACGGGCTATGGGAATCGCGTGTTCCCGAATTACTCGGTTCCGAATACGATCACTTTACCGGTAAAGGCGGCTATATTGATGATCCGTTAAAATTTGTATGGGGCGTACTCAAACAGAGTTACGCCGCACACGATTCGGTACTGCAGTTCGAAAGTGAACTCACAAAACATTTTCCGCCGCAACGCAAGTATGCATTCGAAACCAAAGGAAACACAACCGTTAAAACGTATTCGAGAGCGTTTGCCATTGCCTACGATCGAGCCCTTAACGGTATGGCAGAACGGAGGATGCAAGCTTCAATACTCGCAGTGGCCTCTTTCTGGTATACAGCGTGGGTTAATGCCGGTCAGCCCGACCTGAACCCTGAATCATTTTCCGCTTCGGCTGACAGCATCGAAGCATCCGCTGAAAGAGAACGTGAACAATGGAAAAAAGGCAAACTAAAAGTACGCACACACGATGAGTAACCGCGACCGGTCCAACTACAAAATGATTAATTTTGCCGGATGCCGAAGTTAACACCTGATCAGATTCTTGAATATAACCGTAATGCATGGACCAGACAGTCTGTCAACGGCAACCGCTGGACCGTACCCTATGGAGTTGAAGTGATAGAAAGAGCCCGTAAAGGTATTTTGGAACTGGTGCTTACACCTTCAAAAGCGGTTCCGATGCACTGGTATCCTCCTAATGAATCTGCTGTTTTATGCCTCGCTTCGGGTGGGGGACAGCAGGTACCTGCATTGGCTGCTGCCGGTTACAAGGTTACCTCATTCGATCTGTCGGAGGCGCAGTTAAAGGCCGACGAATCAGTTGCCCGGCAATTTAATCTGGAGATAAAACTGGTTCAGGGCGATATGGCTGACCTTTCGGCATTTGAAAACGAATCATTCGATTTTGTATTTAATCCCTGTTCTACCACTTTTGTTCCCGACGTGAGAAAGGTTTACAAAGAAGTTGGAAGAGTTTTGAAACCGGGGGGAACGTTTGTTACAGGATTTACCAATCCGGTCTATTATCTTTTTGATTTGCTGTTGCAGGAAAAAGGAATTTTTACACTGAAATATGCTCAGCCCTATTCCGATCTCGAGTCGCTAAATGAAGAAGAGAGAACATTTCTGAACAGTACCGATGAACCGCTGGCATTTGGCCATTCACTTGAAGATCATTTAAACGGCCACAAAGAAGCCGGATTAACGTTTATGGAAATGTTTGAGGATTCATGGGGAGGCACTAATGCTGTCGACAAATACTTTCCTGCATTTATTGCTTTCAGATCGGTAAAAGTATCGTGAGCCTGCTATTTCCTTCCACATGACAGCTACTACAACCGGAAAAAATATTTTGGAGGCAGCGGCATTGCTGCGCGAAGGTAAGGTGGTTGCCATTCCTACCGAAACGGTTTACGGACTCGCAGCCAACGCGCTCAATCCCGATGCGGTACTGGAAGTGTTCAGGGTAAAAGAGCGGCCCTCTTTTGATCCTTTGATAGTGCATATAGGTGATGAGGAGCAATTGCCGGACCTTGTTGAATCGCTTCCGGATCAGGCAAGGATGCTGATGGATCGATTTTGGCCGGGACCGTTAACACTTGTATTCAGGAAAAAAAACAGTATTCCCGATGTTGTAACTGCAGGACTGGATACGGTTGGAGTTCGTATGCCTTCGCATCCGCTTACACTTGAATTATTACGTTCGCTCCCTTTCCCGCTGGCAGCACCAAGTGCGAATCCTTTTGGGTATATAAGTCCTACCACGGCAAAGCATGTTGCTGATCAGCTGGGCGGAAAAATTCCGTACATACTTGACGGTGGTGACTGCGAGGTAGGGGTGGAGTCGACTATTGTCGGTTTTGAAAACAACAAATGTGTCATTTACCGTTATGGGGGAATTTCCGCTGACAGCATTTCTGAACTCGTCGGGGATTTGGTTATAAAAACTTCGGCCCGGCTTATTGCTCCCGCTCCCGGCATGCTCGAGAGTCATTATGCACCGTCAAAACAGTTCCGGTTTCATTTGCCTTCGCAAGATGAAATGAAACAGAGTGTGTCAGGAATTATTTATTTTAAAAAGCCTGAGCAGTACATCCGCGGAAATGAAATTTATGAGGTGCTTTCCCCGGAAGGAAACCTGGATGAGGCTGCACGAAATTTATTTGCCGCTTTACGCAGGATGGATGCCTCCGATGCCACATGTATTTTTGCCGAGCCTGTACCTGATGAGGGGTTAGGAAAAGCCGTCAACGACAGACTCAGGAGAGCTTCCGCTGAACGGTAACTTTACGTCATCAGCGAAGTCCGAATGCAATTCCAACATTTACGGCCAGTACCTGTATTTGCTGTTCTACACTTTCGGTGGTAGTGGTGTTATACTGGTTTGTAATGGTGACATCGGCTTTTGGTTTCATCCGCATAAAATCGACGCGTGTGATAAAGCTGACTTTTTCCGACAAATGGTAGCGGATACCTCCTCCGGCACCAAATCCCCAGGAACCTCCCGTAGCCGATGACTGTTTCAGAAAAGTTGAAGTCTGATATATTTTTAATTCAGGAAAAATTCCTGAAGCAAATCCGCCGGTAACTTTTATGTCTATATCAAAATGGTCATAAGCAAAACTGAGCAGCGGACCTGCAAACAATCCGCCGTATCCGCATGCACCTGATTCCACTCTCCAGCCTCCTCCGTATTGCCGCTGTAACGCATCGGCAATAGCCTGGGCATCTACAGGACTGGCACCACCAAACCAGGATGCAGTTACACCAAAGTTGCTGTTGAATTTGTATCCGAAATCAATTAACGTCAGCGACAAACCTGTTTTAGCCATCCCTGCTTCTTCGTTGTTGGCATAATCATTATCGCCGAAATCTCCCAGGGGAAAAGCGGGCCCTACCATTATGGCAATATACCCCTTCATTTTCCGGTCAACCGGTGTGATTTCCTGAGCGGTTACTTTAAAAGTGAATAGTAAAATAAATGAGAGTAGCAGTGCCGGTTTCATAGTATTGTAATTGATAAGGAAAGGTAATCAAACTTTCGGAGAGCAAAAATGATTTAGATCATTGGTCTGTTCTAAACTACCGGATGAGCTTAAAAAAGTTATGTTTAAACCATTTTATACCTTTGTCTAATTATTATTCCCGAATGAGCCTCAAAAGGAGTTACGCGCTCTTCCTGCTGTTTATTTTTTTAACACCTTCCGTTCAAAGGGAGTGGCATGCTTTCGCGCACAAGGATGAGCGTTCCTGTGAAGCTACCCACAGCAAACACCTGCATGTACAGCACCACTACTGCAAGTTTTGTGATTTTAGTATCCCATTTAATGCCGAATTAATTGATAATCAGTTAATTACAGTAAATTTTCATTTTGACGGAGAACTGGTATCTCCACAGTTTGGTTCTTCGCCTGTATTTGCCTTACGGCAGTATGCTCCCCGTGCTCCTCCGGTCACTGTTGGCTGATCGTTTTTTGTGAACCAACATGCAGGCAACAGCCTGCATCATTAACCATTTTATATGAAATCAATTTTATGCCTTGCCATGGCGTGGCTGTTGGGCAGTAGTATACAAACACATGCCCAGTGTAATTATACTATTACCGGACGGGTTACCGATAAGGCCGATGGTACGCCTTTGGAGTTTGTTGCTGTTTACCTGGTTGAAATGCAAACGGGAGCAATGAGTGATTCAACAGGTAAGTACACAATCGAAAAAGTGTGTAAGGGAACTTACTCGGTTCGCCTTTCGCACATAGGATGTGAACCTGTTGAGAAAAAAATTACCGTTACAGGAAACACTACTATCAATTTTACATTACCACATAGTGCCAACCTGTTAGAGTCGGTTGACATCACCTCCTACAAGGAGCCTGAAAAACTTGTTTTAATGCCTGAACTTTCAGGCGCAGCACTTGACAAAACAAGAGGGAGTACGCTCGCAGGTGCGCTCAGCAACCTTCCCGGAGTTACTATGCTTAAAACAGGGAGTACCATAGAAAAACCGGTTGTTCATGGTTTGTACGGCAACCGGGTCTTGATTTTTAATAACGGAGTACGTCTCGAAAGTCAGCAATGGGGAAGCGAGCATGCACCCGAAGTAGATCCCTTTACGGCAACTAAACTTACCGTTATTACAGGAGCCGGGTCGGTACGGTACGGATCGGATGCGATAGCCGGAGTAATTTTAGCTGACCCTGCACCAATCAGAGATTCGTCGGGAACAGGCGGGCAACTCGATCTGGTAGGTTTTACCAATGGCCGCGGAGGTGCGGTATCGGGAATGGCTGAGCATCGTTTTAAACAACTCATGCCACTCGCAGTTCGTTTACAAGGCACCTTCAAACGATCGGGCAACATCACTACTCCCGATTATTACCTGAAAAACACGGGAATGAAAGAGTATGATTTCTCGTGGGCGGCTACGTGGACAAAAAAAACATACGGTTTCGAATTATGGTACAGTCAGTTTAACCCCGATCTCGCTATTTTTTCAGCATCGCATATAGGCAACCTCACCGACTTCGATAATGCCATACACAGCGATGTGCCGCTTGAAACTTCAGGTTTCAGTTATACTATCGCCAGACCCTATCAGCATTCGGAACATGAATTTTTCAGAGCAGGTGGATTCATCAGCACCGGCAAAAGCGGTAAAATAAATTTCAGTTACAGCCGGCAGTATGATTTGAGACAGGAGTACGACAAAGATCTGCCATTGAATGATTCGCTGGCGGCACTTAATTTGCCGGAACTCTCCTTTGAAATAACTTCACATATAGCCGATGTTGTCTGGAGCCATCAGGATGGAAGCGCCTTCAGCGGACAGGCCGGAATATCGGGACAATGGCAGGGAAATACTTTTGAAGGACGCTTTTTTATCCCCAGCTATATTGCACGAACCGGAGCACTGTTTGCCACCGAAAGATGGTCGGGGGAAAATACTTCCGCAGAAGCAGGCATCCGATACGAATTAAAGGATGTTGACGTGTACATAAACACCGGTGAAGAAATAAGAAATGATTCCTATAAATACGGCGGGCTGTCGGGGACATTAGGCGGTTCGCACCGGTTTAATGAACAGTGGGAACTGTTGTTGAATTTGAGTACTGCATGGAGGGCACCCACAGTGAACGAGTTGTATGCCGATGGATTGCATCATGGTGCGGCAGCAGTTGAAAAAGGAGACATCACGCTCAAGGAAGAGTCGGCCATAAACAGCTCCATTGGATTAACATTTAAACCCGGAGCAGCATCTGAAATCGGACTTTCATTGTACAGCAGTTTTTTTTCGGGTTTTATTTATCTGCAGCCCGAGCTTCCTCCCAGTGTGATCATCCAGGGAACATTTCCAACTTTTTTTTACCGACAGGGTGATGCGCGACTCATAGGTGGCGATGTACACGCAACTACAAAATTGTCACAGCACGTTTATGTCAACGGTAAAGCATCCTTTTTATATGCCCGCAATACTGAAACCGATGATTACCTCCCGGGCATTCCTCCGGGAAGAGCGGAAGGCGGACTGGAATATCATTTTAAAGATATATACGGATGGACCAATCTGAAAGCAGGATTTACCGCATCCTACATCAGTAGACAAACGCACGTTCCTTCCGAAGCGGATTATGCACCACCACCTCCGGATTATTTGCTTGGATCAATAGAAGCGGGAGGACTGCTTACCATCAACAAACAGACTGTTTCGGTAAGTCTGTCGGTTGATAATGTATTTAACACGGCTTACCGCGATTACATGAATCGCTACCGCTACTTTGCCGATGAAGCCGGCCGAAATGTGGTGTTACGGTTGAAAATCCCAATCAATGGTCAATAAATAACTGAGAACTGCGCTCATGAAAAACATACACTATTTTCTTTTCATTGCAATCGTTATGATCCTGTTTACCTGGTCGTGCAAAAAAGATGACAGTTCACCCAAACATCCGCCTGTCGGCACCAACGAGGGAGAGGTGATTACTTCAGTCATAGTACAGGTATCCGATTCTGCCGGCATCTGGCCGGCGCAAACATTTAAGTTCCGCGATCTTGACGGGGCAGGAGGAAGTCCTCCGGTTCAATTTGATACCATTCGCATTCCCGTTCAAACAACATTGCTGGTGCATCTTATTTTGCTGGATGAAACAAAGTTGCCGGCTGATACTATTTCAAATGATATTCTCGATGAAGCGGTGGATCATCTTTTCTTTTTTGAGCATACGGGAGTAGACATCATTACCACCTACCTCGACAGCGACAGCAACGGATTACCACTTGGATTGGATACTAAATGGGTCACCGGAACTGCAGCAACCGGAACTTCAAGAATTATCCTGAAACATCAGCCGGGGGTAAAAGATGGAACAATAACACCCGGAGCAACAGATGTGGATGTTACCTTTAATTGTGAACTCTATTAAAAGTAACTAATAGATTTCTATTTCATCAGCAAAAATCCAGGCCGGTTCGCCGGCTCCCGGATGCCAATCGGGGCAAACAGAACGATTGTAAGCGGTAACGCGGACATATTTCGCTGTTTCGTGGAGTCCTTCAGCCAAAATGTTTTTGATAAAAGAGCCCTCTTCCTTTTCATCAACCTCCACAGGTTTATCATAAACAGTCATGAACGTTTTACCGTCCATCGAAACTTCATATTTAACCCTTACAGGCACCCATATCCAGGAAGGATATTGTTGTAAGAAACCGGTACTTATAGCTGACACTTGTCTCTCTCCTCCCAGGTCAACCGTTACCTTCATATCAGATCCCTGAAATCCCTGCCAGTTTCCAAACACTCCCGGTTCGCCTCTTATACCATCAACGAGTCCGCCGGTTCCGCCGGCTGTATACAGGTGACTATAGGGAGTTGTATACAATACCGAACGGTTGTAGGGAATACGGATAAAAGTAGCCTCATCGGTGTAACTTGAATCTTTACCTTTTGATACCGCAAATGTGGAGACAGTACACGACTGTTTCAGGTAAAACGGCTGTGTATACATTTTGGCACCCATTTTTAACGAGTCGGTTGAAACAGCATAGTACAACGTCGCATCTTTATCAATATGTTCAATTGCTACACGGCACGAATCGGTAAATGCTTTTGGGCCTGATTGCAAATAAGGGACAGGAGTAACAGGGTAGTGCCACAAGGGTTCAGGTGTTTCAAAGGCCGGCACTAGTGGTTTTGAACTCATTTTAAATGTCAGGTTGCCGCCGTCTAAGAGCGTGCTGTTGCGTACATATGAATGAGTCGTTTTGCCGTTCAGCAGCACTTCGGCCGGGTAAATATTTTTTCCTGAATTCGATTCGGCTGTTATAGTACATGTTTTTCCGTTGCCGGGATGGATTTCAACTTTTGAAAATAACGGCGATCCATATATGTAATAGTCGGTTCCCGGACATACCGGATACAATCCGATTGCCGACAACACATACCAGGCCGACATTTGTCCGCAATCCTCATTCCCCGACAACCCATCGCGGTTTATGGAATACATCTTGTTCATCAGTTTCCTGACGATTTCAGCTGTCTTATACCTTTCTGGAGTAAACATATAGAGATAAGCCATGTTATGGCTGGGTTCATTCCCATGTGCATACTGACCAATCATGCCACTGATATCAGGCTGTGAACGACCTGATATATGCTGACTGGTGCTGAACAGACTATCGAGGCGGACGGCGAAAGCAGCGGGTCCGCCCATAAGGTGCATCAGTCCGGGTATATCATGGGGCGCGAAGAAAGTATACTGCCAGGCATTTGCTTCGGTATACATGCCCGATACTTCAAATGGATCGAACGGTTCTGTCCAGTTACCATTTTTCTTTCCCCTCATAAAACCTGTTGAGCGGTCGTAAACATTTTGGTAGTTGTTGGCTCTTTTCGAAAAAGTTGAATACACTTTTTCATTTCCCATTCCGGCTCCCATGGCAGCAATACACCAGTCGTCGTACGCATATTCAAGTGTTCTCGAAACGGATTCATTTTCCAGATCGCCCGGGACATATCCTCTTTCTTTGTAATATTTCAGGCCCAATTGATCCTGCATCGCACTTTTCTGCATTGCTTCGAGTGCATAGGTGGTATCAAAATCGCGTAATCCTTTTGCAAACGCATCCGCAATTACCGGCACCGAATGATAGCCAATCATACATCCCGTTTCGTTGGAAGCAAGTTCCCATACCGGTAACAAGCCGTTTTCCTTTGATTTTTGAAGCAGTGCTCTGACAAAATCCTGCGCTCTATCCGGATCAATGATGGTAAACAACGGGTGAAGGGCCCTGAAGGTATCCCATAATGAAAATACCGTGTACATGTTACCCTTTTCCATGGTGTGTATTTTTCCATCCATACCCCTGTATTGTCCGTTTACATCCGACATAATATTAGGACTCAGCATACAATGGTACAGCGCGGTATAAAATACCGATTTTGCATCTTCATCATCACCGGTGATAATGATGCGGCTTAACTCCTTTTCCCACGCAACTGCAGCTTTGTAACGAACCTTCTGAAAATCCCAGTCGGGTATTTCGGTTTGTAAATTAAGTTTGGCATTCTCAACACTAACAGTGGAAATGCCGATGCGCAGCTGAATTATTTTCTCCCCGTCGAAACGGAACCATGCTTTGGCAAATCGACCCTGACCTTCTTTTAAATCGGATGCAGATGAATCGATTCTGACACCACCACTGCTGAAGGGTGATGAAAATTCAGCGTAAAAAAACACTATATGATCTTTTGCCCATCCCGATGAACGGCGATAACCGCTGACGGCATCGGGGCCCTCAATCTTAATACTGCACGATACAGGTACGTCACTTATACCATGTTTCAAATCCAAAATCACATAATTGCTGTCGTTGCGATTGTATTTATAGCGATGCATTGCTGCACGGG
This sequence comes from Bacteroidia bacterium, assembly GCA_036274495.1. Taxonomy (GTDB): domain Bacteria; phylum Bacteroidota; class Bacteroidia; order AKYH767-A; family OLB10; genus DASUFP01. The sequence continues at coordinate 41,652 of DASUFP010000014.1, forward strand.
TGGATGCTGTTAATTCCGCCTGAATGCCATAATCATCAAGAAAAACCTTGTAGTATCCGGGAATAGCCTGTTCGCTTTCGTGTTTAAATGCCGACCGGTAACCGCCTTGCGGATTCGATTCGTCACCGGGCTCCAGTTGCAGGGAGCCGTTTGGCATAAAGAGAATATCGCCATAATCAGCAGCTCCTGTTCCGCTGAGGTGTGTATGACTAAAGCCCAATATAGTTGGGTTGGAGGTATGGTAACCGGAACAATTTTCCCATCCTGAAGTTCTGGTATCAGGACTCAGCTGCACCATGCCAAAAGGCATTGATGCTCCGGGATAGGTATGGCCGAAACCATCTGTGCCTACAAACGGATCAACATAGGAATTAATGCTGCGCTCACGTTCCTTTACAAACTGGATAGCTATTTGTCCTTTTGCACAGTCACTGTAAAACAGCAGTACAACTACTGATGCCCGAAGTATTTTATTGATCAATGGAGTTTGCATTATACATTGCATTTTATTCAGGACGATAAGTTTAAATCAGGAAATTTATTTCATCTGAAAGGCGGCATCTACCATCCTGTTACCTTCCGAGTCGTATTTGGCATAGTTAAAACCGGAGTGAATCGCGTAAGCACCGCTGACACCTTTTTTATTTAACGCAACAAATCCAACCTGCAAATCTTTGGACTTGTCCTTTTCATGTTTTACAATCCGTTCTACCACTTTTTTACAGGCATCATTTGGCGAATAGCCCTGCCGCATCAGTTCCACCACTAAAAAACTGCCGCATTGGCGCATTACGGCTTCTCCCAGGCCGGTAGCCGCTGCGCCGCCCACTTCATTGTCTACATATAATCCTGCGCCGATAATAGGGGAGTCACCAACCCTTCCGTTCATCTTAAAAGCAAGTCCGCTTGTGGTGCATGCTCCGCTAAAATTACCTTTGCTGTCCATGGCAATCATGCCTATGGTGTCATGGTTTTCTATATTGATTTCGGGATGATAATTGCTTTCTTTTAACCATTCCTGCCAGGCGGCTTCAGCTTTAGGTGTCAGTAAATTTTCTTTTTTGAAGCCCTGTTCCAGCGCAAATTTGAGTGCTCCTTCGCCAACCAGCATCACATGCGGTGTTTTTTCCATCACTGCACGAGCAACTGAAATGGGGTTTTCAATATGTTCCAGAAAGGCTACCGATCCGCAATCGCCCCGCTCGTTCATAATGCACGCGTCAAGGGTTACTTTTCCGTCCCGGTCGGGAAAACCGCCAATTCCAACACTTGTGTTTTCCTTGTCCGATTCAACAACACGCACACCCTTTTCAACCGCATCGAGCACACTTCCGCCCTGCGATAAAATTTTCCATGCGGTTTCATTTGCCGCAAGACCGTGAACCCATGTGGATACCACAACAGCTCCCGGCGATGTTGATCCGGTTGATCCGCTGACGGCATTTTTTGAAAACAATGAAAGAGCGGCTGAACCTAACGCGGCTTTCTTTAAAAAAATTCTGCGTGACGACATGATAGCATTTTTATATTAAATCAAGTCATGTTTATGACCCTTTGTTCCAAAATAAAAGATGTAGAGGTAACAGATAATTGTAATCAGCAATGCGGTTTGAATTCCGTTGGCATCTGCAATAACTCCCGCAATTAATGGAATAACGGCACCGCCAACAATGGCCATGCAAAGGATTCCGGATCCCTGGCCGGTATGTTTACCAAGACCTTCGAGCGACATAGTAAAAATGGTGGCAAACATAATGGAGTTAAAAAAGCCAACCAGAATAATACTGTACATCGCAACCATTCCGGATGAGAGAATGCTGGTGACTACCAGCAACGAGGCAGTAACGGCACAGATACTCAGTAATATTTTTGGCCGCATCGATTGGAGCAAGGCAGCACCCAGGAATCTGCCGACCATTGCGCAACCCCAGTACAATGCCACATACTTTCCGGCTTCACTCTGCGACATTCCGCCTATTTCAGGAGAGGATAAATACACAACCATAAAACTGCCAATGGTTACTTCGGCACCTACGTATAAAAAAATTGCAACAGCTCCACGCACCAGGTGTCCGAAGTGCCAGGCGCTTTTTTTGATGTATTGCGACGGCCGGTGTGTCGATTCAAGAGCAGCATCGCTGATGGCAGGCAGTTTCGAAAATGCAATCATCACGGCAATCACACCCAATACCAGCGCGATAATCATATAGGGCCCCTGTACGCTGGCGGCATCTTCTGAGGGTGTGCGCGTGTGGCCTTCTGCATTCAAAATAAACACCGCTCCCAAATAAGGTGCGATAGTGGTACCAAGTGAATTAATAGCTTGAGTGAGATTGAGCCGGCTGGAGGCTGTTTCAGGCGGGCCCAGGATGGCTACATAGGGGTTTGCGGCTACCTGTAAAATGGTAATGCCGCTGGCAAGAATAAACAGAGCAATCAGAAAGAGTGTATAGGATACCATCAATGAAGCGGGAAAAAACATCAGCGCACCTATTCCCGTTATACTTAATCCCAAAACGATCCCGCGTTTATAGCCAATCTTGCTGATTACAGCTCCTGCAGGAATGGAAACGATAAAATAGGCACCAAAAAAGGTGAACTGAATCAGCATGGTCCGTGTATAGTTCAAATCGAATAGTCCTTTGAGGTGCGGAATAAGAATGTCGTTCAGCACCGTTATAAATCCCCACATAAAGAATAGGGAACTGAGCAAAACCAGGGAGTAGGTGTTTGATTTTTGTTGGATCTCGGTCATATGTTTTGTTACCTGAGGGTTAAGGTAGGAATTTTGCGACAATTGAGATTTTTAACGCAGTAAATCAGCCATTATTCCGGAGAGCGTGTCACCATATGACAGCTATACATAAGAGGGGAAAGGTAGATGAGAACCGGGAAGCGTTTTGTGAAACAGCCTTTAAATGGCATATCATTTAATCAAGTTTGGCTTGTATTGGTTGAGAAAGATACCGGTTCCCGGCAAATGTCACGCAAAATTTAGTAATTTCACTTTATCGGGGTTATTAACAATGCGAAATACCATTTACCCTTTCTCAGGTCATGTTGACTTAGCCTCAGTAATCGTTGACGGTCTCGAACCTCCGAAATTGTTGATAAATCAGCGGTTTCAGCCAAATTTGATCTATTTTTCTTTATCTTTAAATTCAAACATCTTACCCTTTTGTTCTCTGGTTTCACCAAAAAAAAAACATAGTACTTACAAAGCAAAATATTTTTGGCCCATCAAATAACAAACCCAAAAACAAATGAATCATTCATTACTTTATTTTAAAAAAGCGACAACACTGATTGCACTGATGGTACTCATGGTAACCTACAGCGCAATCGGTCAGACGTATTCAATGGGTCATCTCAGCATGAACCTCGTTGATTCGGCCCGTAACAACCGTCCTGTTAATATGGAGGTTTTTTATCCTGCCGACGCGGCCGGTTATAATGTTCCCGTTGCCGGACCTACTCTGAAGAAGTTTC
>DASUFP010000015.1:0-14262 GCA_036274495.1 Bacteroidia bacterium
ATTTGGGCGTTTGCCACAACAGCCAGGCACATCAAAGCGGGTAACAGGATTTTGATTTTCATGATCAGGGTCTGAGATACCCAAAAATACACCGAAAAACATACTGTGCTGCCAATTGAAGTACAAATACTTAAATTATTGCGTTATTTTTGAAGCCTATGAGTAAAATGTACCGATTCTCACTCTTTTTTGGACTTCTGCTGATTGTTTCATCGTTCCGGTTTGCTCATGGACAAGCACTCAGAACCGAGGGGTTGATTCAGTTTTCCGGTGTAATTGTTACAGGTGACAGCCTGAAACCCATTCCTTTTGTAAGTATAACCATAAAGGACACCTACAGGGGTACTATAAGTGACTATAACGGTTTCTTTTCGATGGTAGCCCGCCCGAGGGATACTATTGAGTTTTCAGCCATTGGATATAAAAGAGGTTCATATATCATTCCCGATACGCTGCAATCGGACCGGTATTCAATGGTAAGAATTATGGTAAGGGATACGGTTTTGTTAGAAGAGACCGTTATTTATCCATGGCCTACCAAAGATCAATTCAAACAGGCCTTTCTGAATCTTCATTTACCTGATAATGACCTGGACAGGGCCCGAAGGAATATTGCATTAGAAGATATGCGGGAATTGATGCTGAATACCCCCATGGACGGAAGCGGAAATTACAAGGCCTTGATGCTGGATAAACAAGCCAGTTTGTACAGAGGCAATGGCTATTATTCTATCAGTTTGTTGAATCCGATTGCCTGGGCTAAGTTTATTGAAGCATGGCAACGGGGAGATTATAAAAAGAAGTCCAAAAATTAAACCCTCCTACCTGACTTCACTTATCAGAGACTGATGCCGCTTTTAAAAAACCAATCTTTTACAACTAATTTATTTTCCGGATTCCTGCTCTGCCTTGCGCTGCTAATGATTCCCAATCTGCTCTTTGGGCAGGATCAGGCTTTTATCTACGGAAAAATAAAAACAGTTTCCGGTAAAGCCATAGAAGGTGCCAATATTGCGGTAGTAGGTGAACCGGGAGGATTTACCACGTTGAAAGATGGTTCGTATGAACTGACTATCCCTGCAGGTAAAACAATAACAGTTGGTGTTTCTCATATCGGATATGAACCCTATCGCAAAGAACTAAAGGCAGACGCGGGAGAACGAATCGAATTAAACATAACACTTACCATTACTTCCACATCACTTCCTTCGGTAGAAATTCGTTCAGATGAGTTGAGAAATACCTCTTTTACCCGGATTGACCCCAAACTGGCAACACAGGTTCCGAATGCATCAGGAAGTTTTGAAGCCATATTAAAAACGTTACCTGGAGTTGTGTCCAATAATGAACTTACATCTCAATATTCGGTCCGGGGTGGCAATTACGACGAAAATCTGGTTTATGTTAACGATGTGGAAATTTACCGCCCGCTGCTTGTCCGTTCCGGTCAGCAGGAGGGCCTTAGTTTCATCAACAGTGACCTCGTTTCCGGAGTGAGTTTTTCTGCCGGTGGTTTCGATGCTGTTTATGGCGATAAGCTTTCATCGGTTCTGGATATCAGATACCGGAGACCAACTGAATTTGCCGGATCAGCAAATGCGAGTCTGCTGGGTGGCGGATTGCATCTTGAGGGAGCAGATAAAAAGGGTAAGGTATCCTATCTGTTTGGAGCCAGGTATAAAACGAGTCAATATCTTTTGAAGTCACTTGAAACCAAAGGCGAGTACAAACCCCGGTTTGGAGATATTCAGGGAATCGTCAGCTGGAACATTAACAAGAAAACAGAATTATCTCTGTTAGGGAATTATAGTGTAAACAGGTATCAGGTAATTCCTGAAACCCGTCAGACCGAATTTGGCACCATTAACGAGGCATTGCGGTTGACCATTTATTTCGATGGCCAGGAGATAGACAGCTACAACACTACGACCGGCGCTCTTACGCTCACAAAAACGATCACCGACAGTCTACGGCTTAAATTTATTGCTTCGGCTTACCAGTCGGATGAGAGTGAGCATTTCGACATCCAAGGCCAATATTATATCGATGAACTGGAAAAGGATATCGGGGCTTCCAATTTTGGTGATGTTGCATTCAACAGGGGCATTGGCACCTACATTCAGCATGCCCGGAACGATTTAACAGCCACAGTATATTCTGTGGAACACAAAGGCTACTACGATCGTGCCCATTCGCACATTCAATGGGGTGCCCGGTATCAACATGAAATTATTGACGATCATCTCAGTGAGTGGGTGTATATTGATTCAGCAGAATATTCACTTCCGCATCCTTCAGACAGCATTGGCTTTCCGGGCAACCTAAATCAAGAGGTCCATTTGCAGGAGGTAATCAAAACCCATTCTGGACTCAGTTCAAACAGAATACAAGGTTATTTGCAGGATGAATGGAATTGGGGCAATAAGGTAAAATATTCATTTAATGCCGGTGCAAGGGTTAATTACTGGGATTTGAACGGACAAACGGTATTTAGTCCAAGGGCATCCTTTTCGATTAAACCAGACTGGAAGCATAAGATGCAATTTAGGATTGCTACCGGGTTTTACTACCAGCCACCATTTTACAGAGAATTGCGGGATCCTGAAGGAAAAGTGCATTCCGATGTTAAAGCGCAACAATCTGTTCATTTTATTTTGGGAACCGATTATATGTTCCTGATGTGGGGCAGAGAATTTAAACTTGTTGGAGAGGCCTTTTATAAAAAGCTCGACAATCTTGTTCCTTACAAAATCGATAACCTCCGAATACGGTACCTGTCAGAACAATCCTCCAAGGGATATGCAGCCGGAATGGATTTCAGACTGAATGGTGAATTCGTTAACGGAGTTGAATCATGGGCAAGTGTTTCTTTATTGAAAACGCAGGAAGATATTAAGGGAGATTATTATTACACATACTATAATTCTGACGGCGAACAGATAGTTCCCGGTTATACCATTAATGATGTAGCGACTGACAGTATCCGAACAGAACCCGGTTACATACCCCGGCCGACAGACCAGCGCGTTACTTTCAGTTTGTTCTTTCAGGATTACCTGCCAAAATCACCGACACTAAAAATGAACATGACGCTGGTTTATGGCACCGGTTTACCCTTCGGACCGCCGGGATACGACAAGTATAAAGATATTCTCAGGTTTCCACCTTACCGTCGCGTGGACATCGGATTTACCAAGATCGTAATTGACGAAGATCAAAAAAAGGACTACCGGCTGGGATTTGCCAACAAAATAAACTCCTTCTGGATCAGTCTCGAGATCTTCAATCTGCTTCAGGTTAACAATACCGTATCATATCTTTGGGTTACTGATGTTACAAACAGAAGATACGCGGTACCTAATTATTTGAGTGCCCGTACTGTTAACCTGCGCTTCAATGTGACTTTTTAACATCGTCAACAGTCTTTTTCGCTGATAATAAACCGGAGTTTACAAATTCGGAAATTCCGGTAATCAACAGAAACTGTGCAACACCATATGTAAGCAAAACCAGCAGGTTTGCAAATTCAAATGGATTTACAAACTTGTTTATCGCGAGCAACGAATCTGAAAGAATAAAAAACAGGGCTCCTGCAAGCACCTTGTAATACGTTTTTGGGTTTTGGACTTTGTCCCGAAAGGCTGCCGAGACACCCATTACACCGATGGCCGCTACATACAAGAGTGTTTCCCACCCCAATTCTCTGAAAGCTTCATGATTGATGACATAAAATTCAACAACGTAAACCAAAATTAAAGTTGCGGCGGCCAGCTGGGTCCAATGCTGGTTCCAAGGACGGGTATGATTGATGTTTTTTATAAAAAAAATAAAGTAGCATACATGTACACACAAAAATGAGAAGAGTCCCGGAAGGAATAAAGTTGGATACATATTATCAAACATCAAGAAAATGTCGCCACTTAAACTTAACAACAATGCCGCAACGATTGAACCGAGCCGAAATTCTTTTGACGAACTGAATAGGAAAACCAACAAAGAGACCGTCAGAAATGGTTTACTAAAAAGCAAGAGGTACCTGAAATGCCATTCAGATGCAATTGCTGCTGTTAGCGTTACAAGAAAATAAAATGCAAAGAAATACTGTTTCTGTGGCTGTTTCAAACACTTCGGGCACTTCTGCCAGCGCCTTTTGATTTGGACATCTAAGGTATTAAAACAGGTTCTGAAATTCCCAAAAAGTCACTTTTTACCTTGTAAAGCGCTCTTTTTACGGCATTTTAAGCCTCATTCGTCAAATTGATACCCTGACATAGCCTTCTACCGGACTATTTTAAATAGTAATCAGGAGGGTCCGGGAATGAAAATCGCCAGTCAAAACATCGCCAAAGTACTTGTTGCAGCTGCACTGTTATGCGGGGTATTAGTTGTTGATTCAGGCAGCGTTTTGGGTCAGGCGGCGGACATCGACGTTTCCACAACCGGAAAAATATTCCCTGTCGAAAGTGTATCAGGAATTGGCAGAACGGATCGGATTCAAATTTTTGAGTCAGGAATACCGGTAGCTGATCAATACAGAATTGAAAGAACGGGGGTTGCCCTAACCGGTTATTTCCCAAAAAAAGAAGTATTTGACGATAACCAGCAGTTTCCGGCTGTGCATACAAAGAATTTGATTAATCCTGTTAGTCAAATTCCTGTTAATTTCCTATTGACTGATTCCATTCTGCTGGTTTGGAAAAATATTGAACACCACTGGAGGCTTTGTTATCAAATGAACGGATCTTTTAAAGGGACCCTTGAACAGATTGCTGTTTTTACCGATGCCTATACAGGTAAACAGGTGCTGAAAGAAGACCGTTTTTGTATGCTGAATGTAACCGGTAGTGCACATACTGAATATTATGGGACACAACCGATCGGCACATTCTTTACAGGAAGTAATTATATTTTGAAAAATGATTCCCTTGGAAATGGAATAGAAACATTAGATCTTCAGCACCAGACATCCTATTCAGGAACTGTTTCATATACCGATGCCGACAATATCTGGAACCATAATGAGGTAAATCCGGTCCATCATGCCGCTGATGCCCATTATTGCGCTGAAAAATATGCACTTTTTCTCCTCAGCAATTTCAACCGAAACAGTTTAAACAATGCGGGTGTAAAACTTACGAGTTATTTAAATTATGGGACTTCCTTTGCTAATGCATTTTGGAACGGCAATGCAGTTGTATATGGCAGTGGAAATACTTTATCGGGGCCCATGACTACACTGGATATTGCAGGGCATGAATTTACACACGGACTAATACAGTATATGACCGGATTGAATTATTCCGGTGAATCAGGAATCATTAATGAGGCCATTGCTGATATGACCGGCACTGCTTTTGAAATGGCTGCTGACAGTTCAAACTTTGACTGGCTGATTGGCGAAGACACCGGCTCACCGATTCGTTCGATGCAACAACCTGAATTGTATAATCAACCCGCCTATTACCATGGAACACATTGGTACTTTGGAAGCGGTGATAACGGCGGTGTGCATATTAATTCGGGATTTTTAAACAAGTGGTTTTATCTGCTTGCTGCCGGGGATTCAGGAATCAACGAGGAGGGAACTTTTTATAATGTAAACGGGATAGGTATTTTTAATGCCATCCAGCTTGTTTATGCAACTATGCAGCTGTGGGTAACACCGACTACCGGGTTCGAAAGTTTCAGAGATTATACCATTGCAACTGCTGTATTAAAATTCGGGCAATGTTCTCCGGAACAAACAGCTGTTGAAGCAGCCTGGAAAGCGGTGGGATTGTATCCTCAGCAAAAAATTTCCCTCACTGTTAACGGACCAACCAGCAGGTGTGAAGGAGATACAGTGTTAACTTCATTAACCTGTCTGCCCTACTCGACTATACAATGGTTCAAAAATAATCTTCCCATTGCAGGAGCAACTAATATGTTACCGGTTTCGGAAACGGGGTACTATAATGCCGTCATAAGCCATTGCGGCATGCAGTTTTACACAGATACCTTATTTGTTGAATTCTTGCCCAAACCACTGTTAGCACCCTTCACTATCGATGGATGTGCCGGCGTGCCCATAAATTTGCAAAAAATGTATCCGCAAGGAGTCTTTAGTGTTTCAAGTCCTTACAGCGGTGGTTCCGTTAACGCTACTTATACACTATACAATGCATCCGGATGCAAGTCCCTTGTAAATGTTCCGATTAACATCCATCCGGTACCGGTTGCCAATTTAACAGCTATTGCCGATTCTATTCAGTTGCCCGTTTCTTCATATCTATTAAATGCAGTGCCTGCATCGGGAACTTGGAGCGGACAGTTTGTGGAAGGCAATCATTTTTTGGCTGATAGGGCCGGACCGGGAAACTTCTCATTAACGTATACATTGATTTCATCATACGGATGTGAAAATTCCATTTCAAAAACAATTTCTGTGCTTCCAATATGTGAGCAACCGGAAAACGGTTTTATTTCCGGTACCAGCGACTCCGTTAAAAAGGGAGGAATCTTAAACTTTTCATTGAGTGGTTTGATTGACACATCGGGCTACACTTATCAATGGAGGGTTCCCTATGGAGTTACTATCATTGGCAGCAGTCAAGCCAGTCAATTAAAAGCCAGCTGGACTTCTGCTGATGGATTTATATCTTGTATTGTCAGGAGCAAATGCGGTTCTGAAACAGAAGTAACTAAAAAGTTTGAAGTGCTAAGCGAAACGCAATTAACATCGGTGTTTCCCAATCCGGCATACGGGACCATATATGTTAAACTTTCGGCAACCGAAACATCCGGCAGCACCATACAGCTTTTTACATTGGACGGGAAACTGGCATATGAGGTGCCTGCAGCCGGAATTGAGTTACAGCAGATAGATCTGAACCAACTGCCGGCAGGGGTTTACATTCTGGTTCTCAGTTCACAACCTTACGTTCGGAAAAAAATTGAACTGTTCCCCGGGAATTAATGTATTTCGGAATAGGATGGATTGTTGAGAAACGAATCGTCCTTAAGTGTCTGCAAAAAACTTAACAAATCTGATTTCTCCTGGGGAGATAGCAAAATCCCATTCGCCAGCAGCGGGTCAAGAGTGGGTGATGATTTTATCCCGGAGGTATAGTGATCAATCACTTTTGACAACGTCTTAATTCTGCCGTCATGCATATAAGGGTAGGTGACTGAAATATTACGAAGTGAGGGTACTTTAAATTTTCCATTGTCGTTCGGATCAAGTGTGATGAGTCCACGCCCAAGATCACTAAAAACGCTATCAAGGCCGTTATTTCTGTATGATAAATCGGTAAACAGGGGTTCGGAATGACACGATGCACATTTTTGACGAAAAAGAGTCAATCCGTTTAATTCTTCGGTGGTAAACTGAGCCCCATTTTCGTTACGCATTACACGGTCGTATTTCGAATTTGCCGAAACAAGTACAGCCATAAACTGGGCAAGGGCACGCAGCATCATTTGTGAGGTAATAGAATCGGAGCCGTATGCTTCATTAAAAAGGGTTTTATAGGTGGTGCTTCCATTCAGCTTGGCAATGACATGCGCCAAGGATTCGCCCATTTCAACAGGATTTTGAATCGGATTTACCGGCTGTAATTCCAGGTGGTTTACTCCCCCATCCCAAAAAAAGTTAGAATGCCAGGCCAGATTAAATATTGGCGGAGCGTTACGCGTTCCCAGCAGATTATTGATACCATGACTTACATCGTGGTCGACATGGGAGAACGCTGCTTTTTGGAGATGACAATTCCCGCAGGAAATGGTATTGTCAAGAGATAAAACAGGGTCATAAAAGAGTTTTCTTCCCAACTGAAACCTGTTGTTTGTAACACCATTATCGTTGAACTGGTAAACAGGAGAGGGAAAATTGGCAGGTTGTTCAAAGCTGATTGTTTCACCGGTTTGCGGGTCGTCGTCTTTACAGCTTACGGTTGAAAGCATAATAACCAGCCCGATAAACGGCATCAACCGGAGGTGAACTGACCTTTTAACACCTGCTGAGCGGAAGCTGAACTCGCGGAAAGTTAATAGCATTACACTTTTCATGGCTGCAAAATTATAAAACCCTTTAACCTTAACGAGTGACCTCGATCACCAGGAATGAAATTATTTAAATTATTGTTTATCAACATATTAACAATATGGATTGGATAAAATAAAAGGCCGGGGGAACCCTGATCATGCCATTTAGCTACCTTTGTCCAAAATTCATTAAAGATTAATTCATTACATGTCCAAAAAGGTAAAATTCAGGAACAGGTCATCGGCAGATTTTGTAGCGGAGCTAAACAGCAGCATTGATGCATACTTTACTGAAAACGGTATTTCCAAGAAAGGCAATTTCCTGATGGCAGTTAAAATTGTCTTTTTCATGACACTTTTTTTCGGTACTTATTCGCTTATCTACATAGCAGGGGATTCCATAGTGCTTTCACTTGCCATTTGGATGTTCCTTGGATTTTGTACTGCATTTGTAGGGTTCAATATTGCACACGATGCTGTACACGGATCCGTATCATCAAATAAATGGATAAATAAAATTTTAGGGTATACTTTTAATCTGGCCGGCACGAATAAGTATATGTGGAAAATTATGCACAATGTAATCCACCACACGTATACCAATATTCCGGGTCACGATGAGGATCTTGAACCGGTAGGATTGATTCGTTTATCGACCGATAACAAACTCCGTAAAATTCACCGTCATCAGCACTGGTATGCCTATGTGCTCTATTCATTTACTTCTCTTTCGTGGGTTATCAAAAAGGACTTCATGACCTTTTTCAAAAAGAAGATCGGGAATTATGAAAACAAAAAACATCCGGCCCGTGAATATGTCATTCTCATAGGAAGCAAGTTGCTTTACGGTGCTGCATTTCTGTTATTACCCATGCTCTATTCGGGAGCTTCCTGGTGGTTATGTTTATCAGGATTTGTTGTTATGCATCTTGCTCAGGGTCTTACGCTGGCAGTAGTATTTCAGCTTGCGCACGTAGTTGAAGGCCCTATGTTTCCGAAACCTGATACCAACGGAGATATGGCAGAGAACTGGACTGTGCATCAGCTGCAAACAACTGCTAATTTTTCAAGAAAGAGTTTTTTAGCCTACTGGTTTTTCGGCGGACTTAATTTTCAGGTAGAGCACCATTTATATCCTGATATCTGCCATATACACTATCCGGAAATTGCTCCCATTGTAAAAGCCACCTCCGAGGCCTATGGGCTCGAATATCAGGAGTATCGTACCATGTGGCAGGCCATCCGATCGCATACCAGGATGCTTCGCATTTTCGGTAAATACGAAACCGTTCCTGAGCAAAGACTTTCAGCCTAAGCGGTCGATCTTTTATGGATATCATTAAAGCGCTTATTGACTTTATCCTTCACATTGATGAACATCTTGTGGAGTTGTCAAATACCTACGGAATATGGATTTACGCCATATTATTTTTAATCGTTTTTTGTGAAACAGGGCTTGTGGTAACACCATTTCTTCCCGGCGATTCGTTGTTATTTGCCGCAGGAGCGATAGCCGCACTACCCGGTTCTGCATTAAATATTGTTTTATTAACAGTTGTATTAATGGTTGCAGCCATCATAGGCGACTCGGTAAACTATCAGATAGGGAAACTGATAGGGACAAAAGTTTTCACACGTGATTACCGGTTCATCAAACAGGAACATCTGCAAAAAACACGTTTGTTCTATGAAAAACACGGTGGAAAAACCATTATTTATGCCAGGTTTATTCCTATTATCAGAACTTTTGCGCCTTTTGTTGCCGGTGTCGGAATAATGAAATATTCCCGGTTTATCACCTTCAATATTGCAGGAGCTGTGTTATGGGTATTATTGTTTTTGGGTGCGGGATATGTTTTTGGAAATTTACCGGTAATACGTCATAATTTCAGCCTGGTAATAATGGTCATCATTGCCATATCTCTAATACCGGTGGCCTGGGGAATTCTCAAAAAGAATTAAGTTTATTACCCTGCATATCGCAGGTAAACCAATTATCTTCAGGATTGCTCTCTTCCGGCTAATAGCAGTCTGCTGGAATATGTTCAACAGCTGTCCCCATTTAATGTGGCAATACAATAAAAATAATCCAGTTGTAGTATTTTCGTACCTCAATAAAATCACTTTATGAGAATTACCTCTTTAACCTTGTCAGCTTTGCTTTTTATTTCAACGGCAGCACATTCCCAAAAAAAAGAAAACAGTACTAAATGGGATGTATCCAATCCTCCTACTCCGTATAAGGAAACTTCATTTGATGTTACTGAAGGTACGTGGATGAATCTGGATGTGAGTCCTGATGGCAAACAGATTGTGTTTGATCTGCTGGGCGATATTTATATTATGCCCGTTACGGGTGGCACTGCAACAGCATTACGTACGGGTATTCCATTTGAAGTACAACCAAGATTTAGTCCCGACGGATCAAAAATTTCATTCACTTCTGACGCCAATGGTGGCGATAACATCTGGATCATGGATAAGGATGGTTCAAATGCGCATGCCGTAACAAAAGAGCGGTTCAGGTTACTGAACAATGCTGTTTGGACCAGAGACGGCAACTATTTAATAGCGAGGAAGCATTTCACCTCCACCCGTTCACTTGGTGCAGGTGAATTGTGGATGTATCATACTTCAGGCGGCGAGGGTATTCAGCTGACGAAACGGAAAAATGATCAGCAGGATTTAGGAGAACCTGCCATTTCAAGTGACGGCAAATCTGTATATTTCAGTGAAGATGTTTATCCGGGTGGCTATTTTCAATACAACAAAGACCCCAACTCCCAAATTTACGCTATCAAGAATTATGAATTTGCAACCGGATTAACGCAGGTTGTTACAGGCGGTGCCGGCGGCGCCGTTCGTCCGCAGCCTTCACCTGACGGAAAACTGCTGGCATTTGTGAGAAGGGTTCATGAAAAGTCGGTTCTGTACATACGCAATCTTGCCAGTGGCGAAGAATGGCCGGTATATGACAGACTCTCAAAAGATCAGCAGGAAGCCTGGGCAATTTTCGGAGTCTATACCAACTTTGCCTGGCTGCCCGATAACATGCATATTATTATTTGGTCAGAAGGTAAAATCCAAAATATAAATATTAACGATTACAGTGTTGCTACAATTCCCTTTAAAGTAAAGTGCAACATAAAAATTGCTGAAGCACTTCATTGTAAAAACGAAGCTGCACCGGATAGTTTTGAAGTGAAGGCCATTCGTCAGGCTGTTACTTCACCTGACGGAAAAATTTTAGTCTTTAACGGTGCAGGTAAACTTTGGAAGAAGGACCTTCCGGATGGCAAACCGACACGACTTACAAATGCTGACGAACTGGAGTTTGAACCCTCTTTTTCCAGGGATGGAAAACAATTAGTGTACGTTACCTGGAGTGATACAGCCAAAGGATCCATTATGGTTAAAGCAATTGATAAGGGCACAACAGCGACCCGCATCAGTAAAGAAAAAGGCATTTACAGAACACCTGCCTTTTCACCTGACGGCAAATTTATAATCTATCAAAAAGAAGATGGTAACGATCATCAGGGATATACTTTCTGTTCAAACCCCGGGATTTATATCCTGGACAGAAGTAAAGGAACTGCAACGTTGATTACCACTGATGGAGCCAGTCCGGTTTATGCTGAGGATGGAAAAAGAATTTTTCTGTTCAATGACAAAGGTGACAAGAAAACACTTTCGAGTGTTGATTTGAATGGCAAAGACGAACGCATTCACTTTGTTTCAAAATATGCGAAATCCATAGTACCAAGTCCCGACAATAAATGGGTTGCCTTTACCGATTTATTTAAAGTATATGTGATGCCGTTTCCACCGGCCGGTCTTGAGACGGATCTTGGGTCAGGTACCAAAGCTATACCTGTTGCCAGAACTACACGCGACGGGGGTATCAGTGTGCATTGGTCAGGAGATTCCAATGTGCTTCACTGGACTTCCGGAGATGAATATTTCAGTGACAATCTGAATACACGCTTTGCCTTTTTGCCGGGAGCTCCGGATACACTTCCATTACCCGATTCAACAGGGATGAAAATTGGTTTAGTATTAGCATCCGATAAACCTGAAGGAATGATTGCATTTAAAGGCGCAAGGATTATCACAATGAACAAAAAAGATGAGGTGATAGAAAATGGAGTTGTTGTGGTTGAACGGAATAAAATTATTGCTGTTGGAAAACAATCGGAAGTTACCATACCCAAAGGATGCAAAATTGTTGATGTCACCGGAAAAACCATTATGCCGGGCCTAGTTGATGTACATGCCCACCTGGGTACATTCAGACAGGGATTAAGCCCACAGCAACAATGGAGTTATTTTGCGAATCTGGCCTACGGCGTTACTACCACTCACGATCCTTCCTCCAACACAGAAATGGTTTTTTCGCAATCGGAAATGGTTAAGGCTGGAGTGATGACAGGACCCAGGATATTTTCAACCGGCTGGATTCTGTACGGCGCCGAAGGTGATTTTAAAGCAGTAATCGATTCACTGGATGATGCACGATCGGCGATTAAACGCACGACCGATTTCGGCGCTTTTTCGGTGAAGAGTTACAACCAGCCACGCCGCGATCAGCGGCAGCAGGTGATAGAAGCAGCCCGAAGAATGCATGTGAATGTGGTACCGGAAGGCGGGTCCTTCTTTTTTCACAATATGACAATGATAATGGATGGTCATACCGGCATAGAACATAACATACCGGTATCGCATTTATACAATGACGTTATAAATCTTTGGTCGCATTCAGGAACCGGCTACACCCCTACCCTGATTGTTTGTTACGGAGCCATGATGGGAGAAAATTATTTTTATCAGAAGGACAGTATCTGGACCAACAAAAAACTATTGACTTTCACTCCCCGTTCGGTTATTGACTCCCGCTCAAGGCATCGTGAAATGATACCGGATCTGGAATTTGATGCCGGATTTATGGAAGTATCCCGTTCCTGTAAAGCGCTGAGTGATGCAGGTGTAAAAGTAAACCTTGGTGCACACGGTCAGTTGCAGGGATTAGGAGCGCACTGGGAATTATGGATGTTGAGCATGGGAGGCATGTCGAACATGCAGGCGTTAAAGTGTGCTACCATAAACGGGGCATCCTATATTGGAATGGATCAGGAGATAGGTTCACTTGAAAAGGGAAAACTTGCTGATTTGATTGTATTGGAAAAAAACCCACTGGAAAATATCAGGAATTCAGATTCAGTAGTGCTGACAATGGTAAATGGCAGACTTTACGATTGCTCAACCATGAATCAAACAGGGAATTATTCGATCAACAGGTTACCGTTTTATTTTGAAGGAAATAAGGCTGGAGCACCCTTTGACTGGCATATGACCGGGGACAGCGATGGAGATTAGTTCAATCCTTAATAAACAGCGCTTTCAGTTCGGTAGCGTCATCGGGCTTCATTTTACCGGCCAGAATCAAACTTAACTGTCTGCGGCGCAGTGCTCCGTCGTAGCGGGCTTTTTCTTCATCTGATTCCGGAACCAGCAGCGGAACATTAATAGGATTCCCTACCTGGTCAACTGCTACAAATGTATAGATGGCCTCATTTACTTTCCGGCGTTCGCCGGATACATTATTTTCGACCCATACATCAATAAACACCTCCATGGATGAACTAAAAGATCGGGAGACTTTGGCCTGAAGGGTAACTATTTCCCCCAATCTGATGGGTTGATTAAAGGATACGTTATTCACAGATGCAGTTACCACCACCCTGCTGCAGTGCCGGTGCGCAGCTATCGCCGCACAGATATCCATCCAATGCAACAGTCTGCCACCCATGAGATTTCCCAGCGTGTTTGTGTCGTTCGGAAGTACAATTTCAGTATTGATGCAAACTGAATCTGAGGGAGTTTTCGATTTCATGCCCCAAAGATAGGATAAAAGTTAACGTACTTATAGCCTGTATTTTACGGCGGTTTAGTACATTCACACCAGTAAACCTTCAACAATGATTTTGCTGGTCGATAATTACGATTCGTTCACATTTAATTTATATCATTTGTTATCTTATTTATCTGCTGAACAGGTTAAGGTAATTCGCAATGATGCCATCGCATCAGAAAGAACCGAAGATTACTCCAGAGTGGTACTTTCACCGGGTCCCGGATTGCCAAAGCAAGCCGGACAGCTAACTAAACTTATTGAAACCATCTCATACAAGATCCCGGTTCTGGGCGTTTGTTTAGGTCATCAGGCCATTTGCGAAGTGC
>DASUFP010000016.1:0-4672 GCA_036274495.1 Bacteroidia bacterium
ATTTACATGGCACAACTGGATACTTCAGGCAACTGGCTTTCGGCCGAGAAACTCCAATTCAACGGAGGCAGCTATAACATACCGCAATGCATTACTTCCGATAGCAATAATAATATTTATCTGGGTGGCGGATTTGAAGGATCAATCATAGTTAACGGAAACACTACAACATATGTTGGAGGCTATAGTGATGCATTTCTGACTAAATACGGCTACGTATGTACGGTAGGTCTGGATGAGTCCCTGACAGCAAATTCCGGCAAACTGTTTCTTTACCCTAACCCGGTTTCTGACTACTTAAATGTAAATGTCGACGGGATGGAAGGAGTAGTTACAGTTATGTTATACAACATCATGGGTCAGGTTGTTCAATCGCAACAGCTGCAGTTACAACAGCAGAGCCAGATCGTACTGCCGGTGCAGGGTATCCCGTCGGGAGTATATTCACTGGTAGTTAGTGATAATAAACATCAGCTAACCGGAAGAGTAGTTATTGAGAGATTATAAGTACCCTTTTTTTCGAACAATTATATAGCCGAGAAACCCTGAAGAGCAACACTTCAGTGTTTCTCATTTTACGGCTTTTTATTTATGCCTCATAGCAAAGTCAGGCTTGTTATCAAATTTTATGCTGTATGGCTTTCTTTTTCAATACATTATGAAATGTTTGGCGTTTATCCCTACCCTGAACGAATAAAAAGCGGGTAATAAATAGGTGAAAAACATATTATAGTATATTTTTGGTATTATTCAATGATTTTTTAATATTTTACAAATGTCAAACACCCCACTTTTCGCTCGGATGCCCTCGTTTGTAAACATTCCTGATTTCGTTTTTACAGATTAGCTCAAATGGGTATGGGTGTCTACTCCTAATTCAGTTAAATAACTATAAACCACATAAACCCATACCCATGAAAACAATAGCCACAGTCTGCATTGCCCTTTTGATGTGCAGCACTTCATTTGCCCAGCAGAATGTCAAGCAGGAATTAACCGATATAAGAGCAAGAGTAGATAACATGGTAAAAGCTTTGAATGAAATCAAAACCAACACTAACAGGATGTCGAAGTTGTTCGACAACGCCGGCGGCAAACTCGATATGTTAACATCCGGAGATCTGTTATCTCCCGAAATGATCGAAAACCTTACCCAGGCAATCGAAAACATCAAAGAGCATGTTGCGGAAGCAAGTGCAGGAATGAAAACTTTTTCAGGTCCAGATGGCAGGTGCGGGCCCGGATCACCCTGTTTTAAATTTAAAAGAGATATCACTTCCACATTTAATGAAATGGGTGAACTGAAATCGACACTACTTATGAAGGAGAATGACAATTTGAGGGTATTAGACGAATTGTCGGAGCTTGTGAATAAGGCAAAAGGAGGAGCGCTTTATCCAGTTTATGTTGCAATAAACCCCTTCTTAACTATTATAAATGAGAATATTAAAAAACTATCCGACAACACAAAAGAGTTAATGGCCTTTTCTAAAATGGATGATGGAACCAATAAACCGGCATCACCTTTCAACCGGCCCGGTATGAGGAGAGGACCCTCATCAGATGAAGTAGCAAATGACATTGAATTAAGTCAACCCGAATCAGCAATAACCGACAATTACTTTAGTGCATTCAATACCAGCAAGACATTATCCTATGGAGTTCAAAAGAAAACGGCAGTGTTTGATACGCTTCCCAACTACCTCAATATAGATACCACATTTACTACCATAGAGCTGAACTGGCTATGCGAAAAAGACCGATCGGCACTTGGCAAAACCATTAACGGAACACGTATTGTATTAAATTACCTTTTGGTATGCAGTAAATTTCTGGAAGCTTCTACTGATAAAGAAGTAGAAGGAGGTGCCAGTGTCGCCGCAGAAGTATCTGTTGCCATAAAAGCGAATCCGGAAAAAAGATTTGGGATGCTGCTTGAAGCGTTTGTTACTATAACGGAACAACTGCTGGACTTTTCGAGTGGAAATGTAGACAAATGCGATTATTTGCAGAGCCAGAAAATTATTGCCGACAATCAGCAAACCATTTTAAACAATCAGAAAATATTGTTCGAAATGCTGTCCAATAAATAAACCTGTCGCGATCACCCCCTGCTTATGAATCACCTCAAATGCGGATTCAATTTGTAAAACGACACTTGTTTCATTTCACTTAATGAAACGCTGCTACAATCACACCTAATCACGTTCCTCTAATAGTATCATTAAACTACAATTCATGTTAAAGTTGAAATTCAAAACATCCTTTCTATATCTTATCGTATTCACAACACTGATAAGTGGCTCATCGTGTAAAAAAGAACCGGAGGAATGTCCCTGGTGCCCGCAGGTGAATTCCATAACACCTGCTTCAGCTCCATACGGAGATACCGTTTTTATTAAAGGGAAATACCTATTGCCTAATCCAAATTTCAATGATGTACTACAGGTAAAATTTAATGGGGTAACTGTTCCGGAAGAATATATTCTTGAAAATTATGATGATTCTATCCGACTGATTATTCCAAAAGGGACGCTTTCGGGACCGGTTACCGTAGAATTAAATGAGAGTGACGGATTGATAGGAACCGAATCGGCAAATTTTGAATATATATATACACCTGCAGTGTCAACTTTTGCAGGAAACGGGACAAATGCACTAGTTGATAATGCTGATTTGTTGAATGCCTCGTTCAGCAATGTAGATGATATGACCATTGATCCGGTTACCGGCGTATTGTATGTTCACGATTTAAATAAAATCAGAACTGCAAGTAAGTTAAATGGAGTAAGGACATTGCAAACCTCCACCAATCCGGCAGGTCAAATGTTGGCATGCGATAATAATGGTAAGATTTTCTTTTACCAAACCGCCAATTATACAATGCGCAAATTGGATTTTAATACTATCTGGAACTATAATCATTATGCCGGCAAATCAAATGTATCCGGACATTTAGACAGTACCCTTGACGAATCAACCTTCAACCTTGTTTTGAATATGAAGTTCGATTACCAGAACAATTTGATATTCGGGGATGACCAATTTTTAAGAAAAATTAACACTACCGATAGTGTAATCACAAGAATAGCCGGAACGGTATACGGATACCAGGACGGCCCTGTAGCAACAGCTATGTTCTCCAATGTATGGGCAGTTGAGCCATTAGATGACGGATCTGTTTATATAGCAGACTACGATAATCATGTTATCAGAAAAGTGAAGTCAGGTCAGGTTGCAACCATAGCGGGTATAGCCGGCCAGCCGGGTAGCGCAAATGCACCCATTGGAATTAATGCTCAAATGCAATTGCCGTTAAGTATTGCATTCGACGGAAATAATAAATTGTATTTTATTGATGACGCAACCTGGATAAGAGTCATTGACTTAACAACAACAGCCGTGACAGTCGCTGCAGGTGATTCAACCAACAACAATAATTTCGGATATGTTGATGGTCCTCCGTTCGACGCCAGGTTTTCATATCCGAATAAAATCGTTTTTGATAAACAGCGAAATATCCTTTATATAAATGATGCAGGTAATCATGTGATCCGACAAATAACTTTTGAATAGGAGTTTCGTCACTTCCTGTTTAATCCCTGATGCCAATTTGAATTATTAAACCAACACAGTATTATGATCCTGCGAAATATTTTCATTACGATAATATCACTGACTTTAACAAGCTCCTTCAATTGTATGGCGCAGGACGATAGTACTCCTCCGGAAGATACTCACCCAAAAAGCCCAAGTGAAGTTTTAAGTCAGTTTTCTCTCGGCTCCGCATTAGGAGGGGAATCCGCCTCTGTCCCTAAAGTGGGATTAAAAACATATAAATTCACAGCATTGATCGGAAAAGCTGAATGGGACTTCTATTTGTACAACTCTGTTCCTGTTTTGAGTATCAGCGCAGCCGACAGCGAGAAATATTTCAGAAACGATCTGGTAAGTCAGTTAGGCGGCTTATTGAATGTATCACTTGGCCGAACCGGCTATTTTGGAAACAAAGACAATCCCGATATGCAAGACATAAAAGGAGTTCGTTACGAATTTAAAGCGGGCGGTAAAGCCGTCGATGTTTTAGAATCGGAGAGCGGAAACAAAAGCATTGTCCCGGTTTTGCAAAGCACCCTTGATATCAGCTACCTGATTCCTTTGTTTAAAAGCGCTCCGAAAGGCGAAACCATTTCATGGAACAGGGATGATATGATTGGAAATTTATCCTTACGATTTATTGGCGCCATCCAGTATGTTGCCGACACAAAGGTATATGATGATTATTATACTTCCCGCAGAGGGAACAGGCCTGATCCGCTACTGTTTTCGGGTACTTTTGATTTGTTTTTTTACATAACCGACCAGGTTTACATCAAGGCAGGATATACTTTTACCAATCAGACGACAATTGATGCGGTGCCTTTTCTGGCAATTACATATGGCAAACTTTAGTATATTTTAACTCACAAATCAACCATTAAAGAGTATTGGTGATAGTTATTTATTGGGTTCTTTACAGAAATTTATTTCGGATTTATCTTATATAAAAAAGAAGCCCTCTTGAAGATAATGAACTCCGGGATTGTTGGTCCTATTAATATATTTGGAAGTTCGATTGAAGTAAAAGCAAATGCTTGTAAATAGCTTTTGAAGATTTAACTATTTTGTGTCA
>DASUFP010000017.1:0-50195 GCA_036274495.1 Bacteroidia bacterium
TGTGGATTGGTTCATCAAATACGCTCTTATTTACATCCGGCGAACGAATTGAATTTATCAGCAAAGCGTGCGGGAAAGCGATGGGAAATATCAGGGCTGTGTTGTCTGACCGGGCTGGAAATACATGGGCAAGTACAAATGAAGGGGTAATTCGGTTTTATTCTGATTCATCAGGAGCCAATATCTGCGACAAGCCTCTTGATGGTACTCCTTATCAGGACTACAAAATAGTTTCCATGTATATGGATGCTTATGATCGCATATGGCTCGGAACCTTTGATCATGGCGTGCTGATTTTCGATCCCGTTAAACATGTATTTAAACAGTTGAAGGAATCCGACGGACTGTTGAATAATAATGTGATGTCAATAACGGGCACAGGTAATACCATCTGGCTTGGGACACTTGGCGGCGTATCCGGATGTTATTTTCCGGTGGATAGCGGAAAAACCAAACCCAAATTTTTTACGCTTCCGGGCAACGGATCCGGTAATAATTTCATTTATAAAGTTTATGAAGATTCAAAACACCGGCTGCTCACAGGTACCGACGGACAGGGAGTAGGTATTTATGATGGCAGGTTGTTTAATAATTATGGAACTGAACACGGACTGAAAAGCGGAATCATTTATTCGCTCACCGAAGATTTTAAAGGAAGGATATGGGCAGCTGCAGCAGAAGGTGGATTGTATTGTTTTGACGGAACTTCAATTAAAAACTACAACCGGTCAAAAGGTCTGAGCGACTTATCCATTGCTGCGCTCTCCACTGATGAATCGGGAAATATTGTTATAGTAAATAAATCCGGAATCGACGTAATGGATCCGGAAAACGGACACATCATTACTCTTGGCCAGGAACTGGGAGTGAATACGATTGATCCTGATCTGAACTGTATATCCAAAGATGTTTATGGAAATACCTGGATAGGTTCCCAGAATGGCATCATCAAAATCAGACTGGGCGAGTCGGCATCTATGTTCAGACCTCTTCTCCGTCTGCGTCATGTTCTCTGTTTTCTGGAGCCGGTTGATACATCTGTAGAAAAGAAATTCAGTCACTCACGTAACCATATTTCATTTGATTATTCAGGTATCTGGTACGACAATCCCAATGCAGTTACATTCCGTTATTTACTCGAAGGTTATAATACGGGCTGGGTTGATACGCGCGACCGCTTTGTAACTTTTCCAAACCTCGTTCCGGGTAATTATACGTTCAGATTAAAATGTGCATTGAACAATAATTTTACCGACGCAGATGAGGTATCCTATTCATTTGTAATTGCGCTGCCTTTTTGGCGGGAAAGCTGGTTTTTGATCTTTATTACAGTTGTTATTACCATTCTCCTCATTTTTTATCTGCGTTTTCGTGACAACAGGACCCGCTCTCTGGAATCATTGAACAGAGAACGGATTCAGGCACAATTTGAAGTACTGAAAAATCAGGTTAATCCCCATTTTTTATTCAATTCGTTTAATACATTAATTACAATTATTGAGGATGATCCGGCAAAAGCCATAAATTATGTAAACAAACTCTCTGATTTTTTCAGACGAATCCTTACTCACAAGGAAAAGGATGTAATACCGCTTCCCCAGGAGCTCGGGCTGTTAAATGATTATCTCTTTCTCCAAAAGCAACGCCATGGTGATGCGTTCATCATGGAAATGAGATTGCCTGATAAGAAGACGCTCGAAAAATATTCTTTACCGCCGCTCTCATTACAAATGCTGGTTGAGAATGCCTTTAAACATAACGCTGTTAAGTTGTCCTCGCCACTGAGAATAGAAATATTTATGAATGACGATGGAAATATTGTTATCAGAAACAACAAAATTTCACGAATGAAATCGGAGCCATCCACGTCAACAGGATTAACCAATCTGAAAAACAGATATAAGCTGTTATGTGGTCAGGAGCCTGTGATTCATGATAATTTTGATTCCTTTACTGTTATTTTACCTGCTATTAAATCCTGAAATATGAATTACATCATTATTGAGGATGAAAATCCTGCTGCCAAACGTTTGGAACGGATGGTGTCTGAAATTAATCCTGAGTACAAACTTTTATCTATCCAGGAAAGTATTGAGTCAAGTGTGGAGTGGTTGCTTAAAAATCCGAAACCTGACTTTTGTTTAATGGATATTGAATTAGCCGACGGACAAAGTTTTGAGATATTTAAGCGTGTAAAAATTGAGTTTCCGGTAATATTTACAACAGCTTTTGACGAATATGCTGCAAAGGCTTTCCGGCTGAACAGCGTTGATTATTTGCTGAAACCTGTTAAAAAGGAAGAGCTGTCTGTGGCGCTGAACAGGGTGAGTGAACGGGTCAATCGCGTACCTGTCGATATTCCTGACTTCTCAAAATTGGTACAGAGTCTGGCCCCCAGAAATGAGTTTCAAAAACGCATTCTTATCAGATACGGTGATACCCTTAAAGCACTTGAAATAAGTGATGCTGCATACTTCTATACCGAAAACAGGATTAATTATATGATTTCTAAAGATAGCGCCTCTTATCCGCTCGATATGAACCTGGATCAGCTTGAACAGGTGCTTGACCCCCAGTTGTTTTTTCGGATCAATCGTCAATTTATTGTGAATGTCAATTCCATAAAAAGAATGACGGCATGGTCCAAATCCCGCATCAAACTCGATCTTAACCCCGCCTGCGAAATAGAGACTATCGTCAGTACCGAGCGCTCACCGGAATTTAAAATTTGGATAACCGGGCAGGGTGACTCATAAACGGTCTGATATCCCGTTCAGCGCCTGATATTCCTGTTTCAGGATCTTTTATTATTATTTAAATACATGTTGATGTATTTTTGACATTGGAAATTTCGTTGTGGAATTATCAATTACATCAATAACATGAAAAACGTATTAAATAAGTGGGAGATTATTGTAGCATCGCTGTTTCTTGGTGCTATGATTATGAATGCATTTTCAGGTTGTAAACACGATCCTCCTCTTACTATTTCTACAAATAATTCCGGTAACGGGGGTGGAAGTGGTTCCGGTGGAGGAAATGGCGGGGGCGGAGTCACCGGTACCGGAATTCCATGTGACCCTGACTCGGTTTATTTCGATGAGCAAATTCTGCCTATTTTGATTGCTAATTGCACCAACACTAATTATAGTGTCGGTTGTCATAATGCCGCATCCGCTGCCGATGGTTTTATTGCCATTTCCTATACAAGTGTTATTAATACGGGTAATATAAACCTGAATAATCCCTGGAACAGCGACTTTGCCGAGAAGATATTTGATAACGATCCTTCTGATAAAATGCCTCCTGCCCAATACGGTGCTCCTCCATTGGATTCAACACAAATCAATTTAATAACAATGTGGCTCAATCAGGGTGCGCAATATCTTACATGCAATCCAAACTATGGTGGGTGTGATTCTGTTAATGTTACCTACAACGGAACAATAAAACCAATTTTGCAGGCTAAATGTGTTACATGTCATACCGGATCAAACCCGGGCGGAGGGGTTAACTTGTCCGGATATAGCGGGGTTAATGCGGTGGCAGTTACCGGACAGCTGGTTGGCTCTGTGAGTCATTTAAACGGTTACTATGCTATGCCCAAAGGCACAAATCCGTTGCCTTCCTGTGAAGTGGCTCAAATCAGAAACTGGGTGTTGCAGGGAGCTTTAAACAATTGATAGAATGAACAAACTTGCCAGGTACGGTTTTGTTGTGTTGTTTATAACCTTTGGTGTGGCGGGAATTCAAAGTTGTTATTATGATGTGGAAGAAGAATTGTACCCGAATGTTAATACATCATGTGATACTACGGGTGTCACTTATACAAACTCAATTGTGCCCGTTCTCAGTGCAAATTGTTATTCCTGTCACAACCAGGGTTCAGCTCAGGGCGGAGTAATACTTGATGATTACCTGAATGTGTATGCTCATGCGACTGACGGTACTCTCCTTGGTGCCATTCGTTGGGATGCAGGTTATAAACCGATGCCACAGGGCGGTGCAAAGTTGAATGACTGTACAATAAAAATATTTGAGACGTGGGTAAACGCAGGAGCTCCTGATAATTAATATGAAGATGAAGGCCTGGAAAATTATTATACCCGTAGTTGTTATTGTGTCGGCTGTTACCGGATACTATTATGTAAACCGTCCGGTTGAAAATGCGGGAGATATGGATGCTGATGTAAAAATTTCATCCACACAATTACAGCAGGCCTATGAGGACAATGAGCAGGAAGCTGATTCAGCATACCTTGGCAAGGTAATTGAAGTGAAAGGCACGGTGCTCGCGGTAAATCCCGAAGAAAATACAATTACATTGAAAACAGGTTCCGACATGTCATGTGTATCATGTGAAATTTCGCAGCAGGTAGAACATGATCTGGATCTCTTTAAAACCGGCGACTCGGTTGTCGTTAAAGGAGTGTGTGCAGGATACCTGATGGATGTTGTGCTGAAACAAAGTGTAGTAACAAAGAAATAATAAGTTAGGAAAGATAAATTTATTTTAAAGCTGATGAATATGAAAAAGTTCCCCCTGATTATTGCATTCCTGTTGATGAATGTATATGCCTCTGTCGGTCAAGAACGATGGTATACCAAAGAAGCAAAAGTCTCATTTTTTTGTGATGGTTCCGCTGAAAATATTGAAGCCTATAATAACAAAGGCTTTATGGTAATCGATGTGCCGACAGGTAAAATTGAAATATCAGTTTTAATGAAAGCCTTTACGTTCGAGAAAGCACTGATGCAGGAGCATTTTAATGAGAATTATGTTGAATCGGACAAATTTCCCAAAGCCATTTTTAAAGGTACCATTAAAGATCCTGAAAACATAAAATGGACTACCGATGGTGAATATGCCGTTGAGGTATCAGGTGACCTGACCATTCATGGAGTTACCAATGTAATCACTACCCCGGCTAAAATCACCATTAAAAATGGTGTTCCTGTCGGAGATGCAACGTTTATTATTGCATTAGCCGATTACAACATTGATATTCCAAAGATTGTTGAAGATAAAGTTTCTAAAAATGTCCGCCTGGTGGTTCAGACATCTTTAAATCCTTTTGTAAAGCAGCCCTGAACGGATTTGATCTATGACGTTTTTAAGGAAACTTATCCCGATTCTCCTCACTTTATTGTTTTACGGGATAACGGCAAAGGCACAGGATGATGATTTGCTGAGCCTGATCGACGATGATTCTACAACCGTAGAACATGTAACCAGTGCATTTAAGTCGACACGCGTTATCAACAGCCATTCAATAGAATCGCTCTCATCCGGTGTGCTCGATTTTCGGATTATGCACCGTTTTGGCCGGATTAATACAGGCGCTTATCAATTGTACGGACTCGATCAGGCTACCATCCGGCTTGGGTTTGACTATGGAATCACTGACCGTTTTACGGTCGGTTTTGGCAGAGGAACCTATTATAAAGAACTTGACGGATTTTTAAAGTATAAACTTCTTTGGCAGTCAACAGGAGCCAAAACAATTCCTGTTTCATTGGTGCTGGTGTCCGGTATGACAGTGAATGGATTGAAATGGGCTGATGAGACACGCAAAAATTATTTCTCATCACGTCTGGGGTATTATTACCAGATATTGATTGGCAGAAAATTCTCCGATGTTTTTACACTTCAATTGGGTCCAACTATGGTGCACCGGAATTTAGTCGCTACCAAAGAAGAACACCATGATATTTACGCATTAGAAGCCGGTACACGCATCCGGTTAAGCAGAAGAATTGCCCTGACCGCAGATTATTTTTATATTCCTCCAAACCAGCTTGACAGCAGATATGGCGATGTTTTTTCTGTTGGATTTGATATCGAAACAGGAGGGCATGTATTTCAACTCCATTTCACCAACGCTACCGCAATGAATGAAAAGACTTTTATTACCGAGAACGATGGAAAGTGGAGTAAGGGCGATATTCATTTTGGGTTTAACATTTCCAGGGTATTCACACTTTCCAGTAAAAAAAGGAAGATGAAATGAATTTGTACCTTTCCGTTTTCATTTTTAAATTACGGAGAGATGAATGCAAAAACAGTCCTCGTTACCGGCGCCGACGGTCAGTTAGGGTCAACTCTTTTACCGAAATTAACAGCAGCGGGATTTAAGGTTATTGCTATCACCGGTTCTCCCGATCATAAAGGCAATTTTCCCGGAGTAAGTTACTTTTCTGCCGACCTTTCATCAGAGAAAGCAGTTACAATTCTTTTTGAGGCAATTTGTGAAGGTAATCCTTCTTTAAATCATGGTATTTTTCTTGCCGGGGGGTATCGGCATGCATCCATTTCTGAGGCAGATGAAAGCCTCGTCAGGGGACTCTTTGATTTAAATTTTTTCACCGCATATCACATAAGCAGGCTGCTCTTTATGCAATGCATGAAAAATAGTGAAGAGAGTCGTTTGGTATTCACCGGGGCACTGCCCGGAGCCGATATTACATCTGATCCCGGTTCATTTGCTTACGGACTTTCAAAATCGTTGCTTTTTACATACGCAAATGCAATCAATCAACAAGGTGCCGGTGCCAATATAACTGCTCGAATTATAGTTCCCGTAACAATGGACACCCCGGCAAATCGGAAATCAATGCCCCATGCAGACCGTTCAAAATGGGTCGCTCCTTCAAAAGTTGCTGATGCCTTTTGCAGCTGTTTAACGGATAAACCGGAAGAGGCTGTTTATCAAATCATCAGCTAAGAAATGCGTTTGTGGTTTTTACATTTAAAGTATTGAAATTCAACGCATAACAGCGCTTCTTCATTTACAAATCACTTTTTTTTTCTGCTCTTAAATACCAGCCTTTTGACAAGTCAGTCTACATGTAATGGTGAAGGCGATTTTGTTGTTTAGACTGTTTATTCCATTTTTTGTCCCTTGTTGATTAAGACATCTTACACCGGTTTTTAGCTGATCTGTTTGCCGTTTAGCCCCTTTTTTAAAGGTTACACACTTCATTTTTGATCAAATAAGGGATAAATCTTACAATGTTAATTCCATACTCACAGCGACCAACGCTCCTTATAAGGCGAGGCTATTTTTGGTTTGTAGAAAAATACCGGATCATCATCGGGAAAAAGGAGTCACATGGGAAAACAGCTACTAAAATTCATATTCGGCATCACGGTTATGTTCGGCGCACTTACTGCCGACATCCAAAATGCACAGGCCAGCCACTCAATGGGTGCCGACCTGACCTATCAATGCCTTGGAGGAAATACCTACAAGATCAGGGTTTCGTTTTACCGCGATTGCATAGGCATTGCAGCCCCTCCGTCAGCATTTGTAAATATTGTTTCTGCTTCATGCGGACAAAGTCTTGGCGTTACCTGTAATCCTGTTTCAGGAACAGGGCAGGAGGTAACCCCATTGTGTTCAACTGCTGTTTCAACTTGTAACGGAGGAATATTTACCGGAATTCAGGAGTGGGTATATGAAGGAATAGTTACACTGCCGATGCAGTGTACCGACTGGACCTTTAGTTACAACCTGTGCTGCCGGAATGCGGCAATTACCAATATTTCCGCTCCAGCTGCCAGCACCTTCTATATTTATGCTACCCTTAATAATACGGTAAGTCCTTGCAACAGCTCACCTACCTTCTCAAACAAACCTGTACCATTTGCCTGTTTAGGGCAACAGTTTTGTTTTAATCACGGTGCATACGACGTTGATGGCGACTCTCTCGCATATTCGCTTATTAACCCGCTCCAAACAGCTACAACCACGGTTACATACAATCCCGGTTTCAGTGCCACCAATCCGCTTACCTCATCACCTGCTGTTGCTTTTAACAATTCAACCGGTGATATCTGTATTACCCCAACAAACCTTGAAGTAACCGTAATGGCTGTGTTGGTTAAGGAATACAGAAATGGAGTACTGATTGGATCCGTTGAACGCGATATTCAATTGACAGTTCTTAATTGTAATAACTCTTTACCCAGCTTATCAGGAATAAACGGTACAAATAATTTTTCAGCTACTGTTTGTGCAGGAAGCCAGCTTTGTTTTAATATCAATTCTTTTGACCCCGATCCCGGTCAAAATGTGTACATAAACTGGGATAACAGTATCCCCGGAGCCACATTTACCTCATCCGGCGGACCATTGCCGGTTGGCACCTTCTGCTGGACTCCTTCTCAGTCTCAGATTTCAAATACCCCTTATTGCTTTACAGTCCGTGTCAACGACGATGCCTGTCCCATGAACGGTGCCCAGGTATATTCCTATTGTATAACGGTAATCGGAATAAATGTAAATGCGGGCCCCGATCAACTTATAGCCTGTAACGATCAGGCTACAGTGTCCGTGGCTGCATCAGGTGGTACGGGTAATTATACCTATCAATGGAGCAATGGAGCTACATTGCCAATTCAAACGGTTGGAGCAGGAACCTATATAGTCACGGTGAGTGACGGTGTCTGTTCAAATACGGATACCGTTTCAGTAATTAATGCATTTGTTCCCACCGCAGCATTTACAGCGGCCGGTTCATGTGCAAACGGACCCGTTCAGTTTACCAATACTTCTATAGTCCCCGGCGGAATCATTACAGCCTATAACTGGAATTTCGGTGACGGTGGAACCTCAATAGTGCAAAATCCTATCCACCAATTCCCCGGACCAGGTACCTATAATGTCACTTTTGTAGTAAGTACTAACCTTGGGTGTATCGACACAGTGGTACAACCGGTGGTGATATTGCCTCCTCCGACAGCAAATTTCACAGCGCCTTCAGGGTGTTCGGGAGCTTCAGTAACCTATACCAATACCACAACACCTGCAGGTGGAGTTTATACCTGGCAGTGGAATCTGGGTAACGGTCAAACATCCAATGCCCAAAACCCCTCAGTCACTTATTCATCACCGGGCACTTATACAGTAACACTTGTTGCCATCGATTCGTCCGGATGTTCCGATACCTTAAGCCAACAAGTGGTTATTAATCCTCAGCCAACTGCATCTTTCACCTATTCGGGAAGTCAGTGTCAGGGATCAACAATCACCTTTAATAATACCTCAACACCCGGAACCGGTACTATTACAGGTGTCTCATGGAATTTTGGAAATGGTCAAACCGGCACCGGAAACAATCCATCAGTTACCTACCCGGGTGCAGGAAACTACGATGTAACACTCATTGTTACCAATAGCGCCGGCTGTAGCGACACCATTGTTCAAAATATCGGTATCAATCCTCCGCCGGCAATATCCACTGGTCCTGCACCCACCATTTGTCTGGGTGCCACGGCTGTGCTCACTGCCAACGGAGGTGTTACCTACTCGTGGAGTCCGGGTGGTCAAACAGGAGACATCATTTCTGTTTCACCTGTTACAACTACAACTTATACAGTTACAGCGACCGACGCAAACGGCTGCACCAATACCGCTACAGTTACAGTAACCGTGAATCCATTGCCGGTCATCAATGTGAGCCCTGACCAGTCTATTTGTTTGGGTCAGACTGCTACATTAACGGCCTCGGGTGCGGTGACGTACAGTTGGAGCCCATCGGGAAACACAACTTCAACAATTAATGTTTCGCCATCAGCATCTACAACCTATGCCGTAACGGGAACCAATGCCAACGGATGCAGTGCAACCAACTTTGTGTCTGTGAATGTTAATCCGTTACCTGTTGTTTCTTTGTCAAATGTGTTTATCTGCCCCGGTGTTTCTTCTATCATGGATGCAGGAAACACAGGATCAACTTTCCAGTGGTCAACAGGAGCAACAACTCAGTTTATTACAGTTTCTTCCGCTGGATTATATACTGTTACAGTAACCAACAATTTCGGTTGTTCGGCAACTGGAACCGGACAGGTTAGTCAGGGTGGAACAATCGTAAATACATTGCAGAACACCTCATTCTGCAGTGGCGGATCAACCGTCTTAAATGCAGGTAACCCCGGCAGTACATACCAATGGTCAACAGGGGCAACCACTCAGACAATTACAGTAAATGCAGGAGGAGCGTACTCGGTTACAGTTACCGACGCAAACGGATGTACCGGAATTATTTCTACAACCGTAAATGTAAATCCGGTTCCGGTTGCTAATTTCATTCCTTCAGATATTTGTATCAACCAGCCTTTGCAGTTTACCGATATCAGTTCAATAGCTTCAGGAAGTATTGTTGCATGGAACTGGGATTTTGGTGACGGAAACGTTTCTCAGCAACAAAATCCGGTACATTCTTATAACGGCCCGGGAACATATTCTGTAACCTTAACAGTAACAAGTAACCTTGGCTGTACAAATACAATAGTGAGGAACTTCACAGTCTTCCCGCTTCCTCAGGCTAATTTCAGTTATTCATTCGACTGTCAGAATCAGCCTGTCCAGTTTAATGATCAATCGTTTACGAATGTTGGGAATATTACCAGCTGGTTCTGGGATTTTGGAGACGGAACAACTTCAACACTACAAAATCCAGTACATACTTTTACGACACCAGGAATGCATGTTGTTACACTTACAGTATCAACAGGAGGAGGCTGTGAGGATACAAGACCCAGAAACATACAGGTGTACCCTGTCCCTTCACTCTCATTCACTTTTTCATCAAATGGTGTTTGCTCAGGTTCTACCGTAACAGTTACCAACACCAGCAATTCTTCCAATGGAGCCATCAATTCGTGGTCATGGGATTTTGGAGACGGCACCACCTCTTCGCAGGCAAATCCGGTACATACATTTACCAGTCCTGGTACTTATAATATCAGCCTTATTGCAGTAACCTCACATGGCTGTTCTGATACCTTAACCCAGCCCTTTACGGTATTCCCGCTTCCTAATGCCGATGCAGGCCCGAACCAGTGGATTTGCCGCGGCGATACTGCACAGATTACTGCTACCGGAGGTGTAAGTTATGTTTGGAATACCGGCGCAACAACGGCTACCATACATGTGTCTCCTCAATTTCACACTACCTATACTGTTACCGTTACCGATGCCAATGGCTGCGTGGCGGTCGACAGTGCCCGTATATACATTCGCTGGGTACCTGATGCAAATGCCGGTCCCGATAAATCGATTTGTATCGGATCATCGGTTACTCTCACCGGATCAGGTTCCAACTCCCTGAGCTGGAATCCGGGCGGAAGCACCAGTGCGTCCATTACAGTGAGCCCTACCGTTACCACTACCTATATTTTAACGGCAAATGCCCCATTCGGCTGTTACGATACCGATACAGTAACGGTTGTCGTTAATTCGTTACCACAGGCAAATGCAGGTCCCGACCAGATGATATGTGAAGGCAGTACTGCAACGCTTGCCGCCACCGGAGGTGTTTCCTATCTCTGGTATCCAAGCGGACTTACAACTTCAACTATCTATGTGAACCCGGCTGTACCAACGGTGTATACTGTACAAGTCACCGATGCAAACGGATGCGTTAATCATGATACAGTTTCTGTTGGTATAAATGCCGTGCCGGTTGCAAACATTTCACCTGCGTTTATCTGTCTCGGTTCATCAACCATACTGGACGCCGGCAACCCGGGTTCAACGTACCTGTGGTCGCCCAATGGTGAAACTTCACAATCAATAACGGTTTCTGATAGCGGTTACTTCAGTGTAGTAATTCAGGCACCAAATGGTTGTCAGGGTTTTGCCGGAACTCAAGTAACAATAGGAGGTACCGG
Source organism: Bacteroidia bacterium (assembly GCA_036274495.1). Taxonomy (GTDB): domain Bacteria; phylum Bacteroidota; class Bacteroidia; order AKYH767-A; family OLB10; genus DASUFP01. The sequence continues at coordinate 11,678 of DASUFP010000017.1, forward strand.
AATCGTTGTGTCACCTACCAACGTTCAGGTTTGTTCAGGATCTACTGCAGTGTTGTCGGCAGGTAATCCCGGTTCAACCTATCTCTGGTCAACGGGAGCAACGTCACAAAATATTTCAGTAGGAACTGCAGGAATATATACTGTTACCATTACAGACGTAACCGGTTGCTCAGCCAGTGTATCATCCAACCTTATGGTAAATCCGTTACCGAATGTCAGCTTTATTGCCGATCCGGTGTGTAACGGAAATACAACAGTATTCCAAAACACTTCTACCATATCTACCGGTAACATAGCTTCCTGGAACTGGAATTTTGGTGATGGCGGTGTAAATGCGACCTTTGGTCCGCAACACCTCTATGCACAATCAGGAACCTACAATGTAACGTTACAGGCAGTTTCAGGAATGGGTTGTACGGCATGGGTAACAAATAGTGTCTCTGTTTCAGATGTTCCTCAGGCGGCATTCACAGCAAACGTTGCATGTATCGGGACACCGACACAGTTTACCAACAATACGGTAATTACTAACGGTACCGTTACCAGCTGGTCCTGGGATTTCGGTGATGGGTCAGCTTCTGCTTCGCAGGCACCTGCGCATACCTACAGTGCTCCCGGACTCTATACAGTAACCTATATTGCCCAATCTGCGGCAGGATGTTCTGATACCGTTTCAGCTCAGGTACTCGTGCTTGAAGGACCTCAAATCGATTTTACCGCTCAGGATGTCTGTCAGGGATTACCTGTGCTCTTTGCCAACTCCTCATCAATAGGAGGGGGAGCCATTACTCAGTATGCATGGGCATTTGGTGACGGAAACAGCTCCTCTGCAACCAACCCTTCACACATTTATGGCGCAGCAGGTATATACCAGGTAACGCTTACCGCAACAAGCGACCAGGGATGCCAGGCAACTGATACCATAAGTGTTGAAATATACAACAACCCGAATGCCGTTGCTTCTGCAACCGGGGTATGCGACGGACTGCCGGTACAGTTTACAAATAACTCAACAATTAACTCAGGCTCCATCACCGGTGTATATTGGGCCTTTGGTGACGGTTCCTCATCTAACGCTCAAAATCCGGCTCATCAATATGGAACCGCCGGAGCATATACAGCTCAGCTGGTACTGACATCAGACCACGGATGCCGCGACACAGCACTTGTGCCCGTTTCGGTACATGAATTACCTGCTGTTGCATTCACTGGTACCAATGCCTGTCTTGGAACCGCAGTACAGTTTACAGATCAGTCGGCCGTTACAGGTAGTACTGTAACCGGCTGGACATGGAACTTTGGTGATGGCAGCACTTCAACAGCTCAAAATCCGACACATAACTATGCCGCCTATGGCAGTTACCATGTTACTTTGATGGCGACTTCTGCATTCGGATGTTTGGATAGCGGATCATCAACTGTAAACGTATACCCTGTACCGGTAGCAGCATTTGCCGGGAACGATGCCTGTGTAGGTGAAACCATTCAGTTTTATGATCAGTCTCAGATTGCAGGCGGAGGAACCTTCACAGCTACATGGGATTTTGGTGACGGCAGTTCAGGTACAGGATCTGTTCCGCAGCATGCTTATGCTGCATCTGGCACCTATTCGGTAACGCTTACGGTGACCTCTTCTAACGGATGTACTTCTGCCATTACAAAACAATTTACCATACATGCTCCACCCGTTGCCAATTTCAGTGCACAAAATGCGTGTGCAGGCACTCAGGTAATATTTAATGACCTCTCATCATCAGCCAATGGAGCAATAAGTTCATGGAGCTGGACACTTGGAGACGGAACATCATCGGTTGCAGCAGCACCTGTACATACCTATAACACATTTGGAACGTACAACGTGTCGTTAACAGTAATCTCCATTTATGGCTGTTCCGGATCAACATCCAGTGATATCACAATCTATCCTGTACCGGTTCCGGTGATTTCCGCTGTTAACAATTGTGTTTACGACCCCGTCTCCTTTAACAGCATTACAGCTGTCGGCGATACCACTTTGTACAATTACATGTGGACTTTTGGCGATGGAACTACTTCGGCACAAGATGACCCGGTTCACCAATATCCCGGCGCCGGATCTTATACTGTAACACTTACCATGACTACCGGTAACGGATGTACAGCCACTGCTACCTCATCGGTGGATATCTGGCCGGCACCTGATGCATCATTTAATGTAGCCAACGGATGTCAGGGCTCTTCAATTCAATTCAACAACACCTCAACGATATCTTCAGGAACCATTTCAGGTTACACCTGGAATTTTGGTGACTCAACTGCAACTTCAACATTGGTAAATCCGGTACATACCTATGGTGCAGCCGGCACTTATACGGTTACGCTTATTGCAACGTCTAATAATGGTTGTACCGATACTACCACACAGCAAATAACGGTATTCCCTCAGCCGGTTCCGGGCTTTACCTATAGCCAGGCAGCAGGTTGTGGACCCCTTACTGTTTACTTTACCGACTCATCCTTTGTAAGCTCAGGCTATATTGTATCATGGTTGTGGGATTTTGGTAACGGATCTACTTCAACATTGCAGAATCCTTCAACTGTTTACACGGCAAGCGGTAATTATGGAGTAACATTAACAGTTTTTACAAACAACGGATGTACTGAAACCTATTCACAGCCAAATATTATAACCGTATACCCCGGACCAACCGCCACGTTTACTCCGGATCCTTATCAGGCAAGCATCAACTATCCGGTAATTACTTTCGGAAATAATTCATCCGGAGCAAATACATGGAACTGGACATTTGGTGACGGTACCGGATCGGTAAACTGGGAGCCGGTACACACGTATCCTGATACAGGGTGGTACCAGGTACTGCTCACAGTGGTGAATACATTTGGATGTATTGATACCATGACACAAATGGTATATATAATGCCTGAATTCACATTGTATATTCCAAATGCCTTTACACCTAACCATGACGGGGTAAACGATTACTTCAACATTTCAGGGATTGGAATCGTAACAGCCACCACAAACATTTACAACCGCTGGGGTGAAAATATATACACCTTCGACCTCAAATCAGGCGGGTGGGATGGAAGTGTCCAGAAGGATAACAGCGTCGCGCAGGAAGATGTCTATGTATACGACTCAATCGTAATGGATGTCTTCGGTAAAACGCACCGCCACAACGGAACGGTCACACTGGTCAGATAAAAAGATACCTCAATAAAAAAGCCCGCTTCGAACAGAGCGGGCTTTTTTTATTCTTGTTGGTAATCTCATCTCAAATCAACCACTTCCACACCGGGAAATTTAACCGGATCGAAAGTAAACAGTGCATCGTCTACATCTATGTTGATTTTAAACTTTTCAATACTGTAAATGTAAATGTTGCCGTTCTTGTCGAAAATTTTGGCAAGTGTTACAATTTTTTCCGATTTATGAATGTTGATCTGAATTTTAAAAAATGATTTTTTCTGATCATCAGGTACCAGTTCAATCTGGTGAACCATTACGTTGTCCACTTTTTTATCACCCATATATTTGGTGGAAAATCCTTTTTCATATATGGTAAAAATGTTAGTTGGATTAATAGCATCCGACTTGGAGTTTACATCGTTAATCTGAACTTCGTTTGACTCTTTCAGGTAGGTCCAGGAGGTTTTACCGTCACTTATCACTTCCTGACCTTTCAGCGCAAGCTTGTATTTCTCACCTTTAAGGATAAGACTGCCATTCTGAACATCCTTTTTGTTGGTCTTCTGGTCGAGGCTGGTCACTTTAAAAGTAGCCGACATCGACTTAAGCGATTTGTATTTGGCACTTGTCGATTTAAGGATTTGCTGCGCTTTGGGATCTTTGGTTCCTTGGGCTGATACAATGGAAACAGCTAAAAAACAAGCAATTACCATAGCTGACAAACGATTCATAGGGTAGGTGGTTTAAAGCAAAACTACTGCTTATTTCCCACACTCAAAAACTGTTCCAAGGCAATGGCATCCTTGATTTTAACTTCACGTGCCTTACTGCCTTCAAACTGTCCTATAATGCCAGCCGCTTCAAGCTGATCGATAATGCGTCCGGCTCTGTTATATCCCAGTTTTAGCCGGCGTTGCAAAAGGGAAGCGGAACCCTGCTGATGCTGTACAACCATGCGTGCGGCATCTTCAAATAAGGGATCCCGTTCCGATGCATCGTAATCACCGGCACTGCTGCCTTCCTCACCAACGTATTCAGGCAGCTGGAAAGCCTCCGGATAACCCCTCTGACTTCCGATGTATTCTGTTATCTGGTCAACTTCCGGTGTGTCAACAAATGCACATTGTAAGCGAATCAGATCCGCCCCGGTAGCGAAGAGCATGTCACCACGTCCGATTAACTGATCAGCACCGCCTGTATCTAAAATAGTTCTTGAATCAATTTTTGATGTAACCCTGAAAGCAAGTCTTGCCGGGAAGTTGGCCTTAATGGTACCTGTAATAATGTTTACGGAGGGGCGCTGTGTGGCAATAATCAAATGAATGCCGATTGCTCTGGCAAGCTGAGCGAGACGGGCAATAGGAGTTTCAACTTCTTTGCCTGCAGTCATTATCAGGTCAGCAAACTCATCAATTACAAGCACGATAAATGGTAGAAAACGGTGACCGTTTTTAGGATTCAACCTCCGGTTAACAAACTTCACATTGTATTCGCGGATATTTCTTACTTGTGCATCCTTGAGTAATTCATACCGCTGATCCATTTCAATGCAAAGTGAGTTGAGAGTGTTTATCACCTTACGGGTATCTGTAATAATTGCGTCCTCATCACCGGGTAGTTTAGCAAGAAAATGACGTTCTATGGTTTTAAAAAGTGTAAGTTCAACCTTCTTGGGATCAACCAATACAAACTTTACCTGTGACGGATGTTTTTTGTACAACAACGACACCAGTACAGCATTCAATCCAACCGATTTACCTTGTCCGGTAGCACCGGCCATCAGCAGGTGAGGCATTTTAGCAAGATCAGTAATAAATACTTCGTTCGAAATGGTCTTGCCCAACGCGACCGGTAGGTCATATTCGGTATTTTGAAATTTCTCGGATGCAATTACTGAACGCATCGACACCACCTCGGGATATTGATTGGGTACTTCAATACCAATTGTTCCCTTGCCGGGAATAGGGGCGATGATACGAATACCAAGTGCCGACAAGCTCAAAGCGATGTCGTCCTCAAGATTTTTAATTTTTGATATTCTGATTCCTGCCTGTGGAATGATTTCAAATAACGTAACGGTCGGGCCAACGGTTGCTTTAATTTTATCGATGGCAATGTTATAATGCCCCAGCGTTTCAACAATTTTATTTTTATTCGCCTCCAGCTCGGCAATCAGTTCCTCACGGCTGTGCTGATTTCGAACACTGGAATGATTTTCAAGAAGGTCTAAAGTGGGAAACTGATAGGAGGAGAGGTCAAGAGTCGGATCATATTCCCCCAACACTTCAACCGAGCCCGGCTCAAATGATGCTTCATTTTCAGCATCGCTGTCTGATAATAACTGTTCAATAGCGAGTGGGATACCGTCATCATTACCATCATCTTCGGGAAGATCAACTGACAGAACAGGGTCTGAAGTCAGTTCGGTAGAAGCAACTGGAACCGGTACTTTTTGATCCCCCAGACTGAATTCTATTTCGTCTTCGTTTGTTGAGTCCGTTTGATCTCTTTCAGATGCGAGATCTTCGTTACCCAGTTCCAGCACCAATGAGCCGCGGGTTTTTTCTGACGCATCGCTATCGGTGGTAACTACGTTTTCTTTTATATGATTTCCCGATTGTTCGCCGGCTAATTCTGCAAGCGCCAAATCAACATCTCCCGATTCCGGGCGACCGGTAAATGCTGTTTTGAAATTAAAGTTGAATACGGATACCAAAAATCCGATCAAAGTGAATCCTAAAAACAAGCCGGTGCCCACACTTCCCAGAAAGCTGTGCAGCCATGTGTTCATTTCAAAGCCGAATCCTCCTGCGAGAAAAAGTAAGTTGCCGGTATTACCAAGCGCATAGGCCAATGATGCAGATAAAAACAGGAATCCAAACACGGAGTATTTCAATACCTTGTTCATAGGTAACAGATAAGAGCCGAAGAGAATGCGAAACCCGCTCAGAAAGGATATCAATACGAGGCTGAATGCGGAAATTCCAAACCACTGGTTGATGAACCGGTCTGCAGAAATCGCACCGATTTTACCAAACCAATTGTCAACCTTAACATCCGGGCGCATTAAAAGATCAAATAACGATCCGGTAACCTTATCGTGATCGGCCTTCCAGGTGAAGAAAAAAGAGGTAAAGGATACCAGCAGTAACAGTGATACCAGTATCAGAAACAACCCGCTTATTTTATGAAACTTTTCATTGTTGAGTAAATTACGAAGCAGGTCAAGTTTCCTTGCAATAGCCGAGGGTTCGGGACTACTTTTTCGGCCTGTGGTTTTCTCCCTGGTCTTTGTTTTTTTTGAAGCGGATTTCTCCGTCTGTTCTTCAATTACTTCTTCTTTGAACCGGTTTCCTTTTGGAGCCATGTGCAGTGCGGATGGAAATGTCTGAATTTGGATTAATCGGTAAATATAAAAATCGGGATACCTGTAATGGATTTCCCCCGTCTTATTAAATCAACAGTCGCATGTGGATAATAAAAACCGCTTGAAATCCGCTCCAATGTTCCGGCTAAAAGCAGGTTGAGTTACGATGTGACCCTGTTATATGTATCTAATAATCAACAGTATATATAATTTTGGCAATCTTTTTTTTCCGGTTGCATTTCATGGTTTATAAACGCCGGGCAGTAAATAATATTACCGGTCACCCTTTCAAACAGATTTATTTTTTAACTTGGCAAATCGAACTATCAACCTGAATTGTACTATGAAACGGATTATTAAACGCTCCATTCTTCTATCAAAAAACAAGTTTTTCGGGAGCTTTGCAGCTCTATTACTCTTAACAGCCTCTTCAGGCCTGGTATTGGCACAATGCCCGCCACCCGTTATAACCCCCTCCGGACCTACTGATCTGTGCAGCGGCCAATCGGTTACACTTACATCATCGGCAGGAGTCTCCTACCTCTGGTCCAACGGTGCGACCACTCAGGCTATTGTTGCTTCTGCAGCGGGTTCTTATGTTGTAACTGTTGACGATGGTGCAGGCTGCATTGTGCCGTCAGATCCAACTGTTGTCACCAAATTTGCGAATATCCCGCAGCGTCCCTCAACTATTGTGGGCCCTTCAAAGGTTTGTCCCGGAGAAACCTGGCGCTACACCATCAATAAAGCCAAACGTGCCGCTTATTACACCTGGACCTTACCCACCGGCGCCACTTCCGGAGGTCTCAGCGTGGTGAACACAACCGATACTATCATTGATATCGACTTTGACGTTAACTTCCTTGGTGCAGTAACGATGAGTGTTATAGCGAATAACGGCTGTGGCGTAAGTGCTGTTCGTAACAAATCGCTCTACCGCAGAAATCCGGTTAAACCAACAGTTATCAACTCACCCGACTTTACCTGTCCGGGCGGGAGCTATTCCTTCTCTGTTCCGTTTGATCCCGGCTCTGATACCTATACCTGGACGTATCCTTCCGGCGCCTCTATCAGCGGACAAGGAAACGACACGGTTATGATTACATTTCCGGCCGGTTATGTGAGTGGTTCTGTAATAGTGGTTGCCGAAAACGGATGTGGAACCAGCAATCCTAAAGTGAAAGTTTCACCCGCCTATGCTGCAAACCCTGATTCTATCTACGGACCCACTTCCGGTTTGTGCGGAACAACTCAGATTTATACTGTAAATCCTGTTGTGGGAGCTACTTCCTATACCTGGACCGCTCCCGTTGGCAGTAATGTAAGTTCAGGTCAGGGAACAACCTCTGCAGGCATTACATTTAACGGATCGCTGGCTAACGCATATGTTAAAGTTGCATCAGTGAATGTGTGCGGATCTAAAAACAACAGAAAATTATTGGTAAAAGGTGGCGTCTCCATCAGCTCGCAACCTGCTGACGTTGATCCTTGCCGGTTTACCCAGGCAACATTGGTTATCGGTGTTCCGGGATCCGGAATTTCTTTCCAGTGGGTAAAGGATGGTGTTAACCTTGTAAATGGCGGCAATATTTCCGGAGCCGATAATGATACGCTTACTATTCTTTCAGCCGATGCCGCTGATGCGGGTTATTACTACTGTATTGTAAGCAACAGCTGCTCCAGCCCGCTGAACTCAGATTCGGCACAGGTAACCATCAATGATCCTATCGGTACTCCTCCGGGTGCAATTTCAGGTATTGACGTGGCTTGTGCAGGAACTTTAGGACAGGCATTTTCAATTGCTCCCGTTGCGGGCGCCACATCTTATCTGTGGACTCCTTATCATGGAGCTACCATTGCCTCAGGTCAGGGCACAACAGCTATAACAGTTGACTTTGGTCCGAGTACCTTTAGCGGTTACTACATTGACGTGCGTGCCGTAAATGGTTGCGGTGTTTCCGATTCAACAAGAAAATGGGTGCGCAGAACTGTTTCGGTACCTGATTTCAATACCGTTCCAACGGTTGCCTGTGCAGGTCAGACAGGGGTGGTATATGCCATTGATACCGTACCCGGTGCTCTTTCTTACAACTGGGCAGTATCGGGCGGTAATATTGTTTCCGGACAAGGTTCAACATCTATTGTTGTTGATTTCGATCCCGGATTTACAACCGGTACGGTATGTGTTTCAGCAACCAATCAGTGTGTAACAACGGCCGACAGATGTGAAAATATTATTTCCACTCCTGCAACTCCGGGATCGATACAAGGTCCGGGAAACAATGTTTGTAACAGTACCCAAGCCTATACCATAAATCCGGTGGCAGGAGCAACCGGGTACACATGGACAGTTGGTACAGGTGCATCCATCAATTCAGGACAGGGTTCTGCTTCTATCTCTGTAAACTTTGGACCGGGATATGTAACTGATACGGTTCGCGTATCCGCAACCAACGGCTGCGGAACAAGTCCCGAAAAGGTGAAACAGGTAAACGCTTTCCCTGCTAAAATACCTTCTATCCTGGGTAACGCGGGTCCTTGTGCCAACAGTACAGGAAACGCCTATTCAGTTAACCCAGTTACCGGTGCCACCTCTTATTCCTGGAGTATGTTCCCGGGCGCTATTTTGGCAGGTGGACAGGGTACAAGTGCAATAACAGTTGATTTTGGTCCTAATGATGGTATCATCAGTGTGGCTCCCGTTAATGGTTGTGGAGCGGGTTATAATACCAATCTCAGAATCACTTTTACCTGCCGGATAGCAGGTACTTCGCAAATAATATCCGTTGGTCTGTTCCCCAATCCGGCTACCGATCAATTGTTTGTTCAGCAGCCTGCTGATGAAACAGTGAGCAGGATATCGATTACGGATATGACCGGTAAAACAGTTTACGTTCTTGAACATCCTGTTGCCGGCTCCGACGGAATTTTTAACCTCGACATCAACTCCCTTACCCCGGGCATGTATCTTATAGAACTGAATACCGGCGGCAATAAATTTAATTCACGATTTGTTAAAGAATGATTTTGGTAATGTACTCAATGAAAAAAGGGCCAATGAAGGCCCTTTTTTCATATTGGTATATTTTGGTTTAACCGATTTTGCAAACCAGCTCCGCAAGCCGTGATGAGTATCCCATTTCGTTGTCGTACCATCCTACCACTTTCACCATACGTCCAAGTACCGATGTGAGTTGTGCATCAAAAATACAGGAGTGGGTATTCCCGACAATGTCAATTGAAACAATCGGGTCTTCTGTATATTCCAGGATTCCTTTCATGGATCCTTCAGCATATTTTTTGAAAGCGCTGTTCAGTTCTTCCACCGTAACCTCTTTTTTTACCGTGCAGGTAATATCAGTCAGCGAACCGTCGGGCACAGGTACACGAATACCTGCACCGCCACACTTGCCTTTAAGATGCGGAAAAACTTCTGTTACTGCCTTCGCTGCTCCGGTAGTAGTGGGTATTATGGAGCAGGCTGCTGCACGTGCCCTTCTTAAATCTTTATGAGGTCCGTCATGAAGATTCTGATCACCGGTATAGGCGTGCACTGTCGTAATATAAGCGTTTTCAATGCCCCATAAAGTATCAATAATTTTGATCATCGGAGCAACATTATTGGTGGTGCAGGATGCATTGGACAAAATGGTATCTTCTGCCGAAAGCTGGTCATCATTTACACCAAGTACAATTGTTTTAACATTGTCTTTTGCAGGGGCAGATATAATCACCTTTCGGGCTCCCGCGGTAAGATGTTTACCTGCATCTTCCGATCGTGTAAAGCGACCGGTTGATTCGAGTACAACATCTATCTGCAATTGTTTCCAGGGAAGCAGCAAAGGATCTTTTTCCGCCGTTACCTGAATACGATTTCCGTTAATGGTGATACTGCCTGGATCACTGGAAACAGTTCCTTTGAATTTCCCGTGTATGGAATCATACCGAAACAGATGTGCAAGTGTTTTGCTGTCGGTAAGATCATTTACCGCCACAACTTCAATTGATTCCTGCTCCAGAAATTTTCTAAGTGCTATCCGGCCTATCCGGCCAAAACCATTTATTGCAACTCTGATCTTCTTTTTCATACCTCTGGTTAATCTGAATTAATAAATGAAAAGAAAGGCCGAATCAAAAAATGTGCTTTTCAGCATGATACGATGAACGGACTAGTGGTCCGCTTTCAACATACCTGAACCCCATTTTCAATCCTTCTTCCTTATAAAAAGCAAACTGGTCGGGGTGAATAAATGCTGCAACGGGCAAATGTTTTGGAGTAGGTTGCAGATATTGACCCAGAGTAAGAATGTCCACATTTACATTTCTGAGATCATTCATTGTTTCGAGCACTTCTTCAACTGTTTCTCCCAACCCCAACATTACTCCTGATTTTGAATGAACACCACCCTCATCAATCCGCTTCAGCACCTCTAGACTTCTGTCGTATTTGGCCTGTATGCGCACCTGTTTGGTAAGCCGTCTCACTGTTTCAAGGTTATGAGAGATCACCTCAGGCTTTTCTGCAATTACCAGCTCCAGATTGGGCCAGATACCCTGAAAATCGGGGATCAATGTTTCCATTGTTGTGCCCGGACATGCGGCACGGATTTTACGAATGGTTTCAACCCATATTCCCGCACCGCCATCGGCAAGATCGTCACGGTCAACAGAAGTAATCACACAATGTTTCACACGCATCAGCCGAACCGATTCAGCTACGCGGTCAGGCTCTTGTTTATCAACAGCGGAAGGCCGGCCGGTGGCAACTGCACAAAATCCGCATGAACGGGTACACACATTGCCGAGAATCATAAATGTGGCTGTTCCTGCACCCCAGCATTCTCCCATATTAGGACAGTTTCCGCTTTCGCAGATGGTATGCAGCTTGTTCTCGGTTACCAGTCCCCGAACCTTACGGAATTCCTCACCCATGGGTAATTTAACCCTCAGCCAGGATGGTTTTCGTATCTTATTTTCTGTTGTTTCCGGAACTGACTCAGACATAGTAGGAGTGAAAAGTTTTAAAAAACAAAATTACCATTTTTTACCGTAAAGGATGTTGATGTAAAAATTGAAATAAACCTGACTGTTTTCAGCGAAAGCCATAATCGGGACTTTTTTCCCATACGCATCAACCGTTATACCGGCTTCGAGCATTTTAACACTTTGAAAATTCGATCCGTATTCGAAACTGAGACCCAGTTTCCCGAAAAACCCCGGATAAGGTTTCATTTCTCCCAATCCATTGGTAAACGAGGCTCTGCCATAAATATCATCTACAAAATGTTTCTCCGGATCGTATTTCTCCACCACCAGGTAGCTGTCACCAACCGAATTTGTTTTCACAATATTCAGGTAAATGGGTTTTGCAAGTCCGAGTGATAATCCCCCTGTATAGTTTAACCTGACCTCCACACCATTTTTTTCAGCTTTGTTAAATAATACCTGTTGTTGACCAATTGCAAACCGCACAGCCGTAAGCGTATTAAGTTTCCCGTAAAAGAATGATTTGGCATTGTCGTAATAGGGATTAACCGATTTGACTTCTTTGGGGTGTTTGATATTAACAACCTCTAATTCGAACATCCGCTTTTTGTTTACTGTCAGATTTTTCCCGCGTCTGAAATCAAATCCCCATCCTGCAGAATGAATATTGAGACCTAATACCCATTCGTTTTTAAGGAGCGGGGGTTTCTCTTCAACATATTCATTCGGGTTTAGCTGACCGGCTGCAGGTAAGGCGTAAAGCATTACAAAACAGCACACTACAAAAAAAACCGGCCTCTTCAGCATGGTAACAAATTTACGAAATTAATAGATACCTCCCGGTACGCTAATTTCTTACTTTTGGACATATGACAACAGTATCAACCGTTTATTCAGGCGACCTGAGAACACTTGCAACACATGTTCGCTCGGGACAACAAATTATTACGGATGCTCCATTGGATAACAACGGAAAGGGTGAAGCGTTTTCACCTTCCGATCTTATGTCGGCATCTTTAGGGAGTTGTATGTTAACAATTATGGGTATTGCAGCTCGAACCCATCAGTTTTCAATTGAGGGCACTACATTGGATATTGCAAAAGTAATGGCATCTAACCCTCGTAGAGTCAGCGAGATACGTGTGAGGTTTTATATGCCGCCGGGACATTTTAATGAGAAGCAGCGATCGATACTTGATCTTGCTGCAAGGACTTGCCCCGTTGCGCTCAGTCTGCATCCCGATCTGAAACAAACGGTAACATTCCAGTATCCGGATGACGAGCGTTAACCTGCTTTTTACCCACAGGCCATCTGAAGAGGTATAATCAGAACTTGAAGCGGAAATAATTGTTCTTTTGAAGCTGTTGCAAAACAAAACCAAATAGAAGGGCAGCAGCCCATTATCTGCACTTCAGCCTCAGCGAACCAGCTAATAGGCAGGAGTACGGGCCATCAATCAGAAAGTTAGCAGTAACCGGGCAGCTGCCTTTTAACCGGGTTGTCAGTTGCACACTGAATAGCGGATATACCTGTTTTCACAGGAGTTGTATTTTAGCCAAAGCACTGTGTGGGATCTTTCGGGGCATCAAAAAGCCATACAACTGAACCAGGGCCGGAAGACAAGAAAATCAGCGTCGCCGATGGAAAATAAAAAATCCGCCCGTTTTTCTGATGGGCGGATGTTAGGAGCGTATCTGTTATGCTGATCAGGATAATTTCCCGGAATGTGCTTTTGGGGTCATTTTGCCGTAAGCAGGGCATTTTTCCCGTGACTTACAGGAGCTGATTAAACCAATAGAAGCTACGGCAATCAAGAGGATGAAGAATTTTTTCATGTTTTTTAGCTGTGGTTGGGAACGCAAATAAACTAAATCAGGAATAGAAATGAACCGGTGTTGATAAGTTGTATGAGTTACTAACAATCGGAACGACAATCCGTTTCGGGTCAAAATTATAAAATATATGCGAACTTTAGCCGGAAAAGCGTTTGATTCATCCTGTTTTAAACGTTTATACAACTGCAAATGGAGCAATTATCATCCACTGTCCGGATTGACCCTATAATGGAAGCCGGATGGAAAAAAGTGCTGAAAGAGGAGTTTAACTCCGATTATTTTGCCGGATTACGCCAATTCCTGCTCACTGAAAAAGCTGCCGGTAAAGTCATTTATCCCCCGGGCCACAGAATATTCAGTGCTTTCGATTTGACCCCATTCGATAAAGTTCAGGTTGTTATATTGGGTCAAGACCCCTATCATGGTGCCGGACAGGCAAACGGGCTCTGTTTTTCGGTTGCCGATGGTATCCCAAAACCTCCCTCACTGGTAAATATTTTTAAAGAACTGCACAACGATCTGGGGATGCCGGTACCCTCATCCGGTAATCTCGAATCGTGGGCAAAGCAGGGAGTGTTACTGCTCAATGCTACCCTCACTGTACGTGCTGCCGAAGCAGGATCGCACCAGAATAAGGGATGGGAACAATTTACAAATGCTGTAATATCCAAACTTTCAAAAGACCGCGACGGACTCGTGTTTGTGTTGTGGGGCCGGTATGCCCAGGCAAAAGAACCACTCATCGATAAATCAAAACACGTGGTGCTGAAAGCCGCACACCCTTCACCACTTTCCGCATACAATGGATTTTTTGGATGCAAACACTTTTCGAAAATCAATGAACTGCTCATCAGTAAAGGTAAAAAGCCGGTCGATTGGAAACTTTGAATTGAAAGCGTTGCAAAAAATAGGTATCTGTTTGCTTTTGCTTGCCATTTCATTGAATGGCCAAGCGCAAACGCACCTTCAGATTGTTTTTTCACACCCAGAAAACACAACTGAAGTCAGTCGAACGGAAGCGCGGCTGAAAGTGGATAATACGCACCCTGATTCGGTTTCAACCGTGCGGTACCTCAACAAAATGATTGTTCAGCTGCAAAATGCCGGCCATCTGGATGCATCACTTGATTCGGTAACCGGCAATCGTGATTCCCTTACCGGATATGTCTTTTTTGGAGACGCATATACATGGGTTCGCATCCGGCAGGCTAATCTTGATGAGGGAATGCTGACAGAGGCTGGGTTACGCGATCGCCTTTATTCATCAAAACCTGTTACTGCCGATGCCATTAGCAAGATTAACAAACGCATACTGACCTGGTGTGAAAATCATGGTTATCCTTTTGCATCTGTTACCTATCGCGATTTTGAATTCGACGGCCATGATGTTTCAGCATTACTGGATCTGAATACAGAAAAAAGGATTACAATCGACAGCATCATTGTAAGAGGCACTTCCCGGCTGTCTCGCATTTATCTGGAAAATTATCTTTCAATAAAATCCGGTGACCTGTATAATGAATCAATTATCAGAAATATACCGGATCGTGTCAGAGAACTGCCGATGGTTACGGAGGCAAAAGCATTTGGCGTCACTTTTACTGATGAAACGGCCACAATCATTCTTAATCTCGAAGATAAAAAAGCCAGTCAGATCGATGGAGTTATTGGGATCCTTCCCGATTACAACAACCAGGGTAAGGTACAGCTTACAGGTGATATCCGAATCCGGTTGCTGAGTTCGTTCGGCAGAGGAGAACTGTTCGATTTTAACTGGAAAAATCCGCAGCCTCAAACGCAGGATCTTAAAATGAATGTGAACTATCCTTTCCTGCTCAACTCTCCGATAGGTATTGACCTCAATTTGGGCATTTATAAAAAAGACACCACGTACATTGACGTAAATCTAAATGCCGGACTTCAGTTTATTTTGCATGGAGGTAATTATTTCAAAGTGTTTGTTAATTCTAAAAAATCAAATCTGCTTTCCACATATGGCTACCAAAACGCTACAACGTTGCCTCCGTATGCCGATATTTCAGTTGTCTCTTACGGTGTAGGTCTTAAATCCGAAAAACTGGACTACCGGTTTAATCCCCGCAGAGGATACGCCATTAATATTACCGGTGCTGCAGGTTTTAAAACCATAAAAGAAAATCCAAAGTTGAATGAGGTAATTTATGACAGCCTTGATCTGGAGACGGTTCAGTATCATGGATTAATCACAGCTGATACTTATATTTCACTGTTTCCCCGGGGGGTCCTTAACCTGGGGACGCAATCGGCCGGTATCGGGGGCCCACAGCTTTTTTCCAATGAATTATACCGTATAGGAGGGCTTAAGACACTTAGGGGATTTGACGAAGAATCTATTCTGACTTCCCTCTATTTTATCGGAAAGGCCGAGATGCGGTATCTCATGGATCAGAATTCATTCCTTTTTCTCTTCTTTAATGGCGCCTGGTACGAACGAAACAGCAATGGCTTATATATTAAAGATACGCCTTACGGATTTGGGGCAGGCATAACGTTTGAAACCAGAATTGGTATTTTCTCCGTAAATTATGCCCTTGGAAAAGAATTTGATAATCCGGTACGCCTGAAGGCGGCGAAGGTGCATTTCGGAATAGTTAATTATTTCTGAAAAATGGGAACGGAGTTGTTTAATTTTAGGTTTTTAAAATAAGTACTATGGGCGGGATGACATTTTATTCTGTTTTTGCATTGATCGCAGGGGCAGTTGCAGGCTATTTCATTGCAAAGTCGGTTTTTAATAAACAGGCAGCTGTCAGCGCTGAAGAATGGAACAGGCTTACAAACGAAAAAACGTTGGCAGAACAGCGGTTGAATGACGTTAAGGAATCGCTTAAAAACGCCGAAGAAGAATTACGGGCTGCAGCCGGCCGCCATGCACAATCTTCCGCGGAACAGGCAACGTTGAAAACCATCAATGAACATCTGACGGCAAAATTGCAGGACCAAAAGAAAGAAATAGTCGAACTGCACGAAAAACTGCAGGTTCAGTTTGAAAATATTGCAAACAAAGTGGTCTTCGATAATTCGCAGCGGATGCAGCAACAGCATGTCGACAAACTGGCCGACCTGTTGACTCCGTTCCGGGAACGAATAATTGGTTTTGAGAAAAAAGTTCAGGAGGCGAATGAACAAAGTATCCGCGACAGTCAATCGTTGAAAGAACAAATTAAGGGATTACAGGATCTCAACAAAACGATTGGAGAGGAAGCCAAAAATCTTACATCTGCTTTAAAAGGTCAGGTTAAAACCCAGGGTAACTGGGGCGAAATGATTCTTGAATCTATTCTCGAACGATCGGGATTGGTGAAAGACCGGGAATATTCAATTCAGGCCAGCTTTACTACCGAAGATGGTAAACGTCTTCAGCCGGACGTGCTTGTAAATCTTCCTGAAAAAAAGACAATCATTATTGATTCAAAGGTGTCGCTCGTAGCTTATGAACGGTTGGTGAATGCACAAAATGATGAGGAGCGTGAAGCAGCAGCAAAAGAACATATTGCTTCTTTACGCCGGCACATAAAAGGTCTGGGTAATAAGAATTATCAGCAGTTGTATGATGTACGTTCGCTCGATTTTGTGCTCTTGTTTATTCCTGTTGAACCGGCATTTTCAATGGCAATTCAGCTTGAACCCGGATTGTTTAATGAAGCATTCGACAGCAATATCGTCCTGGTTAGTGCATCTACATTACTGGCAACGCTAAGAACTATTTCTAGCATTTGGAAATTAGAATATCAGAATCAGAATTCCAGGGAAATCGCAAGGCAAAGCGGTGCATTGTATGATAAATTTGTCGGAATGGTTGCCGACCTGGAAACGGTAGGTAAAAAAATAGATGATGCGCATCATTCCTGGGAAGATGCTATGAAGAAACTGCATTCGGGAAGGGGAAATCTGGTTGGAGCTGTTCAAAAGATAAAAAAATTGGGAGCCGACACATCAAAATCATTACCTGAAAAGTATTTGTCGGATTCTGAAGAAGAAGCCGGGCACAATCAATCATCCGCATCTGAATGAAAAGAATCGGATTAATATTTCTTGAAGTATTGTTAATGGTTTTTATTGCTTCGTGTGGAGGCACTAAAAAGCTCAGTAATCAAAATGTGGCTTCCATGTATTCTCCGGATCTGAATTTTACTTTTCCGAAATTTCGTACCTATAATTTTGATGCTGATTCGGTTAAATTATTTTTTAAATTAAAAATCGCGGACTTCCTTTCTGTCAACGACGGATCAGATGATCATTTTAATATAAATGCAAGTGTGTTATTGGTCCTTTATCCCTCCTATGAAACAAAAGTCATCCTCGATTCAACTTATGCCCAGGCGGTAGTTCAGGTATCTGCCGATTCAGGTTCCGGTGCAATGAATGTTTATGAACTGATGGACCATCCGGGCATACAGGATGGTCTTATATCAGCCGCGGGATTTTTGGAGGGTAGCATTTCGTTTAAAGCCCCTGTTGGTTCAAATTATGTTGCACAGGTATTTGTTTACGATCTCAATAAACGATCCAGTTTAACCCGGTATATACCGGTTATCAGGAACGGAATACAGCCTCCCGGCGATTTTTTGCCTGTAAAAGCCTCTGATGGAAATGTTATAATAGAAAATTATTTTCAGCAGCCTGATTCCTTTAAAATTGTTTCTGCAATGCACCCGGGCATTCAGGTTTTTTACCGTTATTTTGACAGAAACTATCCGATAGCCGCACCCCCTTTTTCTTCGCTGAATCCGGCTGTTTTGAGTTATTTTTCTACCTACAGCAGGAGCGAAGCCCATATCGACGAACCGGTGTATCATACCACCAGCCATGGAATATACCATATTCAGGCTGATAGCCTGATAAAGGAGGGGTTTACCATGCTGCAGTTTGAAGCTGATTTTCCCAGGCTGACAGATGTTTCAGATTTACTGGAGTCAATAAGGTATCTTACAACACGAAAGGAATACGAGCACTTGGTATCCAGCAAAAATAAGAAAGAAGCCATTGATGATTTTTGGGTCAACATTGCCGGAAATTATGAACGTGCCAGAGTTTTGATCAGAGGCTACTATTCCAGAGTGCAGCTCGCGAACGAATTGTTCACCTCTTATCTGGAAGGATGGAAGTCGGACAGAGGACTTATTTATGTTATTTTCGGACCACCTGCTACTGTTTATAAAGACAACGTAAGTGAGAGTTGGAATTACAGCTCATCTTCTTCTCTTGGCCCGATGATATTTACTTTTGACAAAATTCAAAATCCTTTTACTGAAAACGATTATAGTTTGCGCAGACTACCCGGTTACGAAAATCCCTGGTACAGGGCTGTTGATGGATGGCGCGAAGGAAGAATTGTAGACGGCAATAATTAAAAAAACTGAAATGATGCATGATGAGAAGCAGGTAAAGGATTCCGTAATATTTGGAATCCGACCCGTGATGGAAGCCATACTGGCAGGCAAGGAACCTGAACGCATATTTATTCAACGGGATCTGCAGGGTTCACTGATGCGTGAATTGCGTGAACTGCTTCGGGAACATAATTTTAATTATACTCCTGTGCCCGTTGAGAAATTAAACCGGCTAACCAAAAAAAACCATCAGGGAGTTGTCTGTTTTCTCTCATTGGTATCATATGCTAAACTGGATCAGGTAATCCCGGGTATTTATGAAGCAGGCAGGGTGCCCCTAATCATATTACTCGATCGTGTAACGGATGTCAGAAATTTTGGAGCTATCTGCCGGACTGCCGAATGTATGGGAGCTGATGCTGTTGTAGTTCCTGAGAAAGGAGGTGCCATGGCAAATGCCGATGCAGTTAAGGCTTCGGCAGGCGCGCTTAACAGAATTACTCTGTGCCGTGAATACAATCTGAAAGAGTCAATCAATTACCTTGCAGGAAGCGGTTTAAAAATTGTGGGTTGCACCGAAAAAGCTGCAGAATCTATAGATAAGGTTGATTTCTCGCAGCCTGTATGTATCATTATGGGTTCCGAAGAAGATGGTATTTCACCTGAGTATTTAAAATTGTGCAACGAAAGAGTTAAAATACCAATGGCCGGTACAATTGCCTCCCTTAATGTATCTGTTGCCGCAGGAATGCTTTTATATGAGATATACCGTCAAAGAAACCAATGAATCTGAAGAAATCGCACTTCTTTGAGCTCTCTTTGGTTTTATTGCTGGCCGCTCTGGTCAGGTTGCACGGACTCACCTCATTCTCGCTGTCCAATGACGAATTAAGTGCGTTAGCAAGACTCAGGTTTGATTCCTTTTCGGAAATGATAAAAGGGGGAGTATACCCCGATTTTCACCCTGCTGGTATAGAAACGTTTCTTTATTTCTGGACCATGCTCTTTGGCAACGGCGAATGGATGGTTCGGCTTCCTTTTGCCTTACTGGGCATAGGTTCTGTGTTCTTACTATTCAAAATAGGAGAACGATGGTTCAGTCCTGCAGCAGGACTTGCAGCAGCAGCCGCTTTTTCTGTACTGGAATATCCGTTGCTATACAGTCAGATTGCCCGTCCCTATAGCCCGGGCTTGTTTTTTGTTTTACTGGCTACTTATTTCTGGACCCGTATGCTTTTTCCTGATAAAGATCGGCAAGAAAGCTATAGCTGGAAAACAGGTCTTCTTTTTTCACTATCGGTAAGCGCATGTATGTATGTTCATTACTTTAGTTTTATTTCAGCCGGATTATTGTGTATTACCGGTTTGTTTTTTCTCAACAAAAGTAATTGGCGCTATTATATTTTTTCAGGAATACTAATAGTGGTTTTATATATTCCGCATTTTCAGATTTTAATACATCAGTTGGCGAAAGGCGGGGTAGGAGGTGCCGACGGATGGCTGGGACCACCCGATGGTTCCACTTTTATGAAATATATTGATTACGGGTTCAATAATGCTAAATATGTAAAATACTTATTTCTGGGGTTGTTTTTTGGAACAGCAATTGCTTATAAACAATCTTATAAAATAACACGATTTCATCTGTTTGCCGTTCTCTTCTTTTTAGTTCCCTATTTAATTGCATACTATTATTCTATTTATAAAAATCCGGTATTGCAATTTTCAGTGCTTCTTTTTTCATTCCCGTTTCTGATACTATTTGCAACTTCGCTGCTTCCCCGAATTAACAACAAGGCCGCAACCCTGGCTTTTGTCACCATTATATTGGCAGGATGTTCCTGGAGTTCTTTTGCCGTCAACAGATATTATACTCAGCAGCATTTTACCGAGTTCAGGGGAATCGCCGAACGTATCAAACAAATTGATGATAAACTAGGAGTCCATACGGTTTCCCGTGCAATTAATATTCATGATCCTTTTTACATTAATTATTATTTGCGGAAATTGAATCATTTGACGCCTTTTGGAATATACAGAATAAGTGAACCGGGTGAAATCCCTGCTTTTGCTCAGTTTATTGATACAGTTACTACGCCATATTTTATTTATGCTTTCAGCAATATGTACGACGATCCCAAACTGGAAATGATGGTCCGCTCGAAGTTTCCCTATCTACTTTTACGTGATTCTATGCTCAATTCAGGACTTCGGCTCTATTGTAAATTGCCGGTTGATTCTGCCCTGAATAATGAACCTTATCATATTTACAATTATGGTTTTGAAAGTAATGAATGGGATGGTGAACAATTGTTTCGTGATTCGGCAATGGCTTTCTCAGGAAAATATGCCGCCTTGATTACTCCGGAAAACGAATACGGCCCTACTTTCAACATTAAATTGAGTGAATTTCCGGTTTATCCCGGTAGTCGCATTGAAGTATCAGCCGCTTTTGAGTCTGATGAATGGCCCTGTAACGGCAAATTGATCTTAAGTATCGACGATAATGAAAAAAATATTTCCTGGCAGGGGGAACCTGTAGGAAGGTTTTTGACAAGCATACATAAATGGGGCAGAGTGTATCTGGTTGCGGAGGTGCCTGGCTCGTTATCCGGTAACGAAGTTTTGAAACTGTACTACTGGAACGAGAAAAAAGAAAGTGCCAGAATGGACGATGTTAAAATTGCCTTTTACGGCAAACGTCCGTAAACATGTTCACCTCCTACGTATGTTGCAATTACTTTTGTTTGCCAAAGCAATGGTTCAGGAGCAGTCATCAGATCCTGATCAGTGATTACAAAGTCGGCATATTTGCCAATTGTTAAACTGCCTGTTTCATTTTCATTAAAAGCCGCATAAGCTGCCCATATAGTCATTGCCCTAAGGGCTTCCTGCCGGGTTAATGCATTTTCCGGTTGAAATCCCTTGGCAGGAAATCCTTTTTGATCTTTTCTTGATACCGCGGCATAAAAACCAAACAGGGGATTAATATACTCCACAGGAAAGTCGCTGCCCGCAGCTACCATCCCATTTTGCTCCATCAGCCATTTGTAGGCATAGGCTCCCTTTACTCTCACCGGACCGAGACGGTCTTCGGCCCAATACATATCGGACGTGGCATGTGTGGGTTGAACGCTGGGCAGGATATGGGCATCACGGTAATAGTGCAAATCAGCTGTATCAATAACCTGAGCGTGTTCAATTCTCCATCTCCTGTTAGTATCACCTTTTAAATATTTCGAATACAGCTGCAACATCAGTCGTTGTGCCGAATCACCAATACAATGCGTATTCAGCTGATAGTCGGTTTGAGCTACAACACCGGCTATACTGTCCAGTGTTTTGGGAGAGTGTATGAGATACCCGTAATGATTTGGTTCATCGCTATAGGGCTGCAGCAGACAGGCCCCGCGCGATCCCAGTGCTCCGTCGGCATACACCTTAAATCCGGTAACTGAAAGGGAGGGAGTTTTAATTTTTGGACTGTTTGTATACAAATTCAACTCAGATAAATCGGCCATTACATTCATTCGGAGTTTTAATTTGCCGGACTGCTGAAGCGAGTCGATTCGTTTTATGAGATCATATTTTTCACCTCCATTTTCGATTCCTGCATCGGTAACATGGGTGAGTCCAACAGCGAAACAATCGGATTGAGCTTGCATCAATGCGTTTATTTGCGCCTTAACATCAGGCTTCGGTACAATCTCATAAACCAGATCTACCGCTTTATCGAGGATGATTCCGGTAAGGTGTTTTCCTGATTTTATCAATTCGCCTCCTGAAACTTCAGTAGTTTCATTAATTCCGGCCAATTGTAACGCCTTTGTATTTACCAGCGCAGCATGTCCGTCAATACGTAACAAAAAAACAGGAATATCGGGATAGAGACTATCGAGGATGGCTTTGTCAGGATATGTTTTTTCCTCCCAGTCGTTCTGATCCCATCCACGCCCGAATATCCAACCCCCTGTCCGTTTTTCATTGTGCAGGTTCACGGTATCAATTACTGCCGAAAAGGAGGTTGTTCCAACAAGATTTATTTTGGTCAAATCGATACCATATCCATATACATGGCAGTGTGCATCGTGAAATCCGGGATATACAAATGCTCCTTTGAGATCTGTTTTAATGGGGGCGTCATATTTCAGTATCGCCTCATCGCTCCCTGTCGCAACTATTTTCCCGTCTTTAATTGCAAAAGCGGTGACAACTGTAAACAGGCTGTCTACAGTATAAATTTTACCATTATAATAAATTGCATCGGCATGTGAAGCAGGTTTACACCCTGTAATTGAAAAATAACAGCACAATAGTGCAATAAAAAAATATATCGGTTTCTTCATCTGTTAGGGCTTTTTATGAAAGTAAGCTGTGTTGGCCTGAGCAGTTGGAGTTACAATAATTTCATTCAGACAAACATGAGGAGGTCTGCTTACAGCGAAATAGATCACTTCGGCTATATCTTCGGCATGCAAAGGTTCATAACCATTATAGACCTGTGACGCCCGTTCGGAATCTCCTTTAAACCTAACAAGTGAGAATTCTGTTTCGGCAGCTCCCGGATGAACAGCTGTGACTTTTATGCCATGTGGTAATAAATCTATTCGCATCGATTTTGATAGCGCATCTACGGCATGTTTGGTTGCACAATAAACATTGCCGTTTGGGTAAGCTTCCTTACCTGCCACCGAACCTATGTTCACAATGTGACCTTTACCTTTTGCAATCATAAGCGGCATAATTGCTCTTGATACATAGAGTAAGCCTTTGATGTTGGTGTCAATCATTATTTCCCAGTCAGCAATATCCCCATCCTGTATGGATGATAAGCCTGATGCCAGCCCGGCATTATTTATGAGTGCATCAATATTTTTCCAGTCGTAAGGCAAATCATGAATGGCCTGACTAACTTCACTTGGATTGGTGACATCAAAAGGTAACGTGAAAACTTTTACCTGATAGGTATCCATTATTATTTTTTCCAAAGCATCCAGTCGTTCTTTGCGGCGGCCACATAAAATAAGATTCCATCCATGTTGTGCAAATAATAGAGCAGTGGCTCTGCCAAAGCCGGCAGTTGCACCGGTAATAAATACAATGGGCATATTGGAAATTAGTTAAGTTTCGAAAGGTTGCTGTGACGGTAGGAATAGCTAAAATATATTACTAGTCCCGCTATTAACCAGATGGTAAAGCCAATCCAGTTTTTAAGATTTATCTGAGCCATAAGATACAGGCACATCAATATTCCTGCGACGGGTATAAATGATAACCGTTTGACAAAACTCAATACGGCTAAAATGGCAAATACCACAAAAAACAGAAACATGGGAAGTGATTGTATGCTGTTGAGCGGGTTAACAGATGCAGAGAGCCATTCCTGCTGATTTTTCCCCAGCCAGAACATCAATCCCAGGTAGATAACCGGTATAATAATTTTGCCGTTGATATAGGGAACCTTAAATTTTCGTGGAAGATCCGGTTTGTTTTGCAACATAAGGACACCACCGCAAACCAAAACAAAAGCAAACAGTGTTCCGATAGAACACAAATCCACTACTGTGTCCATATCAATAAACAACAGCGGAATGCCAACCAGCAAACCGGTAACAATGGTGCTGAATCCGGGAGTTCCATGTTTAGGATGAATTTTGGCAAAGGCAGGCGGCAACAATCCGTCGCGTCCCATTGTCATCCATATACGTGGCTGTCCCATCTGAAACACAAGCAACACAGAAGTCATTGCAACAACAGCACTCACCGCAATAACACCGCTTATCCAATCCAGTCCTACCGATTTAAATACAAATGACAGCGGATCATCAACATCAAGCAGTTTGTAATTGGTCATCCCTGTAAGGGTAAGAGCGATTAACATATAGAGTACTGTGCAAATTACAATTGAGTATATCATACTTTTTGGCAGATCTCTTTGCGGATTTACACACTCTTCGGCAGTAGTTGAAATGGCGTCGAAACCGATGTAAGCAAAAAATACAGCCGACACACCTGCCAATACACCTCCCAAACCTTCGGGCATAAAGGGGTTCCAGTTTGCGGTATCGATATATGAAAATCCTGAAAAAATTACCAATACCAATACCATCAATTTAATTCCAACCATAATATTACTGGCATTTCGGGTTTCCTTTATGCCTCTGTAAACGAGCCAGGTTATTATGATGTTAATGAAAATTGCAGGGATATCTAAAATAATTTTAAGTCCTCCCAGCACCGGTGCGCCCACCCACGCGCGATAGGCCTCCGAATGCACCACAGTTGAATCTGAGGTACCGGCAGCAACTTCTGCAAAGGCACGCTTAGCCGAAAAATAATCGATCCCGCTCCACGCCGGCAGATGTATTCCCTCATTTATTCCGAATGCCGGTATGCGTATATGCTCAAGCAGTGAAGAGAAGTAACCCGACCATGAAATGGCAATTACTATGTTACCAATCGCATACTCCATAATGAGCGCCCATCCTATGATCCATGCAAACAATTCCCCAAACGACACATAAGAATAAGTATATGCAGAACCCGACACAGGTACCATACTGGCAAACTCGGCATAACAAAAGGCGGCAAATCCGCAGGCAACAGCTGTGAAAATAAATAGCAAAATTACGGCCGGACCACCTTCAGCACTCGCTTTTCCGATAGTGCTGAAAATCCCTGCTCCAATAATTGCAGCAATTCCAAATGCTGTAAGGTCTCTTACCTTGAGATGCTTTTTTAAAGTGGTAACTCCCGGATGATATTGCTTGTTAAGCAAATCATCAATGTTTTTCTTTCTGAAAAGGTTCATAAGGCAATCTCGTTCATTTACTTACAAAGATATACAAATGGTTGTGTTTAAGCTTTTTTATCAATGGCCTCCGGGGAGCCGGGATTTACAAATAAAATCACCGGTATCATCATTAAAAAGGGAAGAATAATTGATTTATAGCGGATAATTGCGCCTGCCACCGGTGTTGTTAAGCCGATCAGGGCAAGCAATGTATAGGTGAACAAAACACAAAATAATATAGCATTGAGCTGCCGGGGAATACGTTTTTTACCCCATAAAATAGCAATAAATACTATCGCAACATAAAATAAATTTTCTATTGATAAGAACATCAGAGGAAGTTGATCCTTGCTGAATTCAAAAGGCTGTAACAGGCTCACCCCGGCGGCTGCCGGAGTATGTAACAACAGACTCAGCCAGTTATTTTCAAATTGCGGTAGCTGAAGATAAGTTGTAAATCCATCCGGAAATGTTGTTGCATACACCTCAAAACTTTGTCGTTTGTTATAAATCAGACTGCATACATCGGCCGGGGGAATAATTATGGAAAGTAATAATAACAGAACAAAACCGCCGCCGTAAACAAGCACGTAATTTTTCAGCGTCACTGATTGTGATTTTCCTTTACTTATAATAAATGCAAACAATGCAGGGAGTAAAAGGATTACAAAGTAAATTTTGATCAGCAGTGCCATGCAAAAGGAAAGGACACAGGCCAATTTGTTTAACCAACTTGTTTGTCCGGAATGCAGCAGTGCTGCTGTGCCGCAGAATACTCCGGTTCCAAAAATCGCCAGACTTTCTTTTGATGCAACTGAAATCCAGAATAAAATGGAAGGAAGAGCAAAGAGTGTTAAAATAACCGGCCAGCCTTTTACTTGAGCAATAATTCTGAATAGTCTGTAAATGCCCATCAATCCTGCCAATGAGAAAAATGCAAACCATGCTACATGTACAGGATAACTCTCTCCGCTGATAAAGGCGAGCAGCATGTGCAACAATGTAACTGTATGATTGTCGTTGTACAGGGGGTCATCGTTTATCCATGCTGATAAGGTGCCGCATTTTGTATAGAAAACGCTTGATGCCATATCCCCTTTGAGATAGGTTATGAAATGCGAAAAGTGATGCATGAGACACGATTTCAGTTCAATGCCGTCTTTAAAAAAAGCCATAGTATCACCTCCTCCGTATTTCATCGAATAGTAATAGCCGGCAAATAGTCCTGCTGCGATTTTCAGAATAAAAATCAGCATCAAAGTTATTTTTGAAAGGAAAGGGTCGTCAAACCACTTCATCTTGTATATGAAAACGCAGAGAACAGCGATGTGAACCGGTAACAGCAGAGTGATATTCATATCGGAAGCATTCCGGCAAGGGCATTTAATCGGAGTCTCTTTTTGGGATTGGCAAGCAAAAGAAACACAACGAGTAACAAGGGGAGTGCCGGTGTTTTGTAACGAACCATTGCACCTAAAACCGGTGTAACCAATCCTATTACTGAAAATGAAATAACCACAAACCAGATAGAAAATAATAATAGCGAACTGCTTTCTCTGAAATTTTTTCTGAAATCAAGCATGCAGTAAATGCCCAACAGAAGTATAAATAAATTTTCGATTCCACTCATCACCAACAAGGGATTGCCGGAATCAGTTATAAACGGACGCAGCAGTGTAGTTGCAAATCCCAAAGGTGCATGCAGCAGCACATCTGAAGGGTATGGAGCAAATTTAATTGGCTTAATCATACTCCCTGCGCCGGCTTCGGTTGCAAGGCGGATAAAGGATTGCTGTTTGTTGTATAACAGGGATGACAAATCTATATCTGAATAAACCCCTGAAAGAAGAAAAAACAGAGCAGTAACTAATGCAACCATACCCGGAAAAGCCACTATACCGTGTTTTGGAAACCGAACCGATATCCACCAAGCAGATAATGCCGGTAGCGTGAGCACCATTATTTGAAACCGCGAAAATGTAAGTACCAGAAGCGCAATAACAAAGAAAATCATCTTTATCCTGTTTCCCGGTGCTGATAAGAGCCGGCCGAAAAAATAAAGTGTAAATCCCAGTGCAAATACTACCATGGCATCTTTCATAAGTCCGGACCCCCAAAAAAGCACTGATGGCAAAAATCCAATTGCGAGGAACAAGGCTTTTGAACAGTCGCTGAGATAAGTCTGCAGAAAACGAAACAAAGCTATGGTACCTGAGGTGGATAAAAACGCCACAATCACCACATGAACATAATAATGCCCCATCGAAATAAATCGCAAAGCTGCATTGAACCGTATCATGAACCTGTTGTCGTTGATGGGTGAATAAATGTCGTACCAATTGTTCATGCTGTTGTAAATCGGACCCAGATGGGGAGAATCTCCGCCAATTCCCGTCATAATGCTAAAAAAATCGCGCCATGATGAGTGGATGGTGTTAAATACGATTTGACTGTCATCAAATAACCTGAAGGTATCTGCAGTATGTCTGTCGGTGTAGTAATAGGTATATATTAATCCAACTGCTACTCCGGCTATAAGTTTAAAGGCAAACAACAGTATTCCTGCCCTTGGTGCCAATCCTCTTGGTTTAAAAAAGTCGTACCGGAGGATCAGAAAGATGAAGAATAGGGTGTAACCTGTTGAAAGTAGGATCTCCACAAGGTGCGTTTTGACAGGCTTTAGTGTCGGTTAATGTGTACTTTTGCATGCAAATAACCGAAAAAAACCGTTCGAAATGAGCCAGACTGCCGAAGCAGCCGCTGTAACTGTAGAAACCGCCGGAAAACTTGGATTGCTGCCTGCGGAATTTGATAAAATAAAGGAAATCCTGGGACGGACCCCAAACTTTACCGAACTCAGTATTTTTTCGGTGATGTGGTCCGAACATTGTTCCTATAAAAACTCTATTACCTGGTTAAAGACCCTCCCCAAAGAGGGCCCGCATATGCTTGCAAAAGCAGGAGAAGAAAATGCCGGCCTGGTGGCCATTGGCGACGGACTGGCCTGTGCTTTTAAAATCGAATCCCACAACCATCCATCAGCTATTGAGCCTTACCAGGGCGCTGCAACGGGTGTAGGAGGTATTAACAGAGACATTTTCACCATGGGCGCCAGACCCATAGCTCAACTGAATTCACTTCGCTTTGGTAACATTGATTCCGACAGGACCAAATGGCTGATGAGAGGCGTTGTTAAGGGAATTGGCGATTATGGCAACGCCTTTGGAGTACCAACAGTTGGCGGAGAAGTGTATTTCGATGATTGCTATAACGTTAACATATTGGTGAATGCCATGTCGGTAGGTATTGTTGAAGAAGGCAAAACCATCAGTGCTATTTCTTATGGTGAAGGAAACCCGGTTTTTATTGTGGGATCAGCCACCGGTAAAGATGGAATTCATGGTGCCACTTTTGCCTCCGGCGATTTGCACGATGAATCTCATGAAGATCTGCCCGCTGTTCAGGTTGGTGATCCTTTTCAGGAAAAACTGTTGCTGGAAGCAACACTGGAACTAATAGGTACCGGATCGGTTATCGGGATGCAGGATATGGGTGCCGCGGGAATCATCTGTTCCACCTCTGAAATGTCCGCTAAAGGCGAACATGGAATGGTAATTTACCTCGACCGCGTTCCAACACGACAAGCCAACATGGAGCCCTGGGAAATACTCCTCTCCGAATCGCAGGAACGCATGCTTGTAGTGGGTAAGAAAGGTCAGGAAGATCAAATCAAAGCCATTTTTGAAAAATGGGATCTCAATTGCACCTGTATTGGTGAAGTGACCAAAGGCGACCGGCTCAACTTTTTTATGTCAGGTGAGCTTATCGCTGATGTGCCCGCCAATGATCTTGTGCTGGGTGGTGGAGCTCCCGTTTATACAAGAGAATTCAAAGAACCTGCATACATTCAAAAAATAAAAGAATATTCCATTGATAATATTCAGGAGCCGGACGATCTGAAAGCGGTTGCCTCCTTTCTGGCAGTACATCCAAACATAGCTTCCCGCCGGTGGATCTACAACCAGTACGATTCAATGGTTGGTACGATTACCATGACAACCAACAAACCTTCGGATGCTGCTGTAGTGGATGTCCGGGGTACCGAAAAGGCTCTGGCCATGTCGGTTGATTGCAACGCGAGGTATGTATTTGCTGATCCCTTTACAGGATGTGCAATAGCCGTTGCTGAAGCCGCCCGCAACTTATCGTGTACCGGAGCAATGCCTTCGGCTGTTACGAATTGTCTCAATTTCGGAAATCCATACAACCCTGAGGTTTACTGGCAATTTGTAAATGCCATAAAGGGAATGGGTGCTGCCTGCACCAAATTTCAAACCCCTGTTACGGGTGGAAATGTTAGCTTTTATAACCAGTCAGTAATAGGTAAAGAAGAGGTCCCCGTATTTCCTACACCAACAATTGGAATGATAGGGATTTTGGATGATAAAAAATATCTGACCACTCTTGATTTTAAAGGTAACGGCCACAGTATATTCCTCCTTGGCCGGTCGGTAAATGATATAGGGTCATCAGAATATTTGTATTCCTGGCACAAAGTCAAAAACAGTACGGCTCCATGGTTCGACCTTGAGGAGGAATTTTCAGTTCAGCATCTGGTGCGCAACCTTATCAGGAATAATGTAATAAGTTCGGCACACGATGTTTCTGACGGGGGATTGTTTATCACTTTGCTTGAATCTGCCATGGCAGGAGCCATTGGCTGTACTATAGAATGTGATTCGGATTTTCGAAAAGATGCATTTTTGTTCGGCGAAAGCCAGGGTAGAATAGTTGTTAGTGTTGCTCCTGAACAATTGGATGCATTTATTGAAATAGTTGCCTCATCTGAAGTTGATTTTACCAATATCGGTGAAACCGGAGGTACTCAAATGGTTATTGATGGCACTGTATTTGGCGAATTATCTTATTTCAAAAACTTGTATGATAACGCAATTGCAAATAAAATGTCAGTTGAATAAAACAATAACACACCGCATATGAAAAAAATTCTAATTTTATTTTTGTTGTTGTTGCCTTCCATTGTCAGGTCTCAGGATGGTAGCACATCTTCTCAAAAGAACTATTGGAAGTCAGCTTCCGAACTTATTTTTTCGTGGGGTAATGTTAAAGACGGATCAAAGGATATCAGCTCGGTAATCAGGTTTTCAATGTTCTTTCATTTTCAGGAACAGTATCATATTGATATGAATGAACATTTTGGCGTTTGGCTTGGATTTGGAATCCGAAATGTGGGGATGATCAATGATATCAGCGACAGTGTTAAACTGAAGCAGCGCTCCTATAGCTTTGGTGTTCCAATAGCCTTTAAAATCGGTAATTTGCCTAAAAACATGTATGCAAGTATCGGGGGTGAAGCCGAACTGATGTTTCACTATAAACAGAAAGCATTTTACGACGACACAAAATACCGTAAGTCTGAGTGGTTTTCCGACCGGACAAATCTGATCAACCCTTCGGTATTTCTCGATTTGAATTTCAAAAAAGGTGCCTATATCCGCTTTAAATATTATCTGCTTGATTTTTTAGTTGAAAACAAGCAAACCATTTCTGTGGACGGAACTAAAATTGACTATACTCCTGAACAGTCGCAGTTGTTTTATGTAGCTTTTGGAATGGCCTTGAATCACAAAGACAAACATCCGAAAGTAGTAATTGAAGATGCCGCTTATTCAATGTACTAAGAAGCTGCAAGTTACATTCATATAATTGTTGTGTTCCGGAAACTGCTCAGGTTATTACTGAAACTGATTGTTTGGTTTTTGGGATTATCAATTGGTTCTGTTATTTTTTTTCGATTTGTACCGCCGCCGGTCACCCCGCTTATGCTTATTCGGGTGGCTGAACAGATTGGAGACGGCAAAAAAATCAAACTCAACAAGAGCTGGGTTCCTGTCAGGAAGGTATCCCGGCATTTACCCCTGGCCGTAATGGCATCCGAAGATCAGAAATTTGCCGACCATTTTGGTTTTGATTTTGAAGCCATCGCAAAAGCAAGAAAATACAACGAAAGAAAAGGAGGCAAGAAAGTTAAGGGAGCAAGTACCATTAGTCAGCAAACTGCAAAAAACGTTTTTCTCTGGCCTGACCGGTCATATGTCCGGAAAGGTTTCGAAGTCTATTTTACCTTCCTTATAGAGCTTATATGGAGTAAAGAGAGAATAATGGAGGTGTATCTGAATGAAATTGAAATGGGTGATGGAATATATGGAGCAGAAGCAGCTGCGCAATACTATTTTCACAAGCCGTGCAGTGCATTAAACAGAAGCGAATCGGCACTAATTGCAGCATGCCTGCCAAATCCCAGAAAATGGTCGCCGGCTAAACCTACTCCTTATATTGTACGGAAAAAGAACTGGATTGTCCGCCAGATGCGAATGATGGAGTCGCCGGAGTTTTTAGAGGAAGCTGGAGATAAGTCTACAACCCAATAGAAAAGCCGATAGAAATCACGGGATTTGAATAAGGGGAGTAGGGGTCGTCAATCAGATCCCAGAGTACCCTGAATAAAATTGCGGATTGTCCCCCGATATTTTGGGCATAACCTCCTCCAACCAGGAAACTCGAAATGTTGTCCCTTTTCAATTCATAACTGGAGCCGCTGATATTAGCCGGAACATCCATATTGAGCACCTCATAGTTTGCTTCGGCAAACAGATTATCCAGAATAAAATACCGCACCCACGGTCCGCCGCCATAAATTGAAGTCTCGTACTTTATATTATAATAGGTGTCGTTGTACTTGTAATAAATGTAATTGAGTCCTATACCTGCATGCAGCTTGTCGGTTACTCGATAGCCAATAATGGGTGCGACCTGAATATAAGTATAGGTGCCAAACTGCATCCCGAGTCCTCCGCCCGTAATGAGTCTCTTGGTCCATTTTTCCTTAGGTAATTCCGATTGCTGTGAAAAGGTTATAGCCGGTAGAAGTATCAGGCAGCCCAGCAAAGAAAACAGATAAGAGCGTTTCATAAGGAGGTTGTTGTATTATATGCAAATATAGAATTAGTTTTACGACTGAATCTGACCCACGGGTCAAACAGTTGCCGAAATGGAAGATTATATAGTAACGGGAGCATCATCAGGAATAGGATATGCTACTGCCCTGGCATTAACAGTAAAAGGGCATCGGGTGTTTGCATTAGCCCGCCAGAAACAGTCCCTTGAAAAACTCGCTGCCGAAGCCGGAAAGAATGGGGGAACCGTTGTTCCTGTGGTAATGGATTTATCAGATGGAAATTATACCATCCTTGAAGAGGCCTTAAACAAAGCAAACGTTTCACATTTGACAGGAGTGCTGCACAATGCGGGCGCTTTAATCAATAAGCCATTTGACAAATTGGAGCTTACCGACTGGCAAAAGGTATACGGGGTGAATGTATTTGGTGTTGCCATGCTTACCCGTTTCCTGTTAGGTAGAATGGGAGGAGTCCGGAACACACATATAGTAATGATAAGCAGTATAGGTGGGATGGGGGCTACGGTAAAATATCCGGGGTTATCGGCTTACAGCAGCAGCAAGGGGGCAGTTCTGATTATGGCGGAGTGTCTGGCGGAGGAGTTTCGGGATCGGAACATACAAGTGAACTGTTTGGCGTTAGGATCGGTTCAAACCGAGATGCTTTCCGCTGCCTTTCCGGGCTATAAGGCTCCGTTGCTACCCGGTGAGATTGCTGAGTTCATCAGCGGTTTTTGTGAGTGGGGATGGAAGTTTTTCAACGGCAAGGTGGTACCGGTAAGTTTGACAAATCCTTAACTTGCTAACATTCAGCACTTTTCATTTTTTGTTAATAATTATTCCTACTTTTTTTTTCTGAATTCATTTGTCTGTATGAATTCTAGTAGTACATTTGCAGCCCCTAATCGATCGGACTAGGGAAATTGACAAAAAGGGCAGAATAAATTTCTCAAAAAAAGTTTCTTTTTTATTTGCAAAGGTGGAAACGGTTTGTACCTTTGCAGCCCCAATTGAATTTATACTTCTCTTTCATATGGAAAGAGTTCAGATATAAAGCGTTCTTTGAAGAATTGTAGGAAATAACAAGCCTGATCTTTATCCCTGTGAAGGGGTATAGATAATGAGTAGAAAACCTAGAGCAATTTAAATAAACTTTACAATGGAGAGTTTGATCCTGGCTCAGGATTAACGCTAGCGGCAGGCCTAATACATGCAAGTTGAACGGGATTGATTGTAGCAATATAGTCATGAGAGTAGCGCACGGGTGCGTAACACGTATGCAACCTACCTATAACTGGGGAATAGCCTCCCGAAAGGGAGATTAATACCGCATAATATTATTGAGTGGCATCACTTGATAATTAAACCTCAGGGGGTTATAGATGGGCATGCGTCCGATTAGCTAGTTGGCGGGGTAACGGCCCACCAAGGCTACGATCGGTAGGGGGTCTGAGAGGATGATCCCCCACACTGGTACTGAGACACGGACCAGACTCCTACGGGAGGCAGCAGTAAGGAATATTGGACAATGGGCGCAAGCCTGATCCAGCCATGCCGCGTGAAGGATGAAGGCCCTATGGGTCGTAAACTTCTTTTATACGGGACGAAACCCCTCGACGTGTCGAGGGCTGACGGTACCGTAAGAATAAGGGTCGGCTAACTTCGTGCCAGCAGCCGCGGTAATACGAAGGACCCGAGCGTTATCCGGATTTATTGGGTTTAAAGGGTGCGTAGGCGGACTTTCAAGTCAGTGGTGAAAGCCCATCGCTTAACGATGGAATTGCCATTGATACTGTTGGTCTTGAGTACGGTTGAAGTGGGCGGAATGTGTCATGTAGCGGTGAAATGCTTAGATATGACACAGAACACCTATTGCGAAGGCAGCTCGCTAAGCCGTAACTGACGCTGAGGCACGAAAGTGTGGGTAGCAAACAGGATTAGATACCCTGGTAGTCCACACCCTAAACGATGATAACTCGATGTTGGCGATACACAGTCAGCGTCTAAGCGAAAGCATTAAGTTATCCACCTGGGGAGTACGACCGCAAGGTTGAAACTCAAAGGAATTGACGGGGGCCCGCACAAGCGGAGGAGCATGTGGTTTAATTCGATGATACGCGAGGAACCTTACCTGGGCTTGAAAGTTAGTGACCGTCCCTGAAAGGGGACCTTCAGCAATGACACGAAACTAGGTGCTGCATGGCTGTCGTCAGCTCGTGCCGTGAGGTGTTGGGTTAAGTCCCGTAACGAGCGCAACCCCTATCATTAGTTGCCAACAGGTAAAGCTGGGGACTCTAATGAGACTGCCCGCGCAAGCGGTGAGGAAGGTGGGGATGACGTCAAGTCATCACGGCCCTTACGTCCAGGGCTACACACGTGCTACAATGGCAGATACAGAAGGTTGCCACATAGCAATATGGAGCTAATCCCAAAAGTCTGTCTCAGTTCGGATTGAGGTCTGCAACTCGACCTCATGAAGCTGGATTCGCTAGTAATCGGAAATCAGCAATGTTCCGGTGAATACGTTCCCGGGCCTTGTACACACCGCCCGTCAAGCCATGGAAGTCGGGAGTACCTGAAGTCGATCACCGCAAGGAGTCGCCTAGGGTAAAATCGATGACTGGGGCTAAGTCGTAACAAGGTAGCCGTACCGGAAGGTGTGGCTGGAATACCTCCTTTCTAGAGCGTTTTCTAAACTCTTGGTTTGTTATTTCCTTAATTCTTCTTTACATGATGCCGGAACCCATTAACGAGTTACAGTGGCTCATAAACTGATGCAACGAGTAGGTTTGACAAGATGTTCCAGGTTCTATTGAACCCACACAACTCGCCAAACATTAACTAGTCCCGTAGCTCAGTTTGGTTAGAGCACTACACTGATAATGTAGGGGTCAGCAGTTCAAATCTGCTCGGGACTACATCGATCTCTGATTCGTTTTACAGGAGATCAGCATTCGTTCATGGGGAATTAGCTCAGCTGGCTAGAGCACCTGCTTTGCAAGCAGGGGGTCATCGGTTCGACTCCGATATTCTCCACCAAAGTGCCTTGGACAACGGTCCATCGGAATTTGAAAGAATTAAATAGTGGAATTTAGCCCTTATGGCTAGAGCATCCCGACTGCAATGCCGGGAGGGTCATCGGTTCTCCGCCGCGGCGGATCGATATCTTCCACAGTAAGATAAACAATCGGTTTATCTAGTTAAGTTTAGTAAATTGAAATTCAGGTGACTATAAAAAGTCATCACTGTCAATCTGCAGTCATTTCCTACAGTAATGCCAGACAAGCGGTTTGGCTGAAATTGAAATAAGAGTTAAGTCCGTTTCGGGGACATCTGCCATCTGGCAGCTATGGTTCGAATCCATTTAATTCACCAGTACGCCGGTTGTGTTCAGGGCCGTTATCGAATTGCCCCGACACTAGCTTACACCGGTTTGCGAAGTTCTTTGACATATTGAAAGAAAACATATTGAACATCACTGCGAAGTGATAAGAAAGTAATTAAGGGCGCATGGTGAATGCCTTGGCTCTCAATGGCGATGAAGGACGTGATAAGCTGCGATAAGCTTCGGGGAGGTGCAAATAACCTTTGATCCGGAGATCTCCGAATGGGAAAACCTTTCCAGGTGATGCCTGGAAACCCGCCCTAGGCGGGAGCTAACCCGGAGAACTGAAACATCTAAGTACCCGGAGGAAGAGAAAACAAATAGTGATTCCCCCAGTAGTGGCGAGCGAACAGGGAAGAGCCCAAACCGTTGTTGTTAAGGCAACAGCGGGGTTGTAGGACTGTAACATGGAATAGTATCAGAAGTTGAAGCTTTTGGAAAGAAGCACCGTAGAGGGTGATAGGCCCGTAAACGTAATGATCCTGTTCCTAGCAGTATCCTGAGTACCGCGAGGTCGGAGACGCCTTGTGGGAATCTGCCGGCACCATCCGGTAAGGCTAAATACACTTGAGAGACCGATAGTGAACTAGTACTGTGAAGGAAAGGTGAAAAGAACCTCGAACAGAGGAGTGAAATAGAACCTGAAACCATGCGCTTACAAGCGGTCGGAGTCTGCTTAGGCGGATGACGGCGTGCCTTTTGCATAATGAGCCTACGAGTTACTTCTCTCTGGCAAGGTTAATCCGCTAAAGCGGAGCAGCCGAAGCGAAAGCGAGTCTGAATAGGGCGTATAGTCAGAGGGAGTAGACGCGAAACCTTGTGATCTACCCTTGGTCAGGATGAAGTCTCCGTAACAGGAGATGGAGGTCCGAACTGGTGAGCGTTGAAAAGCTCTCGGATGAACTGAGGGTAGGGGTGAAAGGCTAATCAAACTGGGAAATAGCTCGTACTCCCCGAAATGTTTTTAGGAACAGCCTCGAGGTTGAGTGTCGCAGAGGTAGAGCTACTAATTGGGCTAGGGGGCTTCACCGCCTACCAAACCCAGATAAACTCCGAATGCTGACGACATATACTCGGGAGTGAGGCTTGGGGTGCTAAGGTCCCAGGCCGAGAGGGAAAGAACCCAGACCATCAGCTAAGGTCCCTAAATCTACGCTAAGTTGATTAAACGTGGTCCAATTGCTTTGACAGCTAGGATGTTGGCTTGGAAGCAGCCATTCATTTAAAGAGTGCGTAACAGCTCACTAGTCGAGCGATCGGGCGTGGATAATAATCGGGCATCAAGTGTAGTACCGAAGCTATGGATTAAAGCAGCAATGCTTTACTGGTAGGGGAGCATTCTGACAGCACTGAAGGTGTGTCGTAAGGCATGCTGGAGCAGTCAGAAAAGCAAATGTAGGCATAAGTAACGATAAGGCAGGTGAGAAACCTGCCCACCGTAAGACTAAGGTTTCCTGATCAACGTTAATCGGATCAGGGTCAGTCGGGACCTAAGGTGTAGCCGAAGGGCGAAGCCGATGGACAACAGGTTGATATTCCTGTACTGGCATAGATAGTGATGGAGTGACGGAGTAGTGAAAGGTCTGCGCACTGACGGATTAGTGCGTTAAAGCCCGTAGATATAGGCCCTGTAGGCAAATCCGCAGGACCTGTCGAAGGTGACAGTACCACAAGTCTTCGGATGAGTGGATAATGACCCTAATCAAACTTCCAAGAAAAACTTCTAAACTTATATCTATGACACCCGTACCGCAAACCGACACAGGTAGTCGAGGAGAGTATCCTCAGGTGCTCGAGTGAATCATGGCTAAGGAACTCGGCAAATTGGCCCTGTAACTTCGGGATAAAGGGCGCCCGCCGCAAGGCGGGCCGCAGTGAAAAGGTCCAGGCGACTGTTTAACAAAAACACATGGCTTTGCTAAATCGAAAGATGATGTATAAGGCCTGACACCTGCCCGGTGCTGGAAGGTTAAGAGGAGATGTTAGTAGCAATACAAAGCATTGAATCGAAGCCCCAGTAAACGGCGGCCGTAACTATAACGGTCCTAAGGTAGCGAAATTCCTTGTCGGGTAAGTTCCGACCTGCACGAATGGTGTAACGATCTGGGCACTGTCTCAGCCATGAGCTCGGTGAAATTGTGGTATCGGTGAAGACGCCGGTTACCCGCAACGGGACGGAAAGACCCCATGCACCTTCACTACAACTTAACATTGACATTGGATACAGGATGTGTAGGATAGGTGGGAGACTATGAAGCGGGTTCGCCAGGATCCGTGGAGTCAACGTTGAAATACCACCCTTTCTGTATTCGGTGTCTAACCCCGCTAAGCGGGGGACATTGTTTGGTGGGTAGTTTGACTGGGGTGGTCGCCTCCAAAAGTGTAACGGAGGCTTTCAAAGGTATGCTCAGTACGCTTGGTAACCGTACGAGGAGTGCAATAGCATAAGCATGCTTGACTGTGAGGCCGACAAGCCGATCAGGTACGAAAGTAGGATATAGTGATCCGGTGGTTCTGCATGGAAGGGCCATCGCTCAAAGGATAAAAGGTACGCTGGGGATAACAGGCTGATCTCCCCCAAGAGCTCATATCGACGGGGAGGTTTGGCAC
>DASUFP010000018.1:0-16873 GCA_036274495.1 Bacteroidia bacterium
GGAAGCCGTGTCCCGTTATCAAATTCAAAATAGTCAGGATTTTTCCAGTAAATAAGGTTCATCCGATCATACCATTCATGAAAAATAAAAGGACCTGTTCCTACGGGATGAAGTCTGAAATCTTTCCCATAATAATCAATTGCTTCGTGAGGTACCACAGCACAATAGAGAGAGGTGAGTATCCCCAGAAATGGCGGGAAAGGGTGTTTTAATACAATCACAAGGCTATCAGGTGCCGGAGCATAAAAGGAGAGCCCTGACGGTGTTTCAGGATCAGGGGCAACTGCATTAAATACCCATGAGCCGGGTGAGGCAACTTTAGCATCCGCAATGCGACCGAAGCTGTATAGAAAATCGGAAGCAGTAACATTGCGCCCGATACTGTCAGCAAAGACCGGGCTTCTGTGGAAGGCTACATCCTTACGTAGTGTAAAGCTGTAAGTTAAACCGTCGTCAGAAATGGTCCATGATGAAGCGATACAGGGCTGCACTTTTAAATTGTCATCCATCTGCACCAATCCGTTATAGAGTTGATTACAAGCCCAAATATCGGCCTGCCCTTTTGCATAAGCCGGATCCAGCGAGGTCACTCCCGAGGCTTCGTTGTAGCGGAATACCGTCCGGCTGTCGGGTAGTTTCTTATGCGTACAGCCGGTTAAAGCAATCAGCAAGGCTGAAAGTAATGTCCACCGTTTCCTCATGATTATTAATACAGTATGAACCATAGGCTTGCAAATGTAATTGTTAATTGCCAACCCGTCAGGTTCTGTTTCCCTTGGTTTTCACTACTTTTGCTTTCCCGTGACTTCTAACCGAACAATAGCTTTTCACACCCTTGGATGCAAATTAAACTTTGCAGAAACATCAACCATTGGCAAAACACTCACTCAGGCGGGTTATAATAAGATTGACTTTGATGAGGGTGCCGAAATATATCTCATAAACACCTGTTCGGTAACTGAGAATGCCGACCGCGAATGCAGAGCCGTCGTTAATAAGGCGCTGCACGCTAATCCGGAAGCATTAATAGTTGTTACAGGTTGCTTTGCCCAGCTTAAACCTGAAGCTATTGCAGCCATTCCCGGTGTTGACATGGTACTCGGTGCCAACGAAAAATTTAATGTCGTTGCTCATTTAACTCATTTAAAGCAAAAGGGTCCTGCTCATGTGCACGCCTGTGAAATTGGAGATGTTAATAGTTTTGTAGGTTCCCGTTCTTCGGGAGAACGTACACGGGTATTTTTGAAAGTACAGGATGGATGTGACTACAGTTGTACCTTTTGTACCATCCCTCTTGCACGGGGAGCAAGCCGCAGCAATCCGCTAAACAAAGTAATTGAAGACGTCCGTGAAATCATCCGCTCCGGTGCAAAAGAAATAGTTTTAACCGGGATTAATCTGGGCGATTACGGAATATTTGATCCTGTTAAAGGCGTTCGTGAAAGTTCGTTTCTCGAACTTGTAACGGAACTGGATAATCTTCCGGAGGCACCCCGTTTTCGCATCTCTTCTATAGAGCCCAATCTGCTGAGCAACCGCATAATTGAAAAGGTATCCGAATCAGTTTCATTTATGCCTCATTTTCATATCCCGCTTCAAAGCGGATCAGACACCATTTTAAAGCTTATGAAAAGAAGGTACTTGTCGGGGTTATATAGTGAAAGGGTGCAGTACATAAAATCCAAAATGCCTCATGCTTGTATTGGCGCCGATGTAATAACCGGGTTTCCCGGCGAAACAGACGAGGAGTTTTTGACTACCTATAACTTTATTTCCGGATTGCCTGTTTCCTATCTACATGTTTTCACTTACTCCGAACGGGACAACACTCCTGCCATTGACTTCAAAGACAGTGTACCTGTGTCGAAACGTAAAGAACGAACCCGTATGCTTCGCAATTTATCTGTGAAAAAACTGCGTGGATTTTATGGCAGCCAGATTGGTTCAACCAGAACAGTGTTGTTTGAATCCGATAACAAATCAGGTTTTATGCACGGATTTACCGATAACTATGTTAAAGTAAAAGTACCGTACGATGCCGGGCTTGTAAATACACTCGTTGCCTGCAGGCTGGAAGAGATAGACGAATCAGGTGAGGTATTGGTTAGCATAAACGAAATTATTACTGCCTGACCCAACGGATATGTATCCTACATTTTCAGATCTCTTAAGAGATTTATTTGGTATAAACATTCAGCTGCCTGTACAGACATTCGGGTTAATGCTGGCCATTTCATTTCTACTTGCAGCATGGACTCTGACCATTGAATTAAAACGTAAGGAACAGCAGGGGTTCTTCTCTCCGGTTAGTGTCAAACATCTTGTTGGAGAAAAGGCTTCTGCTGCCGAATTGCTTTCTTCATTCCTGATAGGATTCATCATTGGTTATAAGCTATTATTCATCGCAGCCAATTATAATTATTTCGTTACCGACACCCAGGGTGTGTTGTTGTCATTGAAAGGATCGCTTCCGGGAGGTTTAATAGCCGGTGCGTTGATTGCCTTTTTTAAATACCGGGAAAAAGAAAAGAGCAGGCTTGAAACCCCTGAATGGAAAACAGAGAAAATTCCCGTGCACCAACTTGTTGGAAACATTACAATGGTGGCAGCTGTTGCGGGACTTATCGGAGCAAAGATTTTTCATAACCTGGAAAACCTTGACGATTTTGAAAAGGATCCTATGGATGCGCTCTTATCATTCAGCGGCCTTACGATGTATGGCGGTCTGATTGTTGGAGGGATTGCCTTGTTGATTTACACACGCAAGCAGGGAATGTCGTCGCTGCATTTTATGGACGCGGTGGCTCCCGGCTTAATGCTGGCATATGGTTCCGGCCGCATTGGATGTCAGCTTGCCGGAGACGGCGACTGGGGAATACCCAATTTAGCACCAAAGCCTGACTGGATGCATTTCATACCTGACTGGATGTGGTCCTTCAGATTTCCGCACAATGTTATTAATGCGGGCATTCCCATCCCGGGTTGTGAGGGACACCATTGTATGATGTTGCAGGAGCCTGTATTTCCGACACCCTTTTATGAATCGGTAATTTGCATCTCCTTGTTTTTTGTCTTGTGGGGGATGCGAAAACGTATCACTGTTCCGGGTATGTTGTTTTTTGTATACCTGATTATGAATGGTGTTGAACGGTTTTTTATCGAAAAAATAAGGGTAAATAACCAATACCATATTTTTGGTCATGGTATAACCCAGGCCGAAATAATTTCCTTTCTGTTGATCATAACAGGAGTTACCGGAGCCATAATACTTTATAGGAAACATGCCGGCAGATCTTGAATCCGTTTGTCGCGGTGCAATTGAAATTATACGGCCTGTAGGTGAATTTATTCTTTCGGAGCGCAGACATTTCAATAACGGCGCTGTGGAGTTGAAGGGATTCAACGATTTAGTCTCCTATGTCGATAAGTCTTCAGAAGTTAAACTGGTGCAGGGGTTGTCCGCATTACTGCCGGGCAGTGGCTTTATTACTGAGGAAAAAACGGCAGGTAATTCCGGTGAAGAGTATGTTTGGGTGATTGATCCTCTCGACGGAACAACCAATTATGTACATGGCATTCCCTGTTATTGCATAAGTGTTGCATTGCTTTACCGCTCAGTTCCCGTTGTTGGAATTGTTTACGAGCTAAATTTGAATGAGCTGTTTTATGCGTGGGAGGGAAGTCCTGCATTTCTCAACGGCAAAATCATTGCCGTTTCAAAACGGCAATCCGCCTCCGAGTCACTGGTCGCAACCGGATTTCCATATACCGATTTCAGTAAAATGAAAGAGTATATGATGGTGTTTGATTGGTGCATGAAGAATACGCATGGTTTACGAAGACTTGGTTCGGCAGCCGCAGATTTGGTTTATGTAGCCTGCGGAAGGTTTGAGGCGTTTTACGAATATGGCCTCAGTCCATGGGATGTTGCCGCAGGAGCATTAATTGTGGCACAGGCAGGAGGGAGGGTAACGGATTTTTCGGATGGGAATAATTTCCTTTTCGGAAAGGAGATAGTGGCATCCAACACCACCGTACACAACGAGCTTTTAGCCGTTATTGCTGAAAAATTCAGTACCGGTGCAGTTTGATTAAACTGATCGGACACTCAAAACAACCGTCATCCCGATACTTTTTCTTCATGCCACTCGTACTCGTAACGGGCCATGGTATTGGCACCCTCCTGACTGCGGTTCATATCCATGTAATATCCTGATTCGGATATCAATTTATTTTCATCGTCGAATTCAAACGTATTCTTCATTATCAGATTTCCGTTTTCATCAAGCATTACCTCTTCAATACAATTGTTGTTGTCGTCGTAATGAAACTGGAGTGTCCTCGAATGAAAGTCGCGCACTTTGCGTTCTATTACATTTCCTTTCGCATCGTATGCAGTTATCACATCTGAAATGACAACACCTTCGGCATTTTTTTCGGTAACACGAACAAGTTCTCCTTTGTCATTGTAACGCAATGTCATTGTTTTTAATACAGCATCTTCGGCATCATAGGTAGTCCTCCCGACAGGTTTATCGGCTTCATTGTATGTAAACACTGTTCGTTCTTCAAGATTGCCTTCGTTATTGTAGTGCAGTAATTCAACAGGAAGGTCTTTTTCGTTATAGGTTACTGTTTCCACAGATTCCGCATCACCATCGGCATCAAATTTTTCAATTTTAACGGGATGTTCGTGCGCCAGATATTCGTACACCGTTTGCTCGCCCGGATCGTCACCATACAGTTTAAGCTCGTTAACTACACGACCCTTCTCATCTCGGTTGTATTCAAATGTTTCACTTATTCCGTCATGTTCAAGGATCATAACGTGTTTAATCAGCCTTCCCTGATCGTCATGTGAATATTCGTTTTTTTCCGGTAGTCCGGTTTCCGGATCATATTTAATTTCCGATATCAGCTTTCCTGATTCATTATAATGTGATACCTGGCCAAGCAATTCACCATCGGGCTCGCCGCCGAAGGCCATTTTCTTAAACCGCGTAATATATTTTCTTACAGTTTTAATCTGTTGGGTCATGTCAAAGAGATCAAATTAAGTGCGTAATGATTTGTAATCGGGATGGGTAGTACTAAATTATTTAACTGCATTCCGGATCGCAATCAAACGGGTCAGCAATGCTTCCAGCTGGTCAAGCGGTAACATATTCGCGCCGTCAGAAAGTGCATTTTTGGGATCGGGATGTGTCTCTAAAAATATTCCGTCGACTCCAACAGCAATGCCTGCCTGCGCTATGGTTGCAATCAGATGAGGAAATCCCCCTGTTACGCCTGAAGTCTGGTTAGGTTGCTGAAGGGAATGGGTCACATCAAGTACAACCGGACAATTCATTTGTTGCATTACCGGAATACCGCGGAAGTCTACAACCAGATCGGAATATCCGAGCATTGTGCCCCTTTCGGTAAGCATTACATTCTGATTCCCGGCATCACGCACCTTGTCAACAGCAAATTTCATGGAAGCAGCAGAAAGAAACTGACCTTTTTTAATATTGACCGTCTTGCCTGTTTTGGCCGCTGCTACCAACAAATCGGTTTGCCTGCATAAAAAGGCCGGTATCTGAAGAACATCTGTATATGGGGCAGCCAGGGCAGCCTCATGACTTTCATGGATGTCGGTTACAACAGGCAGCTGGAAATCACTGCGGATTCGACCGAGAATCTCCAGTGCTTTCTGGTCCCCGATTCCGGTAAACGAGTCAATCCTCGATCTGTTGGCTTTCCGGTATGAAGCTTTAAATATGAAGGGGATCTGCAGTTTATCAGTAATTGCCTTTATCTTTTCGGCAATCCCCCTTGTCATTTCCTCACTTTCAACAACACAAGG
Source organism: Bacteroidia bacterium (assembly GCA_036274495.1). Classification (GTDB taxonomy): domain Bacteria; phylum Bacteroidota; class Bacteroidia; order AKYH767-A; family OLB10; genus DASUFP01. Next base: position 5,846 of record DASUFP010000018.1, read on the forward strand.
GCCGGCGAGCAGGAAAAAGTTGCCGCTTTTAAGGTTTCGGATAGCAGGTATGGTATCTATCATTTTTTATTGATTTCAGGTGCAAAAGTAGCAATAAGAGGGCAGAAAGGCTCAAATCCGGACCCATTCACGCCCTGAGGGTAAATTCAGCTCACCAAAATGGATTATTAAATTGGTGCTTAAAGTGGAATGAGCCTGAAAACTGGACAGGTGAATATTTGATGGTTCACGATATTTGCGGAATCAGTTGCACTTCATAATTAAAACACCCGATGTTGATTTATAAAAATGTTTCTGAGCGGAGTTGGGAGGGCGAAAACGAATTGGTTAATTATTTGGGTGGTGTCATTGAAATTAAAAAAGCTCCCACCGGTTTTGGTGATCCGGAAGTGATTTTTTTTACACCTTTCTATATTTCCCCCGGGGGATACAAGTATCCCTTCCCCCGAAGTAAATTTAATTAAAAAAAAATTAAAAAGCTGCTGCGTTTTGCACTTAAGCGTTTGTAAACGTTTACAACAGCACACACCTGCGTCTTCACTCAATTTCAAGTACCAGCCCTTTGAGGTATTCTCCTTCGGGGTGATAGATGCTCACCGGATGGTCGGGTCCCTGCGTGAGCTGGTGCAAAATTCTGACTTTTCTTTTGGTCTTTGCAGCTGCCGAAAAAATGGTCTTCCTGAATAACGCTGTGTCCACTGCCTGTGAACAGGAAAAAGTAAATAGTATTCCTCCCGGTCGTATACTGCTGATTGCCTCATGGTTCAAATTTCTGTAACCAATTACCGCCTGATTTACCGCACTCAGCCTTTTGGCAAACGCCGGTGGATCAAGAACAATGACGTCGTAATCCCCAGCTCTGGTTTTTAGAAAATCAAATACATCGGCCTCGTATGCCTGGTGTGGTTTTTCTTTTTGAAAATTTAATTCCACATTCTGATTGGTCCATTCAATTGCCTTTGCCGAGCTGTCAACCGAATCAACCTGAACAGCTCCTGAACCAAGTGCGTAAACCGAAAATCCGCCTGAATAACAAAATGTGTTCAGGACCTTTTTTCCCGGTACATAACGTGAAAGCAGTAACCTGTTTTCACGCTGATCAAGAAAAAAACCGGTCTTCTGACCTTTTACCCAGTCCACATAAAACTTATACTTGTTTTCAACGATTATATCCGCCTCTGATGTTCCCAAAAGCCATTTGTTTTCTGATGCTACACCCTGGTGTTTGGAATTACTTAATGCGTTTTTATAATAGATGGTTGTCAGATTCAGTTCGGAAATATCCGACAACACTTCACTGATAATACTAACCGCTTTTGCCATACCTAATGTATGAGCTTGTATAATGGCGGCCTGCCCGTATATATCAATCACAAGTCCGGGTAAGCCGTCTCCTTCGCCATGTATCAAACGGTATCCGGTTGTTCCATCCGATGGAAGTCCTGCCGCAATGCGCGCATAACGGGCCGACTGAATGCGGCTCATAAAAAAGTCACCGTCAATGGGCTCCTGCCGGTAACTTAAAACCCTTACCATAATGGAGCCGAGATGATAGTGGCCTCGGGCAAGAAAGCGACCGTCGAAACTCATTACATCTACAACTTCTCCATCGGAAATATCCTTAACCGGAGAACCAACAGCTCCTGAAAATACCCAGGGGTGAAAGTTAAGCAACGAACGCTCCTTGGCAGGCTTTAATACAAGTGATCTGATCATGTTGCAAATATAGTCCGATCGTTTCGTTCTCAGTTATGACGCCCTATTGTGTATTTTTACACTCAATGACACCGTTTTCATCCAATTCCAGGGACACCTTTTACAGTCTCTCGTCAATAAGCCTGGGCATCAGAGATGCCTTTCAGCAGCAATTTGGGGAGCGATCATTTTGGATTGTTGCAGAAATATCCGATTTGAATGTCAGGAAAGGACACTGTTACCTTTCACTGGTCGAAAAACTACCCGGCACCGCCGCACCTGTTTGTGAGTTGAAAGGAATTATCTGGGCCAATAAGTTCGAAAAGATTGCTGCAACATTTGCATCAGAAACAGGCGTTCCCCTTGCGGTGAATACTAAAATACTATTCCTGGCGTCCGTACGATTCGATGTAAAATGGGGATTGAGCCTGGTGGTTGACGACATTGAACCCAAATATACCATTGGCCTGCTTCAGCTGGAACGGGACCGTACCGTTGCCAGGCTAAAAGCCGATGGAGAATATGGACTGAATAAACAGGTTGGCTTTCCTCTGGTGCCCCAGCGTATTGCGGTAATTTCGGCGATGGACTCAAAAGGATATGAGGACTTTCAGAATAAACTCCTCAGGAATCCCTATGGTTATTTTTTTAATGTCCGCTTATTTCCTTCACTGCTGCAGGGCGATGGGGCGGCCGCCCAGATGACAACCCGGTTGGTGGAGATTTTTAACAATATTCACAATTTTGATCTGGTGGCAATAGTTCGCGGAGGAGGAGGTACCATCGATCTGAATTGTTTTAATGATTACAAACTGGCCAGAGCTGTAGCGCGTTTTCCAATACCGGTGATAACCGGAGTAGGTCACACCACCAACATAAGTGTGGCCGATGAAGTGGCTTTTGCCGATTGTATCACTCCTACAGATGCTGCTGATTATATTGTACAAAAAACACTCTGGTTTGAACAGGATATAGTGGCAAAACTGGAATCAATAATCGACAATTATGATGCCGTTGCGGCCGATGCCCGTACCTTTTTGTCGGAAACGGCAACATTGATAACGGCCGCGGGACGCCAATTTATTTCTTCGTCAGGCGAAAATTTATCCGCAATACTTAAAGGGCTGCAGACAGCATCAAAGATTGCTGTTTCCGAAGCACTGGCAAGTTTACGTCACACCGGATTTCAGGTGGGCAACCGTGCAGTTATAAAAGTAAATGAAGAAAAAACCGCAATTAATAAGTTTTATATGGGAAGATTGAAGAGGGCACCTGTTAATTTGCTTGAACAGCGGGACAGACAAATAATTGCCTTCGAATCTTCCGCAAGACAGCTGGACCCCGAAAATATTTTAAAAAGAGGGTTTAGTATTACACGCAAAAACGGAAAAGCATTACTTTCATCCGGCAGCCTGAATCCGGGTGATCTACTCATTACTCAATTTTATGAAGGAACCATCAAAAGCAAAGTCGGCGAAAAGTAAAGAGGCCGATTTTATTTCATATTCCGATGCAGTCGCCGAACTGGAATCTATTTTAGAGGGAATTGAAAGCGGTGAAACAGACATTGACCTCCTTTCGGAACAACTGAAACGGGCAGTATTCCTCGTGCGCTTGTGCCGGTCAAAACTGCGGAATACCGATCAGGAGGTGAAAAAAATAATCAAGGAATTCGATCAGGAAGAGGAGTGAGAGGTAACGGCATTTTTCAATGCCAGATAGAGCTTAACGGTCTGAATGGCCTCTTTTACATCGTGTACCCTGAGTAAACCGGCACCGTTTTGCAAAGCCACCATATTTAAGGCCGTTGTTCCATTTAGAGCCTCTTCGGGTTTTAATCCTAATGTTTTGTATGTCAACGATTTGCGCGACAGTCCGGCCAGGATTGGCTTATCCAGTTGCTGAAAAAGGTTCAGGTCGTTCAATAGCTGAAAATTGTGTTGGGTGGTTTTTCCGAAACCAAAGCCGGGATCAAGGATAGTATCCCTTACTCCTGCCTTTTGTAGGGCCGGGAGGGTATCGGCAAAAAAAGTAAAAACCTCTTCGGTTACATTCTTGTATTTGGGCTTTTCCTGCATGGTTGCGGGTTCTCCTTTCATATGCATGAGAATATAGGGCACCTGTAAGGCTCCGGCAGCCTGAAACATTTCAGGATCAAAAGATCCACCCGATATATCGTTTATTATGGATGCGCCCTTTTCCACAGCCTTTTGGGCAACGTCAGCATAAAAAGTGTCCACCGACACCAGGGCCTGCGGAAATTTATCCAGAACAGCTTCCAGCGCAGGAAGCAGCCTTGAAGCCTCTTTTTTAGGGCTGATTTTATCGGCTCCCGGTCGGGTTGATTGGGCACCGATATCGATAATCGCCGCTCCCTGACGGATCATCGTGCCTGCATGAGCTACAATTGCTTTAAGATCGGTAAATTTGCCCCCATCGTAAAATGAATCAGGCGTCACATTTAAAATGCCCATTATCAGTGGGGTACTTAGGTCAAGCAATCTTCCTTTGCAGTTAAAAACGTGCAATTGTTGATAGTTTTCTACGACTGACGGTTTCATTTTCATTTAAACTACATTCTTTTACAGGTAATTTGTGACCTGTATTTCAGGCATAACACTGATGTATGAAAACCACTGTTGAAACTGCTACACCACCCAGTATGGATCCTCAAACCGGGCTTACCTCACAACAATATGATCAGGCTATTGCCGGATGCAAATATATATTTACTGCCAAGATGAAAGACTATGGAAGTGCCTGGAGGATTCTCAGGCTGAGTTCCATTACCGACCAGATGTTCATCAAGGCTCAGCGTATCAGAAGCATCGAAGATAAAGGTACTCGTAAGGTACAGGAGGGAATTGATTCGGAATACAAGGGAATCATCAATTATGCAATCATTGCTCTCATCCAGCACGAGCTCGGAGTAGCCGAAAAACCTGATCTGAGTCCTGAAAAAGCCGATGGCTGGTTCGATACACACGTATCCAGGGCTAAGGCCTTGATGGAGGATAAAAACCATGACTACAGTGAGGCATGGAGAAAAATGAGGGTCAGTTCAATCACCGATCTTATTCTTATGAAGCTGCTTCGTGTGAAGCAGATAGAGGACAATAAAGGGGCAACGCTCATTTCAGAAGGAATTGATGCCAATTACTACGACATCATAAATTATGCAGTCTTCGCATTAATTAAATTATCTGATCTTACAAAACCACATTAATCTATGAAAGGACTCAGCTGGATTTCCAGAATGCTCGTTGGAGCACTTTTTATTGTTTCCGGACTTATAAAAGCAAATGACCCCACAGGATTCTCCTACAAACTGGATGAGTACTTCATTGTGTTTGGAACACCCTGGATGTCTGATTTCAGCTTACTGCTGGCATCATTTATCTGCATTCTTGAAATAGTATTAGGTGCCGCAGTTATTTTTGGAACCCGCATGGTAACTGTTGCATGGGCACTGCTCAGCATGATTGTGTTCTTTACTTTTCTAACATTTTATTCAGCCTATTTCAACAAGGTAACCGACTGCGGTTGTTTTGGTGATGCCCTTAAACTGACCCCCTGGCAATCCTTTTCAAAGGATGTGGTATTGCTGTTTTTTGTGCTTATTATTTTTGTACGAAGGAAATACATCACACATACCGACTTCAGGACCGATATTATTGATTGTGTAGTTGCATTACTGCTGATCGCACTCTTCTCGTTGTTGGTAATTCACTGGCCTTTCCCGGTAATTTTTGCAGCAATGGTTCTGTTCGCTATTGTATTGCTGAAAAAGTATTTCAGAAAAATGCCCAATACAATGGTGCTTGGTGTATCGGCTTTGGCATCTCTTTATTTTACCTGGTATTGTGTAAACCATTTGCCTGTCAAGGATTTCAGACCCTATGCCATCAACAAAAATATCAGTGATGGAATGAGTATACCTGCAGGAGCTCCCAAAGACAGTATTGTTATGAAGTTTCAATACAAAAAAGACGGAGTTGTCTATTCATTTTCCGCTGATGCGTTGCCTGAAGACCTCGATAAATATGAGTTTGTTGATCGTTTTGACGACGTTATACGTAAAGGATACGTTCCGCCCATTCACGATTTTACGATTACAGATGTGAATGGTGCTGACTTTACCGAATCTTATTTGCACCATGAGGGACCGGTATTTATGCTGGTAGCATATGATTTAGCCAAAACAGATAAAAAAGTACAAAGTAAAATAAATGCATTTGTTGCCGACTGTGATAAGGCCGGAATTCCTTTCTTCGGGCTCACATCAACATCATTTGAAGAAACAGATCAGATGCGCCACGAATTCCAGAGTATGTTTCCCTATTTTGCCTGCGACGCAACTACCTTAAAAACCATCATCAGATCTAACCCCGGACTTGTGCTCCTTGATAAGGGAACTGTGAAAGGTAAGTGGCACTTCAATGATTTTCCCACTTTTACAGAAGTAAAACCGCGGCTTTCCAACTAATACAGCATGATCCCATTCCTAAGCCGGAAACTGTTTTATGGATTGCTGGTGATGGCTGGAATCGTTTGTGTCGTGTTTTTTTTATTTAATATGCTGCCGGGCGATCCTGCCCGAATGATGCTTGGACAGCGGGCAGACGTAGCTTCCATCGAAAAAATTAACCATGAACTGGGCCGCGATCAGCCCATTTTGGTTCAATTTGCGCTTTATGTAAATGATTTATCACCGGTATCGCTCCATTCCGAAAACAATACCGGATCACCCTGGTATTTGGATTCCGGGAAATATAAAAATGTAACCCGTTTGTTTTCCTTTCACGGCAAGGTGATGGTTTTGAAAATTCCATTCTTAAGAAGATCTTATCAGACAGGGCGTGAAGTAACCGGCATTATTGCGGATGCTTTACCCGGCACAGCATTGTTAGCTGTAGTTTCATTGCTGTTCGCTTCATTTTTCGGAATCGCACTGGGCGTTGTGGCAGCTTTAAAAAAACATTCGGCATTTGACGTTACAGCAACATTAGCTTCAGTGCTCGGGATGGCGCTTCCATCATTCTTCGCCGGAATTATTATTGCATGGCTTTTTGGATACGTATTAAGTGATTACACCGGTTTGCACATGACGGGCAGCTTATATTCCATAGATCCGTTTGAGGGCAGGATATTTACTCCGGCTAACCTTATTTTACCGGCACTTACACTTGGTATAAGGCCGCTTTCCGTAATTTTTCAGCTTACGCGCAGTTCCATGTACGACGTGTTATCACAAGATTACATCCGGACGGCCAAGGCAAAAGGCCTTGCCAAAATGTCAATTGTGCTCAAACATGCTCTTCGCAATGCGCTCAACCCTGTGGTAACCGCAGTTTCAGGGTGGTTTGGATCGTTGCTTGCTGGAGCGGTTTTTATTGAATATATTTTTGGATGGAAGGGTATAGGTAAGGTTACTGTTGACAGTCTGGAGCAATACGACTTCCCTGTTGTTATGGGTGCCGTACTTGTGGTTTCACTTTTTTTTGTGGTGATTAATATTGTAGTTGATATGGTTTATGGAATTTTAGACCCACGGGTACGCGTAGCTTAATGTTTTCTGAATATTTGTTTATTATTGAAGTATGAGAAAAAAAATTGTTGCCGGAAACTGGAAAATGAATTGCGATAAACAGGAGGCGTTATCGCTGGCGACTGAAATAGCAGGCATGTTTAAAGATGAGGTAATTGCCGGATCAACGGTTATTCTGGCTCCTCCGTTTGTTCATATTGGATCGGTTTCGCATTTATTGAAAGAGTCTCCTATAGCTGTAGCAGCACAAAATTGCAGCTCAGAAAAGGCAGGGGCCTTTACGGGTGAAGTTTCAGCTGCTATGATTGCGTCAGTTGGCGCAACATGGGTAATTGCAGGACACAGCGAACGAAGGATGCTGTTTGGTGAAACAACTGATGTGATCAGAAAAAAAGCCGACATGATTTTAGAAGCCGGCCTTTCACTTATTTTTTGTTGTGGGGAAACACTGGAACAGCGGGATGCCGGATTGCAATCCGGTGTTATCAAAACACAATTAAATGAATCGCTTTTTCACCTGAAGGGAGATAGCATGAGCAGGGTGGTAATCGCCTATGAACCGGTTTGGGCCATTGGCACCGGAAAAACAGCCTCTCCTGAACAGGCACAGGAAATGCATGCTTTTATCAGAAACGAAGTACGCCTTAAGTATGGAGATGCGGTCAGTGAGTCGCTCACAATTCTCTATGGCGGAAGCTGCAATGAATCAAATGCAGCAGTTTTGTTTGCACTGAAGGATGTCGACGGGGGACTGATAGGAGGAGCGTCATTAAAGTCCAGAAGTTTCATAAACATCATCAGGAGTCTTCCCAAATGAGAATAGTCCGGCTCATTGCCTGTGTGTTTTCATTGATTTTTTATGTTGGAGGATTCAGAGCTGCAGCACAAGCGTCTGAAAAAACCGTTGAAGGAGGGATGCTTTTCGGTTCCGCAATCAGAAATTACCCTGAGTTTCCTCCCTTAAAGGGTCCTGCTGTGTTGGCGTATGTAAAATATTCTGCAAAATTAAATGGTGCTGCCGGCTGGCATAAGTATTACAGATATCCTTTTTTAGGATTTCGGATGGTTGGCGGATCTCTTGGAAATAACGCTGTGCTGGGACAACTGATTGGAGGTACTGTTGATATTAGAATTCCGGGTAATGAAAACAAGAAAATAAATTTTTCACCTGTATTGGGAATGGGTGCTTCCTGGTTCAGCAAACCCTATAATGAAACATCCAATCCCGAAAATTTTGTTATCGGAAGTGCAATAACATTTTTTGCTACTGCTGCAGCAGAGATGTCATACAAATTAAAACCATCGATGGATCTTGTCCTTTCTGTAAATGTTTTGCATGCCTCCAATGCGCATTTCCAGCTTCCTAATGTAGGTCTGAACCTTCCTGCGGTTGGGCTCGGATTCAGGTATCGGTTCTCTGAAAAAACCGATACTGTCGCTTCACCTGTTGTGTTGGCTGCAACTGATACCAAGCCGCACCTGAACATCCGCTTCTCTGTTGGTTTTAATGAACAGGGCGATTCCCAGGGCCCTGTAAACGGCCCTAAATACCCCATTTTTCTTGCTTCCACATTTGCTTCAAAAAAAGTTTCTCCTGTAAATAAGCTCAAAGCCGGAATAGAGGTATGGTACAATTCGGGTGTCTATGATTATATTGTAAGTCAGGAATTTTATGACACTCACGAACACCGGAAATCGTTTGCGGTGGCTGCTATGTTCGGACATGAATTTTTACTGGGTCACTGGGGCGTAGTTACCGATGCAGGGTTGTATTTGTACAACAAATTTTATCAGGACAAATTCAAAGAAACCGAAGAAACCAACTTTCGTCAGAAGTTAAAGACCTATGTGCCCGGCCGTATCGGATTTCAATATTACCTGAACGACGCCATTACAAAGCGCGGTTCAAATGCCTATGTTGGTATCTATATAAAATCGAACATGGGTCAGGCCGATTTTCTGGAATCGGGCTTTGGGATATCTTTTTAATATCAGGGCAGGTTTGCAATAAAGAGCTGACCATTATCGCCGGCTGCTATACATTTCCCTCCCGACAACAGTTGAAGCGCATGAATGTCGGATCCTCCGAAAAGGGAATATTCCTTCCAGTTGCTGCCACCGTCTTTTGATATCATTAAAAAACCGTCAGGTCCGCCGCAAAGAATGGTTCCGGAGGCATCTGAGGTACTGCAGGTAACACGGTGGCTGTTAAAAGCGTTGCCCGATTCTTTTCTGATGCGGCTCCAGTGCCGGCCGTTATCGGACGAACTATAAACAGCACCATGAAACGTAACGGCAATAAAATCTCCCGAAGGCAATAATTCAGTTGTCGTATAAAAGTCGTCAGCAGTGGTTGCCACCTGCCAGTCCAGACCACCGTTTTGGGTAACATATATTACACCGTAACCTGTTATAATGCCATGATCAACGTCTTTGAAGCGCACGGCACGCAGTTCGTGGTCGAATTCGGTAAACGACCAGCTGTTGCCCGCATCTGTTGTTCGGTATACCACACCGTTACCAAATTGCTTTCCTCCGCAAACAATACCATGATTGGTTCCGGTAAAAAACGAAGCTCTCAGAAACCGGTTCTTATAAAAGGGCCATTCGTTTGCATAATATTGATTCCAGGTTTGCCCCCCGTCAACAGTCTTAAAAATTAATATATCGGCATCTCCGCAATACCCGGTTTGAGGATCACTAAAGGTTACGGTGTTTATTGCATTTAACATTCCTGATGAAATAACAGTCCAGTTGAGGCCGCCATCGGTCGATCGGGCAATCCATCCGTTGCCCTGAATGCCGCCGCTGGCAAAAAGCGAATCGTTGCCGGCAGTACAAACGGAGGCTACATCACCCGGCATGCCTGTTTCAATGGTCTGATAAGATAAAGAAGGCAGATCCTTTTGACATCCGGTACCGAAAATAACCGCTGCGACTAAAGTGACAATTAAAAAATTCGGAGGTACAATTTTCGTTAACAGAGAATTCATTGCAGGGTGAACAGAAAAAGTAAAAACAACAATACCCAAACGCCGTCAACAAAATGCCAGTACAATGAAATCAGATGAAACCGAATGGTGTTCTTTTCATCAGTAAAAAACAACAATGACTTAACTATTTCCGATGTGTGTATAAAAGTCCGCTGGGTAAGTACAATCAGGTAAATGAGACCTCCGGAAACATGTAATAAATGCAGCCCGCTCAATATGTACAAGAATGCTATTCCGTTATTGCTGGCCGGAAGCAGTCCGGAGCGAAAAAGTTGCATCCAGCCTATTCCTTGTGAAAAACAAAAAGCACAGGTAAGAATTAACGAAGCAATTAAAGCCGCTTTCAATTCAAAGGCATTGTCGTTTGTGAACGATCTGCTCAGCCGAAACAATACAAAACTGTTGAGCATAATAAGAACAGTACTCACCGTAAAGGCCTTGGGCAATACAAAATGCTCAGGTAGTCCTACATTGGAAACGGTTAAGATGAACAGATAGGCCATTGTCAGGAATATTACGGTACTGCCCAGCAACGTGAAAAACAAAAATGTTTTGTACGGATGAAACCGTGATGCCCGGTTAAGGTTTAATGATTCGGAGCTGTGGCTGCTGGTTTTCCTATAAGTTGCCATGATCTTCCAGAGTTACTCAAAGTTAAGCAACTCATTCGAAAAAAGCAGCCATTTGATTACCGGATCTGACTCCCCGGTAACAATGCTTTCAGGAACGAAAACCGGTTTTGACCCGGTTGGGTGGGGAATACGCCCTGGTTCACCTGACGGATGTCTTCAA
>DASUFP010000019.1:0-6574 GCA_036274495.1 Bacteroidia bacterium
GCCAACTAACCCAACTTCGGGATGGCTTTGCAGGTAATGTGCTTGATTTTGTAAACGGCCCGGAAGAGAAATGTCATCCGCATCCATCCGAGCTATGTACTCTCCCTTACAATGATTTAGTCCGGTATTCAGTGCGTTTACAATACCTTTTACCGGCTCTTGTATCAACCGAACCCTTTGATCCGATTGAACAACCGATGCTACCAGCTGCTTCGAAGCTGCATCACCGCAATTGTCGACAAGAATTAATTCTATCTGTTCATCGAAAGGATAAAGTAGAGATTCAATTGCTTCTTTCAGATAAGGACATTTTCCTGTAAATGGAAGTAATACAGAAATCATTTTAAAGATATATAATGTTAATAAACAGGTTATTGTATTATAATTGATAAACCATTAGTTTATATCGACTTTTTTCTGTTAACGCCAAGTCACTCAAGATAGCGTATATTGTGGTCCTAATTCAAACGCATTTGACATTTAATGATTTAGGCTTCCAGAATACGCTTATGGAGGGTTTGGAAGCTATGGGGTTTTCACAGCCCACTCCCATACAGGAACAAGCCATTCCTGTTGTTTTGTCCGGTCACGATTTAATAGCCTGTGCTCAAACCGGCACAGGCAAAACAGCAGCTTATGTGCTGCCATTAATGAACCGGATTATGGAACAGAACTCCGGATCATCCAGTACCTTGATTTTGGCTCCCACCCGGGAACTGGCATTGCAAATTGATCAGCAGGTTGAGGCATTGGGTTACTTTACGGGCATTAGTTCCATTGCCATTTATGGCGGGGGAGACGGTATGACCTGGGATTTGCAAAAGAAAGCCATCAGGGAAGGGGTTGATATCATAATAGCGACTCCGGGAAGGTTGATTTCCCATATGGCCACCGGAGATATCCGGTTTCCGAATTTGAAATATTTGGTGCTTGATGAGGCAGACCGAATGCTGGACATGGGCTTTTTTGATGACATTATGCGCATTGTGAGTAATCTCCCGAAGGAGAGACAGACACTGCTTTTTTCAGCTACAATGCCTCAACGGATCCGGCAATTGGCGAATGGCATTCTGAAACACCCCAAACAGGTGAATATTGCCATTTCGAAACCGGCAGAAGGCATACTTCAAAAAGTCTACATGGTTGAGGAACCGGCTAAACAACCATTGCTTGAACTTTTACTCAATGAGGGCGGATACAACAGCGTGCTGATTTTTGCATCCACAAAGGAAAAAGTAAAAAAACTGGGATCGGTTTTGAGCAAATCGGGACTTGATTGTAAAGCTTTCAGTTCAGAACTGGATCAAACGCAGCGTGAGGAGATTATGCGCTCATTCAAAAACAAGAACCTCAGAATCCTTGTTGGTACCGATGTGCTTTCCAGGGGCATTGATGTTGAAGGAATCGATCTGGTAGTGAATTACGATGTCCCCCCGGATCCCGAAGATTATGTGCACAGGATTGGCCGCACGGCGCGTGCTGAACGAACAGGTACAGCTGTTACTTTTGTAAACAACCAGGATTTCAGGAAATTTGAGCGGATAGGACAATTAACCGGACTCACCATCCCGATTGAACCATTGCCCGAATCGATAAAGCATTTATCAATTGCAGCACCCCACGAACCTCCGGGAAAACACAGGGGAAATTTCAAATCCGGACACCACAGAAGAAATAATCATACAACCGGAAAAGCAAAACCTTCAGGCCATGGATCGGGTCATCACAGATCCGGATCGCGGTCAAATGGTTCAACATAAAAAAGCCTGAAACGAATTAATTGTTTCAGGCTTCTGTTTAACGGTTAAGGGACTAAAATCAGTCTTTCAATATTTTTGACACCCATATGTTTTGATCCTGAACGACTCTGATCTGATAGAGTCCGGTTGGGAGTCCCTCCAGATCTATGGCAATTTTATTGAATCCATTTGCCACCAACCCTGTAGCAGATGACATTACCGTTTTACCCGTAACATCAGTTACAACTATTGAGGCCGTTCCATTATCTGCATTTTCAATTTCAAGGAAAGCCATTCCATTCGAAGGATTCGGGTATGCACGTACTTCAGCTTTCAAAGATGGTGCTTCTGCAATTCCAACAGCATAGCTCTTTTGATACAAAATGGTTTTGTCAATGGTTGTAGAGCCATTGGAAACAGATGTATCTCTGGTAAATGTAAGCAGGTTGAATTTTACCGAACCATTAGTGGCAAACCAGTCATGTGTAGTTCCGTTATATGTGATAACCGCTGCAGGAAGCGGAATTCCAACGTAAACAGTTGAATCGACGATGTGCTGGTGAATTTTTACCCTTGCTACATTGTTATAGGTGCCATTTGGTAACTGAAGCGTACCATAGCCATCATACAAGGCCGATACCTGTCCTGTGCGGTAGTCGGTAATAGTTATCCCGCTGTTCATGACCGTGTAACTGCCTACAAAATTGTCGCTGAACGTTCCATTGAAATTGAAGGGGAAAATCATACTGGTTTCCGGATTTGAATACGGAAAGGCAAAAGGAAGCGTTTGAGATGCCAGGTAGGTACCTTTGATTTCAAGTATTGAACTGGTAGAGTTATAATAGGCAAATGCGGTATCGTTAGAAACCATTGTATTGCCTTTGATCACATAATTGGTGCCCGGAAAGCTTGAAATGGAAGGAGCCGATGCAACAGGTACTACAGTTTGAATTTCATCTTCATTAAGAGGCGAAAAACTGCTGAAATTCCAGGTTTGTCCGTTGCCGGCACTGCCGGGTTGAACGCCTGTGGTATCCAGATAATCATAGACAATTACTGCGCCAACCGGCGGAATTATGTTTGTGGTAATTGGGTTTTGAGCTAAAACGGATAGGCTGCAGCCGACCAATAAAGTTGAAATAGTAAATTTTGAAATCATTCGAGTAATTTTTAATGTTAGGTTTAGATTTGTGTATGGATCAAAAATAGCATTAATGTATCACGTTTTTAGCATTCTGCCTTAAAACAAATCTGAATGCTCCAATTTTGATTTATAGTTGGATTTCGCTTAGAACTACCATGCTTTGATGAGGTGTTTCAGTTCCATATTTTGGAACATTGATTTACTAATAACAACCGGACTCAATTAGAGCCGTCAGGCTCCTTAAGGCACTTAACATAGTGCAAATTATCGGGCCTCTGAGGGCTTCTAAATTGAGAAATAAACTTCCGAAGGTGTCCGATAATGTTCATAGTATTATGTTAAGTCACTTAAGCAGACCCGAAGGGTCAGTGTGTTGTGAGGGTTATTGTTTAAATTTCTTCAATTGTATTTCGTGGGATAAGAATAGATGATGCGGTGCTATTGTAATGAATTTCAAATTCCTTTAAGAAATCCATACCTAAAACCATGTCAAAAAACGGGTTTTCACTTGGTAACTTAAGTATTTTGGCATTACATATAATAGTATTATTCGGTAATTTAATGCAGGAGAAATATACGCCACTATCAAACTCTCTATTTTCAGTAAAACTATATATTTTTTGATGGTTGGGGCTTTTTGATAGGCCCAATTGGTCAATTAATTCCTGTTTTAGGTGAGTGAATTGCGCTCCTGTATCTATTAAAGCATCAATTGTTATGGATGTATCTGAAAAGAAATTAGGCGTAGAACAAACATCAATCCTTATGTATGGACATAGGGTTTCTGGATGTACCTGGATAGGTATTGGAGTAATTTTCATAGGCGAAATATAGAAAATTACCGAATCTTCCTTTCGCCAAATGATAAATTGTTTATTGTCCATGTTTTGGGTTGGCTCAACACTTTAATTACTTGAGGTCTGAACCCCGCAAATCAGCCACAGGAAACAAGGATTTTTAAATCCGCAGACTGTTTTTAGGCTGATTTGCGGGGTTCAGACCGATTCCGAGGGGAATTATAGACCGATAGGTCGGGATTCCCCGAAGGAACAAGTAATTAGGGTGTTGGTGGGACGGGGTTTTTCTTTTACTTTTCGGGGATGGAGTTCCCAAACACAGATCAAATAAGAGAAATAGAATTATTTATAAATTTTGTGGCTGTAAAATATGACAGCTTTAGCTTCTATGAAGTTATGAAGGTGGAATTTCCCAATCTAATACATCAAGATAAATGGGAGCCATTGTATAAAAATTTATTGAGACTTAGGCTAATAGAACCTAATATTATAAACCACCCAAGCTACGGAAAACAAAATGAAGGGGAACGATTAACGGATAGGGCTTATGATATTTACTATGCTGGTGGGTGGAATAATTATAGGGATAGGGAACGCCAAGAGAAAATATTAAGGGATTTAATCATCAAACAAGGTGATGAATTAAGGAGAAGTACAATAAGTGCTAATAATACAAGTGGTAGGATTGGTTGGTTGTCAATTAGATTATCAGCACTTACACTGGTGGCAATAGGTATTCAAGCAATAACTAATATCATTTCATGCAATAATAAGCCAACAAACCAATGTTTAATAATATCACCAAGCAATATCCAGCACACAGAACCGTCATCCATAAAACCATTTGATCTACCTCATGCTTTTCCCGATACCACAAAAAGGGATTCCTTATAAATTTTCTTTTTTCGAGTGGTGGAGCATCAACACCCTGCGAGCCGTCAGGCTCCTTAAGGCACTTAACATAGTGCAAATTATCGGGCCTCTGAGGGCTTCTAAATTGAGAAATAAACTTCCGAAGGTGTCCGATAATTAATATTATGTTAAATAGAAAAAAGACCCTGAATCCCCTGCAAAATCAAGGTTCCCGGTTTTGGTACGGAATTGTAACCGGACTCTACCGTCCGGGAACAACTCTTTTCCGGGTATAAAAAAAGCCCTGTCAAATGACAGGGCTTTCTTGTGGATGCGGAACCTATTTTTCGTCCATCATCTTTTTGACTTTTTCATACTTCTCCATTTCATTCAGCCTTGCATAAAGCTGCTTGAGGGAGATTAAAGTATTGGCATCTTTAGGGTTAATTTCAAGTGCCTTTTCCAGATACGGCATAGCCTCTCTGAACTTCGCCTCATACTCGGTTTTAGCCTTGGCAAATTCAGCATTCGATTTGAGGTCGTTGGCCTTGTTTGCCATTTCTGCCCCGTCGTTAAAATACATGGCTCCAAGATTGTAATTAGGATCAAAGTAGTTCGGATCGAGTTCAATGGCCTTTTTATAGGCTGCAGCAGCTTCTGTCTTATTTCCAAGCTTATCCTGAACAGAACCTTTTGCAAAATAGAGATTCTTGTTGGTCGGATCGGATTGAATGGCGAAATTCAGCGATTCTAATGCTTCTTTGTCTTTGCCGGCTGTCAAATACATATTCAGCTCTTCAATGATCAACGCATTTTCAGCAGGAAACCGTTTTCTTCCGTCCTGGATAACCCTCAGGGCTTCTTCATTGCGGTTGTCGGATTTCAATATGCCGCTGTAAAAAACATACACCTTAGGGTCATTATAATTCATGCTTATCAGTCGGCTGTAATAGGAACCGGCCTTGACCTTATCGCCACTTTTATCGGCACAATAAGCTGCGTTTAAAAGAGAAAGTGTGTCGTTTCCATCCTGCTTTATCAGATATTCGAAATTGCTTAAAGCCGACTGGTATTCCTTGGCATTGAATTTATCGACACCGGCACCATAAATCTGGTTGGCAACCCACCGCTTGTTTTGCCCGATTTCTGCAGCAAATTCATATTTAGGATCAAGTTCTATTGCCTTTGAATACGAATCGAATGCCTTAATCAGGCAGTCGGGATCCAGCGAGCCGTATTTCTCGTGCTTATACATCTTCTGGTATATTAATCCCCGGTAATACCAGGTCTTCGAACTGCCGGAAGTACTCTCATTCGCCGATGCCTCATCTATTGCAGCTTTTGCCTTGTCAAGTTCATCGTACTTATAATAGTTCCACGCAGTTTGAACTTTGGTTTTCTGAGCTAAAGCCGGAGCGGAATATATATAAACTAACACTCCAAATAAACACAGTAATTTTTTCATATACAACTATTTATGAGTTAAAATTATTCTGGAGATTCTTGATCTTCAATGGTATCGGTTGAGTCGTTTTCCTCATTCTCCGTATTTGAAACGGACCCCTGATCAACATCCGCGGCCTCTATCAGGCCCTCAGCTTCAACCTCTGCAATTTGTTCATCTACTTTTTCTACCGAAGCAATCTCATCATCATCATCGAGCTTTATCAGCCGTACACCCTGGGTAGCTCTTCCCATTACTCTCAGATCGGCTACAGGCATGCGAATGGTAATTCCTGATTTGTTGATAATCATAAGTTCATCGGCATCTTCTACACCCTTAATTGCAATCAGGTCGCCTGTTTTATCCGTTACATTAAGGGTTTTTACTCCTTTTCCGCCCCGGTTGGTCACCCTGTAATCCTCCAAATCTGTTCTTTTACCGAAGCCTTTTTCCGATACCACCAGGATGGTTTCCTGCGGGTTATTTACACAGACCATGCCAACTACTTCATCACTATCACTTCCCAGCGTGACTCCCCTAACCCCTGTTGCGTTTCGTCCCATCGGGCGTACTGTCGACTCATTGAATCGAATAGCTC
>DASUFP010000020.1:0-4747 GCA_036274495.1 Bacteroidia bacterium
CACATACAATCCTTTAATGGCAATAGGAAGCGCGTAATACAATGTTTTCCCTTTTCGGGTGATATGTATGTTTTTTCGGCGGGAGAGTTCAATATACAGTGAATCGCCCCGCTGGTCGAGCAGCATCCACTTTTTAACAAACGTTCCCCGGATTTTTGAATTCACCAGGTCATCCAGTTCCTGAATAGTGTAATGTACGGGCACAACAATTGTTGACACAGGGGGACTCAATAGTGTATCACGGGTTGTTGAAGCGGGCGCATCCTTGCCGGATCCGCCACATGAAAAGAAGAAGATTACCGCCACACATAATAGTATTAATTGAAAAAGGAGGTTCTCAGAAAACAACAGCGACCGGTTTACGGTTTTTTCGGGTACAGAGGTATCACATTTCCACATACAGATGATTTCTGAATCTCGTTTAAAGGGGAGCAGAAGAGGTAAATATACAGTAATGGGGTAACCTTTTTTGATGCCGGCGGCCAGCATGCCCAATTTCAATCTGACAATATTTTTTTTAACAACCCCTTTTTTATTCCAAAAGAATGCACATATTTGTAAAGGTCAGTTTTGATAGTAATACAATCATTTAAACGTTATCTAAGCAATCATTCTTAAATTAGTACGCTGAAATACAATAATATATAAATAAAAAAGCATACCTTAAAAAATCCGAAATTTTAAAAACGCTTTGCCCTGAAAAGGAGGCATAACGGACAGGAGAGAGTGATGCGTTTCGAGTTCTAAAAATCAAATAATCACCATATTATGTCAACAACAGATACATCAAAAGAGAAGCTGAAGGTTTTACAGCTGGCCATCGACCGCATTGAAAAATCGTACGGTAAAGGCACTATTATGCGGATGGGGGACGACCCTGTAGAACCGATGGAGGCCATTTCGACCGGCTCCATTACACTGGACAAAGCACTGGGAATAGGTGGGTTGCCCAAAGGAAGGGTAGTTGAAATTTACGGGCCCGAGAGTTCCGGTAAAACAACCCTGGCCATTCACGCCATAGCGGAGGTTCAAAAATACGGGGGTATTGCAGCTTTTATAGATGCAGAGCATGCGTTCGACCGCTACTATGCGCAAAAGCTGGGGGTGGATATTGAGAATTTGTTGATATCGCAGCCCGACAATGGGGAGCAGGCGCTTGAGATTACCGAAAACCTGATCCGTTCAGGGGCTATTGACATTATAGTTATTGACTCGGTGGCGGCACTCACCCCAAAGAGTGAGATAGAGGGCGAGATGGGTGATTCAAAAGTCGGTCTTCAGGCCAGGCTCATGTCCCAGGCTTTGCGGAAACTCACTGCAACAATCAGCAGAACCGGTTGCTGCTGTATTTTTATTAACCAGTTACGGGAAAAAATCGGGGTTATGTTTGGCAATCCTGAAACAACCACCGGCGGTAACGCTCTTAAGTTTTACGCATCAGTGCGACTGGATATCCGCCGAATCGGCCAGATTAAGGATGCTGAGCAGGTTGTAGGAAACCGTACCCGTGTTAAGATTGTGAAGAACAAAGTTGCTCCTCCTTTCAGGACAGCTGAATTTGATATTTTATATGGTGAAGGGATTTCAAAAACAGGGGAGATCGTTGACCTGGGTGTTGAACTTGGAATCATTAAGAAAAGCGGTTCATGGTTCAGCTATGGTGATACCAAGCTGGGTCAGGGCCGCGATGCCGTGAGACAATTGTTTTTGGATAACCCTGAACTGTCGGATGAGATCGAAACAAAGATCAGAACTGCCGGTACAGGAACAGAAGGTTAATGCACTAAAACTCTTCACCAGCAATTTCATCAGGGTATTTTGCCGGGTGCCGGGGGAACTTCTCCCGGCATTCGCATTTTAATCCTATTTTCGGGGTTCAATTGCTTCAATCATGCCTTACAAAATTCTTACACTTTTATTCATTTGCTCATTAGGAGCCTGTACTCCCAAAACCGATCAAAAGGAGACGGCACCGATGCAGCAGTCCGACACCAGCGCCGCTGGAAAAGAGTTGGCGGCACTATCCGAACAAATCAATTCACATCCCGGCGATGCGGCCTTGCTTCACAAGCGTGCCCGTTTGTACATCGACAGAAAAAGTTATGCCCAGGCACTCGAAGATATGAATCAGGTAATGGCAATTGATTCGAGCAAGGCCGAATATTTTCTTACAATGGCCGATCTTAGTTTTGCAGCGAACCGCACCTTTAACGCCAAAACATTTCTCGAGAGGGCACTGCAGCTGGATCCAACCAACAACGAGGCTGCAAACAGACTCGCGGAACTTTATTTTATAGTCCGCGATTACAACGGCGCAATGGAACTGGTAAACGGTGTAATCGGCCGCGACAAGAAAAACACTACGGCTATTTTCATGAAAGGAATGATTTATAAGGAATCAGGCGATACCGCTAAAGCGGTTTCAACGTTTCAGAATGCTGTTGAAATAGATCCTTCGTTCTATAATGCCTATATGCAGCTTGGCATCCTGTACCAGATCAAAAACGACCCTGCAGCTGAAGGATATTTTTCGAACGCCATTCAAATAAACCCGCGGAGCGAAGAGGCATTTTACGGACGCGGATTATGGTATCAGGATCACAATGAACTGAACAAAGCCATTCAGGATTACACCACCATTATTCAAATCAACCCCAAAAATGCCAAAGCCCATTTTAACCTGGGATACATTCACCATGTACTGCTCGATGTAAAACCGGAAGCTATTAAACATTATACGCGTGCCATTGAAGCTGATCCAAATTATGCCGAAGCATATTATAACCGGGGTATCTGTTATGAAGCAGTCGGTAATCTGGCAGATGCCGCTGCCGATTTTAAACAGGCACTTAAACTGCGTCCTGTATACCCTCCGGCAGAAGAAGGGCTGAAAAGAGTAATGTCCAAAAATTAATTTCCGGAAATAATAAACCCCGGCAGGGAACCGGGGTATTCAGGAAAAGTATATCAGAGAAAAGTGTTCTTAATGACTCACAACAAGACGTCGGCATAAGACGCTTTTTTTATTGGTGAAACGTACCAGGTAAACCCCGTTGGTGAGTGTGCTGATGTTCAATGTTTCTTCATTTGTATTTATTTGGTCAACCGCCTTTAGAACACTCGATGCTTTCAGATCCATCAGTTCCATTTTTGTTCCTTCCGGCGCTTTGGTAATTGTCAGGTAATCTGAAACAGGATTTGGATACAGGGCAATTGATGAGGAGGAGAGAATATCGGAAATACCACTCGGCTGGCATTCTATTACCCTGCTGGTGCAGGCATCCCCATTTAATTGTGAGGTTATATCATAGATGTCACCGGAGCAAAAAGTGCCTGATATAATATTAAAACGAACCATTACCAAAATTGTATCATTCGGATAGGGCTGTGACAAACTATAGCTGGTGAGCCGAACGGTAGAATCTGCCGGATTGTAATACGAGAGCGGATCAATGTAGCTTGAAAGATTCAGGATGGTGTCGTATTCGAAATTGAGCTGGTTGTATTTAAATGCAAAATCGAGGGCGAAAACCTGATCGTCGGATTTAATATATACAGGAAATGAAACAACCGTTCCGACCACTGATGCCATTGATAAATCATAAAATACAGTATCCTGACTGTCGATTGTGTAAGGAGCAACTCCGTTCCCCGGACCGGCTGCTTTTGAGACAACTGAAAGCATCACCATTGAGGCGATTGCAAAGAGTTTGGTAAAATTATGGTTCATGCTTTTGATGTTTGAACAAATTTATGTTAGTGAAGCAATTTGAATGATTTTGTCAGAATAATTAATTGTGATGTTTATGTTAAGATGTGTAAGTTCAACGTATGAAATCCGGACTATCAGGATTATTGTACAATAAGTTTTGTGACGGATGCTTGCTGATCGGTAAGGGCCGTTACAAGATAAACGCCGGGTGTAAGCGCGGTTTCGAAGTGAAGGGGAATGAGACTTGTTTTTTCGGCCGATTGATGTGACGATGTTTTAAATAATTGCCTTCCGTAGTTATCAGTTACCAGTATCAATATACCACTATCAGGAATTTTACCCAAAGCAAGTAATGTTACATCGGTACCGGTTGACGGATTAGGAATAATTTTCACCGTGAGATTATTCGGTTCAGGTGTTAAATGGTGACAAACAATAACTGGTGATTCAGTGACTGTCCCATTAAAATCAACCTGCTTTAATCTATAGTAGGATGTACCCGGTAGCGGATCGGAATCAATTAAAATATATGTAAGCGAAGTAGACGAATTACCAGCTCCGTTTACGGTTCCAACTATTTCCCAGGCAAAGGCGTCAGTAGATCGTTCAACAATAAAATAATCATTATATGTTTCTGAGGCGGTCGTCCACTCAAGTTGAACATAATCCGTTGCTGATAGTGCACTAAAAGAGACCAGTTCGACAGGTAAGGGGTTTGGATTACTGATGGTTCTTGAGGCTGATCCTGAACATCCGTTGGTGTTGGTTACCGTTACGGTGTACGTACCGGGATTGTGTACCCAGATGGATGAATTAGAAGATCCGGTTGTCCACAGGCAGCTCTGACCACTCAAAAGCGGTATGGAAAGTTCTAAAGAATCACCGGGAGTAATAGCTATTGAACCGGATGGAAGAATCACAGGATTTAGTCCTGCCGACAGACCAAAATGAGAACAATAATCGCCGTTTAATTGTGCTTCTACCGAATCAAATGCGGCCATTGAAACCTGGTTGAAATTGCCGTAGTTGAATACC
>DASUFP010000021.1:0-47781 GCA_036274495.1 Bacteroidia bacterium
GTTGCCAATCGTAATGGAATTGACGTCACCTCTTACCACAGCATTAAACCAAACGGAACATTCGTCGCCCATAACCACTTCTCCTGTAATGGTAGAAGTTGGAGCCAGGAAACATTTTTTACCAATCTTTGGTGAAATGTCATTCACGGGTAAAATAAGTGCCATATGAATTAATAGTTTAACCCAAAGGTAAGCACAACCCTCATTTTATTGTCAAAGTTTATTAACTTTACCAAGTCATGCCTTTGAATTTGAGATACTTAGTCGCAATACTGGCAGTTTTTGCTGTAGTAACAGCCTCCTCATGCAAAAAGGAGGGGAGTTTACCCGTCGTCCCTCAGATTGAATTCAAGAAACTTGACAAATATGCCAGTAGTTTTTCCGGAATTGATTCATTGGTACTCACCTTTTCGTTTGAAGACGGTGACGGTGATATAGGAACCCCATCGAGTGATACTATTACAAGAGATATTTATGTCACCTTGTTCGAGAAGCAAAATGGTGTTTTTGTACCAATAGTATTTCCGGATCCAACTTTGATGACGTACAGGTTGCCTTATTTACAGCCAACAGGCAACAACACATCACTTAAAGGAGATGTTGTTATCAGTTATTTAGGTTACCTGATAGGGATTCCGAATGATACAGTCCGTTATGACCTTTACATAAAAGACCGTGCAGGACATATAAGTAACACTATTACATCAAACGAAATAGTTACAACCGTTCAGTAGCTTCATTTAATTTTTAAAAACAAATGAGTTGGGAGCTATCCCCGCCTGAACGGAGTCATTTAGTACACCACTTCCGCTATACCTGTACACATTTCCGTTTTGTTGAAAATCGGGAGCGGTACCGCCGTAAAGCATTCCGCTTCCCGGGTCAACACCCAAACCGTAAAAGAATTTCGAAACCACTGAATAAGGACTGATGTTAACAGGTACAGCGTCAAAAACCCATATTTTTCCGGTATATGCATCTGTTCCGTTCAGAAAATACATATACCGTCCGGGCCCGTCTGACACCATTTTTATCGGATGTTGTGAAGAGAGAAATGTATACCGGAGTGTTGCTGTTCCGCCCAACGGCTCTATACTCCAAATCGAACCCTCTGTATCGTCGGCGGTTCCTCCCGTAAAATCGGGCCCGGTACTTCCTCCGCACAACACCCAAACCACTCCATTCAAATCGGTAGCCACCGAATTAGGATTTAACCCTACTTGTACCGTTAAAATAAGCGAATCATTACCGGTATCAATAATTGAAACGGTGCTGTCGCTGTTATAGCCTCCGCAGTTGGCCACAAATAACCTGGTGCCTGCCACACACATTTTTTCAGGACCATCTCCTGTTGGAATGGTTTTTATGATCCCATTAGAATTTAAATCAATGACTTTTATCTGATTTGAAAACCAATCACTCACATAGCCCTTATTGTTTTTAACAACCATGTAACGAGGACCACTGAATCCCCCAATTGACGTTACAGAATGAAAATCTGAAAGGTTAACAACTTCTACTTTTTGTGAGTTGTTCACAATAATATAGCCTTTGCCGTTATTAATGGTCATTGATTGGGCCACATCACCAACAGGAAATCCATTTGCCGATTGGAAAATATTGTTGGACATTGTTTTTGCTGCAATGTCAAAAAATGATATAGAAGCGTTTCCGGCATTGAACCCGCCTTCGTTTACAACATAAACGCCTGAAGAATTGTAGTCCGGAATCGGGTCGTTATTTTCTTCATCCTGACTGCATGATTGAAAAATCATCATTGATGACAAGACTAATATGCCTGATGCAAATGCTGATTGTTTTGAGATGTTCATGTTTATATTTTTTGTTGTTTATTGTTTTTATGAATATTTAATTGTGTACCAAACATTACCCATCTGCCGGGCATCGGCCTCCACGCAATTACCTGATAAGAAGCATCCCATAGATTGTTAATCTGGCAATATATTCTGAGTTCGAAATTAGATTTTGATAAGGAATGCTGTATTCTCAGCGTTCCGATCTGGTAACCATCAAGCGCGTCGCTGTTATCGCTTGTAGTATATACTTTTCCGGTGAAATTATGAAGATATTGAATAGTCCAATTGTCAATTGAGGCTGAAATATTACCTGAAGCTGAATGAATCGGTATATATATCAATTGCTTGTTTTTTGGTGCTGCAGCTGAATTGTCTGACGATATCCATTGTGAATGTGTTTGAGAATACATCAGGTTAGCCTTCATAAATAAAATTCCGAAATACTTTTGATGAGATACACCTAATTCAAAACCGGTACAATTAACATGATCAATGTTTATTGGCTCATATACGCCTGCAGCTCCCGGCACCCATTTTATCCAGTTACTTACAGCTGAGTAATATCCTGTTATTCGTATATCAGGTAAATTTTGGTTATTTTCGAAAAAGGTTAACCCTGATTCATAACTCATTGCATTTTCGGGTTTAAGTTCGGGGTTGCCACCGGGTATCCAATACAGATCATTTAGAGAAGGGAGATTGAAGTTACGTGACATTGATGCACTGGCTGAAACTTTTTCTTTAAATAAAAGTGATTTAAGATGTATGGAGGGGCAAATCGGAGGATTTTCTGAATGAGTAAATTCCTTCCTGATATTTATGGCCAATGAAGTGTGTTCAATAAATGTGAATACGGCGCCGGTGTACAAAGCAAATTCGTTCCGGTTTTGTTCTTCTGTATACTCAGCAAAATGAGCCTTGCTGTAGGTATCAGATATCCCACCATGAATCATAATGGTGTTATTGATATACCCTTCAAAAGAGGCGTCGCTTAGCCAGCTGTAGGATTTATATATTGCATTTAAGGCATGAAGGGGATCCTCATAAAATTGATTTTCATTAAAGTAGCCGCCTTTAACATTTATCTTCATTTTTTTGAATTGTACTGCCCATGACGTTACCAGTCTTAAAGAACTGTCACGTTGTGTTGCCTGACTTTCACTTACCACCATGGTTGGTGGTATTTCCCGGTAGGCATTTTGATACCAAACAGATGCAGATAATGCGGAATGTATTCCCGTTTTAATTGTTAAATCCTGTAAAAATCCTTGAAACGATTCTTTGGCATGCTGCTGAATCTGTTCAGGATGATCTTTCAGTGCACTGTTTTCGAAACTGAATTTATTATCGGCACTTGTATAAAAGAAAGTAGTTCTTGAAGATACAAGCCTTCCTGAAATATTAAATATACCGGTTCCATGCAAATTGCCAAAACTGCCGGTAGCTAAAGCTACTTTCGCATAGAAATTTTTAGAAAATTCAGGAGTGAATGGTTCTAAAATTACAGTTCCACCTAAGGAGGAGTTTCCGAAAACAGGAGATGAGCCTCCCTGAAATAATTTGATAGAAGATGTTGCAGCAGAAGGAATCAATGACAAATCAGTGAGTCCTAATGTTGGGGAATTGATGTTAAAGCCATTCCATAAAATTGCAGTATGTCTTGCTTCAGTACCGCGAATTGAAAGGGTAGAGGACCCTACCTGACCATATGATTTTACGAAAACCGATGAATAATTATTCAATACAGTTGCTGCAGTTTCGCCCGGATCGGATACCACGGTTGAATCAATTATTAAAGAAGATACACCAGGATTAAAATTTTCTTTTCTGATAGAGAATATATCTACTGTTTTTAAACTGAGAGTATCTGAAACAGTTGGTTGAGCTGATGTCAGAATTGAAAGTGACATCAACAACAGGAAAAACAGAATGCATGTAGTTTTATTCATTGTACACAAAACCTTAGGGCTAAACAATGAGTAAAACAGGGATTTTAAATCCGGTCGGTACTCATCGCTTTTCCTCCGAAAGCATAACTAAGTAATGTTTATGGCAGGTCTTCTGACTTACCCCTTCTTAAGGCTGCCTTCCCGCGGGATTTGGGATCCGCAGTGGCTATATAGCCTTAGATAAACGGGGCTCACAGCAGCGGGGACTGTTCCGGAATTAAACCGGATTCCCTTTTAATACTGCTTTTTGCAAAGCAGCAACCATGAAGGAAGCAAAGGTATACAAAAGTTTAACTTTTGACTGATATACTTCAACAAAAGATGTGAAATTTGTTCAGTTTTGCTGATTTTTTGATTCTAAAAAGCGCTTGAGGGTCGGATCTAATCCACTAAAAATTGACCGATTATCAAATGCCGGGAAAGCTTTTGTGCCGAGATCTGTTTTATCCCATGCAAATGATTTTTGGGAAAGCACATTAAAGCCAAATTGTTTATTCCAGTAAGAAGCAAGGTACTCCTGTTCTGTTTGACCGGGTGTGGGAATCAGGATTGTCCTGGAATGATTCATACTATACAAATCCATCAAAGTGGAATAACCGCTACGGCAGATAAGGACAGTTTCGGGATGTAACAATTCTGCTAAATGTTTACCCGAAATGTGATTTAGAAAAGTAATACCTTTTTTAGAAGGTATATTTTCATCCAAACCGGGAAGTCCTCTGATTACAAGCATAGATTTATCGGAAAAGTTATAATGTTCCAAAAGTTGTTTTTCGAAATAACTCCTTTGAGGTTCAGGACCTGATATTAACAGAATAATATCAAAAACTTTTTTATTCCCCGGTTTCAAACCTGTTAATCGCGTTAAGGGACCCGTATAAAAATACGGTATACGAATGCCGGAAGGTGAAGATAAAGAACCGGCCAGATTCCCGGGTGGTGGGTTGTCGGGAATCCACATTTGGTCGAATTTCTCAATAAAATACCGGTTCAAATAAAAAAGAACAGGTTTCAATAATGCCGGAGCCTCCAGATGAACCTGATGTGTTATAAAAGCAGTTTTGACAGATGAATTATATAGACCAAATCTATTATCGGATATAATATGTGTAATGCCATATTGAGCAATCAGTTTACTTATCTGCTTGTTTTCTTTGCGAATACCCGACAATAATTTTGGAATTTGCAACAACATTGCAATTGCCAGATTTCCTGAGGAGGGATAGGTTATATTATACCCATTGCTATCAATAAACTCAATGTCTGAAAAAATTTCTCCCAATAAGTCCTTTTGACGCTTCGAAACAAGACAGGCTATACTAACTCCTGATTTTTTCAGTTGCTCAATAACCGGAATGCAGCGGGTGGTATGTCCTAAACCCCAATCGAGGGGAGCTACCAGTACTTTTTGCATCTGATAAAGATAGTTAGTTGCAGCCGATAATCACACCCGGATCGAAAACTGAATAAAAGCTAAGATAAATACTCAAATCTTTTCTTAAGATTTATGATGGGCTTTTCAAAATATTTGAAACTTAAGGAGGCAATTATATAAAGTAACAGCAAACGAATCGGATAATTATATTTCCAATCAACAAAAATATTTCCAACCGGATCGCTACCTGAAAAATATTTTACAATTTCTTTTTCATAAATAGGTGTGAGAACATAATGGAACAGATAAATCCCATAACTTATTTGACCAATATAATTTAAGAACCTATTCTCAAGAAGAAATTTTCTGATAACTTCAGATTTGTTATTAATTACTTTCATAATCAGCCATACAGAAATAATGCTGTTTACAGTTAAAAAAAGACAATTATATTGTGGGTCATGATCTTTTGAAAATGAAAAATAAAAATGAAGCAGTAAAGCAAACGGAAAAATCAGATTAATGACTTTAGATAACGATTGTTCAAATGATTTCCCTTTTGAGTAGGCCAAGAGTCCGCCTATTCCAAACGCCTGCATACAAGAGGGCATTAACATGAATCCTGCCCAGTTATCGAGAACGTTCATGGTATAAATAGTTGTTGTAATTCCCAAGACAATTGCACCGGCAAAAACGAATTTCAGGTACTTTTCATTTATGAAAATCAACAGCCAGGGCCAGACCAGATAAAACTGTTCTTCAACCGACAGCGACCATGAATGAGAGAAAGCATTAAATGCAAGTGTCCGGTATATCAATATATTGCTGGTGTAGGACACCAGCCACACCAGATTTTCTTTTATGGTAGGAAAACCAATCAGGAGTAAAATAAGTAGTGTAGCATAGTAAACAGGAAAAATCCGGAGGGAGCGTCGAATTACAAAATTTCTGATGGTATGCCATTTTCTCTCATTATTTTGTTCTCTTGCATTCAATAATATACCGGATATCAAATAGCCGCTCAGAACAAAAAAGAGGTCTACCCCGAATCCGCCGTCAGGAATTAAACCTCTTATTAACACCAATAATGCCGGTGAATGGATATCAAATGGGATCCACCAATGTTCAATAATCACAAAAATTACTGCAAAGGCGCGTAGTGTATCAAGACCTTTGATATATTTCATATGCTTCCTATTGGTGAGACGAAGGAATATCGCAAATTCCAGCCGGTAATATTATGAAAAGTCCATTGATTTTAATAGGTTTATTACCGGAGCTGATACGGCCTGCCTTGTTATTAAATGCCGTGTAACCTAATTTCGCGGATTCATCATCATTATGCCGAAACGAAAACTGGAACGCTTTGCAGAACTTGGTCTTTTGGACCGGGTTTATCAACCCAAGGGCTTATTTCTGGACCACGATCACGAATTGAAGGGAAGGTGGAATAAGGAAGTATTCAGGAATAATTATCCTATTATAATTGAACTTGGGTGTGGCCGGGGAGAATATACGGTTAATATGGCCCGCAGGTATCCAAATTGTAATTTTGTTGGTATCGACATAAAGGGGGCGCGGCTGTGGAGGGGAGCAAAAACAGCAAATGAGGAACAGCTCATTAATGCTGCCTTTCTGCGGTATCAAATTGAACAGCTGACAGCCTTTTTTGCTCCCGGAGAAGTGAGTGAAATCTGGATTACTTTTCCTGACCCGCAACCTCAGAAAACAAGGGAAAACAGGCGCATGACTTCCCATCGGTTTTTAAAAATGTACAGAGAACTGGTTGGAACAACCGGTAAGGTGCATCTGAAAACCGATAACCGCATCCTATATGAGTATACACTCGAAAAATTGAATGAGGATAAGGTGCGCATCCATCATGCTACCGATAATTTATACGCTGTTCAATTAAATGAAACGGTGCTTGAAATTAAAACAACGTATGAAAAGAAATTTCTCGATTTGGGAATGGATATTTGTTATATCAGCTTTTCATTTGAGGAATGACTCAGCTGTTATTTTCTGATACTGTTGGTCATCAAAAGACCTAAAGTCATTACGAGACTTGTCCCTAAAATTACAATAAACAATAATCCTTCATTTGCCATTCCAAGCAATTGTGAATTGGGGATACTGTAAAACAATAAAATTGAAATAAGTCCGCGGGGATTGATCAACGTTTCCGGTAACGGAATTTTTCTGGTTGTTAACAAATAGTAAACAACCCTTATTATTAAAATAAAAATAATAAACACCACACCATATTCAATTGTATCGAAGCCGGTAAGTGTTTCGGGTTTAATAAGGAACCCGAAAATGATAAAGAAAAAGGTACGGATTAAAAAAGCACTTTCGGCAGAGAGTTGGTGCAGTTGAATAAAATCCTGCTGATAATGGTCGTAAAGCATCTTTTCCCGAAATCGCTTAATTGGCATTTGATGGGCATTTCTAAAGAGAAGACCAAGTGCCAGAACAATAATCAGGGATGAAAGGTGAAACATTTTACCCATCGAATAGATCAGTACAAGCATAGAAATGATCAGGAAAAATTTCACATGATGGCTGATCCTGCCCATGATAAAAAGCATCAGAATGCTGAATCCGGCAGAAATCAATAATGTAATAATGATATCTGCTCCGAAGGCTATAAAGGACTCTGTTTGCACCT
Organism: Bacteroidia bacterium; assembly: GCA_036274495.1. Lineage (GTDB taxonomy): Bacteria > Bacteroidota > Bacteroidia > AKYH767-A > OLB10 > DASUFP01. The sequence goes on from DASUFP010000021.1 coordinate 7,813, forward strand.
CCCTGTTTACAAGGAAAAAGTTAAACAACATAATTCCCAGAATATCGGAGAACGTGGATTCGTAAACAATAAATTCTTTCGTTGATGAATCAAGGGTTGAAACAGATGGGATGGCAATTGCGGAACTAACAACGGCATATGGAATGGCATTTAACATACAACTGTTAAAATCAGCTCCGGAATAATAATGAAACAATAAAGCTATTGCTGCTGCCGAGCCAAGTAAATTAAACAATGCCGAGAAAAAGCTTCTGAAGACCATTCCGGATTTTTCTTTGCTGAAATGAAGATCAAGAGCGCCTTCAAAAACAATCATAATCAGCCCTATTGTGCCAAGCGTCGGTAAAACTCTTTCAATACCGGGAACCGTTACATTGAAGTAATGAGTAATTTCCTGCAGCAGAAATCCAAGTCCCATGAGGAGCAGAACGGCAGGAATGCGTGTTCGGCGCGAAAAGACGTCAAACAGGTAAGAAAAGAGTACCAGTCCACTGAGTAATATCAGAATTTCATGTGTCATAAAGTCCCTAATTTAGTCACCGGCCGTAATCAAAACACTACTTGCCGGTGTAATTATCAACAGTTTACAAAAATCATCATAACTAGCTGAAAAACAACTAAATGTAAAATGTCTTATAGCTGGTTATTAATTTTGAACCATCAATCCAAAGCCTTAAATTTGCAGAAATTTTCCGGAAAACCGGACCTTCCTCAACGATAACCCCATTCAATTTTCCAATATGGAACAGAAAAGTGACGTACTTGATCATGTGATCATCAAATTTGCCGGTGATTCGGGTGATGGTATGCAATTGACCGGTACACAGTTTACCAACACGGCCGCTTTGTTAGGCAACGATGTAAGTACTTTCCCGGATTTTCCGGCCGAAATCCGTGCCCCGCAAGGCACTTTGGCGGGTGTTTCAGGATTTCAGCTCCACTTTGGAAGCATAAACATTTTTTCTCCCGGCGATTTGTGTGATGTGCTGGTAGCTATGAATGCGGCTGCTTTAAAGGCGAACATGAAGCAATTAAAAAAAGGCGGAACCATTATCGTAAATACCGAGGGATTCGACTCCAAGAACTTAAGGCTTGCAGGAATACCCGAAACGGAAAATCCACTCGAAAACCATTCGCTGGACAGTTATCGTGTGATTCGGATTGATGTTACAAAAATGACCCGGGCTTCATTGACAGAATCCGGGCTGGGCATAAAAGAAATAGACCGTTCCAAGAACATGTTTGTTCTCGGGTTTCTTTACTGGATGTACAATCGCGAACTTGACAACAGCATCAATTTCCTTAAAGAAAAATTTGGCAAAAAACCCGATATCCTGGATGCGAACATTAAAATATTAAAAGCGGGGTATGCCTACGGCGAGACCACTGAAACGGCAATGAGCAGGTATATTGTTCATCCTGCAAAAATGAAACCCGGGGTATATCGTTCAATTATGGGTAACCAGGCTGCGGCTTACGGACTTATTGCAGCTGCACAGAAATCGAATTTGCCGTTGTTTTATGGTACCTATCCCATTACTCCCGCCTCCGATATTTTGCATGAGCTTGCACGCCACAAAAATTTTGGAGTGAGAACATTTCAGGCAGAAGATGAGATTGCAGCAATCTGTTCAGCAATAGGTGCCTCATTCGGAGGATCGCTTTCTGTAACCGGTTCTTCAGGACCGGGAATTGCTCTCAAGGGAGAGGCCATGGGACTTGCAGTTATGCTGGAATTACCACTGGTAATTGTGAATATTCAAAGAGGAGGACCCTCAACAGGTCTTCCTACTAAAACAGAACAATCGGATCTGATGCAGGCGCTGCATGGGCGTAATGGAGAGGCCCCGATGCCTGTAATTGCAGCTAAATCACCAGCCGATTGTTTTGAAACTGCCTTTGAGGCCTGCAAAATGGCACTTGATTACATGACACCTGTTATGTTTTTATCGGATGGATACATTGCCAATGGTGCTGAGCCATGGAAGTTCCCTTCTGCAGATGATATTCCTTCTTTTGAAGTCAAATTTGCGACTGAAATGAATGGTGGCAAATACCTTCCTTACAAGCGCGATGAAAAATTAAGCCGACCATGGGCAGTTCCCGGTACAAAAGATCTGGAACACCGGATTGGTGGTCTTGAAAAGCAGCACGAAACAGGAAACATTTCTTACGATCCTGACAACCATGAGTTCATGGTACGCATGAGAGAAGAGAAGGTGGAAAAGATTGCAGATTCAATTCCTCTTCAAACAATTGACAATGGAAACGACAAAGGAAAATTACTGATACTTGGCTGGGGTTCAACTTACGGGGCTATCAAAACTGCTGTTAAAGAAGCAAGAGATGCCGGATATGATGTTTCACATGCACATGTCAGATATTTGAAACCATTCCCTAAGAATTTGGGTGAGATACTTTACAATTTTGATAAAGTGTTGATTCCTGAATTGAATATGGGTCAGCTGCTCAGTGTTATCCGCAGCAAATACCTGATTCCCGCCGAAGGCCTGAATAAAATTAAAGGACTTCCATTTACTGTTGGAGAAATCAAACAGAAGATTGAAGAACTTCTTTCAAAATAATAATCTGATATTAATAACATACTAAAATGGCAGAAACAACAGTTCAACCACTGTTTACTTCTAAAGAACTTGTAACCGATCAGGATGTACGCTGGTGTCCGGGATGTGGTGATTATTCAATTTTGAAGCAGGTTCAAACGGTAATTCCGGAGCTGGGAATTCCGAGAGAACAGATTGTTTTTATTTCCGGGATCGGTTGTTCCTCAAGGTTTCCCTATTACATGGAAACATACGGTATGCACAGCATTCACGGAAGGGCAACTGCCATAGCAAGTGGATTGCGTGCAACACGTCCTGATTTAAATATATGGATTGTTACCGGTGACGGCGATGCACTTTCCATTGGAGGCAATCACTTTATTCATTTGCTCAGGAGGAATTTTAATGTGAATGTGCTTCTGTTTAACAACGAGATTTACGGATTAACAAAAGGACAGTATTCACCAACATCAGAGAAAGGAAAAGTTACCAAATCGACTCCATTCGGTTCTGTTGCTCACCCTTTCAATCCTATCGCCCTTGCATTGGGAGCAGAAGGGACTTTTGTTGCCCGTTCGATGGATCGTGATCCGGTTCATTTAAAGGAGATGTTGCGCAGATCGAATGCACATCAGGGTACATCATTCCTTGAAATTTATCAGAACTGTAATGTGTTTAACGACGGGGCATTTGAACTGTTTACGGATAAGGGCACCAAAAAAGTCGAAACACTATTTTTAGAAAATGGCAAACCACTGATTTTCGGATCTGAAAACGATAAGGGAATTAAATTGGACGGATTCAAACCGGTCGTGGTTAATTTATCCGAGGGTCATTCTCCTGATGATTTATGGATTCACGATGAACGGGATTTGGTTAAAGCCGGAATGCTTTCCAGATTTTTTGAGAGTCCCAAAGCCGCTCAGCATGAATTCCCCCGACCTTTTGGCGTATTCTTTACCGATGATCGCCCATGTTATGAGGAAGCAATGAATTTTCAGGTTGAACACTCCGTAAAAAGCAAAGGAGCAGGTGACCTTGGAAAATTGATCATGGGTAATGAAACCTGGGAAATCCACTAAGGGATATCCAAAATTGATGATTGTTTAGAGAACCCGGTAATCCGGTTCCAAACCATTCAATTAGCTGTATGTCATTGAAATCATTTCGCATATTTTTTATTCTCATATGTATTGCGGGCACAGTTGTAGCAAGTTACCCTCAGGTTATTCAGACAATAACTATGAAAGTTACAGCCAAAGCACTAAATAAGGGCAGAAATGTAACTTCTTCCGGAACGCTCGGTTATAATTCATCCGGAGGTATGATGATTACTCATTTTGATTCTCCGAAAGACAATTGGATTTTTTTAAATTCCAAAGGCGAGCTCCGAATTTACGATCCCGGCTCCAACTCTGTTATTATTGAACCTAACAGTGGTGCTACCAGTAAAGCGAACTACATGTATTATTTTTTAAATGGACAAACCGGAGATATGGGGTTGAAAGCGCTGGGATTTTCAGTCACTGATTCCCGATTTGAAGATGGCCTTGTAATTACTACCTGGATGCCGCCAAGTGTCATGGCAGGAATGATGGGAAAGGTTGAGCTGGTTCACGAAAATTACCGCCCTATTTACACCGGATGGTACGACTTGCATGAACAGTGTTTGTTAAAAACATACTATAGCGATTATACGCTTATCGGAAATATTGCTTTTCCGCAAACTGTCACAGAAATCAGATTTGCACAAGGTGATTCAACTATCGAAAAGAAGACGTATTCGGACATTAAATTGAATAGTGAGTCAGAACAATTATTATTTGATTTCAGAATCCCTCAAAATGCAAAGATTATCACTCATAATTAGCACTTTTATTATACTCAGCAGTTCCTTGCAGTCGTTTTCACAGGGACAAACGGAGGAACTTTATCTTATCGGAACAAAGGATTATCGCGTGCCAAAATATGAAAAGCGGACCGTTACTTTTTTAGCCTCCAAAAGTGAAAGTGCAGTTGTGAAATACAATCCGGTTACGCTCACTTTTGGTTCTTTACTCTATGTCTATCAAAGAATTCTTAGTCCACAGGTATCAGCGGAATGCAGGTTTCACATGAGTTGTTCAGCTTTCAGCAAAGCGGCTATTCAGGATTTCGGACTTATAAAAGGGATTGCATTGACTTCTGACCGAATTATGAAATGCAACAGATTGGCTGCTGCTGATGCACGCCCCGGTGATTTTGATGATTTTTTCAAAATTTATGACACACCGGCTAAATACCGTATTGTTCCGTGATACGGAGTATAGGGATATTCGGTTGCCTCTTTTGTTTTGCTGTTGTTCCAGTCATGGCCCAGGATTATCGGCCCGGTGATGATTCGGTTCAGTTGAATTCAATTGAAATCTCATTTCTGAATTATCTTGTTGAAAATGCCAATTATAAAGAAGTATTATTTGGCACAAGCAAATTGCTGAATACACCTGATTTACTGACTGCAGACCAGATGGATTCGGTCTGTTTTTTACGGGGTTGGAGCTTTTATCAATTGCAAAAATCTGATAGTGCGGTTGGTTACCTGCGTAAAGTCAGACGGAATTCCCCCTTAGGAGAAAAATCCAAATACTACGCTGTTTTTAATTCAATTTATATCCGTGAGTTCGATAGTGCCGACAGTTTACTGATTGATAAATCACCCGGATTTGAAAATCTTGATTTGCTGGATAAGGGAGGCATTTACCTGCTCAAAAAAAACCTCGCAGCCTTTGATTCTATTGCCGGCAGTTTTGATTTCAATGATTATACCATGGCAGCGGAGCAGCACAATCTGATACAACTGGCCGACACTTTAAGGAAGTATCCTAAAAAATCAGGAGTATTAGCAGGGGTTATGAGTGCAGTTGTTCCCGGTTCAGGTAAAGTTTATACAGGTAAAACCGCTCAGGGAATTGCGGTATTTCTTGAAACGGCAGCGCTCGGATTAGCTGCAACGGAATACTATGTAAAGAAAGGCCCGCAAAGTGCGGGATTCATAGTCTTTGGCAGCTTATTTACATTTTTTTATATTGGCAATATATGGGGAAGTGCATTATCGGTGCACGTGAACCGAACAGAGTTTTATGAAAGGATCGACAATAACATTATGGTTGACCTGCATGTGCCTTTGCGGCGGATTTTTGATTAATTCCGCTCCGGGTTTTGCACAGCAGATGGAGACTGCTAACCGTTTGACAGCAGCGGGCAATTATACTGCCGCTTGTTATGAATTTGAAAGGCAAGCCTGGTTGTCGACCGACAATACCACCCTGGCTAACGCCCTCATGGGTAAAGCGGGAAGTTTAATTATGGAGGGTAATTATTCGGAAGCTTACAGAACTACGGGAAGATTCAGGTACGAAACGCTTTCTGATACAACTGTAATCCGCTGCCGGCATACGGCTGCACTGGCAGCATACCTGGCAAGCGATTATAATTCCGCAATAGCTGAAATTCAGCAATTGCTTTTTCTTGTAAATGATACATCAAAAACGAGCAGTTCTCTTTTTATTCTTGCATTAAGTTACAATGAAAACAGGGAATGGCTTAAGGCGGATAGTGTATTGCAGGTTATGGTAAGAAGGTCAGCAGTCCCCAAAAACATGAAAGATAGCCTCGAAGAAGTATTATCTCAAAGCTATGCTCCTCAAAGGTTTCCTAAGCTGAAAAATCCGGACACGGCTCAAAAATGGTCGACTTTTATTCCCGGAGCAGGGCATATTTATGCGGGATATGTTGGAGAAGGGCTGCTGAATTTTTCATTAACGGCCGCCTCATTGGGGTTTATTGGTTATGAAATATATGTTGCCTATTATATCACCGCTTTTACAATCGGTTCGGGCATCTTTCAGCATTTCTATTTTGGTGGAATTAACAGGGCCGCATTTCTTGCCGACAAAAGAAATTACAGGAACCTGCGTGATTATAATGATCCCCGGAGAGTACAGGTATTACAAATGCAAGAACTATTGTATGGTGAAGTCAGATAGATCACAGAGTTTAGCTGAAAAATGTTATGCAAAAAAAATGCCTCCTTTATCGGAGGCATTTTTTTTAGGTGTGTTTTGATTACCACATAAAGAATTTTGGATTATCAACATACTTATCAATATCATCATTGATAGTGCCAATCAAAAGAAGTATCCAGTCAACAAAGGCTACAATTCCTAAACCACCGCAAGTAAGTATATATCCTACACCGGTCATGGTTTTGGTTCCCAGATAAAACCTGTGAATACCCAGAAATCCTAAAAAGAAAGCAAGCAAAAAGGCAACTACAGGAGTTTTGTCGCCTACCATTGCGTTAGAAGAAGATGTCGGTATGGCAAATGAGGCAAATGACAAGTCAGCTGTACCGGTCATCATGGTTGATGTAACATTAACAGATTGAGCAAACAGAGCGTCAACACTGGAGTTGTCCAGTTTATACTGGCTTGCACCGGCAAAAGAGTTGATACTGAGAAGGCCCATTACCAGACTTAAAACAATAGCTTTTTTCATATTCTTAATCGGTTTTTACAAGGTTTGGTGGAGCAAATATAGGGATATCGGTTAAACATGCAAATTTTTTTCAACTCAGATACCGGGCAACAAGCGGCATTCTACGGCCGCGGCCAAATGCTTTGGGAGAAACCCTCAGGATAGGAGCGAATTGAAAACGCTTGTATTCATTCTTATTGACCAGTTTTAATGTTCTGGAAACCAATGATTCATCGAATCCCTGCTGAAGTATCTCGTCCGGACCTTTCTGATTTTCAATGTATTGAAACAAAACAGCATCCAGTTGCTCATAAGGGGGGAGCGAGTCAGAGTCTTTTTGACCGGGCCGGAGTTCAGCAGAAGGTGCCTTATCAAGAATTTCCTTTGGGATAATTTCGTTTTCCCGGTTTATATACCTGCAAAGTGCGTAAACATCAGTCTTATACAAATCACCAATAACCGAAAGGCCGCCACACATATCCCCGTAAAGGGTACCGTAACCAACAGCCAGTTCGCTTTTATTGGAAGTATTCAGCAGAATATATCCAAGTTTATTGGAAACGGCCATCAACAGCGTGCCTCTGATTCGGGCCTGCATATTTTCCTCGGCAACATTAAATGGTATTCCGTTAAAAACCGACCTGGTAGCTTTCAGGAATGCTTCATAAATTTCTGAAATAGCAATTTCTTCAACCGGATTACCTAAATTTTTGATCAATTGCAGTGAGTCGGAAATAGAGTGATCAGAAGAGTAGGGCGATGGCAGCATAACAGGGAAAACATTTTCGGGTCCCAGCGCCTCCGAAGCAAGTGCCAAAACCAGAGCTGAGTCTACACCGCCTGAAAGTCCCAGTGTTGCTTTTTGAAATCCGAGTTTGCCAAAATAGTCCCTGATACCACAAATGAGTGCAAGGTGTATTTTTTCAAATTTTGATTTTTCCTTTATCTCAATTTCAGGTTTAATAGTTAAGGGGTCAGCATACATCAGTGCTTCCTGAAAAACCGGAGCCTCCAGTACAATTGAACCCTGCGCATTCATTACCAGAGAGCCTCCGTCAAAAATAAGATCAGTGTGGGCGCCAACATGATTTACATAAACCAGTGGTAATTTATATTTATTTACATTCCGTCGGAGTATTGCTTTTCGTTTATGCTCGTGCTGGTAGTCAAATGGAGAGGCTGCAATATTGATAATAAGTTGTGGTCTTTCACCGATCACTTCATCCAGCGGGCAAAAAACATATAAGGGATCGTCTTCTTCATTCCACAAGTCTTCACAAATAGTGATGGCTACTTTAACTCCGGCAACTGTAGCTATTCCTGCTTTCTTACCCGGCTCGAAATATCTGTATTCATCAAAGACGTCGTAAGTTGGTAAGAGTGATTTATGAAAAACGTCTAAAATTTTTCCATCGCCAAGCAGGAATGCTGAATTAAAGAGGTTTTTACCTTTCAAAACGGGATTAACAGATGGGGAGCCCACTATTGCATGAATACCCGTACATACGTTGGCTATTTCAGAAACAGCTTTTTCACAAGATCTGGTAAAATGGGTATAATCTAAAAAATCAAGCGGGGGATACCCGCTTACAGCCATTTCAGGAAATACAACCAAATCGGCTCCTGCACGCTTAGCCTGCCCTATAAAATCGATTATTTTACCGGTATTGTTCTCAAAATTGCCAATGTGGAAATCGAGTTGAGCCAGGGCGATTTTCATGTCTCAAAGGTAGGCAATCCGGTAATCAGTTCATCCTGTGAAAGGTATGGAAAAAAGAAAGGGGATTGAAATGAATTTCAATCCCCGGACCTGATAATCAATTCCTCACAGAGTTTGGTGCTCAGAAAAAGACACCCAGATTCAGTGAAATTTGATTGGATTTAATCTTGGCGTCGTTACCTTCTTTTGGCTCAAACGCATCTGTAAAGCTGTTGTTATAAGTAAGTCCGCCAGTAAGAATCGTAGAACCTCCAATATTGTATTCGACTCCTAAACCCACCAGAATTCCTGCATTAAAAAAGCTGAAATCACTCTGATTGCTCCTCTTTTTTTCTGAATAAGCAGGACTTTCAATATCCTGATTGGCTCCGATAAGGAAACCGGGAAGAAATCCGAAGAGCCCATAATAGGTCATATAACCCATTTCTTTGGTTTTTAATTTGAGAGCCACCGGGATATCAATATACTTTAATCGTTGAACAATTTTTATGTCTCCGGCTTTTGCCTTAAATCCACGGCTGGAAATATCCAGTCCGGTAGAAAAAAAATAGCTCCTGTCAATGTGAAAATCGGTCATCAGTCCGTACGTAAATCCAACACGGGCGCCGTCCGATTCGAGCACATTGTCGTCAACAGTGCCCCAATAAACAATGGGAGTTGCCTTAAGGCCGATGTAAAAACTTGCCGGAGGAGTACTGGTGCTTTGTGAAAATACCAATCCCGATGTGCATAATACTAAAGAGGTAACAGCGGAAAAGATAAGTTTCTTCATAATTTTGGCGTTTAGAGATATACTGCTATTTTAATACAAATATGATGAATAAGAGGATACAAATTCTTGCTTTATTGATTGGTTTACTAACAATGGGGTGTCAATCGCAGCGGAATCACCCGGATGTATCCAAAGTAGAGGTAAATATTCATTTAGAACGCTTTGAACAGGATTTATTTAGCAATAAGGATTCTCTTCAAACTTCTGATATCGCTGTTTTGAAACAAAAATATGGCCATTTCTTTTACCTTTTTTGCAATAATGTAATTCGGATTGGGTCGGGGACGGATACCGAATTGACGGCCGGTCTCAATGCTTTTATACATGATCCGGAAGTCAAAAGTGTACAGGAAAAAATCAACAAGGAATATCCTCAGACTGCCGAACTGGAAAAGGAGTTGAGCGGATTTTTGAAACACCTTAAATATTATTTTCCCGAAAAACCGCTTCCGGAAATCGTAACCTATAACTCGGCTTTTAACTATGCCGTAGTAACTGCCGATAGTGTTCTCGGCATCGGTTTGGATATGTTTTTAGGAGCCAATGAGGAGAGTTACATCCGGCTTGGAATTCCTAAATACATGTTCGATAAGTTTAGCCGTGAATATATTCTTCCTTCTTGTGTTAAGGGATGGTTTCAAAGCGATTTTGACGGATCCGATGTTAAAGGAGACCTTATCAGCCAGATGATTTATCAGGGCAAATTACTCTACTACATGGACCTGATGGTTCCCGATTTGGCGGATACCCTTAAAACAGGTTATACCGCAACCCAATTGGAATGGTGCAGAAACAATGAGGAAGGAATCTGGGCATTCTTTATTGACAAAAAATTATTATTTAATAATGATCCTTCGGAATATGTCAAATACATCAATGATGGCCCTACAACCAGCGGGTTTCCTCCTGATTCGCCCGGTAAAATTGGTGCATGGATCGGCTGGCAGATTGTTCAGAAATACATGAATGAAAACCCTTCTGTAACTATAGAACAGCTCCTCAAAGAACAGGATGCTCAAAAAATTCTCGAAAAATCCCATTATAAACCTCAAAGAAAAGCATGAAACAATCAGAAATAAAATTTACGGTTACACTTGACGATAGCAGGAATCCTGAAAAAATAAGCTGGAAAGCGGACGACTCGGGAGTTGAAGGCGAAAAAGAATGCAAGGCTTTAATGCTTTCCGTTTGGGATAAAAAAGATTCTTGCACTCTAAGAATTGATTTGTGGACCAAAGAAATGATGGTAGAAGAAATGCAGCATCTGATTTACGAGACTATCAGAAGTCTTGGTGAAACGTACACCCGCGCCACCAATGATAAAAGTGCAGGAGATGAATTGTTGCAATTCGCAGCCCGTTTTGGGAAACTGACCAATGTGCTTAAATAAATTTACTGCAATTATTTAAAATGTACGGAGTGTGTTTCTATATAGGCAAGTATTTCATTCCTGCCTGTTCCGGTATCAGAAGATGAGATAAAATAATCCGGAACAGTTTCCCACTCCTCAAGCAATGTATTTTTGTACTTTTCGATATTCGAAGTAAGGTTGTTTTTGGTAAGTTTATCCGACTTGGTAAAAACAATTGCAAAAGGAAGTCCGGATTCTCCCATCCATCTCATAAAAGTCAGATCGGATACCTGCGGGTCAATCCGGGAATCGATCAGCACAAAAGTGCTGATCAGGTTTTCCCGTTTTAAGAGATACGATTGAATCATTTTTTCCCATTGTTCTCTTTTTTCGCGCGAAATTTTTGCGAACCCATATCCCGGCAGATCCACCAAGTACCAGGCTTCATTAATGTTAAAATGATTGATGACCTGAGTTTTACCCGGGGTGGAAGAAGTCTTGGCCAGTCCCTTGTGGTTGGTGAGCATATTTATCAATGAGGATTTCCCGACATTCGACCGCCCTATAAATGCAAATTCCGGACGATCGGGTTTAGGACAATTATTCGGATTGGTATTGCTTTGAACAAAAGTCGCTGACCGAATAATTATTGACTGAGGAGATTTACTCATCGCCGGGGTGAGTAGGTGGAAACGTGTCGTTCCTTTTTTGTTTCATAAATGTCACTGATTGTGACCAGGATACCGGTTTCTTCCACCTCACCAAAATGATCATTTATGGCTGTTCCAAATGTTTTCATGGTAGATGACAAATTCATGTATGAGTTGAAAAGTGGAGGAATGTTTTCACCCAGTTCACGCACATGCTGATTCAAAACAATATGTCCTTCTTTATAAGGCAAATCAGCAATTTCTTTTTGAAAAGTACTCATATCATTCAACAAGGGCAATGGGTGAAAGGGCACCACCAGTTTATCGTTGTCGGGAAAATAATGGTGCATAAAAAACAAAATCATATCACGTGCAATCGGGTTAAAGTGACGGTACATGGTGACTTTTCCGAAAAAGTAATTGATATCCGGATGATCAACGGTGATTGCCCCTAATCCATCCCACAAATTATCGAGAGAGAAGAGTCCTTTGCGGTTGTCGTTATTCGGCTGGTATTGGGGCTGGACAAAGGAACGACCCAGTTCAATGGTTTTCGGCAGATAAGATTTTACAAATTGGTTCGAAAAAGAAAAGAGTTCGGAGGTTGCCAGATGGGTCGATACCAGACCGGCATTGAGCGCTTCAATGCACCTGATAAAACGGTAGCCTCCGACTATTTCCTTGTCAACAGGGTTCCACACGATCAGTTGTTCGTATGGAATGGGACCGGAGTCAAAAGGATCAAGATCACAATCTTTACCGGTTCCTCCGCCTGCTTCGCGAAAGGTAATTTCTCTTACACGCCCGATTTCAAGCAATACGTTTGGCGCGTTATTGCAATTTATAATGTATATCTGATTGGTTCCCTTATTGGTAGTTCTGATAAACCGGTCGGGAGAAAGCTCCAGTTCCAGTACGTTACGGTCGATGGGGGCAATTACAGGCTGCATTGGTGTAGATCCCATAGGGACATTGTTCAGAGCTTATTTGGCCTCAATGTATATACTAATTCCCTAATCTCATTCGCCCATTCATGATCCGAACGGCTGCGATCAAAATACCCGGGGGGTATCGGTTTCCCAAAGGTAATTGATATTGTTTGATCCTTTTGGTGATACATCTCGGCAGGTAAAAGCACCATTTCAATGTTCGATTTAATTCCCAGCTGTTCCCTGAGCCGTGCCAGATTATAAAATTTTTCAGTGTTACGTCCTCCGATAAACACCGGGATTACATCTAACTGATGCTTTCTGGCTTTGGTGATAAAACTTTTTTTCCATTCGAGATCTTTAATAGTTCCGTTTTTTTTTCGTGATACCAGCCCTGCCGGAAAAATCATAATCACATTTCCGGAGCTGTATTCGGCATCAATCGACTGAATGGCACCGGCAGAATTGCGTCCATGCTTGTTGACTCCTACAAAAATTGAGGTCAGGTTTTTAAGTTGCAGGAGAATATCATTTACTATAAAACGAATATCTTTTCGCTTACGGGCCGTCACCTCCACCAGCGCCATGGCATCGAGGCCCCCCAGAGGGTGGTTAGCTGCCATAATGCATCCGCCATGAGTTGGTATATTTTCAATACCGCTGACTTCCACCTTCACTCCAAATTCATCCAAAATTGCCGACACAAAATCAAGTGCATTTTTATTTCCATGCACCTCCACAAAAGCATTCATTTCCTTTTGGCGGATCAGCTTTTTCAGATAACTCAAAATAAAGGGTGGGAGAAGCCGGTAAAGCCTCGGGTTTTTAGACTTTATAGCTTGGTCAATGTCTATAAACTTCTTGTTTTCAGCTAATTGCATATTGGCCCAGGCCTTTATTCTGCCAAAGTTAACATTTTCCAAAAGTGCTGCATCGTCAAAAAAATTCCCACCTGAATTTTATTCATAAAAGGGATCGCAATTAATTTATATATACCTCGTTATTAATGATTAATTGACAAGGGCGCAAGTTATGTTGTATCTTTGAAAAGTTCCCGAAACAATATTTTTCAACAATTGTGGTAAATAGTGGTAAAAAGTGGAAAATGTTTCTTTACCTTTACCAACCCCAAAAATGTAGTGGCCTGAAACAGCGGGGGTAAAGTGGAAAAGGCCCGGTAAATCAAGATGGTACAGCTATTAGGTGAATTCGATGTAAGGATGGACGAGAAAGGCAGGTTGCTTTTCCCGGCAGGGCTGCGCAAACAGCTCCCAACCGAATCGCAGGAACGTTTTGTGCTGAACCGCGGATTTGAAAGTTGCCTGGCTCTATATCCTCTTACCGAGTGGCAAAAAATCACTGCGGAGATTAACGCATTGAATCCTTACTTGAAAAAGAACAGAGAGTTTATCCGTTTTTTTCACAGGGGAGCCACAGAGCTGACGCTCGACGGTTCAGGTCGGTTGCTGATTCCCAAACGGCTGCAGGAGTGGGCCGGCATCGGAAAAGATATCGTTTTGTCGGCGATTGCCAACAGAATTGAAATCTGGTCGAAAGAGAAATTTGATGAGCTGCTTACCAATGAGCCCAACGAATTTGCCGCGCTTGCCGAGGAAGTAATGGGAGTCAGGAAACAAGGGGGGGAGTAACGTGAGTTACCACGACCCTGTCATGCTCAACGAATGCATGGATGGGCTGGCTATCAGAGAAGACGGGATTTATGTCGACGTAACTTACGGGGGAGGAGGCCATTCAAAAGCCATCCTCGCAAAATTGGGTAAAAGGGGAATGCTGATAGCATTTGACAGAGACCCGGATGCGGCGGCCAATGCAGTGACCGACCCCAGATTCACATTAGTAAGGGACAATTTCAGTCATATGCTTGAACATCTAAAGGAACTTAAAGCGCTGCCGGTTAATGGAGTGCTTGCCGACCTTGGTGTTTCCTCGCATCAGTTTGATGAAGCTGCAAGAGGCTTCACTTTTCGCTTTGACAATAAACTTGACATGCGCATGGATCAGCAGCAGGAATTAACTGCTCTGCGCATCCTCAATTCCTATCCTGAAAAAGAGTTAATCAGAATTTTCAGTGAATACGGTGAAGTTCCAGGTTCACGCCGCATTGCTGCCGCACTGGTTAGTGCCCGGACTGTTAAGCCAATTACCTCTTCATCACAATTCCTTCAAACTATAAGTCATCTGGTACCCAAAGAAAATGAACGGCAGCTTCTTGCCAGAATTTACCAGGCGTTGCGGATTGAGGTGAATGATGAAATGGGTGCCTTGCAGGCATTGCTCGTGCAGGCGTCACAAGTGCTGCAACCCGGTGGAAGACTTGTGGTGATGTCGTATCATTCACTCGAAGACCGTCTTGTAAAAAATTTTATTCAGCATGGTAACATGCAAGGCGTCTCTGAAAGTGATCTGTACGGGAACAGGATTGGAGTTGTTTACCGCGCAGTAAATAAAAAACCAATTCTGCCTGCTGACGAAGAGATGAAGAATAATCCACGATCAAGAAGTGCAAAATTAAGAGTGGCTGAAAAAATTTAATGGATGAACAGATATAAAAAATCAGAATCAACCAAAGATAAACCTGCAAAGGAACGATCGGCTTTTACGTCAGCCCGGAAATACCTTGGATGGCTGGAACAATTCAATCCTATTCCGGATAATAAAATTTCGGGTATTATTCCCTATACACTTTTTCTGACACTGATTGCTCTGGTTTATATAGCCAATAGTTACTATGCCGAAAAAACGGTAAGAGATATTGACAGTACTACCAAAGAACTAAAAACACTCCGGTCGGAATACATTTCTGATAAGTCGGAGCTGATGTTTAACAGTAAACAATCAGAGGTAGCCAAAGTGGTGGCGCCGCTTGGAATTAAAGAATCAACTGAAGCACCCAGGAAAATTGTGGTGGCTGTTAAGGCTGAACAAAAAGAGTCTGACTGACATGGGAGATACCAGAAAGGATGTTTTGATTCGCACGTATATCGTGTTTGGATTCATGGTGATTTTTGGATCTGCCATAGTCGGACGAATCTGGCAGCTTCAAAATGTTGAGGGCGCAAAATGGAGGGCAATGGCTGACAGTCTCACTACTCAGCTGCGCAGAATTGATCCTTCACGGGGAAATATTTACTCATCTGATGGTCGTTTACTGGCCACTTCTGTTCCTATTTATGATTTGAGAGTGGATATGATGGCCGATGGTATCACAAAGGAATCGTTCAACGCAAACGTGGATTCATTAGCAGCGAAGCTGAGTACTTTATTTAAGGATAAGCCGGCAAGTGAATACAAACATATTTTACGTGAAGCGCGCCGGGACGGAGAACGGTTTTTCCTGCTGAAGAAAAATGTTTCCTATCAGCAAATGATGGCGGTTAAAACATTCCCGTTGTTCCGGTTGGGCAGATACAAGGGAGGTTTAATTGTAGAACAAAAAAGTCGCCGCGAACGACCGTTTAAATTACTTGCAGCCCGTATGATCGGGTATCAACGTGACGGATTAATACCGGTTGGAATAGAAGGATCATTTAATAATCACCTGAAAGGGGTGAACGGAATAAGGCTTATGCAGCGCATTTCAGGAAGTGTATGGAAGCCGCTCAGAGATGAAAATGAGATCGATCCTCAGGATGGAAACGATGTGATTTCAACTATTGATATCAACATACAGGATGTTGCTGAAAATTCATTGCTCACACAATTACAGCAACACAATGCCGAAAAAGGATGCGCCGTGTTGATGGAAGTAAAAACCGGACATGTTTTGGCCATTGCCAATCTTACCATGGGTAAGGATGGAAATTATTTTGAAGATTATAATCTCGCTATCGGTGAGAGTACCGAGCCCGGTTCTACAATGAAACTCGCATCAATTATGGCGATGTATGAGGATGGACTGGCTCAGCCTGAAGATCTGGTTGACACGCAGGGTGGAGCAGTAAGGTATGCCAACAGAATTATGAAAGATTCACACGAGGGTGGTTATGGCACCATTACCCTTCAGCACGCATTTGAACTGAGCTCAAATGTTGGAATCAGCAAAATGGTAAACAGGGTTTATGCAAGAAACCCGCAGGCATTTGTGGACCGGTTAAAATCGTTCGGACTTGGAACAAAACTCGGATTGCAGGTAAACGGCGAAGGGTCGTCCTATTTAAGAGAAACATCCAGCAAATACTGGTCACGCACCTCACTGCCATGGTTATCGATTGGTTATGAATGTTCACTTACTCCTTTACAGGTGCTCACCCTATACAATGCCGTTGCAAACAACGGCAGGATGGTGCGCCCTCTTTTTGTCAAGGAAATAAGAAATAAAGGACAGCTGGTTCAGGAATTTAAACCTTCAATCATCAAAGATTCAATAGCATCGCCTGCTACTATAAAATTTGCAAAACAAGCTCTTGAAGGCGTTGTCGAGCATGGAACAGCAACCAATCTCAAAAATGCGCAATATAAAGTGGCCGGTAAAACGGGTACTGCACAAATAGCCAACCTCGGGAAAGGGTATAAAGATGGTAAAGTGCGTTATCAGGCTTCATTTGTTGGTTATTTCCCTGCTGATGAACCAATGTACAGCTGTATGGTAGTTGTTTATGCGCCAAACAACAATTTATATTATGCATCGCAGGTTGCCGCTCCCATTTTTAAGGAGATTGCGGATAAGGTTTATGCGAGTAATATTGAATTGCACAAAGAACTCAAGTTTGAAGAAACGCTGGCCAACAACTTACCTGCTGTTAAAACCGGCACTTCAAAATCGACTCGTGAAGCTGTTAAAGGGCTTGGAATTCCATTGAAATCCGGCGGAGGCGAAGGCAATTGGGTAGCTGTTAACTGGTCAGGGCAATCTGTTGAAATGAAAGATGTTATTTTCCGTCACGATCAGGTTCCAAGTGTGATGGGGATGGGGTTGCGCGATGCCTTGTATTTACTCGAAAGTCATGGACTAACTGTCAGGGCTGTTGGAAGAGGAAAGGTAATTAAGCAGTCGATTGTTGCCGGATCAAAAATTGAAAAAGGGGGAGAGATAATCATTCAACTGGGCTGATGAAATTACTGAAAGACATACTTTATAAGGCCGGCATCACTGAAGTAAAAGGATCTACTTCGGTGGAAATCGGTAAAGTTGCTTTTGATTCGAGGCAGGCAGGACCCGCCGTACTTTTTGTTGCTACCCGAGGCACTCAAACCGATGGTCACCAATACATACAAAATGCGGTTGAAGCAGGATGTTCAGCTGTGGTGTGTGAACAATTACCTCCCAAAATCAGACAGGGAGTTACGTATGTTAAAGTAAATGACACTTCAGCGGCACTGGGAATTATCAGTGCGAATTTTTATGAAAACCCATCCGAAAAACTCAAACTCATAGGAGTAACGGGAACAAACGGGAAAACCACTACAGCAACGTTGCTTTTCAACCTGTTCAGGAACCTGGGTTACAAATGCGGACTGATATCTACGGTACAAAACCAAATTAACAGTGAGGTAGTGCCTTCTACTCATACTACTCCTGATCCGGTTAAGTTAAACAGTCTTATTGCAGTAATGGTTCGTGAGGGATGTGAGTACTGTTTTATGGAGGTGAGTTCACATGCAATTGTACAGCGCCGGATAGCAGGATTACAATTTGTAGGCGGAATATTTACGAATATAACCCATGACCATCTGGATTATCATAAAACATTTGACGAATATATCCGGGCAAAAAAAATGTTTTTTGATGAATTGAATGAGGATGCTTTTGCGCTTGTGAATGCTGATGACAGAAACAGCAAAGTGATGGTTCAGAATACCAAAGCTCAGACAAAAACATTCGCCTTGCGCTCGCTGGCTGATTTCAGAGGCCGAGTACTGGAAAATAGTTTTTCAGGTCTTGTCATGAATATTGATAACAATGAGGTGCACTGTAAACTTGTTGGCAGTTTTAATGCCTATAATATGCTGGGTGTTTATGCGGCGGCTGTGTTGCTGGGTGAAGATAAACTTGATGTACTGGCCGCATTAAGCAATTTATCGGCAGTGGAAGGAAGGTTTGAATATATCGTTTCTGAAAAAAAGATCACCGGTATAATTGATTATGCCCATACTCCGGATGCATTAAAAAATGTGTTGAATACCATCAGGGACATACGAACCGGCAATGAGAAGTTGATTACAGTGATTGGCTGTGGCGGTGACCGTGATGCAGCAAAGCGCCCTATTATGGCAAAAATCGCCTGTGAGTTGAGTGATAAAGTGATTTTGACTTCTGATAATCCGAGGTCCGAAGAACCTGAAAAAATTCTGGACGAAATGAAAGGCGGGATTCCGCCCCAACATTTTAAGAAAGCAATAACAGTGACTGACAGGCGTGATGCGGTACGTATTGCATACGAACTGGCAGTACCCGGCGATATTATTTTAATTGCAGGAAAGGGTCATGAAAAATACCAGGAGATCAAAGGTGTTAAATACCCTTTTGATGACAGATTAGTTCTTGAAGAAACATTTAAAATGTTCGAAGGCTGATGTTATACTACTTATTTGAATACCTCGATCAGGCATTTGACTTTCCCGGAGCAGGTGTCTTCAAGTACCTCTCTTTCAGAGCTGCGATGGCAATAATTGTTTCACTGTTTATTACTCTGGTATTGGGTAAACGGATTATCCGTTTGCTTTTAAAAAAGCAAGTGGGTGAAACAATCAGGGATCTGGGTCTTGAAGGTCAGCAAATAAAACAGGGGACCCCAACGATGGGAGGGTTGATTATTATTTCGGCCATATTGATACCCGTTTTACTTTTTACCAAGCTGAATAACATTTACGTGATAATAATGATCCTGTCTACGATATGGCTCGGCATTATCGGATTTTTGGACGACTACATCAAAGTATTTAAAAAGGACAAAAAAGGGCTGGCCGGGAAGTTTAAGGTAATCGGTCAGGTGGGTCTTGGAATAATAATAGGATTGTGCCTTTATTTTAATCAGGATGTTGTTGTTCGCGAAAGAGCAAAAGGAGAAAAGGTTGTTGTCAGGAGCCATCAAAGTGTAATTGATGATATCCAGGGAAGTGAAAATGCTCTTTTTTCGAAGGAGAACACAAAATCTACTATAACCACTATTCCATTTCTCAAGAACAACGAATTCGACTATAAAAGTCTTGTGAGCTGGGCCGGTGAAGGTGCAGAGAAATTTACATGGATAGCGTTTGTGTTGGTTGTAATCTTGATTGTTACTGCTGTGTCAAACGGAGCCAACATCACTGATGGCATTGACGGGTTGGCCACGGGCAGTTCCGCAATAATTGGCAGCACACTGGCAGTGTTTGCATATGTGTCAGGTAATACGGTTTTTGCTGATTACCTGAACATCATGTACATACCCAACTCAGGCGAATTGATGGTGTTTATGAGCGCATTTGTAGGCGCATGTGTTGGCTTTTTATGGTTTAACGCATATCCGGCTCAGGTATTTATGGGCGACACAGGAAGTTTGGCACTCGGCGGCATCATTGCAGTTTTTGCCATTGCAATAAGAAAAGAATTACTGATTCCGATTATCTGCGGAATATTTCTGATAGAAAATTTATCAGTGATGATTCAGGTAAGTTATTTTAAATACACAAAAAAGAAATACGGAGAAGGCAGAAGGGTGTTTAAAATGTCGCCCTTACACCACCATTACCAAAAGTTGGGATATCATGAATCGAAAATTGTGACACGGTTTTGGATTGTGGGAATCATGCTTGCCGTTGTAAGTGTTGTAACATTGAAACTGAGATAAAGAAGAGTGGTGCAGGAAAATAAAATAGCTGTATTAGGAGCCGGAGAGTCGGGATGCGGGGCTGCGTTGTTAGCCCGCAATAAGGGCAAAGATGTATTTGTATCTGATCAGTCGGTAATAAATGAAAAGTACCGCAAATTGCTGACCGATCATGCTATTGCATTTGAAGAGGGAATGCACACTGAATCGAGAATTACCGATGCTCAATTGGTAGTTAAAAGTCCCGGAATACCTGATAAAGCTCCACTTATTCAAAAAATTAAAAGTTTGGGTATACCGGTTATATCGGAAATAGAATTTGCAGGCCGGTATACCAACGCAAAAAAGTTGTGCATTACCGGCACCAACGGAAAAACTACAACTACACTTTTGACCTACCATATTTTAAAAAGCGCAGGGCTTAATGTTGGCCTGGCCGGAAATGTCGGTCAAAGCTTTGCCATGCAGGTTGCCACTAAGGATCATGATTATTATGTAATTGAATTGAGCAGTTTTCAGCTTGACGGGATGTTTGATTTCAGGGCCGATGTAGCTGTTATTCTCAATATTACTCCCGATCACCTGGACAGGTATGAGTATAAATTGGAAAATTATATCGATTCCAAATTTCGCATTACACAAAATCAATCCGGTGACGACGCATTTATTTATTGTGCCGACGACCCCATCCTGAATGAAGCATTAAGCAGGCATGATATTAAATCAAAGCAATATCCTTTTTCGATTCTCAAAAGCCGGGGAATGAGTGCATATGTCGAAAACAACAACCTACACATAAATATTAAAAACCAAGACCTCCATATGTCAATATTCGATCTCGCCCTTCAGGGTAAACACAACCTCTACAATTCTATGGCAGCCGGAATAGCAGCCCGCATTATTGATATCCGCAAGGAAATCGTACGCGAAAGCTTTGCCGACTTTAAAAACATAGAACACAGGCTGGAACATGTAATGACTGTTCATGGTATCGAATTTATCAACGACTCCAAAGCAACCAATGTTAATTCTACCTGGTATGCTCTTGAGTGTATGCAGAAACCGGTAGTATGGATTGTTGGTGGCGTTGATAAGGGAAATGAGTATGATGCCTTACGTGAACTGGTGAAAGAAAAGGTAAAGGCGATTGTATGCCTTGGGAAAGACAATCAGAAAATTATTGACGCCTTTTCAGATATCGTTCCTGACATTAAGGAATCGGCATCTGCCACCGAAGCTGTTAATGCTGCTTATGAGATCGGGAAAAAAGGAGATGTTGTACTCCTGTCGCCTGCATGTGCAAGTTTCGATTTGTTTAAAAATTATGAAGACCGCGGATGGCAGTTTAAGAAGGCCGTCAGAAGTCTTTAACCGGAATAATAAATAAAGCAGGCATGAATCAGCTGTTAGGATTAGGTAATTATTTCAGAGGCGACCGCCATATATGGTGGATCGTTCTAGCCTTATCGTTGTTATCGATACTGGCTGTTTACAGTTCTACCGGAACGCTGGCCTATAAATACCAGGAAGGCAATACGGAATATTATTTGATTAAGCATGGATCGATTTTGATTTTTGGAATAATGCTTATGGTGATGGCTCACATGCTTAACTATACGGTTTATTCAAGGTTGTCGAAATTTGCAATTGTAATTGCAGTTCCCTTACTTATTCTTACCCTTGCACGAGGCACCAACCTGAATGAAGCAAGCCGCTGGCTGACATTACCTATCGTAAATCTCTCCTTTCAGACTTCCGACTTTGCAAAACTTGCACTGATATTATTTGTGGCTCGGGCCCTTTCACGAAATCAGGATAATATACGTGATTTTAAAAGAGGATTCTTACCTGTAATGCTTCCGGTAGTATTAACATGCGGACTCATTCTGCCGGCCAACTTTTCTACAGCGGCGGTTTTGTTTACCACCTGCGTTACCCTGATGATTATCGGAAGAGTTAAAATCCGGTTTATCATGGTTATGGTATCTTCTGGAATTCTGGTTCTGGCAGTTTTTATCGGCATTTCGAAACTTGTTGGATACGACGGAAGGATCAGCACTTGGCAGAACAGGATTGAAAATTTTATGAGTGACGATTCGGACGGGTCTTATCAGTCACAGCAGGCAAAAATTGCAATTGCATCAGGACAACTAATCGGAAAAGGACCCGGTAACAGCAGTCAGCGTAATTTCCTTCCACATCCTTACTCTGACTTTATTTACGCTATAATAATCGAAGAATATGGTCTTGCGGGAGGAGCATTTGTTGTGATATTGTATCTCCTGCTTTTTTACAGAGCAATTTACATTGCTCATCGAACACCAAGAGCATTTGCCAACTTTCTTGCGATAGGATGTGCATTTAGTCTCTGTTTTCAGGCTATGATTAACATGGCAGTAGCGGTTAATTTATTTCCTGTTACAGGTCAGCCGCTCCCAATGTTAAGCATGGGAGGTACGTCAATCTGGTTTACAAGTATAGCCATCGGAATAATTTTAAGTGTCAGCCGCGACATCGATAAATCGGATAATGTGAAACCTGTACATGCAGCAGCCTGAACGAGTCATAATAAGCGGAGGTGGTACCGGGGGACATATTTTCCCGGCAATAGCCATTGCCAATGCATTGAAAGCGGAGGTACCGGGTATTGAAATACTGTTTGTAGGAGCCAAAGGCCGGATGGAGATGGAAAAAGTACCGGAAGCCGGTTACAAAATAGAAGGTTTGTGGATCAGCGGCCTGCAGCGTAGTTTGAAATTGTCAAACCTTGCATTTCCTATTAAGGTGCTTTCCAGTTTATATCGTGCCCGGGTGATCATTAATAAGTTTAAACCACAGGCTGCAGTTGGAGTAGGCGGATATGCAAGTGGTCCTTTGCTGTACGCAGCCGCTTCCAAAAAAATTCCCTGTTTGATACAGGAGCAAAATTCATATCCGGGCATCACCAATAAATTACTTGCTAAAAAAGTTCAAAAAATATGCGTTGCATACGACAGAATGGACCGGTTTTTTCCTGCGGCAAAAATCGTTAAAACAGGAAATCCGGTACGGGAACAAATGGTGTCAATTTCCGGCAAAAAAGAGGAGGCTGCAGAGTACTTTAAACTGAATGCCACCCTTCCAACCCTGTTAATAGTCGGAGGCAGCCAGGGTGCCCGCTCGATCAACAAAAGTATTCTTGCAGGACTTGAGAAATTGCATCAAACCGGTATTCAGGTTATATGGCAGTGTGGTAAAGCATTTTATGAGGAGGCGTTGAGTGCTGTTGAAAAACTGCCGACAGATAAAATTAAAGTTTTTGATTTCATTAAAAGAATGGATTTCGCTTATGCACTTTGTTCAGTAATAATTTCGAGGGCGGGTGCAAGTACGGTATCGGAATTGTGCATAGTGGCAAAGCCCGCGATTTTGGTTCCACTGCCCATTGCCGCTGAAGACCATCAGACGCATAATTGCCTTGCGCTTACCGAAAAAAATGCCGTTGTACTTGTGAAAGATGCCGATGCGATGAATACCCTGGTGAACACCTCGCTGGATTTGATTAAAGATGAGAAAAGAAAGAAGGAGTTAAGTGAAAATATTGCCCGAGAAGCCTTGCGCGATGCAGCAGGTGTGATTGCACGTGAGGTCTTAAAACTAATAAGGAACTGAGCAAAACCAATGCAAGGAGGTATTGATAACATAAAACATGTTTACCTGATTGGAATCGGCGGTATTGGTATGAGTGCCCTTGCAAGATATTTTAAGGCTTCCGGACGGGATGTGTGCGGATATGATAAGACTCCCACCCTACTAACGTCTGAATTAATTAGTGAAGGTATCGCTGTCCATTATCATGATGGTGTTGAAATGTTACCTGCTTTCCTTACCGGTCCGGAAATTAACTCTGAAGTACTCATTATTTACACTCCTGCAATTCCTAAAGACCATGCAGAACTGGTTTATCTGGAGACTAAGGGTTACAGGATGTACAAGCGGTCGGAGGTATTAGGGCTCATTACCGGAAGCTCAAGAACAATTGCTGTGGCCGGAACGCATGGTAAGACCACTACATCGGCTATGATAGCACATATTTTGAAAGACAGCGGCACCGATTGTACTGCTTTTCTTGGCGGAATAAGCAGTAATTATAACACCAACCTCCTGCTGGGTTCCGGTAATCCCGACAAGGAATGGGTAGTAGTAGAAGCCGATGAGTACGACCGGTCGTTTCTGACATTGTTTCCGCAAATTTCGCTTATCACTTCGCTTGATGCCGATCACCTTGATATTTACGGGAATCATACTGATATGATTGCATCGTATAGTCAGTTTGCCGGTCAAACCAGAGCAGGAGGCAGATTGATCATAAAGACGGGGCTGAAACTCACATGCGATACAGGTGCTGCTTGGACCTATTCCATTTCAGGCGACGCTGATTTCACCGCTACCGACATCACCATTAAAAATCATAAGTACCATTTCAGTATCAGGGAGCGGGAAGGAATTCAAAATGATCTGGTTTTATCGTGGCCGGGCCGGCACAATGTTGAGAATGCGGTTGCGGCCTACGCCGCTACCCGGGCCGCCGGTGTATCAATTCCGGCAATTAAAAAGGCGTTATCCTGCTTTAAAGGAGTGAAGAGAAGGTTCGATTACCAGGTGAATTCTGAAAAAATAACCTATATCGACGATTATGCACATCATCCCGAAGAGCTTAAAGCGACTATTCAGTCGGTGAGAGAGCTTTACCCGGGCGAAAAAATAGTAGGAATATTTCAACCGCATCTCTATTCCAGAACACGCGATTTTGTTGATGGATTCGGTAAAAGTCTTTCCCTGCTTGATGAGCTTATTTTACTGGATATTTATCCTGCCCGCGAAAAGCCCATGCCGGGAGTTTCCTCAGCCATTATACTGGATAAGGTTACTATACCCAATAAAATCATAAGCAGTAAGGACAAGGTCATTGACAAAGTGCTTTCGTCGGAGGCCAGGGTCATATTGACGCTGGGGGCAGGTGACATTGACCAGTTGGTAAAACCTCTGAAAGATGCATTAACATTGAAATATAAGGTTCAGACAGCATGAAATTAAACCTCAACAAAAGAATTGTTTCGGTAGTGTCATGGACATTTACTGTTGTGCTGATAATAGTTTCTCTTGGCTTTTCGGAGAAACAGCAGGGGATGATGCCATGTAAAGGGCTCCGGATTACCATAGCGGACAATACCGGGAATTATTTTGTAGAACCTGCAGGTATCAGGGAACTGCTGAATACAAGAGCCAGAAAAATCAAGGGTCAGCCGATGCGTGATATCAACATTGGTTTGTTGGAAAAAATAGTATATACAAATCCTTACGTGAAGAAAGCAGAAGTATATTCATCGATTGATGGATACGTGACTATTGAAATCTGGCAGCGCGACCCGATTATGAGGATAATCAACAACGATAACGAACATTTTTACATAGATGATGCCGGTATTTTCATGCCTGTTTCGGATCAGTATACCAAGCCTGTGGCAGTAGCTACCGGGTTTATTTTTGATGACTATAAGCAAAAGGAGTTAGCCTTTGCTTCAGCATTTCCGGGCGACTCGACAATGAAGCCTGTACTGGTTCAGGTTAACGATATTGCCTTGTTTCTGCGTGCGCATCCTTTTTGGGATGCTCAGGTAGAACAGATTTTTGTCAATACCGACAGTGAGATAGAGCTGATTCCACGTGTGGGAGATCAGAGAATTTTACTTGGGTCGTCCGAAAATCTGGATGAAAAAATGAATAATCTCTTCCTGTTTTATACAGAAGCTATGAAGAAAACAGGATGGGATCATTATTCGCTTATTAATTTAAAGTTTAAAGGTCAGGTTGTATGCACCCGAAAAGATGGTACAACCACTAAATCGAGATCCTAACCAACCCCTGATAACCTGAATAACTGAATGGAAAATTCACCGATAATAGCCGGAATTGATATTGGAACAACAAAAATTTGTGCGATTGTTGGCCGAAAAAATGAAGTAGGCAAACTCGAAATACTCGGAATGGGCAAGTCTGAGTCGCTTGGTGTAATGCGCGGAGTAGTTGCCAACATTGAAAAAACGGTAAACTCCATAAAGGAAGCCGTCGCCGAAGCAGAAACAAAATCAAATGTTGTAATTGAGGATGTATATGTCGGCATAGCCGGTCAGCATATAAAAAGTATGCAGCACCGCGGCATGATCACCCGCTCAAACCTTAACGATGAGATCAGTCAGTCGGACATCGACCTTATAGTTGATGATATGTACAAGCTGGCAATGCCTCCCGGCGAAGAGATAATCGATGTTATCCCGCAGGAATTTATTGTAGACAGCGAACAGGGTATTAAAGATCCGATTGGGATGTCGGGCATCAGACTTGAAGCAAACTGTCATATTATCACCGGACTGATTACAGCGGCAAACAATATTCAAAAGTGTGTAACCAAAGCAGGATTAAAACCTGTTGACCTGATACTTGAACCGTTGGCATCGGCGGAAGCCGTATTAACCGAGGAGGAAAAAGAGGCGGGTGTAGTGCTGGTTGATATTGGAGGTGGAACAACTGATGTGGCCATTTTTCAGGACGGGATTATTCGTCATACAGCTGTTATCCCTTTCGGGGGAAATGTGATTACAGAGGACATAAAAGAGGGGTGCACTATAATCCGCAACCAGGCAGAGTTGTTGAAAATCAAATTTGGTTCGGCGCTGGCAAAGCAAATGAAGGACAATGAGATTGTCTCCATTCCAGGGTTACGCGGCAGAGAACCAAAGGAGATATCTGTAAAAAATCTGGCAAGTATCATACAGGCCCGCATGGAAGAGATTATCGAGAACGTTTATTTCGAAATCAAGAATTCGGGTTTTGAAAAGAAAATTATTGCCGGCATTGTAGTTACAGGAGGAGGGTCTCAGCTAAAACATATTACCCAGCTGGTTGAATACATTACCGGAATGGATACCCGTATCGGTTACCCTAATGAACACCTGGGCCAGGGATTTGATGAAATAAAAAGTCCCATGTATGCTACAGGTGTAGGTTTGGTGATGAAAGGTCTTCAGGACTATGACAAACGGGTTGTAAAAGACAAGATAAAAGGTCAAAAAGCCCAGCCACCAAAACACAAAGGAAACTGGTTTAAAACATTTTTTGAAAAAGGCCGTGAATTTTTGAGTGATGAAGCAGATTCTGATTTAAAATAAATTGAAAAACAAACCTAAAACCTATAAATCCCTTAAAAATGATGCAATTTGAAATTCCCAAAGAAAGACCCTCTATCATAAAAGTGATAGGTGTTGGTGGAGGCGGAAGCAATGCCGTTAACCACATGTTCCGTCTGGGCATCAAAGGCGTTGACTTCATGATCTGTAACACCGACCATCAGGCGCTCGAAATGAGTCCTGTACCGGTACGTGTGCAACTGGGTCCAAGCCTCACCGACGGTCGTGGTGCAGGATCGATACCTGAGATTGGTAAAAATGCAGCAATTGAAAACGTTGAAGAAATCCGGTCGTTGCTCTCTCAAAATACTAAAATGGTATTTATTACAGCAGGAATGGGCGGAGGAACCGGTACCGGTGCTGCTCCCATCATTGCCGGACTTGCTAAAGAAATGGGAATACTTACAGTTGCTATTGTTACCGTTCCTTTCTCTTTTGAAGGAAAAAAACGTAAAGCCCAGGCCGACTCAGGAATAGAAGAACTGAAGAAAAATGTTGACACGCTATTGGTAATTTGCAATGACAGGCTGCGTGAAATTCATGGTAACCTGAAATTGACAGAGGCTTTTGTGCATGCCGATGATGTGTTGGCAATTGCGGCGAAAAGCATAGCTGAAACCATCACTAAAACGTTGCATATAAATGTCGATTTTGCCGACGTTCAAACGGTACTCAAAGAGAGCGGTGTTGCTATTATGGGTTCTGCAAGTGCCGAAGGTGATGAGCGGGCGATTGCAGCTATAATGAATGCTCTCGACTCTCCGTTGCTTAACGACAATAACATTGAAGGTGCAAGATATATATTATTGAATATTACTTCAGGCACCAAAGAAGTAACCATGGACGAATTAGGTCAGATTACCGATTATATTCAGGAACAGGCCGGTAATTCTGCCGAGGTAATTATGGGTGTTGGTAACGATGAATCGCTTGGCGATAAAGTAGGCGTAACCGTGATTGCAACCGGATTTAAAACAAAAAATCAGCTTTCAAACGTAATACCTGAAAAAAAGGAGAAGGTTGTTTTTAAACTGATGGACGATCAGGCTCCCGCTGCTGAACCTGTGGCTGAGATTCCTGCAGAGGAAAAAGAACCGGTTGTACCCGAAATCCCGATGCGTTCTTTCAGTGAACCCACAGCAAAACCGGAACCCATTATTGCAGAAAAAATTGTTCTCCCTTCACGTGAAGAACCAAAAATGGTTTTTGTAGCACCTGCTGCTATTAGTCAGCCGCAACCTGAATCAAAACAAGAGGAAATTGCACAAACTGAAGTGCCCGCTGCAACACCAACGCCGTTGCATATAGTGCCGTCTGTTGAATCTTCAGTTGAAATGCAAGCGCCGACAGTTACAAGTAAAGTTAATGATGAAGCAGGAATCACTCAGCAAATGTCAGATGTGCCTTCAGCGGAAGCAGCTGCAGAACCTGTTATTGATACAATTACCCATGATGCAGCACCTGAAATATCACCTGTTGTTGCAGCATATATGCCGGTTGCTGAAACCCCGGCCGAAGCACCGTTTGTTTTTCAGCTGAATGAAACGGAGGAGGCGCCTGCCGAAGAACCGGTGAAGGCGGATCCAATGGAACCTACGCTGATTGTAAAAAATACAGATGTTACAGAAGAAGCCGATCATACATTTGTGTTTGATGTAAATTCAGCTGTTACTGCTGAAACTGAAATTCCTGAAGCAGAAAAGTCTATTGCACCGGAACCTCAAATTGAACAGCCTGTGATGAAAAGCATTCCTCCGGTTGAAACTTTTCAGGCTCCGCCAACTCCTGCCGAAACCCGAAAGGAATCTGAAAATGCGGAAGAGGCAGATGCCTTTCAGAAAGCCCGTACCAGAATTATGCAGCTTCGTGAGCTCAGCATGAAAATGAGCAGTTCGTCGGGGCTTGCCGATTTGGAAAAGGAACCTGCATATAAGCGGAGAAATGTACAGTTGAGCAATCTGCCGGGACAGGAAGATGCGCAAATTTCGCGATATACTCTTGGAACGGATCAGGAAAACAAGCCGGAAATTCGACCCAACAATCCTTTCTTACACGATAGAGTTGACTGATTTATTTGCAGATTATGTCACTGGAACAACAGATAAATACTGACCTGAAAGCGGCAATGCTTTCAAAAGATGAAGCAGCACTAAGGGCATTGCGTGCGGTGAAGTCGGCCATACTGCTGGCCAATACCAGCGGATCCTTAGCCGGTGTTACGGAAGCAGATGAGATGAAATTGCTTCAAAGACTTGTAAAGCAACGTAAGGAATCGGTCGAAATTTATGAGCAGCAGGGCAGGGAAGACCTGGCCGCTACCGAAAAGGAGGAAATAGCGATTATTGAAAAATACCTTCCCGCTCAAATGAGCGAATCCGAGATAAGGGCGGCTGTCCAGCAACTGATAACCACTACCGGGGCAAGTTCTCCGGGCGATTCAGGAAAGGTTATGGGGGCCGCTTCAAAAGCGTTTGCCGGCAAAGCCGATAATAAACTAGTGGCAGCAATTGTAAGAGAGCTGCTATCGAAATAATATTTAGGGTTACTTTTCGGTTAATTAGGATGAACCGGTCCGGCGAAAGCCAGGGCCGGTTTTTTTGTAAGAATCAGTTGCTGATTGTCTGATTTTTATTCATGTGAGGAGTATAAGATAGCGCATAATTATATCAGACCGAAAGCCGGTATAACGCGATTTATGAACTCCTTTTACCAACAATATCGGATAGCTATGCGAATCCTCTTATCAGGTTTCGCGGTGTTGCTGCTGTTGCCCCAACAGTCAAAAGCAACACATGCTGCCGGTGCCGATTTAACGTATACCTGTTTGGGTGGTTTGGTATATCAGGTAGATGCTACCTTTTACAGGGATTGCTCCGGATCCAATGAACCGCCAACCGTGACCATCCGTTACGGTTCGGCTTCCTGCGGTTATAGTATGAGTGCCGTGGCTAATAAAATCTCAGGCCCCAATGGTATTGAGATTACCATGCCATGTGCCGGCATGCCCACTACCTGTAACGGAGGTGTATCTACCGGATTAAGAAAATGGATGTACCGTGCAGTCATTACATTACCATTTGCCTGCAGCGATTGGGTATTCAGCTATAAAGTATGCTGCCGTAATTGTACCATTACCACTATTTTGAATCCGTGTGCTACCGGAAGTGAAATATATGTAGAAAGCCGGCTTAACAATATTGCAGCTCCTTGTAACAGTTCCCCGTACTTTAACAATTCGCCAATTGCATTTATGCCAATCGGACAGCCGTTTAATTACAATCAGGGAGTAACTGATTCGGACGGCGACTCGCTTGTTTATGAACTGGTAACTCCTATGACGGGTCCCGTAGATTCCATCACCTGGCTGCCTCCTTCTACCACATTGACTCCGCTTGCCTCTTCAACACCATTTATAATAAACCAGCTTACCGGTGACATCTGTTTTACTCCTTCTCAAATCCAGATCGGTGTACTATCAATCAGGGTTAGTGAGTTTCGGGACGGGTTGAAAATAGGTAGTACCATGCGCGATTTACAAGTTTATACATACAACTCCTTCAACATTGTACCTACTGCAAGCGGAATAAACGGAACCACATCCAATTCAATTAACGCCTGTCCCGGACAGCAAATTTGTTTTACTGTTCAAACAGCTGATGCCGATTCGGCACAAGCATTATCAGTGGCCATTTCAAATACCATTCCGGGGGCCGTTATTACTACAGGTGCAGGACCGCGTCCTGTAGTGCAGTTTTGCTGGATTCCCGACACATCCAGAATATCGATACGTCCGTGGGTGTTCACGCTCACTGTAAGAGACGATGCATGCCCGGTAAATGGGGTACAAACCTACTCTTATGCCATTTTTGTAGGACGTTCTGATGTAACTGCTCAGGTAATAACGAATGCGTGTGGTTCGGGTGCAAATGGTTCTGCTAGTGTTCAGGTTCAGCCGGTACCTGCTCAATCCGTTGTGTGGAACACGAACCCGCCACAGCAGGCTGCACTTGCTACGCAGCTTACGGCCGGAATATATACAGTTACTGTTACGGATGCATTCGGATGTGTAATAAATGATTCCGTTCAAATAGCCTCCTCTCCCGTTCCGGTAGTCAGTTCAACTGTAACTCCATTGACCTGTTCGGGAACGTGCAGCGGCACCATAACAACTTCACTCACAAATGGCACACCTCCTTATACTTATCACTGGAGTAACGGACAAACAACACAGCAGGCAACAAATTTATGTTCGGGCCTCTATACATTAACCGTGAATGATGCAGAGGGATGCAGTATAACAGATGCGCAGCTGGTACCTGCGGCTTCAAATGTTGTTGTTACAGGGATAGTTTCGCAACCGGTTTGCGGAGATACCACAGGTGGTAACATCGATTTGCAGGTTTCAGGTGGTGTTCCGCCCTACAGTTTTCTGTGGTCGAATGGATATACCTCAGAAGATTTAAGCAACCTGCCTGCCGGCAACTACCAGGTAGCGGTAACGGATTCTTCGGGATGCACTGTTAATACTTCGTTTTCAATAGCTCCTTTTGCTACAAACATAAATGTAATTCCAACAGTTCAAAATGTTTCATGTTACGGTGAATCTTCAGGATCCATATCATTGCAGCTTCCGGGTTCGGGCGGACCATATACTTGCATCTGGTCCAACGGCATGTCGGGAAACAACATTACAGGATTACCTTCCGGCGTTTATACATATATAGTAGCCGGTCCAACGGGATGTTCTGTTACTGCCACTCTGGAAGTGAAAGGACCCGGTCAGCCGTTACTGGCAACAACTGACATAACACAAATAATTTCCTGTTTTGAAGGGTCTGATGGCAGCATTACTGTTTTAGCAACCGGCGGAAACGAAGGTTATCAATATAATTGGAGCAATGGAAGTACCAGTCAGACCATAAGTGGACTTGCAGCCGGAACTTATACTGTTACTGTAACCGATTCAATGGGTTGTAAAATTGATCTGGTGCAGAATATTTTATCACCATCTTCTGCAATTACTTCTCATTCAAAAATCGA
Organism: Bacteroidia bacterium; assembly: GCA_036274495.1. GTDB lineage: Bacteria > Bacteroidota > Bacteroidia > AKYH767-A > OLB10 > DASUFP01. The sequence continues at coordinate 40,349 of DASUFP010000021.1, forward strand.
TTATCCTGAGTGTATTAAAGGCACTAAAGGAACCATACAGCTAATGGTTGCCGGAGGCAACCCCGGTTATTTATATAACTGGAGTAATGGTGCTGTTACGGTTGGCCAGGGCAATTTGGAGCCCGGTCTTTATACTGTAACCATTACAGATATGGCCGGGTGTACCGTACAGCAAAGTTTTAACCTGAATGATCGTTCGCATGTAGCGCTTTTGACTCCTGGAACAATTGATATTTGTAACGGATCAATGGCTGTACTTACCGTTGATTCAACTTACCTGAATGCCACCTACCAATGGTATTATTCAGGATCACAACTCTTAGGAGCTGTGGCTGCGGAACTCGAAACACCTGCCGCAGGATTTTATTATGTTATGGTGACTTCGGCATGCGGCAATTATTATTCCGACTCAGTTTTGGTAAAAACACATTCACTCACCAATGTTTCAGTGAGCCCTAATCAGGTCATTTGCCCTCCGGAAACAGCTCAGCTTACTGCTTCAGGGGGTAAAGAATACAGTTGGAAACCTGAAATTAATTTAAATAATTCAGCGATTTCAAACCCTGTTGCTGCTCCTGTCCGGTCAACCGTTTATACGGTGCTTATTAAAGACGAAATCGGATGTAGTATTGAATTGCCGGTTTCAATTACTGTAGATTGTGATTCTTTATTTGTTCCCAATGGATTTTCCCCCAATGCAGATGGCATTAATGATGGATTTGTAATTCCGGGAATTGAAAAATATCCTGATAATAAATTGTGGGTATACGACAGGTGGGGAACACTGGTGTTTAAGGCTAAAAACTATAACAACAAGTGGAATGGGGAGTCCAATATTCGCGGAAATATGATGGGTCAGCGTTTATTGTCGGGTACTTATTTCTATATTCTTGATTTGGGAGATAACCAGCCGCCAACCAGTGGTTATGTGGTCATCAGATTCTGAATTGAAGCCATTCAGGGTTCATAAACGGATCGTAACGAGCTGCTTTTAGCTCCGCTGAAAACCGACTCTTTATTCTAAAAGTATTTTCATAAATAAGTGAAAATCAGTTAAATGCGAAAATAACTTTTTACCACCAATTACAGTATAACGACCTGTCAAAATAACCCAAAGTGGGTTCCGACTAAAAATTATACGCATTGGTGCTATGAAACCTGATTATCTTTTGTTTACGGCCAAAAAATATGTGACAGCATTTTTTGTGCTGTTCTTTTTTTCATTTGGTAGTCTTTTTGCCCAAACAACCTGTTTAACTCCCACTCTTGTTTCGGGATTTGAAGTTGATGGTGATGTAACAGCTAACACGCTATCACCTGTTAATGGTGATTCGTGGTTTGTACTGCCGGGTAATCCGGGAACCGGAATAGGTGTAATAGGTACAACGGCAGCAACAGCAACTCCTGCCATATCTGCATCTCAATTTAAATCAATTATTCAAGCGGCTAGCGGATCAGTAGGGAGAAACCGTACTTATGTACAACGCATGAGTGTTCCCAACCTTACGGCAATGGGTGGATGGTTGCTTATTGATGCATTTGGCGTACGCGATAATATTTCAACCGGCTCGGCAGTCGATTCAACAGTTTTTACCGCCGGCGGTCAGAAAAACGGAGATAACCCTACAGTATGGAACATTGGTACCGGTGGTGTTCAGACCAAAAACGATATTATAGATGTTACCGGACACTTACGCAGACAGACTTCTGCACGTGTAACGAGTACATCTCCGCTCGATTTATGGATGTACGCATCCATTACCACATTAGGCACTTCAGGTGACCGGTATTCGGACATCGAATTGTTCAGAACCCAACCGTATATTGATCAGTCGACAGGTCATTTTGTAAATACAGGTCCCGCGGCAACCGGTGGGCATACTGCATTCGTGTTTGATAATACAGGTAGTGTAGCTTCTCCGGGTGATTTATTAATCAGTATCAACTACTCTATTTCGAGCGGGCTTTCTTCACTCAGAATATGGTGTAACATCAACAACCTGGATGGAAATGGAAACGGCATCACATGGTTTAACGCCCAGCCTAACCGGCCTTATGATTTAACAGGCGATTTTATTACAGGCACCAACTCAAACGGATATGGATACGCTGAAATCGCATCGCTTAACGGAGCTTCATGTCTGGTATATTCAATATTAAACAATACCAATATTCCTGCCGGTGCCTGGGGTAACCTTTCAGGTTCAAGTGCAAATTACGATGCAAATATCCAAAGCCAGCAGCTGGTTAACGTAGCAATCAATCTCACTGATTTTGGTCTGGATAATGCAACAGTCAGCGGCCCTTGTTTTAACATTTTTGGTTCTATCTTAATTAAAACACGTTCATCATCATCCTACTCTTCTGAGTTGAAGGATTTTATCGGGCCTCTCACATTTGCTAACTTCTCTGAAGTAAATTCAAATGCAGGACCTGATATGTTCATCACATGCGACAGTCCTGCACCAACACTTCAGGGCAGTTCATTAACTCCCGGTGCCACTTTCTCGTGGACAACCCCTAACGGTAACATTGTATCAGGAGCCTCCACTGCACATCCCGTTGTAAATGCTCCCGGAACGTACATATTGGCGGTTCAAAATCCAACCTACTCAACATGTATATCATACGATACCGTTATTGTGGCCAACAATTTAACGCCTCCGGGAGCCAATGCTGGTCCTGACAAAAGTCTTACCTGTACTTCACTTACCACAAACCTTATTGGATCATCCACCACTCCGGGAGTAACTTATTCATGGAGTGCCATTAACGGAGGGTCGATTGTGGGCAGTACAACAACCGCAACACCTGTTGTTAATGCAGCTGGTTGTTACATCCTTACTGTAACTAACCCTGCTAACGGATGTACCAGGAGAGATACCGCTTGCGTAACACTTAATAATAGCGTTCCGGTAATCAGCGGGTCTACCCAAATCAATGTATCCTGTTATGCCGGCTGCAACGGTAGTGCTTCGTTTACGGTTACCGGAGGACAATCGCCTTTTACCTATAACTGGTCCAATGGTGCAACTTCACCATCAGCTACCGGATTATGTGCAGGAACATATACTGTAACTGTTACAGGTTCTAACGGATGTAGCGCTACATCAACCTTCAACATTACTCAGCCATCACAAAACCTGGCTGTATCAATCAGCAGTACACAACCTGTCAGCTGTTTGGGCGGATCTAACGGAGCAGCTATAGTTGCCGCTAACGGAGGTACCGCTCCTTATACCTATAATTGGAACACAGGAGCAACAACGGCATCTGTTTCAGGGTTAACCGCAGGTTCTTATACTGCCACCGTTACTGATGCCAATGGCTGTACTGCTTCCGGTGCAACTACAGTTACCCAACCTGCAACTGCTGTTACAGCCACTCTGGTAGTATTGCAACAGGTTGGGTGTTACGGTGGATCCAATGGTTCTTTAGATCTCTCTCCTGCCGGAGGTTCGCCACCTTATACCTATCAATGGAGTAATGGGGCATGGTCTCAGGATGTAAGCGGATTAGGAGCCGGAACCTACACTGTAACGGTAACTGACGGAAACGGATGTAGTGCCGTGCAATCCGCTGTTATAACACAACCTGCCGCAGCTCTTTCCGCAACCACTTCCATGACACAGTCTGTGGCATGTTTCGGTGGAAATTCCGGAACTGCTTCAGTAGCAGTGTCGGGAGGAACCGTTCCATATTCATACATGTGGAATACAGGAGCGACAACTCAAAACATTAGCAGTCTGGCTGCCGGAACATATACTGTTACAGTAACCGATGCAAACGGATGTACAACTGTAAAGTCGGTTTCAATTACGCAGCCGGTAGCAGCTTTAACAACAAACCTGACCTCTTCACAGCCGGTTTCCTGTTTTGGCGGGGCCAACGGATCAATTAATTTGAGTGTATCCGGAGGCACCACTCCTTATACCTATGCCTGGAGTAACGGAGCAACAACTCAGGATATCAGCAATATTTCTGCATCTACGTATACAATTACCGTTACCGATGCAAGAGGGTGTACTGCAACCCGATCAGTAACCATTACTCAGCCGGCAGCTGCTGTTGCAGTTTCAATTACGGCAACTCCCAACGTATCCTGTTTTGGCGGCACTAATGGTGCGGCAACCGCTACCGTAACCGGTGGTACAGCTCCCTATCTCTATCAATGGAATACAGGTGCAACAACACAGATATTATCAGGATTGATCGCAGGATTATATACTGTAACCATTACGGATGCTAATAGTTGTGCAACCAGCGGACAAATAACCATCACACAACCGGCAGCAGCCCTTGTAAATTCTCTCAGTGTCACTCAAACTGTTGCGTGTTTCGGAGGAAATAACGGCAGCATTAATAATACGGTTTCAGGTGGTACTGCTCCCTACACTTACAATTGGAGTAACGGCGCTTCAACACAAAATATTTCAGGGTTGTCCGCCGGCACATATACGGTTACTGTTACCGACTCCAAGGGATGTACTACAGTTAAAGCTGTAACAGTTACACAGCCTTCGGGAGCCTTAACAGGATCCATAACTTCCACTACAAATGTTTCATGCTTTGGAGGAGTTAATGGTGCTGTTGATCTTACTGTATCAGGCGGAACCGGACCTTTCACCTATGCATGGAGCAATGGAGCTACAACGCAGGATTTGACGGGAACAGCTTCAGGTACATATACTGTTACCATTACTGATTCAAGAGGGTGTACAACAACGAAAACAGCCACTATTATTCAACCTGCGGCATCACTGTCAGCTTCAATTGCGTCTTCAGTGAACATATCTTGCTTTGGAGGAACAAACGGTTCGGTAACAACTACTATTAGTGGTGGTACTTCACCTTATTCTTACAACTGGTCAAATGGTTCAACCACACAGAATCTGACCGGACTCGGTTCCGGCACTTACACTGTTACAGTTACCGATATAAACGGCTGTACAGCTACTGTCTCTGCTAATTTGTCGCAGCCTGCGGCTTCATTATCAACTTCCTATTCAGTTACATCGAACGTAAGTTGTTTCGGCGGCTCTAACGGAGCAATTGATTTAAGTGTTAATGGAGGCACACCTGCTTATACATACAACTGGAGTAATGGTGCCGTTTCAGAAGATCTTACAGGTGTTGCAAGCGGTAACTACACTGTAACGGTTACGGATGCAAACGGCTGTACTTCCGTTAAAACAGTTTCTATTTCCCAGCCTGCAGCTTCATTGAGTGGCACTGCGGTACAAAACCCACCTGTTTCGTGCTTTGGTGGAAGTGACGGTGCAGCAAATCTGGCGGTATCTGGCGGAACCGGTCCCTATACCTATTTATGGTCTAACGGATCTACGCTTCAGAGTATATTGAATTTATCGTCCGGCACATATACAGTAACCATTACTGATGCAAACGGATGTACTGCAAATGCATCAGTCAATATCACTCAGCCATCTGCCGCTCTGACTTCTTCAACTACTACCACCTCTAATATTTCCTGTTTTGCAGGTAACAATGGCAGTGTCGATTTAACTGTAAACGGTGGCACCATGCCATACGCGTTTAACTGGAGTAACGGTGCGATTACAGAGGACCTTAGTGGTCTCCCTGCGGGATCGTATTCAGTAATTGTAACCGATGTAAACGGATGTACAACTACTGCTGCAGCGTCAATTACACAACCCCCCGGATCGCTGGGTGCTAATATTGCAATTACACAGCAGGTAGCTTGTTATGGAGGCGGAAATGGAGCAATTGATCTTACCGTATCGGGCGGAACATCTCCATATACAATTAATTGGAGTAATGGAGCTGTGACTGAAGATCTGAGCGGTCTTGCAGTTGGCGTTTACACCGTAAACATCAGCGACGCAAATGGCTGTATAACTTCAGCAACTGCTGCAATTACCCAACCTCTTGCACCACTTTCCTCAACTTTGAATGTGTTATCGAATGTAAATTGTTTTGCAGGTACCGACGGAACACTTGATTTGAGTGTCAGCGGAGGATCTGTTCCCTATACTTATTTATGGAGTTCGGGTAATGTTACCCAGGATTTGTACAACGTAGCAGCCGGTACTTATACAGTCACAGTTACCGATGTAAACGGCTGTACGCTTCAGCAATCTGCAACAGTTACGCAGCCTGCAGCAGCACTAACCTCTTCAATTACTTCCCAAACGAATGTACTCTGTTTTGGAGGATTAAACGGAGCAATTGACTTGACAATATCAGGTGGAACAACCCCATATGTTTATAATTGGAGCAATGGCGCCAACAGTGAAGATATTTCCGGATTATCAGGAGGTACATATACTGTTATGGTTACCGATGCCAACGGATGTAACACAAGCATTTCAGCCACATTATCAGAGCCGGCAGCGGCTCTTAACACCTCTATTAGCTCACAGTTAATGGTTGCCTGTTATGGGGATGCCTCCGGCAGTGCCACCTTAAATACCAGCGGAGGAACTGTACCATACACTTATAGCTGGAGTAATGGAGCGGTTTCGGCCACTCTTTCAAATGTAGGTTCAAACAGTTACCAGGTAACTGTAACGGATGCGAATGGTTGTACGGCTGTTGCAAGCGTGACGCTGAGTCAGCCTGCCGCGGCACTTTCAACTGCAATATCTGTTTCTCAAAATGTATCCTGTTATTCAGGGGCCGATGGTTCCGCCAATCTCACAGTTAACGGCGGAACGCAACCCTACACCTATTTGTGGAGTAATGGATTTGTCAGCCAGAATCTTCAAAACGTCATTGCAGGCAACTATACCGTTACGGTTACAGATGCTAACGGATGTACTTCTCAGCAATCGGTTGTAATCAGCGAACCATCAGCAACAGTAACGGGTAATGCAGCGGTAACTTCCAATGTAAATTGTTTTGGTGGTTCTAATGGTGCAATTGATGTAACCATTAATGGAGGTACATTACCTTATCTATACCAATGGAATAATGGCTCATCCACCGAAGACCTGAGTGGTCTGGATGCCGGTACCTATACGGTTACTGTCACCGATTTAAATGGATGTTCGGTAGAACTTACCTCAATTATAACTGAACCATCAGCGGCACTTAATGGTGTATTGACGGTTTCTCAAAATGTATTGTGTTACAGCGACAGCACCGGAATGTTGGATCTGACAGTCACAGGCGGCACAACTCCTTACACGTTTAATTGGAATACTGGTGCTACATCTGAAGATTTATCAGGTCTTGTTACAGGTACATATACCGTTTCGGTAACTGATGCAAACGGATGTACTACGGAACTGACAACTTTTATTGATGAACCCCGTTCTGCATTATCTGTAACCGCCACTACCGTATTACCGGTACTGTGTAATGGCGGATCTGATGGCGGTATTGACGTTTCTGTCTCAGGCGGAACACCATCTTATAGTTTCTCATGGAACAATGGTGCATCTACTGAAGAT
>DASUFP010000022.1:0-5749 GCA_036274495.1 Bacteroidia bacterium
ACTTATTGAGAAAGAAGCTGGGGCTGTGTAGGTCGAGTTATTCGCCGGGCTTGAGAGGCTGATTGTGGGCAGCGTGTTGCCGATGGCCACGATTATGGTAACTGCCGTTGAATTTGAAATACCGTTTTGATTGTCAGTTGCCCGCGCCGTAATTGAGTACGTGCCGGCTGCGACACCAGGCCATGTGAAACTGTAAGGACTTGATGTGTCTTCGCCAAGCTTAGTGGTTCCGTTAAAAAACTCAACCTTCGAAATTGTCCCATCGCTGTCAGTTGCATTCGCGTTAAGGGTAATGGTCGCGCCAGCATTAAAATTCGAGTTCGTTGCAGGGCTGGTTATATTTACCGCTGGGACTGCGTTTGTTGCACCAACAACCGTTATTGTGATCGGTGTGGAGGTTGCAGTTGCTCCCTGGTTGTCGGTTGCTTTTGCTGTAATCGTGTAAGTCCCTGGTGCAACATTAGTCCATGTGAAGCTATAAGGTCCGCCAACGTCTTCGCCAAGCTTGGTTGTCCCATTAAAGAATTCAACGCGGGTTATTGAACCATCCTGATCCGCGGCGTTGGCCGCGAGGGTAATTGATGATCCTGCTGCAAAGGATGCGTTATTTGCCGGGCTCGATCGTCCCACCGAGGGTGGAGTATTGGCGGGGGGGGTAGTCGTTGATCCGTATTCATAGGCGCCTATGTCGGGGGCTGATCCAGAATATGGGTAACCAAGATTAATTCCTTTATCGATCAAAGGGCTTCCTGCTTTTGGACGATAGTATGGATCCGGGCGATTACCTGAGGCGTTAATTTGAGGATCAATGCCGGTGATGTTATTCGAGTAACTTCCTGGAACATTGCCGATGTCTAATTTATAAAAGAGGTTATTACTAACCTGGAGACCTTGGAGGGTGGCTGTGCCACTTTCCACATAAACAAGTTTATTTGAACTGGATGCTGTATTTGAGTTGATTAAAAGATTATTTTTAATCTCTATATTTCGACTTGCGCCGGTATATAAACCTATTACACGTGTAATTGTCGTTCCTGTAGATTCAAACGTATTGTTATTGAATTTCACATTGGTAATAGGAGCCTTTGTTCTAATCGCATGAGAAGTAGAGAACTGGAGCCCGTAGAAAACATTGTGGTGAATGTCCCAATCCTTCTGTGACACCTGTTCGTGCCAGTTCACTATGGCGTTTGACCCCGCATTAAAGAAATTGTGGTCGATTTCAGCATAGTCAACGCAAAGTTCTATGGAATAGGCTTTATTTCCAGATCGGGTGCCCACATCGAAGAAATTATCATAAACCCGCACCGTTTTGCCTACATAGTCGGGGAATTCACACGCAAGTGAGAGGTTGTTATCAAAGTAGTTATTATAAATTTCAACATTATTCATATAAGTGCCCCAAAGTTCTAACGCGATGTTTGGACCTTGTCCGTCGTGCCATACACCAAAAGGATTAACCTTGAAGCTACAATCATGAATTTTCGTGTTGGCTATTCTTCCCCTTTGCGTTCCAAAAACCAAAGCTTTAAAGCCGTATCCATTTCCCTCGTCAATTTTTACATGATCAATTTCCACATTTTCAAGATCACCCACAATGAAAGCACCAACACACCAATCGTAACTAGCCCAAGCACAATTCAGAAATTCACAATTTGTAACTCTTGAATTTCTGCTCTTCCATAACCACAATCCAGTAAAATTGATGTACTCCAACCGTAACCCTTCAGCAAGAATATTGTCCCTGTTTTGAAATAGAATGCCACCGTGCAACTTTTTGCCATCACCGTTGACGGTTAGATTTTTGATACTTTGTCCTCCATTCGTAGGTGAAGAGGAGATAAAGCGAATCAAGAATTTATCAGGAGAATAACCTGGAGTTACAGGATTATAGTAGAAGGATGAAGCTGCTTTTAATACGGTTGAAGAGCCAGATCCTTCAATATTCACACCGGTTGGAATATCAATTGGTCCGTTCTCAATGAAAGTCCCCGAAGATAATTTAATAATATGCCCTTGATTAGCCGGTACTTTTGAAACAGCAGACCTGAGAGTTCTCCATGGTTTAGCAGGGCTTCCGTCACCAGAAGCGTCGTTACCGTTAATGTCAACATAATAAATTGCTGCATAAGAAAATTGAACAAGCCAAAACAATAAGACAAAAACAATACTTACCCGCTTCATTAGTTTCTTTAGATGAACATACTATAACCAGAACAACCATGAACTGGCATAAAATACTAAATGATGGTCTTTCTATGGGAAAAGAACCTTTAAGATAAGTCACCTGTTACTTATTTCCAACAGATATCATTCCCCTGCATAGCCCGCATCCACTTCAGTTGGTCAATTGGATTTAAGATTTAATGTTCAACTTAAGACTGTGCAATAATGCAATGTGAAGGCAAGGGGGCAAAGTGGCTATCGATAAAGCACCGCATTTCAGGATGAACCATGACTATTTGAAGTCGTAATTTTGCGGTCCGATTTTGATTAAAATCAGGGGTATTTAAGACTTTTATCATGGTGATAAAAAGCTTACAAATGTAACTTGCGATCCTTTTAGAATCTTTTGATCGAAGTTAATTCAGTGTAACTGGTATTAATTCTGCTAATTCTGCTTCGTTTTGTAGTCGCCTACTAATTATAATTCGAAGGAAGAACCAAAGAAACATTTTTAAGCTATGTAATATAACTGTCCATGCAGAGCGTAAGTGAGAAAGGTAGGTGCAGGTTTTGTGATGCCCCCTTGCAATACACCTTCGTTGATCTTGGGATGTCTCCTTTATGTCAGGATCACGTAAAGCCGGATGAATTAAGGCGGATGGAGCCGTTTTACCCTCTTCACGCATACGTTTGCACGAATTGTTTTTTAGTGCAGCTTGAAGAATTTGCGGCGCCTTCCGATATATTCAGTGACTACGCATATTTCTCGTCTTACTCTGATTTCTGGCTTAAGCACGTAGAGCAATACACGAATGAAATGATTGAACGGTTCCCAATCAACTCAGAAAGCCTTGTGGCAGAAATTGCCAGCAATGATGGGTACCTGCTTCAATATTTCGTCGCTAATGGGATACCTGTCCTTGGCATTGATCCAGCCGCAAATATTGCCGAATACGCAATTAAGAAGGGAATCCGTACCGAGATCAAATTCTTCGGTGTGAATGCAGCTCGTGAGATTATTGAAAAATATGGGAAGGCGGATCTATTGATTGGTAATAATGTATTGGCTCATGTGCCAGACATTAATGATTTGGTAGGTGGAATGAAAATACTTTTAAAACCGAATGGTACTATAACAATGGAATTTCCACATTTACAACGCCTAGTAGAGGGTAACCAGTTTGATACAATTTACCATGAGCATTTTTCATATCTGTCATTTACGACAGTCGAGAAGATATTTGTCCATCATGGGTTAACACTTTTTGATGTTGACGAATTGGCCACTCATGGAGGTTCCATTAGAGTCTACGCGAAGCACACCGAGGACGAGTCAAAACCACTCTCGAAGAAAGTTATTGAAATGAGAAACCGGGAAAGGGAGATCGGAATGCAAAGCATCGAATATTATAAGGACTTTGAAGAGAAAGTTCATGAAACAAAAAGAAAGATCCTTGAGTTTTTAATTGCCGCTAAGAGTACAGGTAAAAAAATCATTGGGTATGGAGCGCCCGGTAAAGGAAACACGTTACTAAATTATTGTGGAATACGAACAGACTTTCTCGATTTTACGGTGGACAGAAATCCCCATAAGCAAGGTAATTATCTTCCAGGTACCTTGATTCCAATATTAAGCCCTGAAAAAATATTGGAGGCAAGACCTGATTATGTTTTAATTCTTCCCTGGAATATTAAAGATGAAATTATTAAGAAACACTCCTACATAGGTGAATGGGGAGGAAAATTTGTAGTACCGATTCCAGAATTAACCATATATGAGCTAAATGTGAGTGAGGAAGTTCGGTTTAAAAAACAAATTTAGAATTCGAAACGTACAAGTTGTTCCCGATAGATCACCAGGCCTTCATGCAGCTGGATTAACTGCCTGGACTAATTATGCGCTTAGGAACTTAGGAGCGGCAGCATTTTTTTCTTCATGTAACTGGTGTACGAAACTGCTTCTTTTACTGACAGATGCAGACCATCTGTCGTTAGGTATCCATTACAATCGGGCAAGTCAATGTATTGATATTGTTGTGGGGGAAAATGACGGAAGAATAGATAACGCACTACCTTTGCGCGAGGTGAGTTGCATAAGGTCGGATGGACAGGCATTTCAAAGAAAATCACATGAACTCCCTCTGCCTCCAACTCAGCAATTTTTTGTTTAAGGTAGGTAAATCGTTCATTCAAAAATTGGCCATCAGGCACTTCTGAACTTAATTCAACTTGGTTCTCTAGTCTACGTAGAACAGCGGTTGTATCTGCTTTGTCGGCAAATTCGAGTTTCATGGCATCATTACCCTTCAAATATCTGATAATCGTCTCACCTACAGTGCCGATCGGTTGAAAACGATCTTGCATGGAAGTTATATGCCTCTTAAGCAGACTTAGAACGGGTGAATTGATATAGGACAGGAAAGTCTCGCTTTGAGGCCTGAAGATATAATTCATTTCGACCAGTAAATTCCTGGGGTGCCTGTTATTGGCCATGAGAATATTCAGCCCATCAGACACCCCCAGTCCAGAAAAGGAAAGGTTGTAAAATCCAGGAAGACTATCCATCGCAAGTCTGGCGGACAAAGAGGATCCTACAATAACGTTTTCGTCTTTTGCATAATAAATAAATTGCTGCGCTTTCACACTGTTTATCTGAAAAGGGTATTGCTCAGCATCCTCAAGATTAAGCTTAGGGACAAACGAATACATAACGACAAGCAGGAAGAAAACAAAAAAGGATCTCTTAATCATCACACTTATCCTTTAAAATTGAAAATAAATAAACGAGCCAGCTGGACCACTATTTGTCAAAATAAGGAACAGCATTACCCCGTAGGGCAGAAACTCGGCTTTTCTCAATTTGATTGCTCCAAATTTCTGTTCCGATAAATACACCAAATGATATAGCACCACCGGAATGGAATAAATAAAGATGTAGATGCTCATTTCGAAATAGTTCGAACCATCGTTTGCAAAGATGGCTTGAATATATTTAATGACATGGGTGAAGTTGGGTAGTTTAAAAAGCAACCAGGCTAGCGTTACAAACGAAAATACCAATAATCCCCTTAAAAACCGAATCAATAAACTATTCGGTAAGCTCAGCCTGTACGTGAAAAAACGTTCAACTGCCAACGCCAACCCATGGAAAGCACCCCACACAGCATAGCTCCATGCGGCTCCATGCCACAGTCCGCCCAGCAACATAGTTATCATCAGATTTACATACGTTCGAATTTTGCCCTTTCTGTTACCTCCGAGGGGAATATAAAGATATTCCATCAGAAACGATGATAATGAAATGTGCCATCTTTTCCAAAACTCTTTGAACGACGTCGATATATAGGGAAAGTTGAAATTTTTTAAAAGGTTATAGCCAAATAGTTTCGCCAAGCCGATTGCGATAAGCGAATAGCCAGCGAAATCGGCAAAAATCTGGCATGAATATCCAAACAACATTACCAGCAGGGGTAGTGTTTTAAATCCTTCAAAGTAAGGGTACGAAATCCAAAATGTAAACTCTTTGAGGTTGTCAGCAACAACCATTTTGAGGAAGTAGCCAATGACAAGTTTTCTGAAGCAG
>DASUFP010000023.1:0-68412 GCA_036274495.1 Bacteroidia bacterium
TGGACTCCTTTACTAAAAAACAGGTAACGCTCTTCAATGAAATGGCTAACTCCATTTGCAGTCATTTTGCCTACCCTATTTCAAGACACATTTTAAATTCGGCCGGAATCATCCGTTTTCCTGAATACCAGTTTGATATGGCCCGGCTGGGTATAGGACTGCACGGAATTGCAGCCAGCGAAAACGAACAGAAACATCTTCAGTTTGTCTCGACACTTAAAACCACCATCAGCCAAATAAAAACGGTAAAGGCCAATGATACTGTCGGGTATTCACGCAGCGGGAAAGTATCACACGACACTTTGGTTGCAACCGTTGGCATCGGTTATGCCGACGGATTCAGCCGAAGGCTGAGTAATGGCGGCGGACACATGGTGGTAAATGGAATATCATGTCCGGTGATCGGTAATGTATGTATGGATATGACGATGATTGACGTCACTCACGCCGATGCAAAAGAGGGTGATGAAGTTATTGTATTTGGACCCGGATACACCATAATTGATATGGCCCGCGATTTGAACACGATACCTTATGAGGTACTTTGCGGAATTTCACAAAGGGTAAAGCGCGTCTATTTTCACGAATAAAGAGGGCCTGCTTTTATACTGCTACGGCATTGCGGTGCCGGCTCCGCTAAGAGAACGCAAAACTTTTACCGTATCGTTATTTCTTACAACAACAATGAGCCGCTGATTATCCGCAGAAATCATCTTCATTCCTTTGATGTAGCCGTCGGCGAAGAATCCGGTTTTTGTTACCGGTAAAACCGTAAAGCTTCCCTTACCATCTCCCTTTAAGAAACAGCCGATAGATGCATCGTAGCGTCCGGTTTCAACATCGGGAGAATAATCGTTGCCGGCAAGCAGAATATCCAAAATACCATCGCCATCATAATCGCCTGTTACTATGCCATTGACGGCCGAAAATTGCGCAACCGTCGGAAGCGGTCGTAGAGTAAATGTTCCATTACCGTTATTGTGCATATAAGAAGAGGCAAACGTATAGGCATACAACGTTAAGGCTGTATCCAGAGCGGCTTTCGGAAAAATATCATTTAGTGTTGCATGCGCATAGTCACGGTAACGCAGCAGGGTGTTTTTCAGCGGTCGAATCTGATCGGTAAGCTGATCGCGGCCGTGTACAGGGTAACTCTTTCCCTGGATGTAATAACACATTATAGCATCAAGAGTGCCGTTGCCGTCAAAGTCGTTTGCAGTAACCGATGCCGGTTCTTTTTCACTTGCTTTGATTCTTGAATTATTTCCCCTGTTACCCAGTATATAATCTGTATAACCGTCGTTATCAATATCTGCAGCATGGATGCAATTCCACCACCCGTCCGATTTTTCGAGTCCGGCAGTTTCCGCTTTAAGCGGGATTAATTTAGTGCCTGTATTATGGTACACCGATATGGGCATCCATTGCCCGGCAATTATCAAATCGGCCCGTTTATCATTATCAAAGTCGCTCCATATCGCGGTGGTAACCAATCCCGGGTGCATTAATTCCGGACACATCGCGGCAGTGCGATCGCTAAAAAAACCCTTCTCATTTATAAGAATATAACTTCTTGGGGCAACAGGGTATTTCCAGGGTATAATTCTGCCTCCTACAAACAAGTCTAAATCGCCGTCGCCATCAATATCTCCTGCCGTTACGCAAGCGGTACTTGTCAGCATACCGGGAAGTGCCCGGGTGTTTCTTACAAAGTTTCCTCTTCCCTCATTTATGTACAGCCTGTCCTGATAATTGGGAGAAGATTCGGCAAACTCATTACTGCCGCTGCATACATACAAGTCCAAATCGCCGTCGCCATCAGCATCAAAAAAGAGGGCAGCCGCGTCCTCAAATGCTTTATCTTTATTTAAATCGGGTTGAGACAACTTCTTAAACTCCCCATCAGGCTCCTGTTCATAAATCTCGCCGCTCTGACCTGCAGCTCCGCCAATAAAAATATCTTCCCTGCCATCACCATTAATGTCGCCACTCGCAAATGCAGGGCCGGGCTCCGAAAACAATTGCGGCAGCAACGGCTCCCGTTTGTAATCGATAAACATACTTTCATGGTGTTTGAAATCAATTCCTGATGTTGCTGATACATCTTCAAATAGCTGCGCCCGGGGTTGTTTTGCTACATTCTGCATTGTTGCATCCTTTTCATCAAACTTTATCACCGTATCGGATGAGACATTGTAGAGCCGCTGGACTTTCCCCCCTTGCCATGTGACATAAACAGAATCGGCCTTTAGTGCACCTCCCATTCCAAAATGAAGACTGTTTCCTTTTGCCGACATGTAGCCCTGTGCCGGAAACCATTTTTCGCACTGTTCTTTACCGGCTGTATAAACCTTAATATCCGCTCCGGCGCCCAGTGTGTTCGGTTTATTTCCTGAAAGCTTAAAATCGAGGAAGTGGTTCTTGTGCTGCTCTGTAACATTGCATTTATAAATAGTCGCCGGCTGATCAATGTTGTTAATAATAATTTCAAGGTCGCCATCGTTGTCAAGATCCGCTGCAACAGATCCGTTGCTAAATGTTTTTTGTGTCAGCCCCCATTGATCAGACTGATTGGTGAATGTCAGATCGCCGTTATTTCTGAAGGCGTAGTTTTGAAGAGGTGTTTCGGGAAGCGCCTCAAACATTTCCGACATATTGCTGTATATTCCAATCCCGCCTATTTTATTTATGGAATCAAGGAAATAACTTACATAATCCATATTGGTAAGATCGCGCCGGTATCCGTTAGCAACAAAAAGATCTTTGTTGCCGTCGTTATCAAGATCTTCCAGTATTGGCCCCCAGCTCCAGTCGGTGTTACTTACTCCTGCAAGCTGGCCTATTTCGCTAAAAGTGCCGTTGCCATTATTAAGCTGAAGCATGTTGCGCATATATTGGTAATAAGCCCCGCTTTTGAGGTAGAGATAAAAATCATCGTATCCCATCGGACCTCTTAAGAGCTTTTGCCTCTCATTGTCCTCCGCTATCATATCCAATACAAAGACATCCTCCAGTCCGTCGTTGTTAAAATCGCCAATGCAGGAACCCATGCTTGAATTGGAGCAATGTTTCATATACTTCGCCAGCGACTCGGTGAACGTTCCGTTACCATTATTAATATAGAGATAATCAGGCTGCAGGTAATCGTTGGTGACATAGAGATCCCAGTATCCGTCGTTGTTAAAATCCGTGACAGAGGCGTTAAATCCAAATGCTTTTCTGTAAACGCCCGCGGATGAGCTTATGTCAGTAAAATGTCCGTTACCCTCATTCCGGAATAGTTTGCCGCAATTGAATTGTAATGCCGTATCCGGCTTTATCATAACGGTATTGGCATATGTATAATCAATCGGCTGATTAACCAGATACATGTCCTGATCGCCATCATTATCCATATCGAAAAAAACTGCCTGATTGGAATAGCTGGGATCATCAAGTCCGTATGCTTGTCCCATTTCCGTGAATGTAAGGTCTCCATTGTTCACGAACAATTTGTTTCTTCGCTGATCAATGGAATATTTTCCGGTTCTGCAGAGGTAAAAATCAACGTACCCATCCCCGTTTATGTCCGTAATACTTACGCCGGTTGAAACACCATGTTCTGTTTTTATACCGGCTTTTTCGGTAATGTCTTCGAATTTTAAATTGCCTTTGTTCAGATACAACCGGGGTTCAGCGTTGGTTCCTGAAAAAAACAGGTCCATTAATCCGTCGTTGTTTATATCGGCAACAGCTACGCCTGCGCCATTAAAACGGTATTCATACGTATTTATCACGCTACTGTCGTGCAGCATGGTATTTGTAAATGCAATGCCCGTTTCTGACGAATCCAAAAGGGTAAATAACGTGTTGCCGGATTGCTTTAAATGCGGACGTTTACTTTCACAGGAATAAAGCGAAACCATCAAAGAGAAAAAAGCCAGGGTTGCGATTATCCTGTAACGTACTAAAAGTGTCATATCAATCTTCGGCGGTTACAATTACTGATTGTTGAGTTTCGATAACACCTTTTCTCCTATTTTCATACCTGTTGCTGTTCCCGATCTGTTCGACTGCGCAAAATGAATTCCTCCGTACATTCTGCTGTTGGCACATTCGAGCGCGGCACCAATAAACGAATCAAATGAACGTACCGGCAACCCGAAAGGCGCTTCTGTAGAATCGGTGAAAGCAAAGTGATCTCCGAAAAAGGAGGTTAACACTGTTGCGGCGGCTGCGCTAATGGTAGAATGAGCACTCGGAAATTCAGGAAAGGGAGGTGTTTGTAAAATGGGTTGCCAGTCGGGTGTGATATGCCTGTTGATGTAGGTTACGGGACGAATGGTTCCGAAATAATATTTAGCATCCCACGAAGAGATAAATGCGTCGCACACTGCAACCGATGTAACTGTCAATGCTTCTGCCGCTTCCGGCATTGAAAGGTTCTTTTTTGCAATTGCCTTTCCGGTTATGGCCATCTAGTGTCCCCCGGGACTCATTTTTTTATCGATGCGTTTCATATGACCCGAATGTGCCGAAACTCCGGGGTTATCGTCCCAGAACTTGGCAGCTGACAGTTGGTTGCTATCCAGATTGTTGCCTGTTTCCATCACTTCAACTGCAGTTTTGTAGAAATCGGATCCGGGTTTGATACTAAACGGCACAGGCAGTTCTTTGGGCCGGAAAGCCGATGCCGAATCAATCGCGAATGTTGAAATGAGGCTCCAGTGGGGTTCGGCGGCATCCATAAAATCGGGTGGAGTTGGTTCCCATGAAACCTCTTCATGTCCAAGCGTGTAACGCTCCATGCCGCGTGTTTCTTTGAAGTGGTCGGCAGCGGCTCTTTTCATTATTATTGCTGCCACAACTTTTCCATAGTCGGCCGACTGCTTAATTGTTTCATCGGTAATGCCGGTTGCTTTAAGAGAATCCAGTACATGCTGTTCAAAAACGGACAGAATGTTTTTTGTGTAAACCAATGACCTGCCCACTTCACAAAAAGCTGTAAGTGCAGATATGGTAAAGTCACACTGACCGGCCATGGCAGGTTCTGCCATCTTATCAAATCCGTTCAGCCTGTCGGAGATACTCTTTTTTGCGGGGTCAATCTTACAAAGTGCCTCGTAAGCAGCGAGGTTCGAATAGGCATAAATTCTTCCGGCAATAGGAGGAGGGAACATATCAACCATAACGGCCTCCGTCAACGTGTTTTCCCATGAATTAATCCATGCGCCATTTTTATAATCGGCACGCACTGTATTTTTCTGACCACAGGAGTACACGAGTAACAATACTGTCAGTAAGGATATTGTTCTTTTCATTTCTATGGTGTTGTCAAAATTATTTTTGTTATCTGTGTTTGCTTGTTATCGGTTATCAATCGAACCGTGTACATGCCGGCAGGAAGCGTAGGCAGTGGAGTCGTTGTTGTGCGGATGATTTCACCCGGATGCCGAAAGACCTCTCTTCCCGTAATATCGGTAATGCACAATTCCGTCACTTTTGATGTTCCTGTATTTACATGCAGTAATCCATCGCCGAAATAAACACTTACCTGCTGAATGTCTGATGCGTTATCAACAGCAGTTGCCGCGACCGGAGTAACTGAAACGCCGTCCACAAAATAGTATGCGCCAAAAGAACCAATGGAATAAGGTTGGGTTACCGTTGTTGATGCGTCGTCATTAAAATTTCCGATGGTAATGTACTGCTCTCCGCCTGTCGCGACAAAAATACCGGAGACCTTTTTCCAGCCGCTGGTATCATCGAGGGCGCCTGTTGTATTTATTATCTGGGGTATAACAGGAATATGCAATGAATTGGAATAGGGTCCCGGTGGGGCTGCACTTAAATAGGCGCCCAGCTCTTCTATTGCCTGAATGTAATTGTTGTGCAGACTCACATAAAATTCTACCTCGTATGCATTTCCGGCTATAAGCGGAGTTGTTAATGTGCCCGTGATGTATTCGCGGTATTCGGTACCAAAGTTATATGCGATAATTCCCGCATAAGCCTCACCGTTATAGGGGATTTCGAGAGCAGGGATAATTGCCGGACAATTATAATTGTAATAGTCGGAGCTTGCGATGGAGGGTTTGCTCCAGTCGACAATATAGGTGTTGGCAAACTGGCCGAATCCCGGGCAGGTTAAGAAGAGATCCATTCCGGGATTTGAAACCAGGTTTTGAGCGTTAAGTGCGCTGCCGCCAGCCAAAACAAAAAAAACAAATAGGCGCAAACGGTTCATTAGCATCATGAACAGGGTTTTGAGCTAATAAAATTAGTAAAATCCTGTTTAATCCCACATTTGTTTAGCAAAATGTGGGTCAATCACCGGTAAAGGTAGCGTCTATCCTTTTGTCGCGGTTAGCCACTTCCCATGCAGTATGAAAAACAAGCCTTGCGATTCTTGCAGTTTTATCCAGATCAATTTTGTCCATTGTGTCGGTCGGCTTGTGATAATCGGCGTGCAAGCCCGTAAAGTAAAAAATCACCGGCACTCCTTTTTTAATAAAGTTGTAATGGTCGGAGCGGGAATAAAGGTGCAATCTTTCTGTAGGGTCATTGTATCTGTAATCGAGCCTCAGTTGCGAATAATATTGGTTTGCCTGTTCGTTAATGTTGTGCAGGTCTTTGCTCGTTCTGTCGGATCCGATAATATAAACATAATCGGTTGCGGGACCGTTAATTGTATCAACTCGTCCAATCATATCTATGTTGAGATCTGCAACAGTATTTTCGAGCGGAAAAACCGGGTGGTTGGTATAATACTCCGATCCCAGCAATCCTTTTTCTTCTCCTGTAAAAGTCATAAACAACACACTTCTGCGCGGTCCGTGACCCTCCTTTTTGGCGGCTGTCATTGCGGCTGCCATTGCCAAAAGAGAAGAACTTCCCGAACCATCATCGTCGGCGCCCCTGTAAATGTTTCCGTTCTTCATTCCTAAATGATCGAGGTGGGCGGTAATAATTACAATCTCATTTTTTAAGTCGCTTCCCTCTATGTATCCAAGTACGTTGTTACATGAAACTTTTGGCTGAGCCCCTTCAACATACAAGCTATCGGAAATTTCAACTGAAACAGGTTTCTTTTTTGAGGCGACTTTCTTTTCGTAAGAATTGATGTCGAGTTTATTCAACCGCAAAAAATCATTTGCCATTTCAGGGGAAATATTAATCAGGGGAATTTCTGATTTGCCTTCAGAGTCTTCAAGCGCTATGTGTCCGGATGCAAGCCAGCGGTTAACACGATCGCTCTTTTCAACAAAATCGCTTTTAATCCACAACACCGCACGAGGGTTATACGAAGTACAATTTTTGATCCGCTCCTCTTTGCTTTGCGGCGCCGCCAGCTCTTGTCCGTTTTTGTTTTTAGGAACACCGTCGAGTAACATCACAATTTTCCCATCCACATTTACATTCTTGTAATCGTTCCAGCCCGATGCCGAATCAACTATTCCGTAACCGGCAAATACTATTTCTGAAACTTTAAATGAAACCGATCCGCATCCGGAAGTAGAGTAAAAATCCTGTCCTTCATTATAATGTTTCCTTCTGCCGTCAATAGTCATCCAGCCGGCAATAATATTTATAAGCGGCACTCTTTGATAGTATGTTCCGTTTGCAAGTGGCGGCATTCCCAGCTGTTGAAATACGCCCGCCACATAACGGGTTGCCTTTTCCATTCCGGGTGATGCCGTTTCTCTTCCTTCCAGGGAATCTGCTGTGAGCACTTCCAGGTGACTGCCAATCGCTTTTCCTGTTATTAAAGAGGCATAGTGTTCCGATAAGCTGTCCTGGGCAACCCCGCTACCCGGAAAATAAACCAGATAAAAAATTACCAGCAACGCGCTGGTAATTAATTTGTTAGTTCTAAAAGTCATATCGGCTTTATACTATCTCTATTTTTTCGACTCTTCTCTCATGCCGTCCGCCTTCAAATTCCGTTTCCAAAAAGGCCGCAGTAATAGCAATGGCGGTATCGGCATCTACAAAACGAGCCGGAATACATAAGATGTTCGCGTTATTATGCATACGGGCCAATCTGGCTATTTCGGGAGTCCAGCAAAGTGCTGCTCTTATATTTTTATGTTTATTGGCAGCTATTGCCACACCGTTGCCGCTTCCGCAAAAAAGTATACCTATATCTACGCTCTTATCTGATACTCTTGTTGCAACCTGATGAGCAAAATCGGGGTAATCGACCGACTGTTCCGAATAGGTACCTACATCAACAAGGGTATTACCGGTTTCTTTTAAATACTCCTTTATTGTTTCCTTACAGGTAAAACCGGCATGATCGGCACCCAGGGCAATCTTATTTGATTTCATAACGCCATATAAATGATAGAGTTAACACCAATAACAGGGTTGAATTTTTTAGTAAATTTACTTAATTAACAGGTATCGCACGTTAACAGGTACCTGCGGTTCATAAAAAACTACCGAAGTGGTATTGAGCCTCTTATAGTATGCAGTTATTCACCGCATTGTTGTTGAATAATAAATATTGTGCTGATAACTATTTACAAAAAAAGGTTGGATTTATCAATGCAGTTTTCGTTTAACAAAATAGTTCATAATTCATGTTTGAGAAACAGTATAACTAATGAAAACCTTTAAACATAATAACGCACAATTTTAACCTGATAAATACATTAAGTAATAAACATCACTCTATATTTACCGGTTGTTAATAACGTTTAAAGAGAATAAAAATCAACCATTTGGTAAATCATAACTCCTCTTATTTTGTTTATAACCTGTAGTAACTGACAATCACAATCAATTGCTAAAAATGTTTTAAACCATACTAACAGGCTATTATTAACATTTAAATTATTTAAAGATTAAAATATAAATATAATAATGGGACATGCGGTAGCAGATGAGTTGACTAGGGATGGGTATCTTCGCCGTCCCGTTGATCCATCACTGGATTTGTTTGAAGAAATACGAAAATTAAAAAAGGAAAAAAATGCAATCATACTGGCACATTACTACCAAAATGCAGACATACAGGATATTGCAGATTACAGGGGCGACAGCCTGGGATTAGCCCAGGAGGCTGAAAAAACAGATGCCTCAATGATTGTTTTTGCAGGAGTTCATTTTATGGCTGAAACAGCCAAATTATTAAACCCTTCCAAAAAGGTAGTGCTGCCCGATTTAAAGGCCGGATGTTCATTGGCTGATGCCTGTCCTGCAGATACGTTCAGAAAATTTCGTGAAGCGCACCCTGATCATGTTGTAGTGTCTTATATTAATTGTACCGCCGAAATAAAAGCGCTGAGCGATATAATTTGTACTTCATCCAATGCCGCTGTTATAGTTGAATCCATTCCGCAAGACAAACCGATAATATTTGCTCCCGATAAAAATCTGGGTGCTTACATTGCAAAAAAAACAGGAAGGGAATTATTATTGTGGGATGGATCATGCATGGTTCATGAGATTTTTTCATTGGAAAAAATAGAAAAATTAAAGAGACAACATCCACATGCCAAAATAATTGCACATCCTGAATGTGAAGATCATATATTAAAACAGGCCGATTTTATAGGAAGCACCACCGCATTATTAAAGTATACTAAAAGCGATTCTGCCAAAACATTTATTGTGGTAACCGAAGCAGGCATTTTACATCAAATGCAGTTAGCCAGTCCGGATAAATCATTTATAGCAGCACCACCTGATAATACATGTGCGTGTAATGAATGTCCTTATATGAAATTAAATACGTTGGAAAAATTGTATTTATGTATGAAATATGAAATGCCTGAAATACTTTTACCCGAATCACTTGCCAAACAAGCATTGATTCCTTTAAAAAGAATGCTTGAAATTTCAGCAAAGGCGGGATTATGAACAGACTCATTTTTATCAATAGTATCAAGTCTATATTGATTAGCTGTTTGATGCTTATGTGTCAACTGCAATCAGCTGCACAGCAGGCCGACACCACCGGGATGAATGGCTATAAAGTATTTTACTTTCCGGGTGGAACTGTTAAAAGCAGCGAGGGTACTATGCTGAATGGAAGACCCGATGGTTACTGGAAGGCCTATTATGAAAACGGCATACTTAAATCGGAGGGTACCCGCACAAATGGAAGTGTAGAGGGTGCCTGGAAATTTTATAACGAGGACGGAAGCAAATCGGCCGAATACTATTATGTAGGCGGAAAAAAAGATAGTTTACAAAAAGAATATTTCGCTTCGGGCGCATTGCGGTCGGAAGTAATGTTTAAAGGAGGAGTAAGCGATGGAAAGGGTTTGTTTTATAATGAATCGGGATATCTTGAACAGGAGATAAATTATGCAGAGGGACTGGAAAACGGGTTATCAAAAACATTTGCTCCCGACGGAAGAATCATTACACTTACACAATACAAGAACGGCTATGTTACCAAACAGGAAAAAATAAACAGAACCGACAAGTTTGATATGAAGCAGGGTGTTTGGAAAGAATTTTATCCTGATTCAAAAGTAATGACAGAAGCAACATATAAGGATGATAAATTGGAAGGTGTTTACAAAACATACAAACCCGATGGATCGCTTAAGAAAATGGAAATTTATAAGGATGGGCTGTTGGTTGTGGACGAACGCCCCGATGTAAAACTTGAAATAGAGCGGGATTACCATACCAACGGACATGTAAAATCATCGGTTAATTTAATTGATGGTAAAAAGCAGGGCGTTTACCGGGAGTATTCAAAAGACGGAACGGTAACCGCATCCAAATTGTACCGCGACGACGAAGTGGTGGCGGACGGACTGGTTGATAAAAGTATGAAGTACCAGGGTCACTGGAAATTTTATTATAAAAACGGCAAAATACATTCAGAAGGTAATTTTGTAGATGGTAACCGGGATAGCGTTTGGAAGTTTTATTATGAAAACGGCGCGTTGATGCAGGAGGGCGCCTATTTAAACAATAAACCCGATGGTGACTGGAAGTGGTATTATATGAATGGCAAGCCGCTTCGCATTGAGCATTATAAAAAAGGGAAAGAGGACGGACAAACAACAGAGTATAATGAACAGGGTGACGTTACCGCAAGCGGAAGTTATGTATTAGGCCAGCGCGAAGGCGAATGGAAGTTTTTCAGCGGCTCTTATACCGAAGAAGGTGAATATACCGAGGGACTCCGTACAGGAAACTGGAAAGGGTATTTTTCAAATGGCAAAATAGCATTTGAGGGTGGTTATTTCGATGGCAACGAAAACGGAGAACACCGCTATTATTACGACAACGGCAAAGTAAGAGAGATCCGCAACTACAAACTGGGACTGGCCGATGGCGAGTGGAAGTCGTACGATGTAACCGGCCAGCTCATTTTAACTACCACTTTTTTAGCGGGCCAGGCCATAAAATATGATGGATTTCGGGCCGATCCGGCCAAAAAGTGAGCTTTTGTAAGGTTTCGTAACCTTTTAAGACCCATTTCAGTTTAACGACCTGTTGAAAAGAAGGCAAACGTCTGCCCTCTCGTAAACGACTGTATAACAACCAATTAATTATACCTATTCAAGGTCATGAAAAGCTCAGTCTTTCTGCGTATCGCGATT
Organism: Bacteroidia bacterium; assembly: GCA_036274495.1. Classification (GTDB taxonomy): domain Bacteria; phylum Bacteroidota; class Bacteroidia; order AKYH767-A; family OLB10; genus DASUFP01. The sequence goes on from DASUFP010000023.1 coordinate 11,553, forward strand.
CTGTTTTTGACAATTATTGTCCAGTCGCCCTCTTTTGCCCAAAACAATCCGGCATGGAAAGCCGACCGGCTGTATGCCGAATATGCCTATTCGAAGGCTATCCCGGAGTATGAGAAGGTGCTGGAGAAGCACCCCGACAATGTTAATGTTATGCGCAAGCTGGCGGATTGCTACCGGCTGGTGAACGACAACAAAAAAGCGGAAGAGGCATATGCAAGACTGGTTCAGCGCCCCGACGCTTTGCCAATAGAGAAGTTATATTATGCCCAGGCACTCATGTACAACGGAAAATATTCGGAAGCACAACAAGCGTATGATAATTACGAATTAATTGACAGCACCGATGAGCGTGCGTTAAGTGCGCTTTCGGCAATTGAAAAAATGGAAGATTTTTACCGCGACAGTGCACGGGCAAAAGTTCAGAATCTTTCCATTAATACCGACAAGGCCGATTTTAGTCCTGTAATGTTTAACGGCGGAATCGTTTTTGTTTCGTCGCGCGAAACAGGCGTAAAGGATAAAACACACAGCTGGACAGGCAATCCGTTTCTTACACTTTATTATGCAACCGGCTCAGCCGAGAATTTTAAACAGGCCGAAGCCTTTTCAAAAGACATTATTTCTAAATACAATGATGGCCCCGCATGTTTTTCGCCTGATGGAAAAGAAATGTATTTTACCCGTAACAACAGCCAGGTAAGTAACAAAAAAGATAAAATTGTAAAATTAAAAATTGTAATTGCCAAACTTGTCGAAGGCAAATGGGTTGAGTCGGCCGAGTTCCCTTTCAACAACATTCAATATAGCTGTGCGCATGCATGGCTGACAAAAGAAGGAAATCGCGTTTACTTTTCGTCAGATATGCCAGGAGGATTTGGTGGCATGGATTTATACTATACCGAAAAAACAGCAGATGGCTGGGGCAAACCGGTAAATCTCGGAAAGCATATTAACACCAAAGGCAACGAAGTATTTCCGTTTGTAAACGAAGACGGCACACTTTACTTTGCTTCAAACGGACATGTTGGATTAGGTGGCCTGGATATTTATGAAAGCAAAGCGAACGATACCACCTGGTCGGAGCCCGTTAATATGGGATATCCGATTAACACCAACAACGACGACTTTGGTTTAGTCCTCGATCGTCCGGGAATCAACGGCTATATGTCCTCTAACCGCTCTGGCGGAAAAGGTGATGATGATATTTATGCAGTTCAGATATTCCGCAAAGTTATTGTATCGGGCGTAGTGTCTGATAAAACAACCGGCCTGCCTCTTGAACTTGCATCTGTTACTTTATTAAATAAAAAAGGTAAGGAAATCGGTACCATTACTACGGGCATCAACGGCGCTTATGAATTTGAACTGGATGTGAACGAAGAATATTCTATTGTTGCAACAAAGCCGGCCTATTCGAAAGAAACAAAAACTGTTTCCACAATAAATCCCACAACCACACACATGATTGTTGACTTTCAGTTGGAAAAACTTGTGTATGGTGTTGAAGGAATTGTGTACGACAAAGAGACAAAAGCACCTATAACCGGCGCAACAGTTGCGCTTGTTGACCCTGTTTCAGGAAAAGAACTTGCAACAACAGTTACAGCAGCCGACGGATATTATTACTTCAGTCTCGAGGCAGATAAAAACTATAAACTCAGAGCAGCAGCCGAAGGCTATTTTGCAAAGAGTGATGCGGTGAGTACTATCGGCGCGAAGCCGGGAATCATTAAAAAGGATTTGCCTCTCGACAAGCTTATTCTCAACAAACCTATTCGTCTCGACAACATCTATTACGATCTTGCCAAATGGAACATTCGTCCTGATGCTGCAAAAGAACTTGATAAGCTGGTTCAGATCATGCGCGACAATCCAACCATTGTAATTGAGCTCAGTTCGCATACCGACAGCCGCGCAAGCGACGCGTATAACATGAAGCTTTCCGAAAAGCGTGCTCAGTCTGCAGTTAAATACATTATCGAAAAAGGAGGAATCGACAAATCGCGCATTACCGCAAAAGGATATGGCGAAACAATGCTGATCAACCGTTGCGCTAACGGAGTTAAGTGCAGTGAAAAAGAACACCAGGAAAACCGCCGTACAGAGTTTAAAGTACTGAAACTCTGACAGCATTGATAACAGTACAACCCCGTCCCAAAAGGCGGGGTTTTTTATTGATAATCAGCTATTTACAACGCAGTATAGGAGGTGCTGAACAAATTCACTATTTTTATGTTGGGAATTTTGTGATCTGTTGTCAACGGGAACCATGAGTAAGCGCGTTTATTATATTGTTTTATGCTGTCTGTTTATTACGGCAGGGCTCTCGTCTGCTTGGTATTTTTCGGAAAAAAATAACGGCATCAAGGTAAAAGAACATCCGGGCGAGGAGGAACTTGAAGGAGGCATACCCAAACAAGACCGAATGGATCTTGCCATGGAGCAGGAGTTTGAACTCACCCGCGATCCAGCTACCAATACGGTACCCCGTGAACGGCTGCTGCTTGCAAATGCATATGCCGAACAGCTGCGCACCAATGCTGCAGGAGGCAGAGTAGCGGGAGCTATTCCCGGAATTACATGGGTAGAGCGTGGTCCCGATAATGTTGGCGGACGTACACGCGCTATTATGGTTGATCCGAACGACGCGACTAAAAAATCGGTTTGGGCCGGTGGTGTGGGCGGAGGTTTATGGAAGACTACAGATGTTACTGCGGCAAATCCTGTTTGGAATGCCGCCGATGACTTTTTTGCCAACCTCGCCATTACAGCAATTGCGTACGACCCCGGCAACACACAGGTGATGTACTTCGGAACAGGTGAAGGTTTTTACAACGCAGATTATATTCGTGGCAATGGTATTTTCAAAACGACTAACGGCGGTACCACATGGTCTCAGCTGGCAGCTACCAATAACAGCAATTTCTATTATATACAACGCATCGCCGTGAAATCAAACGGAGAGGTTTATGCCGCCACCCGCAGCGGTTTGTTCCGGTCGACAAATGGCGGCACTTCATGGACACAAGTTCTCGGCTCGGGTAACGGATCTTCAAGCAGTGCTATTTCGGATGTCGAAATTGCCGCCGATGGAACAGTATATGCGGCCATTGGATTGTTCACCCAGGACGGAGTATACAAATCAGCAACCGGCGCCGCAGGCAGCTGGACAAAATTAAATACCGGCACAAACGGATTTGCAGCTTCAGGATTTCAGCGGATTGAAATTGCCTGCGCTCCGTCGAATGCGAATTATATTTATGCCCTGGCACAGGGAACGGGCAATGGCATATCTCAAATTTTACGCTCTACGGATGCAGGTGCCAACTGGAGTGTAAGATCAAATCCTGTTGACGCCGATGGCGGTGTTGGTGCCGACTTCACCCGCAGTCAGGCATGGTACGATCTTGCTGCTGCAGTTGATCCGAATAATGAAAACATCTTGTATGTAGGAGGTGTTGATTTATTTAAATCCACAAACGGCGGATCATCATGGCAGCAGATTGCGCACTGGTACGGAGGATTCGGTTACCAGGAAGTGCACGCCGATCAGCACGCAATTATTTTTGAGCCGGGCAACTCAAGCGTTATTTATTTCGGCAACGATGGCGGCATATGGCGATCCGGTAATGGCACGGCAACCATTCCTACGATTACGCACAAGAGTAAAAACTACAACGTAACACAATACTATGCCTGCGCTATGAACCCGACAGCGTATTCGTCGCAGTTTATGGCCGGCGCCCAGGATAACGGCACACAGCAATACAATTCGCTTGGCATTAACAGCACTGTTGAAGTAACCGGCGGTGACGGATGTTTTTGTCATATTGATCAGAACCAGCCGCAGTATCAGTTTTCATCTTACGTGTACAACAATTATTACCGTTCCACCAACACAGGGGCATCCTTTTCCGGTATAACAAGCAACAACAACGGCTCGTTTGTAAATCCTACCGACTACGACGATGCCAACAACAACCTGTATGCCTGTTTCGGTAACGGAACATACTATGTAATTCTAAATGCACCCGCAAGCAACACGTTAAATTCGCGATCGGTTACAGCATTTAACAGCGGAAAAGTCACGCATATTTCTGTTTCGCCCAACACATCAAACCGCGTCTTTTTTGGTCTCAACAACGGACGCGTAGTGCGTGTTGATAATGCGAACAGCGCCACACCAACGGGAACCAACATTACCGGTGCCGGCATGCCGACTACCAGCGTAAGCTGTATTGCCATTGAGACGGGAAACGATAATCACCTGCTTGCAACCTACAGCAGTTATGGTGTTACCAGCGTGTGGGAGACAACCAACGGAGGCACATCATGGACTTCGGTAGAGGGCAATTTACCGGATATGCCTGTGCGGTGGGCGCTCTTTAGTCCTGTAAATGCGCAGCAGGCATTAATAGCAACCGAACTGGGTGTTTGGTCTACCGACCTGCTTTCGGGTGGCGCAACGGTGTGGGCTCCTTCAAATACGGGACAGGCAAATGTACGGACAGACATGCTTCAAATCCGCACTTCCGATAACCTGGTAATTGCCGCAACCCATGGCCGCGGATTATTTTCAACAGATGTGTTCAGCACACCTTATCCTGATTTTACTTCCGACAAACAGCTCAGTTATACCGGTAAACAAATTGCCTTTACGGATGCTTCGTATAAATCCACTTCATGGGCATGGGATTTTGGTGACGGCACAACAGCTACTTCACAAAATCCTCTTAAAACATACTCATCACCCGGACTATATACGGTAGTACTTCAAATTAATGGCAACAGCGCCTATACAAAAACAAAAACTTCATATATACTCATTCTTCCCAACAAAGGAATACCATATGATCCTACAATGGGAGGCAGCTTCGATACCAATCCGATTGATTTTGGCGCTGAACTGGTCTCCGGTACTGCGTTTGAGCGAGGCAATTCGGCAATTGCGGGAAAAAGCGGAACAAAGAGCGGATCGTATGCATGGGTAACCGGACTAACGGCAGCAACCTATGCTGATAATACCGACGCAAGCCTCTGGACTCCCAACTATAATTTTTCGGCACCCGGCACCTATACACTGAAATTCTACCGGAAAAATATATTTGAATCCGGATATGATGGATTCCGTGTGGAGTACAGTCTTGATAAAGGCACCACCTGGACTGCTTTGGGCAGTGTTGCCGCCAGCTGGTACGACTTTGCAAATTCCACCACCACAACATCCTTCCCGCTGAACGAGCCGTATTTCAATGGCACCAAATCGGCCTTTACATTATGTCAGTACGATGTTAGTGCGCTGGCAGGAAATGCAAATGTGGCATTCCGGCTCCGCTTTAAATCGGATATTACTGTTAATGCCGCCGGAATGGCTATCGACGATTTTGAAATTTCGGGACCCTCAAACGGACCGCTTCCTGTAGAGCTTGTTTCTTTTACAGGGGAGTCTTCAGGTGCTGATAATTTACTTAAGTGGCTGACATTATCGGAGGTCGAAAACAAACAGTTCGATCTGGAGCGTTCATCTGACGGATATACATTCTCGCATATTGCAACAATTTCAGGTAAAGGCACTACCAGTTCCGCATCAGCATACCAATACATAGACAAGGATGCATCGCGTAATTATTATTACAAATTGTCACAAACGGATTACAATGGTACCGTTAAAGTACTTGGGATTGTTTTAGTGAAGAGAAAAGCCTCTGCTGACCTGGTACGTTTCGTTTATCCCAATCCTTTCCGCGAAAGTTTCAGCATTGTATTAGGCGAACCGGCGGCTAAAAACATACAGGTCGACTTGTATGATACAGGCGGCAAACGAGTTTATTCGGCACAACATGCCGTTCAGGATTTTCAGGTAACAATAACTCCCGGAATGGCCGAAACATTTTCAGGGACCTATTTACTGCAGGTAACTTCCGGCGATAAGGTGTGGACCGGAAAAATAATACGTCAGTAATTACCGCTTTCCTTTCTTTTTCTTCTTTTTAAAATCTCCGGGAGTCTTTACAGGCTTTCGCGGATTGACTTCAGTTTGTCCTGCCAGCAGAAAATCAATTTGTTTTTTTGACAGGTCGGTATTCTTTATTTCCACTTTTACGCCATCACCTAATCGAAACAGCACGCCGGAGCGGTGTCCTATGATACAATAATTTTGTTCGTCAAATTCATAATAATCGTTTCCGATGTCACGCAGCCGCACAAGCCCTTCACATTTGTTCTCCACCAGCTCAACATAAAAACCCCATTCGGTTACACCCGATATGATTCCATCAAAAACAATCCCCTTTTTATCTTCAAGGTATTGCACTTGTTTGTATTTTATGGATGCGCGCTCTGCCTCCGAAGCTTTAATTTCCATGTCGGTTGAGTGCTGACACATTTCTTCGTATGGCTTTTCGTCTACCGATTTACCTCCGTGCATATACAAATCAAGCAGCCTGTGTACTAACACATCCGGATAACGCCTGATGGGAGAAGTAAAATGCGTGTAGTAATCAAACGCCAGTCCGTAATGGCCAATATTTTCTGTAGTATACACCGCCTTTGCCATAGTACGAATGGCCAGCTGTTCAAGTACATTCTGTTCCTTTTTGCCGCGCACTTCGTGCATCAGCCGGTTCAATGAATGTGCAATCTCCTTATCAGATTTGGTATCAATTGTGTATCCGAATTTACCCGCGAACAAACGGAAATTTTGCAGTTTCTCAGGAACCGGAGAGTCGTGAATCCTGTAAACAAACACGGGTGGCTTCGGAAAGAGTTTTTTATTGTCTGCAGAAATTTTCCGCCCTATAAATTCGGCCACTTTTCTGTTGGCCAAAAGCATAAACTCTTCAATCAGTTTGTTTGAATCTTTGTTTTCTTTTGTGTAAACACCTACGGGATATCCCTTATCGTCGAGCCGGAATTTGATTTCGGATTTCTCAAATGAAATGGCGCCTTTCTTAAATCGGTTTTCCCGTAATATTTTAGCAATGCGATGCATCAGGAACAACTCTTCTTTCAGATCACCGGAACCCGTTTCAAGTACCTCCTGAGCTTCTTCATAGGTAAATCTCCTGTCGGAGTGTATTACGGTTCGGCCGAACCATTCATCTGTTACTGTGCCGTCATCTTTAATTTTGAAGACTGCAGAATAACATAACTTATCTTCTTTTGGCCGCAACGAACAAACATTATTAGAGAGCTTTTCGGGAAGCATCGGAATCACCCTGTCGACGAGATATACTGATGTGGCTCGGTCATAGGCCTCCTCATCCATAATGGATCCCTGTTTCAGGTAATACGATACATCAGCAATGTGCACCCCAATTTCCCATGTACCATCGTCGTTGTTTTTTACTGATAACGCGTCATCAAAATCTTTTGCATCAACCGGGTCGATAGTAAAAGTGGTTGTTTTACGAAAGTCGCGCCGCCTTTTTATTTCAGCTGCAGGAATGGAGAGACCAATTTTTTCCGCATCCGCCTCTACATCATCCGGAAAGCGTATGGGGAATCCGTACTCTACCAGAATGGCATTCATTTCGGTGTTGTTGTCGCCGGGATCTCCGAGAATTTCAACCACCTCCCCCTGGGGATTTTTGGCATCTACAGGCCAGTCGGTAATTTTTACAACAACCTTTTGTCCGTGTGCCGCACCGTTAAGTTTTGATCCGGGAATAAATATATCTGCCGGCATACGGTTGCTATCCGGAACCAGAAAGGCGTACTTAGGTAACACCTGTAGCGTACCCGCAAATTCACTTTTTGAACGCTGCAGCACCTCGACCACCTCTCCCTCTTTTCGTTTACCCTCTCTTACTGCAAAGAGCTGAATTTTTACCGTATCACCGTTAAGGGCATTTAACGTATTACGCGGCGCGATGAAAATATCCTCATCAAAATTTTCATTCATCACAAAGGCTGTGCCTTTGGTTGTGATTTCAATTACACCCTCGACAAATATTTCATCCGGAATGTACCGGTAACGACCTCTGTCAACCTCTTCGATATCTTCTGCAGCCTTCAGATCGTCCATAACGGCCAGCACTATTTTACGGTTTTTGTCACGATCGTCCTTGTAAAGAAAGGCTTCTGCTATTTCCGGGTCGTGTTGATCGACGAGTTTCAATACCTGTTTATAATTCAGGTTGCGGGTGGGGTGTTTTCTGAAAATCCTTAACAGTGCCTGATGCAGCTCTTTAGGATCGTGATTTTTCTTCTTCATAATAGACAAAGGTAGCTACATTCCGGCCCTTCCAACCACTTTTTTTATTATGTTTGTGTAATGGAATACCAGGTTACCGTGAATGAAAAACGGGTTATTCAGTTAACTCCTTCCGAAAATGGTGGTTTTGTATCCGGCCCCGACACTTTTCAGCCCGATATCAGGGTTACCGGCCCCGGAGAGTTCAGTGTGATACTAAATAACAGGTCGTATGTTGCCGAAATTATCAGCACCGACCTGACCCAAAAATCCTTTAAGGTGAGGGTCAATGGCAATGAGTATGTACTTAAAATTGCCGACAAATACGACAAACTGTTGCAGGAGCTTGGCATGGATGCTTCGGCATCGCGCAAAGCCGGCGACTTAAAAGCACCAATGCCGGGACTTGTTGTTGATGTTGCAATTGAAGAGGGTATGGATGTGAGAAAGGGCGACAAGCTCATTGTGCTTGAAGCTATGAAAATGGAAAACATTTTGAAGGCTGCTGCCGATGGCCGTGTAAAAAAAATTAATGTAATCAAAGGAAATACAGTCGAAAAAAACACTGTACTTGTGCAGTTCCAATAATACATATCATGAAAAAATCTACCCGTCGTTCGTTCATAAGGCAAACAGCATTTGCCGCCGCCGCTGTTCCGGTACTTGGTTCTTTTAATTCATTTGCATTAACCGCTGATGAGCCGTTTACGTTACCGCCATTACCCTATTCACATGATGCCCTCGAGCCGTACATTGATACACTTACGATGCAGATTCATCATGGCAAACACCATCAGGGTTATGTAAACAATTTAAACAAGGCGGTTGCCGATGCAGGTATAAAAAATCCTGATCTCGTTTCGCTCTTAAAAACGGCAGGAAAGCAACCAATGGCTATTCGCAATAATGGCGGCGGCCATTACAACCATTCAATGTTTTGGGAATTGATGACGCCTGCAGGAGGCGGTGAGCCCAAAGGCCCGGTATCGGACGCCATCAATGCATCTTTCGGCAGCTTTTCATCGTTTCGCGATAAATTTAATGCAGCTGCCAATACCCGGTTTGGTTCAGGGTGGGCCTGGCTGGTTGCCGATGGCGGAAAACTAACTATTGGCTCTACACCCAATCAGGATAACCCACTGATGGATATTTCAGATATAAAAGGCAATCCCATAATGGGCATTGATGTTTGGGAACATGCTTACTACCTGAAGTACCAGAATAAACGCGCCGACTATGTCAATGCCTGGTGGAGTTTGATTAACTGGAATGAGGTGAACAAGCGATTGGCGGCTTCGAAGTAATTTCGGAACAAAGCATTAATTTTTGATGTGATCGAATTTGCCATAGTATATTTTACTTCCCACCCGGATTTTTACAAAGTATAAACCTTGTGCCATATTTTCAAATTGCAATTGCAATAGATCATTATTATTGTAAAGGTACTTTGTGTGAATTTGTCTTCCTTGCGGGGTTATGAGAATAACATCTTCTATTTGTGAACCTGCTAATTTTGGAAGCTTAACTGTTAAATGATTGATTGCCGGATTCGGGAAAACACTGAGCTCTTCGGCGACTTCAACAGAAGCAGGTAAACCAACCGGCATCCCCGGATTACAACTTTCCAAATCTGAAAAGTTTCCTGTAGTAAATGTAAAGGGAATAGGCGTTCCTATAGTTGCGGTGTTCTGATTTATTTTCACAGGCAGCAACGTTGCGGGATTAATTTGATTACCGATTCCTAATCCAACATATAGTGTATCACCTAACATAAAACAACCATATGCATTTGCACAGTTAAACGAAACAGGAAAGGATTTTAAGAGATTGCCGGAGGAATTCATAACAAACAACGAATCTGTGTGATAAGGAAATGTGGCCGGCCCAACAAAAAAATATACATTTCCGTTCGCGTCTACCGCCTGGTCAGCAACCATAATTAATCTTCCCGGCGGGCATGTATAAACAGTACTAATGATGCCGTTACTGTAATGAAACAGACTAAATACTGAAGAGGTTGTATAGCCATCTACATAAACATCATTTTCGAAGCCGCTACAATTTAAAAAGTTGATCACCGGAAAGCTCGAAATGGTATCCCAACTGCTGCCGTCAAATACATGTAAGCTGGATGGGCTGAAGGTCCCTGTGGCAAAAAAAGTGGGACTCATACCCGAAATTCCGGAATTATCATTTGCATAGGCAAGTCCCATTAAGAAGCTGTATGATGGGTAAGTAATACCTGTTGGAGTAATTACTGAATTTACAAGTTGAAATTCCTGCAACAAATTAGTATTTTGTGAAATAACCCAAAACGAAGAAGGGTGGCAGGGAACCTGTCCGGAGAAAACCTGTTCCCCCGGTCCGGGTGCTTCTGAAAAACTCAAAGATAGTGATGATGTATCAGGAGTTTTTAATGAATCAACCACGCCGGTAGGCGACAAGAATTGAGCGGCTACCTCTGATGCAATCAATACAAAAAAAATTAATATTGCGTAAATCGGCAATCGTGTAAATGAACGTTTGAACATAAGTGTTTATCTTTTTGAAATGCGTGTATAATTGATATCCTCATTTTTATAAAATATTTATTTGTTCGCTACCAAACTATTTGTGATTTACACCTGCATACAATTAGGTGCATCATTGCCACAAACGAGAATATGAAATAGCAGGTAAAACATCAGACCATACATTTTGCCGATTTAATTTTTTATAAACCGGCTTCTTACAATTTGCTCACCGGCATGTATCTGTACAAAATAAATTCCGTTCGATAGCGATGAAATATCCAGACTGTATTTAGTAGCATTAACCTGCCGTGGTGTTAGAGCGATAATCCGGCCGGCGACATCCGAAACCATCAAATTGTCGGCAGAAAAAGGTTCTGATCCGGTTTCAAAATAAATGACAGATTGTGCAGGATTTGGATACAGCCGCACCTGACTGCTGTATGTTTCATTTATACCGGTTGGAATTGTTGCTACAACATTCACCTGAGCAACCATCGCTGATTCACTGCTTCTGTTGAGATAATCGGTAAAACAATGAATATCTGTGCAACCTGTCGGGTCGGTTATGGTGAGGCATATAGTGTAATAGGCGGCAGTAGGGTAAATATGAGAAGGGTAGGCCGCGGTATCCGTTAATCCGTCACCCCAGTCCCATAAATAACTCAATGGCGATGTGCCGGTTGCCTGATTGATTATCCAATAATGATGCTGCATCGCCGTGTCGGCCACTAATGTAAATGCGGCATCACAACTATCAGCATCGTTTATCACCGCAATATAGGTGTTGGGCCAGCTGTTGTTCAGCATCAGCAAACTGGAACCAAACGCTACGTTGTCATTGTCAAATGTTCCTGATACAGCAACTTTACCATCATCTGTACAGGCTACACCAAACTGCTTATAGCCCCACGAGCCGGGCATATATGTTCCACCAACATTTGTAGCCCATTCAACAGATCCTGTTTGATTATATTTTGCCAGAAACATATCCGACCAGAACCACTGATCGATGATCAAAGTGGTATCAGTACCAAATACTATCGAGTCGCAATTAAAATAGCCGGTCGCATAGGCTTCACCGGATGAATTTACTGCCAGGTCAAATCCATAGATCTCTCCCACCCCGATTTCCCGTCTAGCCCATTGGAGAAGTCCGCCCGAACTGTATTTTACAATCAACATATCGCGGAAACTTGTGGGGGATCCCGTCAACTGTAACGTATCCGCAAAAATAGTATCGCTGATACAGGATCCGATGGCAAATACATTACCATACGGATCGGTTGCAGCATCGTAAAAATAACTATCGTATCCCTGTGAGGTAAGTGTAACCTGTCTGGCCCAACTAAGCACGCCTATTGAGTCATATTTTGCAACGAACAATTGATCGTGGTTGTCGCCATAAGGACTTACCAACGCTGTTGATCCGTTGAAAATAAGTGAGTCGCTGAAATAGACTCCCGAGATCACGGTGTTGCCAAAGCCATCACAGGAGACTCCGGTAGGCCAGTCGTAATTTGAACCCCCGGCTTTTACTGCCCAGAGAACTATTCCGTTCGGATCCAGTTTAGCTAGAAAAATATCTTCTGAACCGGGATTGGTATTTGTAAGGGTAAAGGAACCAAGAGTGAGTGTTGCGCCTTTAAATGATCCGGTAACCAGAAAATTACCGTGAGGATCAACAGAGGCTGACTCCACCCATTCATCGGCTGTTGTACCGGCAGATATGGCCCATAGTATATTTCCGTTTGTATCATACTTTACCATGCAGATATCCTGATTCGGCGACCCCGCATTGTACAGCACTGTACTTCCAAACACTGCAGAATCTCCAAGGAAAGATGTAGCGACAAATAAATCAGACGAAGCGTCTACGGCGATAGCATGAGGAGTGGAAACGTCATAACCGCCATCGGTTTTTGCCCATAAAACGGTTCCTGCGGCATCATACTTTACAACATATAATGATCCTCCGGCGCTGATTAATGTGGATCCTCCGATTACGATTGTATCCCCATAAAATGCGCCGGCAGCATATACATTATCATTAACATCGGTTGCAACCGCGCAACCTTCAATATCAGCATTTGAGGAATAATCTGCAACTTCATGTGCCCATTGCCATTGTTGGGTAAATGCTACAACCGGATTAAGCAAGAGGACAGTTAATAGAAGATGGGATAGTTGAGTTTTCATTTTGTGGAGATTTTATCCACCTGACAATCGTGGGGTTTAACTAAAAGTACCAATAATCCTCGATTTTACCAAATAGTCGATTACGGCATCAACCATATCACATGGTCCATGTTTTTTTGTCCGGCAGCAATAGGGCGAAGAGGAGCATCAGAGCCTTAAGCCCTGACGGATCAACATTTCATCCTAAAGTTTTATTCCGACAAAATACCCTCTGTTGGTTTGTCGTGCAGGGGCGATGGTTATTTAGAAGTAGAATCAGGTTTCTGCGACATTTCCTCCAGTCCGTCTTCGATCATATTATAAAACTGATCCAGCTTAGGTAGCACCACGATTCTGGTTCTGCGGTTACGCGCTTTGTTCTCCGGAGTATCGTTGTCGTTTAACGGGATATACGAACTTCTGCCTGCAGCGGTCATCCGTGCGGGATCCACTTTATACTGCTCCTGCAAAATTTTTACAACTGTGGTAGCCCTGAGTACACTCAGATCCCAATTGTCTTTGATACACGGCTGACTGATGGGAACATTATCGGTATGTCCTTCCACCATAAATTCAAATTCGGGTTTGTTATTGATAACCTGAGCAACTTTGCCAAGCACAGCGCTTGCTTTTTCGGTTACATCATAACTACCGCTTTTAAATAACAACTTATCAGAAATTGAAATAAACACCACTCCCTTTTCTACATTGATTTCAATATCCGAGTCAGCCATATTACCCAGCACACCTTTCAGGCTTGTTACCAATGCCAGATTTACGGAATCTTTTCTGTTCACCGCTTCGTTCAGACGCATAATGGTCAGATCTTTCTCCCGCAGGCTTTCCAATGATTTTTCCAGATTCTCTGCACCTTTTGCACTTAAAGTGGTCATATTACCCATTTGTTTAATCAAATCCTGATTGGAAGTTTTGAGATAGTCGATTTGACCGGCAAGGCTCTTGGCGTTTGCTTCGGCAGCTGTTTTATCATTCAGGCATGAATTTAATTTTTGATTGGCTTCATCCAGTTGTGCCGTCATATCAAGATATTTTGCTTCCATGCTTTTGTATTGTGACTCCATGCTGGAATATTTTTTACTGGAAACACATGATGACAACATCACTAATACCAATAGAACGGTTGGAGCTTTGAGTTTCATAGTACAGTGGGTTTAGTTAGCAATAATAGGATTGTTGTTAAAGTAATAGTAATTTGACAAACCACCTAATTAAATGGCGATTTGGTTGAATAATTTTATAAAATTGAACGATAGGATCTGAAAAAAGTATGATAGAAATCAAGTATCATAGGTCAGATAGCAACATATTAATATACAAACATTTAATCAGATCTTTTCCGATTCAAATTTAAAACGGTCAAAGATTTTTCCCCGCACGGGTCCTCGTCTGTCGGGCCGGTACGAGATATGGGACGAGGATCTCCCCACCTCGTCCTCGCCTGTGGCGAGGATGATTGGACTGGACAATGATTCTGGTTGTAAGTGAACATATTCGCTAATTTAAAATAATTTGAACTTCATAGCGTGCAGCTCACATTATTTCAACTCACCTCGTCCTCGCCTGTGGCGAGGATGCTTGGATTTGCGCCTCACATTATTTCAACCTTTACAAGCCCTTTGATTTCCGCTTAATCCCGTGCAGAGCTATATAAATAATCTTCCGGAATTGCCACAATTCCTTCTTCAGCGGGATTGTAATGTATGTAATTCAGTTTTTGGTCTATAAAATTAGGACGAAACGGCTTCAGCTCTATTGCATGATTTGATTCCTGCCAGAATTTGTATTTTGTAATCCGCTTATCCTTTTTCCCTTCCGATTTAAATATTTCTAAAAAGTTTTCGCGTTTGCTTTCGGGCTCTTCTTCAATCAACTTGATCACTTCCTTAGCTGTGTGTTCTTTAAAAACCCTGATTATTGGACTAAGCTCATATCCTTCGCGAGCTGAGGCGAGCAGATGCAAATGATTTGTCATAAGGCACCAGGCATGTACAGTTAAACCCTTATTATCTATGCAATAATTCAATGAATCAACAATGGCTGTTTTGTGATTCATCCGGCTAAATACATCCAACCAATTAACAACGGTAAATGTTAAAAAGTATATTGCGTTTTGATCACGTATATAATAGCGGTCACCTGACATAAAAAAAATTAAATGTTAATATTATATCTGCTAAAAACATCCTCGCCATAGGCGAGGACGAGAATTTTTGGTTCTTCACCAACCAATCGGATAGCTTCTTTTGCCGTGTGTTACTTAAAGTTCTCGATCATTGCATTTAACTACTACCCCGGAAGTGTTCAAGCGATCTATTGCAAGTGTTTTGTCACCAACGGAATGACAGAGCATTAACTTCAAGGCTCTACGTCCTTTTGTTGATTTCAGATAGTTTTCGCGTCGCATGGCAACTTGTTTTGACCTGAAATACTCACACATCATTACTATGAATGGTCTTCGAGGGGCGGTACTTTTTGTTTTTCCCTGCTCATGTTCTGCCACGCGTCTCTTAAAATTTGTGGTATAACCAATATAAAATTTATGGTCTTTCAGGCTGTACAAAACGTACACACAAAACCTGGGATGTTCCATTGAAAAGTGGATTTAAAAAAATTAGAAAAGCTGAATACTTGAAAAGCGATGAATAAAATTAACTAAATAAAAAGACAGAAAAAAGCCAGAAGTTCGATGGAACTTCCGGCTTCGGTTAATGTTCCGTCGGGCACCAGAGAAACGCGCTACGCTTGTTTCGCGGTACCCGACGGAGTAGCGTGATGGCTTCGCAGAAGCCATCTCTGCTACCCCGCTCCCCCTCTTGGGCTCGCCCCGAGGCATCGGGGCAAGGACCCCGGAAACAAATTAGTGAGGAAATTTCTGATACAGCCAAGAAGCATCGGAGGCAAGAAGTCGTTCGATGAATTTGCGGGATTTCATTTTCTTGATAAAGGCTTCGATGCTACGCGCCTGACTTCTCGACATACAAGGAAGGCACCATCTGTATTTCCAATCACCGGCTTTGGTGGTATGGGCGTTGGAAAAAATATGCTGATTGTGCAGGTGCAATCGTTCACCTAAATTGTTCGATTCACCTGTATAATACTGATTCAAAGATTCAGAAAAAATAATGTAAACCCAAAACATAACGAAAAGTGAGTTGAAAAAAAGGGCGGTGCATGCACCGCCCTTGAAGCTCCCCCTCTTGGGCTCGAACCAAGGACCCCATGATTAACAGTCATGTGCTCTAACCAGCTGAGCTAAGGAGGAATAACCTTCTCTCTTCCGTAAAGGGAGAAGGGCATCACAACCGCTGTAGCCATCCCGACTTCTGTCGCCGGGACTAAAACACGTGTTGGGTAAAGAGAAACGGATATAAACTTATGAACCGACTGTTCATAACCCCGTTAGGGACGGCAAAGATAAAGCAATAACTTAAAATTTCAAAGTGCCGAAAATCATAATTAACTAATTGAAAAACACCATAATATGTAACTTGGCAGGAATCACTCGTTCATAATCTGCGCCGATTTACTCATGCCCTATTCCAGGTGCTCCGGCTCGGGATCGGCCGTCTCCAGAAACTCGTTTCGTAATTCATAAAAACGTTCTTCCGACAAATTGCCGCTCTTATAAGCATCCCGCATCAGAATAAGCTTCTCAAATTGCTGCTGATTCAGGTATCCGGCAGGACGACAAAAAGCAAGTTCGCAACCGGAAATCGCTTCTTCAATTTCAATAATGAAAGACGTTGATCCACCCAGTGGCACAAAGGCATACACCTTGCCGTTGGCCCGCTTAATTTTTCTTACAGCTACTGTCGTCCCCTCCTGCCCTGCCTGCAATTTGAAATTAGTTCTGCAGTAATCGATGTTGGAGGTGCTCAGCGGAGAAATAAGTGATGACATGTAAATATATTGATACGACCCATCAGGCAGCGACCCTACCCCAATGGTAATGGAATCCTGATCGCTAACAACCAAGCCGTTTGAAGCAGTGTATCTATCAAGCGATTCCTGTGCTTTAGCAATGGTGCCCATGAGTGTCATGGACACTAATCCGGTTAATAGGATCCGATACATATCTGATTATGTTTTTCTGTTGATTTGAAGGGGAATGAGGGGATCATTGCCGGCCCTGAGGGCAATTTTAGTAAATTCGCACCAATAAACCCTAATTCATAAAAACCTTTCACATGAGCCTTTTAGTAGTTGGAACCGTAGCATTTGACGCAATTGAAACACCTTTCGGCAAAACAGATAAAATTATTGGCGGCGCCGCTACGTATGCATCGCTGTCGGCGTCTTACTTTACTAAAAATATCAATTTGGTTTCTGTTGTTGGTGACGATTTCCCGCAGGACGCAATCGATGCATTAAACAAACAAGGTATTCGCACGTCAGGTCTCCAGATCAAAAATGGTGAAAAATCCTTTTTCTGGTCGGGGCGTTACCACAACGATATGAACACACGCGATACACTCGCAACGGAACTCAACGTATTGCTCACTTTTGATCCGGTTATTCCTGAGTCGTACCAGAATTGCGAGTTCCTGATGTTGGGAAACCTGATGCCGTCCATTCAGCGTCAGGTGATGGACCGTTTGAATCGGCGCCCCAAACTCATTGTTATGGATACAATGAATTTTTGGATGGATACCGCGATGGAAGAACTGCTGGAGACGATAAAAATGGTAGATGTACTTACTATCAACGATGCGGAAGCGCGTCAGCTGTCAGGAGAATATTCACTGGTAAAAGCCGCCCGAAAAATTCTCACCATGGGACCCAAATACCTTGTAATTAAAAAAGGAGAACATGGCGCGCTGCTCTTCAATAATGAACAGGTATTTTTTGCTCCCGCACTTCCGCTCGAAGATGTTTTTGATCCTACCGGCGCCGGAGACACCTTTGCAGGAGGCTTTATTGGTTACCTTGCGCGTACGCGCGATGTCTCGTTCGAAAACATGAAACGGGGCATCATCTATGGTTCTGCAATGGCATCCTTTTGCGTTGAAAAATTCGGCACCGAACGTATCACCGGCCTTTCGCAGGACGAAGTGGAACAGCGGGTGCAGGAATTTGTTGATCTTGTCCAGTTTGAAATCACATTGGTATAGTTAACGGATTCATTAATTTCTTACATTGGCAGTTAATAAATCAACTGCCATGGAAAAGTCAGGCCTCCGATCCCTTATTTCTAATTCCGTTGAAGTCAGCTTACGGCTGCTGTTTTTATTTCTGCTGGTAAGCTGGTGCCTGTTGTTACTGCTTCCGTTTATTACTACCGTACTCTGGGGTATTATTATAGCTGTTTCAATCGATCCCGTTTATCAGTTTATTTACAAAAAGCTGGGGAACAATTCAAAATTGTCAGCAACATTAATTACCCTTTTATTGCTTGCGTCCGTTCTTGTTCCCGGCACTCTTGTGGTTTCATCCGTTGCTCATGATGCTGCTCGGCTGGGTGACATGCTAAATGCACATACTACAGCAATTCCTCCGCCTGATCTGCGTGTTGCCGATTGGCCTTTAATCGGGAATAAAATTTATACGGCGTGGCAAAATGCATACGAAAACCCCTCTCAACTGGTAAACACCTATGCCGAGCAAATTAAAGATGTGGGCAAATGGGTTATAAGTGCTGCAACATCATTTACGGTAGTATTATTTAAGTTGCTGGTTTCAATTATCATTGCCGGAGTACTGCTCGTTACTCCCGGAACAAGAACATTTACACACAAATTTTTTGTGAAAATTATCGGATCACAAGCCGAAGAATTCGCATCACTTGTTGAAAAATCAATACGGAATGTTACAAAGGGCATACTCGGCGTGGCCATTATTCAATCAAGCTTTTTGGGTTTGTTGTTTTGGATTGCGGGAGTTCCATATGCCGGGTTATTATTTATGGCCTGTTTAATTCTGGGAATTGTTCAGTTACCTAACCTCCCCATATCAATTGGTGTAATTATATATTTGTTTTCTGCGGGTACCAATTCTTCGGCAATGGCAATTTTGTGGACGGTTTTGATTGTTCTGGCCTCGCTTTCCGACAATATTTTGAAACCCATTTTACTCGGCAAAGGCGCACCTGTTCCCATGCTTGTTATTTTCCTGGGTTCGATCGGGGGATTTATTTTATCAGGGTTTCTCGGACTGTTTACAGGAGCTATTGTCCTGTCTATAGGATACAAACTGTTCATTGCCTGGATCAACGATTCAGAAAATGTAGCTTAAAATGCACCGTTGAAATTTTAATGCAACACCATTTGTAACGCGTTGCGCACGGGCTGAAGGTATCCTTTACCGAAGAGATTCAGATGTACCAGCAATGGATATAAATTGAATAGCGGCACCCTGTTTTCCCACTCATATTCCAATGGAAACGCATCGTTATAGGCTGCATAAAATGACGAATCAAATCCTCCAAACAACCTGGTCATTGCCAGATCTGCTTCACGGTGTCCGTAATAAACCGCAGGATCAATAAGCCGGGCCGTTCCATCGGGACCCGTCATGAAATTGCCGCTCCACAGATCGCCATGTAAGAGCGAAGGAGGTTCTTCCGGAATTATTTCTGGAATGATCCTGTATAAATCCTGAAACATTTTTGAATCAGAAGGATTAAATATTCCTGTATCCGTCGCCATACGTACCATTGGTTCCAGCCGCTCATGCACAAAGAAGTCGGCACCACTGCGATGTTTGCAATTTGACTGTACCAGTGTTCCAATATAATTATCGTTTGACAATCCAAATGACGCAGCACTGTTTTTATGCAGCATAGCCAGCGCTCTGCCAAACAATTCAAAAAAATTTCCGGTACGCCGTCCTGACGCTATCCATTCCATCAGCAAAAATGCTTTGTTATCGGCCACTCCGGTTCCATACACCAGCGGCAATGGAATAGTATCGGTTGTTCGTAACAGTTCAATTCCCTGCCATTCCCTCTTAAATATATCACCGGATACGGAGGTATGATTTGTTTTGATAAAGAACTGCTGTCCTTCCGCCTGCAGCGTATATGAATTATTGATGCTGCCGCCGCTGACAGGAGTTACCTTTATATCGCTTTCAGGATTACTTCTGAACCCGGGGATATATTCAGAAATAGTCTGCTTCAATGCTGTTGTTAACATCTTATTGAAGTGATTCTCATGGAATAAAAAAATTAACGTTACTTATTTGGTACAGTTGGGTAATTTTATGGTTTCACGAATATACTACTAATGAAATTTCCCGGTGAAGTACGTACCAAATTGCATAAAACGGGTACTACTATTTTTACAGTGATGTCGGCTTTAGCCGCCGAACATAAAGCGATTAACTTATCACAAGGCTTCCCTGACTTTAAGGTGGCTCCCGATTTAATTGCATTAATCGCTAAAAATTTCAAAGCAGGTCACAATCAATATGCGCCTATGGCGGGCGTTCCCGGGTTGCGCGAACAAATAGCCTCCAAAATGAAATCGCTCTATTCGGCTAATTACGATCCCGAAACAGAGGTTACAGTTACCGCAGGCGGCACCCAGGCAATTTATTCTGCCATTTCGGCAATTATCAGGGAAGGCGATGAGGTAATAGTTTTTGAACCCGCATACGATTGCTATGTACCGGCAATTGAACTCAACGGGGGTATTCCGGTGCACATACAGCTGAAAACTCCCGACTATCACATTGACTGGAATGAGGTAAAGAAGATGGTTAATCAGCGGACGCGGATGATAATCATCAACACACCTCATAATCCCACAGGAGCGGTATTAAGTGCGAGGGATATGGCACAGCTTGAAAAGCTGACTGTAAATACCGATATTGTTATTGTAAGTGATGAAGTTTATGAACACGTTGTGTTCGACGGCTACGAGCACCAGAGTATTGCTCGCTTTCCAAAACTTGCCGAAAGAAGTTTTATCATTTTTTCATTTGGAAAAACCTACCATGCAACCGGATGGAAAGTGGGTTATTGTGTTGCACCTTCCAACCTCACTGCTGCTTTCAGAAAAGTGCACCAGTACATGGTGTTTGCAGTGAATACTCCAATACAACATGCCCTGGCATCCTATATGGAAGATCCGGCACATTACAGCGGAATAGGAGAAATGTATCAGCACAAAAGAGATTATTTTGTGAGCCACCTCAAAAAATCAGGGTTTAAATTACTCCCCTGTTCAGGATCTTATTTTCAATTGGCCGACTATTCGGCCATCAGCCATGAAAAGGATACTGATTTTGCTGTCAGGCTTACGCGCGACTTTGGAGTAGCAGCCATTCCTATTTCGGTGTTTTATAAGAACAATATCGATAATAAAATTCTGCGATTTTGTTTTGCCAAAGAAGAGGCGACGCTGAAGGCGGCTGCAGCTCACTTATGTAATGTAAAATGAAAAATTTAAGAATCGCCCTGGCTCAAACCCGGTTGTACTGGGAACATCCTGAAGCAAACCGGAATCATTTCGAAAAGTTATTTGCGAGCTTTCCTAAGGGCAGCTGCGATTTAATTCTCCTGCCCGAAATGTTTTCTACCGGATTTACAATGAATGCTCCGGCAGTTGCGGAAACTATGGATGGCCCAACAGCAACCTGGATGAAATACATGGCTAAAAAACACAAAGCAGTGTTTTGCGGAAGTGTTGTTATAAAGGAGAAGGGACGGTATTTTAACCGGCTGCTTTGGGTTACTCCCGATGGAACTATTCTTAAATATGACAAGAGACACCTTTTCAGGATGGCAAAGGAAGAACAAACCTATTCATCCGGACAGCAGCGATTGATTGTTGAATTAAAAGGATGGAAAATTTGCCCGCTTATTTGCTATGATTTGCGTTTCCCGGTCTGGTGCCGCAACACAGAGTCATTCGACCTGCAACTATTTGTGGCCAACTGGCCATCGCGCAGAAAATTTGCCTGGAAGCAATTGCTTGTCGCCCGTGCAATCGAAAACCAATGTTTTGTTGCGGGACTGAATCGTGTTGGTAAGGACGGCAGCGGATATGCTTACAGCGGGGACAGCATAGTACATGGACCTGCGGGCGAAACCATTTTAAAAATGCAAGCCAACAGCAGTGGAGTGGCTGTTGCTGAACTTGATTTTCAGGTACTGAAAACATTCAGAAAAGCATTTCCTGTTGCACTCGACCGCGACACGTTTCAAATAAAGTAATTCAATATTACGTTTTCAGGATCCCAGCAATTGCTGTTAAGCATTTATTATTTATTCAATACCATAGTTGGCAAGCAGGTAGGCTAATGAAGCAATGGCAGCAGCGCCCAGTTGTAATTCTCTGCGGTTTACTTTGTCGAAAGTATCAATGGGTGTGTGATGGTAATCAAAATAGCGTTGCGAATCGGGCGACAAGCCAATCATGAGTGTACCGAGACTTCCCAGTTCGCTTATGTCAGCTCCTCCTCCTCCGGTTACCCATTCATAAATACCGTACGGCTCAAAAAGCGGTGCAAAGCCACGCAACTTCCGTTCCTGCGCGGCTGTCCCTGAAAAGGAAAAACCTCTTGGAGCAAAACCGCCCTCATCGCTTTCAATGGCTGCCAGGTATTTTTGTGAGGATGCTTTCGCAAATTCCGCATATTTTGTTCCGCCACGCAATCCATTTTCCTCATTCATAAATAATACTACACGAACAGTCCGCTTGGGGTGGATACCCAAATCGTGAAACATCCTGATAAGTTCCATTGACTGCACGCACCCCGCGCCATCGTCGTGGGCACCTTTACCGGTATCCCATGAATCGAGATGTCCGCCGACTGTAATGACCTCATCAGGAAATAGTGATCCTCTTATTTCAGCTACAACATTATAGGATAAGACATCGGGCAACATTTCGCAATTGAGCACCAGCTGCGCTTGTGTTGCCGGGTTGCGCTTTAGTTCGGCACTCAAAAATTCGGCATCCATGGTGCTGATGGCACAGCAAGGGATTTTTTTAATGGTGTCGTTGTAGCCCATAGCACCTGTATGCGGCACATCGTCCATCGACAAGGTGAGCGATCGTGTAATGGTTGCCACTGCTCCATATTGTGCAGCGTTTTTAGCGGCTGAGTAGCGGTATTTTCCCGCTTCGCCGTAAGCTTGAAAAGTGTTCACATATTTTTGATTCATCGGACCATTAAAGAAAACGATTTTACCTTTTACTCCCGCCTCTCCTAACGCATCCAATTCGTCAAAACTTTTTACTTCAATCACATCAGCACGCACACCTTTCTCCGGTGTCGCTATGCTGCCGCCCAGCGCACAGATAGTCAATGGAATTTTTTTCCCGTTACTGAATACCGTTAGTTCTTCGCGGTTGTTGCGCACCCAGTGAGGAACCATCACTTCCTGCAGGTAAACAGTATCAGCCCCTAACGTTTGCAGTACCTCCTTTGTATAGGATACAGCTTGTGCTGCCTGTGGCGATCCGCTCAAGCGGCCACCAATAGACTCCGTTAAATGCCGGAGCCATTCATAAGCCTGGCCGTTTGATAATGAGTAGTCATAAAATGAACGAACGGTGGCGGAATCAATATCCTGAGCCGAGCACTGCATTGTTACTAACAGTGCAGAGGCAAACAACAATCTTCGCATCATAAAGATAAAGCGGTTGATTGCTCAAAGATACTAACCTTTACGGTTAATCAGGAAATAATACGCTGCTGTCTTTCGCCCCAGGCAGGCTGAATAGTACTCCTTATTTTTACCAACAGGCGCAGGGTGTGGGAATTCATTATTAAGAGCGACACCGCACTTGCAGCAAAGATGAAAAGCAGCGGATTTATTGCCGGCACAAGTCGTTGTAATATAATAACCACCAGAGCGGCAAATACAATAAGGAATGTAGAAGAAGTATGTCCGAATCCGAATTTTAATATCAGGTGATGCAAATGATTGCGATCGGGCTGAAAGGGAGATTTGCCATTTAAATAGCGAATCACCAACGTTCTGGTAATATCAAACAACGGAATAAAAGCTATTGCCATCACACGTGCAGGGTTTCCCGCAGCTATCGTTTTTTCGGCAACTCCCGCATCAAACAACTCTATAAACAAAACAGCAGAAACAAATCCGATTATGAGCGAACCGGTATCGCCCATAAATATTTTTGCCGGATGTATGTTGTACATCAGGAAACCCGACAATGCACCGCACATGCAAAAGCAGAGCATGGCATAATCGTATTTGCCGTATTCGATAAACAACAATCCCATGGTAATAGTAAAAACCAATCCTAATGATGCGGCAAGTCCGTCGATACCGTCGATAAAATTAAAGGCATTAGTAAAGGCGACAATCAGCATGACAGTGAGTGGTGCCTGTATAAAAAGCGGAATCTCATAAATTCCCAAAATACCATTCAGCGTTTCTATACGATACCCTCCCGCAAACACTATGATGGCACTTGCCGTCTGCAACATAAGCTTGTTGCGGGCAGGAACGTTCATCATATCGTCAAAAAAGCCTGTGAAGAAGAGGATTAGTGAAGCACCGAAGAGGTAGCGTAACCTGTCGGCATCATCTATAACTGCGAAAGAGAGAAAGGAGATAAACAACCCTGCAAAAATGGCTATACCACCCATTGAGGGTGTCATCGGATGATGGTGTTTCCGGTCGTCGGGCTCATCAAACAGGTGCCATTTTTTGCAAATGGTAATCCACACAGGTATCAGCACAATCACTATCATAAGTGAAAAACTGAACGGGGCAAATTGGTGAAGCAAATAATCCATGACGTAAAGAGATTTCGTTAAATTGTTTTATTAGGGTTTAACGACATTTATCTCAGCCCTTCTGTTGAGGCGTTTTCCTTCAGCATCAGCGTTATTTTCAAGCGGCATATTTTCTCCATAGGCAACAGTCCTTATACGCGATCCGTCAATTCCCATTTTAATCATATACTGTTTAACGGCATCGGCACGGGCCTGCGAAAGAACCATATTTACTGCAGCGTCGCCTTCGTTATCGGTATGGCCTGATATAACTACCTGCGTAGATGGGTCACGGAACATTATTTCTATTGCACGCTCAATGATGTCGAAGATATCAGGAGTGTTCAATTCAGAACTTCCGGGCCAGAACAATACATTGTCGAATTTCTTTACAAGTATTTGCGTTTCAGTAACAGGCGTTTTAACATCAGGACATCCTCCGTTAGCGGCCGTTCCGGCAACCATAGGACACTTGTCGACCAGATCCTGTACACCATCTCCGTCCGAATCGGGACAGCCATTTGTAGCACGTGAACCTTTTATAAACGGACAGGCATCTTTTTCATCAGGAATACCATCGTTATCACTATCAACGGCAGGAGTAACTTTCTCCGGCACAACAACTGTTGCAGTTACCACCGGGATCTTGTCGATTTCGACCGGAACAATTGGTTCCTGAATGGATTCAGGTGCCGCTATTGCAGCAGGGGCAACTTCTTTTACCGATTCCACAGTAGTGGTTGTAATTCCCGGGATGGCAGTAACCGGCTGTAAGGTTTCATGAACATCTGCCGGCGCTGCAATAGTTTCGGGGACTTCGGGATGAACAGCAAGCGGTGTTACGTTTTCTAACGGCACAGCATCTGTTTGCACATTTTGAACCGGAGCTTCAACAGGAGTATTTAATGTTTCAGGTACCGAAGGAGCAATAACAACTACTGCTGCTTTCTCAACAGGCACGGTTTCAATTTGTGCATTGTGAAGCGGTACTTCAGCAGGTGCATTTAATGTTTCAGGGACTCTGGTTTGCGCAGTGACAGTAGTTCTGTTATCAACCTGAGGAACCGTTTTAACCTGCGGCACTATCTCATGCGGTACCACTACAGGTGTAATGGTTTCAGGTATATCGGTTACATCATTCGTTACCTGCTGTGGTGTTACGTTCGGAACAGGAGATACATTTTCTGTGGTTGTTTGAACCACAGGAGCGGGTATCACAACCACTGCAACCGGTTCAGGAGCTGCTTGCGGTTCAGGTGTAACCGGACGCTCAGCCATTTGCATTTCCGGTGTTTTGCCGATCGGAAGGTTAAGTTCCAGAACAGGCAAATGCACCTCATCGGTTCTTTCTTCAGGTGTTTCAACAGGCTTCTCTTTTTTCTTCTTAGGCAGCGGCGACCATGCAAGTGAAATTTCAAATGCGTTAATGCCTTTGCCCGACCGGCTCAGTTCAGACGTGCTTGCATCGTAACTCATTCCCAGCATTACCTGGTTGAGCTGATATCCTGCATAAGCTATAATAGCATCATCCAATCTGTCGTACAGACCAAAATGAATGGCATTACTGTTATCTAATTTGTACGACACCGATGAACCGAATGTGTTTTCTTTGAAGACATCCTGACGCAACAACATCGCACTTGGAGTGATAATAACATGATCGGTAACTTCAATACCCGCACCCAGGTATATTGATTTTTTTACCGGTGCTTTGTTACCGTCTATAATAAATGTTTCGTTCGGGCGGTTGAGATGTGAAAAGGAGATTCCTGCGAACGGTTTGAATTTTACATCATCTCTTCCCCATCCGCGCTGCCACATAAATCCCATATTTATATCGGGACGCGATACGCTTGTTGTAGTGAATATTTCACCCGACGATAAATTCGGATCGTAACCGGCGTCAGGATCATACTGGTTGTCGAACGACATTTTGTTCGGATCAAAACTCTTGTTGATAATACCAACCTGCAATCCGCCCGAAAGCGTATTGATCTGACTTTTACCAATCGGCAAATTGTACGAAAGATTTCCTACAATATTCAAGGTTCTGATACCTGCGTCTCCGGCTCCCTGTCGGTTAATGACTCCTCCGATTCCGACACGGTTAACTACCTTATCAACAGCAAAACCCTGAGTTGTAAAAGGTGTCCCCAGTCCGGCCCATTGGGTACGGTAAATTCCGGTAACACGTATATATTGAATGCCATTACCCGCATTTGCAGGATTGAGGTATACCGTATTATTAAAGTATTGCGAATAGCGTCCGTCCTGCGCCGCGACAATTGCAGGCGCCATCAGTATACAAACCGTAAGAAAATGGCGTAAAGTTCTTTTCATATGGTTACCTGATTAGGCTGACACTGCCTTTAAATGTTTCTTTTTCACCTGTCTCATATTGCACCGTTATCACGTATGCATAATTTCCGTTGGGAGCAACAGAACCATTTACTGTTCCATCCCAACCCGTTGTCTCTTTTTCTGAATAAAATATCCGTTGTCCCCAGCTGCTGAATACCGACATTTCGCTGTACAGAATATTATTTCCTCTTACCCTGAAAATGTCGTTACTGCCATCACGGTTGGGGGTAAAGCCGGTTGGAATAAAAATGTTATTACCCAGGCGGACCTGTACGGTTTTATATAATGTATCAAAACAGCCAAAGGTGTTTGCTGCTATCAGAATCACCTGATAGGTTCCGGTAGTTGCATATATATGTACCGGATCGGTGTCGACTGAAGTATTGTCCGGTGAACCGGGATCGCCGAAATTCCACAAGTAGGCTATGTTGGCTGTTGAGGTATTTGTAAATTGCAGTTCATAACCATTTGCAACAGGGGTGGTTGTTCCTGATGTAAATCCTGCAACCGGTGACGGATATAAATGCACTACCACTTCGAAGCGGGTTTGGCTTACACAACCAAAACTGTTTTGCGGTTCTACCCAATACGAAACAGGTTGTTGTATGGGCGCAGTTGTAAATGCCAGTCCGGTACCAAGCACCGAACCGCCATTGTTTGAATTATACCAGTTATAAGTAATGCCCGGCTGTGACGACACCGATAAATGTGCCGGTTCACCTTTACATATAGTATCCGATGCCGTTTGTACAGTTGTGGGTAAAGTCATAATTTCCACATACAGTGAATCGGAGGTTATAATATTTCCGGGGCTTACCGTATACTGCACCTGGTAGTAACCTGTTTGAGTTGCAGGATATGCTGCTGCAGTAGCACCCGGGATTGCGGTGCCGTTAAATATCCATTGGTTCGACGACGGGAAAACAGAATTCAATAACAGCGTATCGCCCTGGCACATAGTAGTCGCACCTGTATACATTATCATATTTGAAGTACTTAATGCAACAACCTGTACGCTTGCAGGTACAGCCTGACATCCGTTAGCATCGGTAACCGTTACAGTGTAAGTTCCTGTTGAGGTAACATTAATGGTTTGTGTTGTGGAACCGTTTGACCAGTTATAGTTTTGTCCGGTACCTGCAGTAAGGGTGATGTTACCTCCGCTTACAAGCGGCACACTTCCCGATGGAGTTACAACAGAGTTGGTTGTAGGATAAAACTGTACCTGCTGAGGAATCGAAATGGCCGAGCATCCGGCGCCATTTGTAACCAGTACGGTATAAAAGCCGGGGCCCGTTGCATAAATGGCCTGTCCGGTGGATCCGTTAGACCATAAATAGGATGTAGATGCTGATGCTGTCAATTGCACCGAATCGCCGTTACACACCGGAAGAGAGGTTGCAGATGAGATGGTTGCCTGAGGTGCCTGCAAGGTGCTTACCTGTTGCGGAGCAGAGGTGCCGGAACACCCCGAAGCATTGGTAACGGTTACCGTGTATGTGCCCGAAGCAGTTACGTTAATACTTTGAGTGGTTGCTCCGGACGACCAGGTATAAGACAATGCGCTGTTGGCACTTAATGTTACAGTATCCCCATTGCAAATAGTAGTTGAACCGGAAGCGGTTATGGATGCTGTTGGGTTAAGCCCCACCGAAAGCGAAAACACATTTGACGTTACCAGTGAACCCGTTCCGTCAAGTGCGGTACAGCTGATACTGTAGCTTCCCGGCGTAAGAGTAGTGAGCGTGAGTGTTCCGTTTGCCGAAGTACCTAATACTGTGGCGCCATTATAAAAGGTATAATTCGTCAGGCCTGATGGTTGTGCTACCAGATTTACCGGAGCGCCATCACAAAAAGTAAACCCGCCGCTCAAAGTGCTTAATGAGATAAGCTGATTTGAAGCCGGCACAATTTTACGAACCAGCTGGCTGAAGGGGTCACATAAATATATTGTGTTGGTTGCTGTGTAATGGCAGAGACCACTTACACCGTTGAATGTTGATTGAAGTGCAGGACCGTTTGTAAATCCGGGAAATCCGTCCTGTCCTGCATAAATTTTTACAGAGTCCTGGGTAATTTTGCGGATCAGGAAATTATTTCCTTCACCAACAAAAACATTTCCTGCAAAGTCGCAGGTGATTCCCCATGGTGCGTTAAAGGATGAATTCAGTTTTGGTCCGTCAACACTGCCTGATGATCCGTCGCCTGCAAATGTTGTAACAACTCCCGTAGGTGTAATTTTTCGGATAAGATTATTGTACTCGTCAGCAACCAAAACATTATCCTGCTGATCGAGTGTTATGCTATAGGGGTGATCGAAACGTGCATTTGAGCCGGTTCCGTTTGTGTTGCCCGATAAATAAGCTGTTCCTGCAAAAGTGGTTACCTGTCCGCCGGCAATTTTTCGGATGGTATGTGTCATCCTGTCGGCCACATAAACAATTGAACCGGATTTGTTCACTGCAATTCCGGAGGGAAAGCCAAACTGTGCCTGCAGCAGCGGACCATTGGTTACGCCAAATATTCCGTTTCCGGCCAGCGTTGATACCACACCTGCAGGAGTTATTTTACGGATGCTGTAATTTTTTGTATCCGCTACATACACGTTCCCTGCGGTATCGCATGCTACAGCCCAGGGTTCGTTGAATGCCGCTGTTGATCCGGTGCCGTCCGAAAAACCGGGTGTACCTGCTCCTGCAAAAGTGCTTACAACACCTGTAGGTGTAATTTTTCTGATGGTATGGCCGTAGCGGTTAGCTACATAAATGTTTCCCTGCATGTCGCATGCAATTCCATGAGGATTGTTGAATGTTGATGAAGCGGCGGGACCATTAGCTCCTCCTACGGCACCGGGAATTCCGGCAACCGTGCTCACTGTTTGAGCGTTTGCCGAAAGGGTGACCAGTAGAGCTAAACCGCAGATGATGCTTTTCAAGGGTGATGGTAAATTGGTTATCACGTGTATTATACATTATTGCGTATGAAAAGCTTTTTTGAGGGTGGCCGATCCTTACACTTGTAAGATTACAAGGCCTCATTATCCTGTTTTAACAGACCCGAACGTGCAGCGGGCCTTTTTTGGAGCCGTTGGGGTATATTTGCAGGCGAAAATGGTGGTGGAAAGAAGGCTTGCAGCCTTTTATCCGCACAAAAACGGTACAATCAAACTGTAAGAAAATGGATCAATTTGTCAAAAAAGTATTCGAAAACAACCGCAATTGGGTACAAAGTCAACTTTCTGCCGATCCGAAGTACTTCAGCAGGCTGGTCAATACCCATGAACCGGACATGTTATGGATAGGCTGTTCGGATGCCAGGGTACCTGCAAATGAGATTACCGGAACACAGCCGGGGGAGGTTTTTGTGCATCGTAACATCTCCAATATGGTTATACACACCGATATGAATTTACTCAGTGTGTTATCGTATGCTGTTGAAGTGCTTAAAGTGCGCCATATTATTGTTTGTGGTCACTACGGATGCGGCGGTATTCAGGCGGCATTCACCAATAAATCTTTCGGTATAATCGACAACTGGCTGCGGCATGTCAAAGATGTTTACAGGAAACATAATGCCGAACTGGAAATGATTGAATCGGAAGAAAAAAGATTAAAAAGGCTTGTTGAACTGAATGTTCGCGAACAGGTGCTCAATCTTTGTAAAACGAGCATCGTACAATCAGCCTGGCAGGAGAAGAAATTTTTACAGGTTCATGGTTGGGTATACGATCTTCAGGATGGTGTTTTACACAACCTTGAGGTAACCGCTGAAAGTAATGAGGGGTTAATGTCGATTTACAAATTCGACAGCCACTGATTCAATAATTTTCGGCTTTTTTGATAGCCGAATCAGAGGCTTTTTTATGATGCTGTTGTCCGGGATCGGGGACAAATGTTTTACTCTTTGGAGCAAAGAACCGTAATAATTTAAAAATGCCCATCCGAATAAGGCGCAGGGTGAGCATAAAAAGGGAATTGCGTTTTGAATGACGCAAACTCACCACCATATTGTATTTTATTCTGCTTAACGGCTCAAACAGCTCTTCCAGGACACTTATCACCAGATTGAACTTGGGCTGGATATGATTAAAGACCTGCTGACGGGCGGCGCTATCCATATTCTTTATCAGCGCCCTGAAACGATCGGCCATCGGTTCACCGGTAAACTGAACTTTAATAACATGGTATTCGAACTGACGCGTATAATGAGGTACCAGCATTCCAAATTCGTTTGTTTCCGCAGTTTCATAAAAATCCTTTGTATTCAATAGCGATAACCCCTGAGCAACCGGCTGGTGAATAAACATAAAATGAAGAGCAGAGCCATCTGTTAATTCAATCCACACTTCTTTTTTCAAAAAATGTTTAATCACATCCAGTTTTGAAATAAGAGGATCGGAAAGTGCGAATTCGGTAAAATCATGAAACGATTTTTTTGAAGATAAAACTTCAATGACACTTGTGTCGGATAAAAGTTTTAATGGGTTGCCTGACTGATTGAGAAAAACAGTT
Organism: Bacteroidia bacterium; assembly: GCA_036274495.1. Taxonomy (GTDB): domain Bacteria; phylum Bacteroidota; class Bacteroidia; order AKYH767-A; family OLB10; genus DASUFP01. Next base: position 43,022 of record DASUFP010000023.1, read on the forward strand.
TTTAAAGCCGGTGATGCTTTAATAAATGACTCCAGAAATAAAACCCTGTTGGTATTCATCAATCGGGGGGAAAATAAATTAATGAACAGACAAATCGTTCATTAATGAGTTAAAGATAGAAAACAAATAAATAAGAATCAATAGAACCAGAGTGCAATTTTACGCAAAACTGCCGGAATATATCCTGTTGAAATTTTTGGGTTGTTTACAGTGTGTAATTTTCTGTATTTACCCTTGGTGGATATTCCGGAATGATTCACCCCTTTTCCTATAGTGTTTAACACCAGATAAAGGTTGTTTATCCCAAAATCTTTTCTGATGAATTCTGCGTTTGCAAGCTGGGTTTTTGAAGTACCGTTGGCTCGCACTACATAAAAGTTTAAATCACTAATTTTCATCATGGGTACAGCATCAATATACTTTCCTACTTCAGGTGTATCAACTATGATGGCATCGTAGTGATTCTTTAATTTTTCAAAGACAGGCGCTGTTTCTTTAGAAATCAGCAGACCATTTACTCCTCCTGATAATGAACCAGCTACAGTTATTTCAAGATTGGGTATGTTGGTAATAAAGATAGAATCATGGATATCGCACTTTTTAGCCAGGGCATCCGCTAACGTTCTGTCACATTGAATGTCGAAGAGATGCTCCAATTCGGGGCGGTAACTGTTCATATCAATGAGCAGCACTTTTTTATCGAGTGCGGCAAGTGCCTTGGCAAAATTGGTGGCTATAAATGACTTTCCTTCGCCTTTGAGGCTGGAGGTTACTGTTACCATTTTGGCGTTATCGTGTAAAAGAAACCGGGTAGCCAGGTTTGAAAAGGCCGGTTCCGCAGCCACTGTTTCGCCTCTGAGTGTACCCACGCCGCCAATGTACTTTACACCTTTTGCAGCTTTTTCTGCTTCGGTGCGGTCGTGTATTACTTCGTTACGGGTTTGCGATTTCAGTGAGGACCAGATGAGTCCCAGCAGTAACCCTGCCGTAAGAAATCCGGGATACGTTTTCAGCGGATCCGGAGCTACAGGTTGTGCAGAATAAGTTGCATTTTCAATGATCGCATTTGTAGTTTCCGGTACGGTTCCTGAAACAATTGCGGCAGCCTGTTTTTCAATCAGCAGGTCATATACTTTTCGTTTCAGCTGTAACTGCCGGTTCATCGACTCCAGTTCTCCTGCTATTGCAGGAAATGATTTTATACGTAACCGGTGGGCCGCGATCATGCCATTCAGCTGATCGAGTTTGACAGCAATTTTTCTGCGGGTATTCAATATACGTTCCGACACACTTTCTTTTAACGCCATTGTTTCGGCATCGGATGCCATCGGATCAATTCCCGCAGCAGCGCGTTTTATGTACTTATCGTTTATTTTATTCAGTGCTTCGGCAAACATCGGATCGGTGATTACATCATAATCAACACCGCTGTTATCACCTCCCATATTTTTTCGGATGTATGTATGCAGATTGCCTAAGGCCACCATTTGCATTTCGAGTTCCGATTTCTGGCTGCGTAACGCATTGCCATATTCCGATTCTGCTTTTATATCGGTTTCAATTTCCGTGATGTTGTTATGTGCTTTGTATTCGGCAATTTCCTGCTCGGCAAGTGCTAGTTCTGCAGCAAGCGATTCGGTTTTTGATTCGGAACTGTTAGCTTCAACAGACGTATTTTCTGAAGCTGCTGTTCCAGTATATGTCGTTACAATTTGTTTGAGCAATTGTTGCGCACGCGCCGGATCTTTATCGGTAAGCTTCAGCGACAAGGTACCCTCTCCGCTTTGCATGGCAAGGCTTCCGGTTTCAATTATTTTTCCGGCCAGGTATTCGGATGAATTTAACGTGATCAGGTATTCAGGTCCTGTAAAATAAACACGTGGTATAGTTGTGTGTTTGACTGCAGGCGTAATAGTTACTTCGATATTTCCAAGCTTGAACGCCGCGGAATCTTTTGCAAGAATTGTTTTTTCTATCCCGTATAACTCTGCAGTCACACGGTAGTTACCCGATCCCTGTGGTACTATGGTGAGGTCCTGTTGCTGAAAAGTTCCGCCCAATAATCTGTAGCTGATTTGAAAGGGTGCAGTTGCCGGCAGGGTATGTAAATCGGCACTACACATGGCTGATGTAGTTGATTCGTTATTGGTGAATGCTTTTGTCAGGAAAGTTGCTGTGTTAATCTCTGTTGCAGCAGCGGGTTGTGCTGTACGGATTACAGCCGTTGAAACATATTTGGCTGGTAAAAAATATTGATACGCCGTTGCTCCGGCAGCGGCTAGTAACAAGCAGCCAATCATCACAGCTTTGTTCTCTGTGATTACTGTTTTGAAGGTCCTTCGGTTTTTCATCAGGGTTTTTGGAATTTTCTCCCTTGCATACGTAGTCTTTTGCCGTAGGTTTCAGCCGGAAACATCTTTGGTAATCAGATAATTTACCACTTCTCTGACCCGGAATGGGTGCAATTCGCCCTTTAACCTTACACCGTCTGTCTGGCAATTACTACATATAGGCTGTACGTTTAGTTTCTGAAACCCTTTGGTACCAAGGGTTTCAGAGGATATTCATATATTATTCGGTATTCGATTTAGGTCTGCCAGCGACCGCTTTATTACCTTTGCAGGATGCTGAAATCCTCTTTTTTATGCCGATAATTAATGTTACTTCCGAAAAGGAGTTCAATACCTGTATTGACTCAAAAGAGCTGGTATTGGTCGATTTTTATGCTGATTGGTGCGAACCGTGCCACTACCTGGATGCAGTATTAGCAAGGCTTTCAGCACTTTTACCCCCCTCGTTTGTCATTGTGCGTACCGATATTGAAAAGTTTCCGGAGCTGAGTAAAAACTACACGGTTTTAAGCGTGCCGGTGCTGGCGTTATTCGCAAACAGCAGGTTGTTGTGGCGCATGAATGGGTTTCATCTGGAAGATGAACTGATGGAAATTATAGTGAAGATTTCACGTGAAACGGATACGCCTATTGCTGATGACAATTAAGGGCGAATCGGGAACTTTTTTTGCTTTTGGAGGTCGGAATGGAGACAAATTCGACCTCATTACAAGCCCGCTGACAGCAAAATAATAGCCGGATGGATGCATTTGTTACATGGCGCGTGACGCTTCCCTGCGGGCTTAATTTGAACTTTTACAGGAAGTGTGCTTCCGGATCAAAAAATTTAGTTCAATTCCCTCTTTCTGAGTACAAAAATCAGCGATGAAAAGTTGGAATTGTCTTTTTTTCCTGCCGCATTCGACTTAATTCCATTAATCAGTGCACTCAAATAATTGATTTTTCCCGTGGAATATTTTTCACTTAACATTGAAACATAAAATGAATCGAAATACATCGGTAAAATCATTTCAATTTCCATTTTATGCATGGAAAAGAGCTTTGAAACGGATGCTTTATTGAAATGGTAGAGGTGCCGGGGCAGATCATAAGCTGCCCAGTGGGCGCCGTATAACGTTGCATCGTATGAATCGCTGTTCGGAACGGCTACAATGCATCTGCCGTTGTCGTTCAAAATCCTTTTCAGTTCCTTTAGGGTTGGATGCAGTTCGTGCACATGCTCCAAAACATGCCACATGGAGATAATGGAAAAGCTTTTATCAGCAATTTCGGAAAGTGCGTCCGGTTTTTTCACGTGTAATCCGTTTTCAGCGGTTGCAAATGCCCTGGCTTTTTCTCCCGGCTCTATCCCAAGGGTAGTCCACCCCTGTTTTTTGAGTTCTTTGAGCAATTCTCCCGTTCCGCAACCATAATCAAGGACACTTTTAACCTGATTACCGGCCAGACGGGCATACAATTGTGTCTTTTTTCGGATGGTGTAGGTCCTTACAAGCTGATAAACCCTGTTGATGACTCCTTTTGAGGTGTTAGAGTGTGAAATATAATCCTCCGACTCATAATAGGGGCCGATTTCATCTGTGTTAGGGCGCGGATTGGTGAATTTGAACCCACAGGATGCACATTGTACTATAGTAAACGCCTCCTTGCTGATACTATGATCGGTGGTTGTTAGGAAGCTACTAAAGACCGTTTCACTGCACACCGGGCAGCTGTTAAGGGTCTCAAAAGAGGCTTGTTTCACGTGAAAAATAGGTTATTTAGCGCCCCATATGGACCATTAAAACGGAGATATCAGCAGGAGAAACCCCACTAATTCTGGATGCCTGACCCAGTGTCTGGGGCCTGACTTTAGTGAGTTTCTGACGGGCTTCATTGGAGAGCGATTTGATGGAGGAGTAGTCGTAGTTTTCGTCTAAAGTAATGTTTTCCAGCTTATTAACACGCTCAACTTGTTCCTGTTCCTTATCAATATACCCCTGGTATTTCATCACAATTTCGGCCTGTTCCGCGGTTTCACGTTTCACCAATTGGAGCTTTTCAGCCAGCTCAGGAACCGCAGCGGCTATGTCGGCTAATCCTACCTGCGGACGTCCTATGAGACTGATAAGTTTCATCTTCTGCCGGATGGGCTCGGTACCTAACGATTCGAGCAGGGGATTGATCGCTTCCGGAGTAATACTCTGATCGCGAAGCCATGAAATAAGTTCGCCTGAACCGGCCATCTTCTCCTCCACACGGGCCATCCGTTCGGCTGATGCCAGCCCCAGGTGGTAGCCAATGGAGGTAAGTCTGATATCGGCATTATCCTGCCGTAGAAGGGTCCTGAACTCGGCCCTCGAGGTGAACATTCTGTAGGGCTCATCCGTGCCTTTGGTAACCAGATCATCTATTAAAACACCTATGTAAGCATCAGAACGCTTTAAGACAAAAGGTGCTTTATTGTTTAGTTTAAGATGCGCATTTATGCCTGCCATTAACCCCTGACAGGCCGCCTCCTCGTAACCTGTAGTGCCATTGATTTGTCCTGCAAAGTACAGATTTTCAATAAGTTTCGTTTCCAGCGTAAGGTGAAGCTGAACGGGCGGGAAATAATCGTATTCAATGGCATATCCGGGGCGGAACATTTTTACGTTCTCAAATCCCGGTATAAGTCTAAGTGCTTTATACTGAACGTCTTCCGGCAATGAAGAGGAGAATCCGTTGACATAGATTTCCACCGTATTCCACCCCTCTGGCTCAACAAAAAGCTGATGCCTTTCGCGCTCGGCAAAACGGGATATTTTGTCCTCTATTGAGGGGCAGTAGCGGGGTCCCAGTCCCTGGATACGCCCTGTAAACATAGGCGACTGTTCGAAGCCGGTGCGTAAAATTTCATGTACGGCTTCGTTGGTATAGGTAATGTAACAGCTTCGCTGTTTTTCGAGTTTGGGAGTATCGGTAAATGAAAATTTTCCCGGGTCATCGTCCCCCGGCTGTTCCTCCATTTTCGAAAAGTCCAGTGACCGGCCGTCCACCCGTGGCGGTGTGCCTGTTTTCATGCGGCCGCTTTCGAAACCCAACTCCTGCAGTTGTTCGGTAATACCGGTAGCCGCTTTTTCACCGGTTCGTCCTCCGCCAAAGCGCTTCTCACCAATATGAATCAATCCGTTCAAAAAGGTACCATTGGTAAGTATCACCGACTTAGCCCTGAACTCAATGCCCATTGAGGTACGTACACCGGTAATTTTACCCTCTTCAATAAGCAGCGCGTTAACCATATCCTGCCAGAAATCCACATTTGGTGTTTGTTCCAGCATCATGCGCCATTCTTCGGCAAACCGCATCCTGTCGTTTTGGCTCCTGGGGCTCCACATTGCAGGACCCTTGGAGCGGTTCAGCATCCTGAACTGGATCATTGAACGGTCGCTGACGATTCCGGAATAACCTCCAAGTGCATCAATTTCACGAACAATCTGTCCTTTGGCAATGCCCCCCATGGCAGGGTTACACGACATCTGGGCAATGGTCTGCATGTTCATGGTCACAAGCAATACCCTTGAACCCATGTTGGCAGCGGCAGCAGCGGCTTCGCATCCGGCATGACCGGCACCAACCACTATAATATCGTAGGACGGATAGTTCATATCTTGTTAGTTTTCACGTGAAAAACACGTTAAGTAATTGATATACAAATGTTTATTTGTTATCAACAGCCGTGTAAAACCGTGAAAAAGGGGTGTAAAGATACAGAATAATCCGACTGTATTATGTAAACGACTGAATAATAGTTAATTAATAACTATGGACGCTGATCCCGGAAACTGCAGGAAATAGATTCAGCTTCAATGTTTGACTTTATTGACCCTGGTCTCATCACCAAACATAAAAGTTATACCACCATTGAATGTTTGTCGGTACCAATCGGTGTACTTTGATGCAACCGGCAGCGCACCCGAGTATTGCATAAACATTCTGAAAACACGTCCGCCAAATGCAAATCGAACAGCAGGGTTAAATGAAAAAACGGTTTTGCTGTAATCGGGAACATAGCTTTGGTGATTCGCATCTGCATCGCGATAAGTAAAAAGGTAACCATTCATTCGGGCAGTAACTGAGAATTCAATATTGTCGTTAAATAATCCGAAACCGGATTGCAAAAAAACACTCGCATGTTTCCGGAAATCATCATAGGTTGCCTGAAAAGGAGTGTTATAATTATTGAAAGCCGTTTCATTTGACTGAACAGAGTAATGATTTTGGGTTTCGCCATATCGTGAGCCTGCATATACGTCGTACCGGAAATATTTATTTACAACCTTGTACCTTCCGTATGCCGCTTCAAAAAATGTGGAAGAACACTCATTTTTTCTTGAGTAACCATAAATGCCATCAGTGGTATAATGTTGCCACACTCCGTTATAATCATAATCATCATAACTGGCATTAATATGAGTTTTTCCTGAAGCATCCGATTCAAAACTGCCTTTTCCGTATGCAAACATCAAAGCAGATTTATTAGTCAGTGCAACGGCAAGCTGACCCTCTGTAACCCTGCCTACCTCCAGTTGCACATTTGTTTGTCCTGCTCTCGAAAGCAAGGGAGAATAGGTCAGTTCGGGAGTCATTTTAAATTCCGAATTCTCATTGGTATATTCTATTGCTTCACTAACCTCCTGCTGGTTGTTTACCTGATAATTGTACGGACCGTAGTATTCGTAAGGATAACAACCGGGAAGTATTGCCGAAACGGTAGTCAATAGAACCAGTAATTTAAGTGCCGCTTTCATGGTAGTTCTTTTTTGATTGAATCAAAGATATTTTATTGTGCCGGTGACTAAAAACGGATAAATGCTTCCCGATTTCCAACAGTTTCAAATTCCATTAACCGATTCAAAATAATCTCCAAAATCAGAGAATTTTGAGGATCATCCTATGCGTAGCACCGGGATTAGTAATTTTTACTAAACTTTGTCACCGGTTATATTAATCCCTATCAAACAAATCTCCTCATGAATAAGCCCCAAAACCGATGCTCCCTTTTGGTTGTCAGCCATTTCTTCGGCCTTCTGATTGGCATTTTGACCTTCGCGGGTGGCGCTACCGGCCAGCCGGTTACCACTGAGGGCATTGATACAATTGCGATAAATGCGTTAAAGGCATTTAATGTTCCGGGAATGGCTGTAGCGGTAGTGAAAGACGGGAAAGTAATTCATGCAAAAGGGTATGGGGTGCGGTCGCTGAATACACGGCAACCGGTAGATGAAAAAACAATTTTCGGCATTGCTTCAAACAGCAAGGCGTTTACCGCCGCAGCCCTCGGCATGCTGATAGAGGAGGGCAAATTAAAATGGGATACAAAAGTCCGCGATATCATCCCCGAATTCAGGCTGTACGACCCGTATGTTACCGAAGAATTTACCATCCGTGATCTGTTAACGCACCGCAGCGGTCTAGGACTGGGTGCAGGAGACCTGATGTTTTTCCCCGACAGCAGCGACTTTATGCTGCACGACGTGTTGAATAATTTGCGCTTCCTGAAACCTGTTTCATCTTTCAGAAGCAAATTTGATTACGATAACAACATGTACATTATTGCCGGTGAAATTGTAAAACGGGTATCGGGAATGAAGTGGGAGGATTTTGTAGAGCAACGCATTTTTAAGCCGCTGGGAATGGATCGTACTGCCGGTTCCTTTGAGCGCCTTCCCGATAAATCGAATGTAATCGACGGACATGCTCCTGTCGATGGCAAAGTGCAGGTAATCCGGCGCAGTTCGTCGCAACTTTGGTTGTCGGCAGCCGGAGTCAATTCAAACATTGAGGACCTCAGCAAATGGATCATTACCCTGATGGCAGGCGGCAGTTACGGAGCGAAAGGAGAAAAAGAACTTTTTTCCAACTCCGTGATCCATGAAATGTGGAGTCCGCAAACGATTATCCCCTTAAGCGGCCCCGGTCCCTATAACACCCATTTTTCAGCATATGGTCTCGGGTTTTTTCTGAGCGATGTAAACGGGTATTTACAGGCAACACATACGGGAGGTCTCGAAGGTATGGTGACGCAAATAACCATGATTCCGGAATTAAAACTGGGCATTATTGTACTCACCAATCAGCAGGAGGGCGGCGCCTTTTCATCGGTAACCAATCAGATCAAAGACAGCTACTTTGGTATAAAAGGCACCGACAGGGTAAAAGAGTATTCGGAGAGAAGAAATAAAGCGGTAAAAAATGCCACCGCCATTACCGACTCTGTGTGGAAGGATATAGGGATGGCCGCAAAATCCTCAAAAACGGTTCCCGGCCTCTCCAATTATATTGGTATTTACCGGGATGCCTGGCTTGGCACCGTTAACATCAGTATCATAAACGGTAAGCCCTGGTTTGCTTCCGTCAGGTCGCCAAAACTGACAGGGGAGTTATTTTACCTGCGCGCCAACACATTTGTGGTAAAGTGGAACGACAGAAGTATGGATGCCGATGCCTATGTGATGTTTGAGCTGGACGAGACCGGCAAGGCGCAACATATTACCATGAAACCGGTATCGCCGCTAACGGACTTCAGCTACGATTTTCAGGACCTCTATTTTACCCGTCATACGGAATAACATTTTCATGCGGGCAATTGCATTTCTTTCTGCCTACATTTGCACTTCAACATTCCAATTGCAATGAAAAAAACGCTTCTGTTCTCTCTTGTGGCCGCCACTATTGTAATGGCGGTATCCTGTAAATCAAATAAAGAAAAAGAGGAGTCCGCCGCTCCTGATTTTCTGGCTTCCAACATCGACAGCACGATAAAGCCCGGCGACGACTTCTTTATGTTTGCCAACAACAACTGGTTCAAGAATCATCCGATACCGGCCAGCGAAGCCTACAACGGACTTTGGCAGTTGATTCGTGACACCATCAATGCCCAGATTCATGATATCTGTGTTGAAGCCGCTTCCATGAAGGATGCGCCCGCCGGCAGCAACAAGCAGAAAATTGGCGATATGTTTTTCTCAGGCATGGACAGTACATCTATCAATGCTGCAGGCATTTCGGCGCTGAAGCCCGAAATGGATATGATTGACGGCGTAAAAGATGCCGCCGGACTGGCCTCGGCAGCAGCAATGGTGCACAATGTTTCAAGTGCGCCGATGTTCGGACTGTATGTAGGACAGGATGATAAAATCAGCAGCAAGTATGCAATCTTTCTGATGCAGGGCGGATTAAGTTTGCCCGACAGAAGCTACTATTTTGATAAGGACGACAGAGCCGTTAAAGTGCGCGCTGCTTTTATGGATCACCTGCGCAATATGTTTGTGATAATGGGATATGATACTGCAAAGGCAGTTCGTTCGGCCGAAGGATTAATGAAGCTGGAAACAGCAATTGCAAAAACTTCCCGCAAACGTGAAGACACCCGCGATCCGCATCGCAATTACAACAAAATGGCGTTGCCTGCATTTGAAAAAACAACGCCGGCCTTTAACTGGGAAATGTTTATAAGTGGCATCGGACTGAAAAATGCGGATACCGTAATTGTTGGTCAGCCTGAATTTTTTACCGCCCTCAACGGGTACCTGAAAGCTACTCTGTTAGATACCTGGAAAGACTATCTGAAATTTCACCTGGTGCGCGGCCTGACTTCTTATCTGGATGATGCCACCTATAAGGAGGCTTTCAATTTTTATTCAACTACCTTGAGAGGAATTGAAGAGCCCCGTCCCCGCTGGAAGCGCGTTACCGATCAGACTAACAGTTCACTTGGCGAGTTAATCGGGCAAGTGTATGTGGATGAATACCTCCCTAAAGGCACAAAGGAAAAACTCACGGAAATCGGGACGCAGATTAAGGACGTTTATGCTGAGCGTATCAAGAACCTCGACTGGATGAGTCCCGAAACAAAAGAGAAGGCCCTTAACAAACTTTCTACCATGGTAATGAAAGTGGGTTATCCCGATAAATGGAAAGATCTTTCCACATTACAAACAGACCGTTCTTCGTATGTGCGCAACGTTATGAATGCCAACAAATGGGAGTTTGATTACATGCTCAATAAATTCGGCAAACCGGTCGACCGTACCGAATGGGATATGTATCCCCAAACATACAACGCATATTATAATCCGTCCAACAACGAAATTGTAGTTCCGGGATGTAATATTATTGTTCCCGGTTACGAGCGTGTGCTTGCTGATGACGCCATACTCTATTCAATTATTGGCGGCTCGACATTCGGACATGAAATCACTCATGGTTTTGATGATCAGGGAAGCAAATACGATGAGAAGGGAAATCTTGAAAACTGGTGGACACCTGAAGACAGCACACGCTTTTTTGCTAAAACGCGTATGGTTGTTGATCAGTTCAGCCAGTACATCGCGGTTGACAGTCTTCACATCAACGGAGAAATGACGCAGGGTGAGAACATTGCCGACATTGGCGGAATAATGATGGGTTACGAAGCATTTAAGAAAACCGCGCAGTACAAAAATCACGAAATCATCGGCGGACTGACACCTGATCAGCGATTTTTCCTGGGATATGCCCTTGCATGGATGATTAATATGCGTCCTGAATCGGTTGCCAACCAGGTGCGAAGCGATGTGCATTCGCCTGCCAAGTTCAGGGTAATAGGACCTTTGGCAAACATGAAAGCATTTCATGAGACGTTTGACATTAAGCCGGGCGACTTTATGTACCGCCCTGACAGCATGCTGGTAAACATCTGGTAACAGATACGGAAATACTTTAAAAACGAAACCGGTTCATGCGATAAGTATGAACCGGTTTTTAGTTGTTATTGTTTTCGCCGATTAAAATCATGGCCTGGCAGCCATACATTTTTCTTCTTTTTTACGCATGGTCTTAATGTCGGCCTCAGTATGATCGTCGTACCCACACAGGTGCAGTAATCCATGTGCCATAACCCGGTGCAGTTCGTCGCTAAAGGGAACGCCGTATGATTTTGCATTTATTTTTACTCTGGCAATGCTTATAAAGATATCGCCTCCCAGCACTTTTCCCTCTTCGGCATTTAAAGGAAACGTTATAATGTCGGTAAAGTAATCGTGTCCCAGGTATTTTTTATTCAGCTTACGCAGATAGGGATCGGAGCAAAAAACATAGTTGAGTTTTCCGATCTCCTTTTTTTCCATAGCGGCACAGCTGCTGAGCCATTTGCTGAGCATGCGCTTTTGCGGCAGGACAAAGCGGATTTTTTCTGAGAAAAACTCGAGTTCCATAATAGAGTTAGTAAAAATATAAAAAGATTTAAAACGACAAAATCAGAAAAATTCAATTTTTACCGGCTTACAGCCTTTTATGAAACAGATATATTTTATCTATATCCTTTCGATAAGTAATGTATGTCTTAGCCTCGAAATGGGGGCGTGAAATACCTCATGAGATAACAGGATAGTACATTTGAATGTTAGGGTTGCAAAAGGAATTTTGCCCGCAGGCAACTGTAAAATTTCGAATAATAATTAACCGCCCGGCGGCTGAATTAATTTAAAAAAAAAGATGAAAAAGGCACAATGGTTTCTTAAGCCATCATATCGTTGTGTGTTTTGAAATACAATTCAACAACACGTCCGTTATCAGAAAATATAACCTGATCGGCCAGGTGCTTCATCAGGAATACGCCGCGTCCTGTAGGTTTTTCAAGATTTTCAGGAGCTGTAGGATCGGGCAGGTTGTAATAATCAAAACCGCGGCCCTCATCTGAAACCGTAAAGCTGATGCGGTCGCCATCAACTTCGTACAGCACACTTACCTGTTTGGTAGCATCAAGAGCATTGCCGTGCTGAATGGCATTGTTAACCGCTTCGGTAACGGCAACCAGAATATTGCCATAGGCATCTTCATGGATATCGAATTCCTTTTTCAGGTCGTCGATTACCTTTTCAATGATATTTATGCTGTGTGGTTCGGAGGGAACTTGCAGAGATTGGGAGTACTTGGTAGAGGAGGTCATCATCGCTATTTTTCCAGGGTTTGAAAATAGTAATTTACAAGGTTTTTATAAAAAGAATTCATTCCGGGAGGAATTGTTTGTAACAATTCTATCTCCTTCATTTTCAGCTTTTTAAATTCTTCAAACTGTCCGGGGTTTCTGAAGATGGCATCTTTAGCCTCATTCGACTCCCTTCTTTGTTCCTGTTCGCGCTCCCGTTCGGCCTTTTCACTCTCAAGTAAACGGGTCAAAATTTCCTCTTGCCGGCGGATGGTTTCCTGCGACAAACGTTTATTCACCAGGTCTTTTTCTGTCTCTTCCATTTGCTTGGCAACATTTTCAAGATCACCAAGAGTTCCTTTGCCGTCCTTATTTTCCTGATTGTTCATTTTCTGCAGTTCATTACGTAAGGCTTCCTGTTGTGCAGCCAGCCTGGCAAGCTCTTCACTCATTCCGCCCTCTCCTTGTTTGCCTTTACCTTTCTGCTCACCCGGTTTTTGTCCTTCCATTTTCTTCTTCAGCGCTTTCATCTGTTCATTCAGTTTTTGCTGTGCCTGCCGCAACTGTTCCGATGAGGGGGAGGGTTTTCCTTGTCCGCTTTTTGGTTTTTTACAATTGCCGCTTCCCTGCATTTGCATCTGCATTTGCTGCTGCATCTGATCCATGGCTTCACTGAGCAGCAGTGCAAGGTTATTTGCCGAAGTCATGGTGTACTGCTGGTTGCTGCGTGCCTGTGGAACCAGCCGGTCCTGTAAATTCAAAATGGATTTGTCGATGTTATCGTTTATGGAGGCTATCTCAGCATTCACCGTTGCCTGAATCTGCACCACACGTTTTCCGAGGGCCTGCAGTGAGTCCTCAATAACCACAGCATCTTCTTTAAGTTTCTGCTGGGTTTGTGCAAGTGCAATGTAACGGGGATCGTTGATGTTTACTTCTTTCAGATCCTGCATCAGCTGTTCCTGATCAAATGAAAAAGAAATCAGGTTTTCCAGTAATCCGCGAAGCGATGCCATATCCTCTTCAGCCTGTTCCTGCTCCTGTTGCTGCTGTTGTTGCTTCATCTTTTGCGAAAGCTGCTGCATTTTCTGCGAGGCATTTTTCTGCGACTTGGAGGCTTTCTTGCTGTTCTTTTGTCCGAGTTGTTCTTCGCTCTGCTGCATATCCTCCGAGATCTGTTCCATATCCTCCTTGTTGTCGCCAATCTCCTGTGGAAATTCGAGTTCCTGGTTTTTTTCTTCCAGTTCTTTCATATCCTTTTTAAACTGGTCAAAGGAGTCGTTCAGTTCTTTTTGTTTGTCTTTGTTTTCCTGCGCGTCGGCGTCTTTCTGATTCTCGGTTTTATCGGCAAGCTTATCCTGTTCATCAGCCATACGGTCAAGCTTATCAATGGCATCTTTCATTTTTTGTTCAACCTCAAGTTGTTTGAACAGTTCCAGCGTGCGGTCAAGTTGCTTTTCAAGATCTTTAGAATCGAGCTTCATGTTTTCCACCATCTTCTGCATCTGTTCCTTATCCACTTCACTCAGCATTTTTTCCAGCTCTTTCATCAACTGCTTCATCTCATCCGACATCAATTTGTCGAACAGGTCATCAAGCTGTTTCTTTTTCTCGGCAAGTTCGTTATTAGGACGGTACTCGTTATCTCTGGCGTTGTTCATCCGGTTTTGCTTACGGATGTCTTCCACCTGCTTTTCCAGTTCCTTTTGCTGTTTGAGGATATCCTCAATTTTTTTGCGGTCGTCGTAGGTGAGCTCCTTTTTTTGAAGCATATCTTTTGCCGCTTTATTTAGTTGCTGCTGCAGTTTCCGGCTTTCTTCCAGGCTTTTTTGCAGATCGTCTTTCAGCTTTGATGCGTTTTCTTCCGATTTCTCAGCCAGCTCATCAAGTGTCGGGGCTTTAAAGAGCATTGCCTGGCTTCTTGATGCTTTGGGGCCATGAATACCATCGTTGTCCCACACTTCAAAATAATATTCAATTTCGGAACCGGGACTAACGGCCATCGGCTGCATGTTCCAGGAGTAGAAAAACTGATCCTGCGCGGTTCCTTTTGCAAGCGGCAGTACTTCTTTCTTTAATTCTTTATCGGCCGGAGAGCCATCACCTTTTTTCAAATACCGGTAATTGAATGTGAGCTTGCTAAAACCGTAATCGTCCTTAATTACTCCCTTGAAATACATCAGTTGTGTACTGAACGAATCGGCTTGCTGTTCAACCTGGATCACAGGATATAAATCAGGGATCACGGTGATGCCGTATGCCATCGAATCGCGGCCACGGATAAACTCATTGGAAGCTGTTACGGCATAGGGGGTTGACTGATACACCTGCCTTGCAAACGAGAAGGTGTTTTTTTGCGGAGCAAGCGCAAAGGTGGTGTCGGCAAATGAAATAGCGAGTCCGCTGGCGTTGCTGGCATTAAACTTCCAGTTAACCTTTGTTCCTGCGGGAACGGTAAGGTCTCCTGTGTTGCTGAGCACCTCATTTCTTCGGCCTGTGTACGCGGGATAGTTAATGGAAACATTAAAGTTAAGCACCGTCGGATTAGGGATTACTTTAATGGCAAATTCATTGGAATTATATCCGCCGGCAAGGAGATGAAAGCGTTCTGATTTTCGGATGTTTCTGAATGTGTAGCTAAACGCGACGCGCGATTCCTTATCGAGCCGGAACTGATTTTTACCAAGTGAAATGTATACCTCATCGGGAACGGTAGTACCCTCTATGGCAACATGAACTGTGTAGTCGTCGCCCTGTACCGCCTGCATATCGTTATTGGTAACTACAAAGCGAAATGGCGCTGGCGTTTCATAGTAAGTATCATGATTCATCAGCCGTTTACTGCCGTCAAACAACAGGCTGGGCGCTGCAAAGAGCACAATCAGCAAAGCGGCCAGGGGTGCTGCCGCATAGCGAAGGTATTTCCGGTTTACCGAAGTGTCGACGGCGGCGGCAAAAGCAACCGGACGCATGGCTTCAATGCGCTGGTCAATGGCGGCAAGCAAGAGTGCATGATTCGAAGAAGAAGTATCGGCAAGTGCTTTGAGCTGTAAGGTATTCAGCAGCTTATCGCTGATATCGCTGAAGTGCAATCCAATCATTCTAGCTGCTTCCTCGTGAGAAATTACTTTTCCAAGACGATAAAGCCGCGAGACAGGAATCAGAATCAGTTTCCAGACAGAAAATCCGGCAGCCACAATAAAACCCCAGAAGAGGATGGTACGAATGGTAGTGGAGAAATGGCCGAAGTACTCTGCACCGGAAAAAATAAGCCACGCGGGTATCAACAGCAAAAATGCAAGTAAGCTGCCCCGTATAACCTGCATTTTATAGTACCGCCTCGTAAATGCATCGATGCGGTTGATAAGTTGGTTGAATGCGGCTGAATTCATGGCGTTTCTGCTATACAAAGGTACTTCAAAAACGTCTGAAAAGGGGATAAAATATGCGGCCCGGATAATATTTGACACAAGCCCGACGGCCTGTCAAACAATGACTTTCAGGATGCGACCGGACCCCACCCGGCGGCATTTTGCATCCCTGTGAATAATCAGGACAGTAAAAACCTCAGAACCGGATCAGTTTGTTGCCTTTTTCAATCGACAACAATAGCGAAAACTCAATACCTCCGCGGTTACTGCTGTATGAACTCAGGTAAGAGGTATTTACATCGTAGCTGATTCGGAACGTGTGTCCTCCGTAGCGCAAACCGAACTGTGCAATAATCGCATCCTTTAACCGGTAGTTCAATCCGAACAAAGCCTGGTAACCGGTATCCTTGATTTTATAAAATCCAAGAGCGCCAATATTCAACTCCGAAGCTTGTGCCTGATGCATGTACAATGCCGATGCGGTTATATCCAGGGACTCATTCACATAAAAATCAGATCCGCCGTTGAGCGCAAATCGCATGGGCAACCGGCTCTTTGTATCGTTAAACGATTCGTTGGGCATTGTCGCATGGTAAATGGAAAATCCGCCAAAAGGATGATACGTCTTTTTATTATCAGTGAGTTTGTAATAGATACCAAGGTTGGCGTCAAAATTTACAACACTGGTTTTGTCGAATGTTTCATTGCTGGAGATGCCTGTGTCAAATCCTCCCGGCGATTGTGAAGAATACTGGTTATCGAAAGTAAAGTTGTTCGGATCAAAACTTTTGTTGATCACACCCACCTGTACCCCTACCGTAAGCGAGTGGGGTCCGTTGGGATCGTCCATAATCTGGTATGCGCCCGACAAGAGAAAGTTGGCGGTATTAAATCCTCCGGTGCCGGCATGGTTGTCGACAAAGTAACATCCCACACCAAATTTCTTGAATGTTTTATCAACAGAAATAAAGGATGTTGAATAGGGCTTTCCGGTAATCGATTTCCATTGGGTACGATAATCGGCATATATCCGGTAATCAGCGTTGTCACCGAAGTAAATTCCTGTTAAAGCCGGGTTCAGATACAACGGTGCCGCATCAAACTGCGATAAGTGAAAGTCCTGCGCGAACCCCGTGCCGCAAAACAGCGTGAGCAGAGAAGACAAACAGCAAATTAGCGATTTCTTTTTCATATAGAATGGCATTGCATCATTTTAAAATTGTGACATCTCCGCTGATTCGAACATCGGTATTGGAGATAGTAGTACCGGTGAGAATCCAAACATATTTTCCATTGGGCTGTTTGGCTCCCTTGTAAGTGCCATCCCATCCATCGGACTGGCTGTTTGAACGGAATATTTCATTACCCCATTCGTTGAACACTCTGAAATCAAATTTCACAAACGGACCGCCTTTCACATAAAGGATGTCGTTGTTGCCGTCGTTGTCGGGGGTGAATGCCGATGGTACCGCAACCACACCGCCCGGTTCCGAAACCGGCTCATCGGTAATTACAAACGGGTAGGCAATAGTGTCGGTACAACCATTGGCGCTTGTTGCTATAAGAACAACCTGATAATTTCCCGCTTGCTGAAATGCATGTGAGGGATCCGCATCGGAAGTTGAAGAGCCGTCACCAAAATCCCAAAACCACGAGAGGGAATTCAACGATTGATTGGTGTAGTTGACTAACGTATTGGCCGTATACGAACCTCCGTTTGGCGTGTAGGCGGCAACCGGTAAAGCGGTTACATTAACGGCTTGCGAATAAGTGGCCGAACACCCGTTAATATCCGTTACAATGAGTGTTACATTGTAAATTCCTGCAGCAGCAAACTGATGCACCGGATTTTCTATTCCCGCTGATGTTCCGTCACCGAAGTCCCAGCTCCATTGTATGAGCGTGCTTCCGGACGCTGTTGATCCATCCGTAAAGTAGACCGAATCGGAAACGCAATTCTGAACCGAGGTATACAATGCCGCCGGCGGCAGGGTAACGGTCACATTACCTGTTATGCTCTGCTGACATCCCGCTTGTGTAGTTACAATTAAGGTTACCGGATAGGTACCTGCCGCTGAATAATCGTGGGCCGGATTCTGCAACGTGTCGGTTCCGCCGTCACCAAAATCCCACATCCATGAGGTAATAACTCCTCCGTTACCGGATGATAAATCGGTAAAGTTGAGTGTTGAGGAACACGATCCGGTATGAGTGAATAATGCAGTGGGAGTTGCTGACGGATAAACGGTATCCGTAAACAGGGCACTGCATCCGGCAGATGTAGTTACCGACAACGTAACGACATAACTTCCTGCTGATCCGAATATATGTACCGGGTTTTGTAAAGTACTGGAAGTACCGTCACCAAAATCCCACGACCAGCCGGTGATTGAACTTCCGGTTACAGCGGAAGCATCCGTGAACTGAATGGTATCGTTGCACGATGATACAAAGGTATAAGCGGCAACAGGCATTTCAAACAACTGAACCGAATCGGTAACAGCTGCGCTGCACCCGGAGTCGGAAGTAACCGTAAAAGTCACCGGATATATTCCGGCTGACTGATACAGGTGTGCAGTGTTTTCATTTGCAGATGAGGTGCTGTCGCCAAAATCCCAATTCCATCCATTAATGGTGCCTGATGCTATGGATGCACTGCTGGTGAAGACCACCGAATCGGATATACAGTTGGCAAGAGATGTAAATGCTGCAACAGGTATCGGGTTCAGATAAACCGGCATCGTCACCGTGTCGGAACATCCAAACTGTGTAGTTGTAATCAGCGAAACATTATATGCTCCGTAATTCGGGAACAGGTGCTGAGGATTTTGAGCCGTATCAGTGGTGCCATCGCCAAAATCCCATTGCCATGAACTGATGGTATCGTTTACAACAACTGTGCTATCGGTAAATTGTAACAGCTGACCACAGGTTGAGCCATGCGTAAAGGCAGATTGTGGCAATGCATGAATGGTTAACATCATACTGTCAGCTACTCCCGGGAAAGGTCCGTTGCTGTTTGATGTAAGAAGAATTACCGCATTGCCGGAGGCAATATCCGCCGAGCCGGGGATATAGGTAACATTCATTGTTGTATCGTCGGGCAAAAAGGTTCCGTTGCCGGATGTGGTCCATTGGCCGCCATTAGCATTGACGATTGTACCTGATAAACTGATTGCTCCCCCTTCGCAAATTGCCTGATCTGCACCCGCATCCACAAGAATGGGGTTTGTAATGATGGTTATAACCACCGTATCAGGATTTACAATACAACTTTGTGATGAGGTAAGCACAAGCGACACGGTTCCTGCAAGTATATCTCCATTGCTGATCTGGTAAATTGCCGAAAGCGAAGTGTCGGCAGGCACAAAGGTTCCGCTGCCTGTTGTGGTCCACTGACCTGTTCCGGTTCCACCAGTAACAGTTCCGTTAATTGGAATATTCACATTACTTGAGTAAACGGTTGTGTCAGCGCCTGCATCAATCACAGGCACAGTGGTAATCGAAATGTTCATGGTGTCAACTGCAGCCTGACAACTACCATTATTGAGTGAAGTAAGAATAAGTGTCACACTTCCGGCAGCAGTATCAGCACTGCTGAATATGTACGTTGCATTTAAGTCGGTATTCGATGGCGTAAATGTTCCGCTTCCTGAAGTAGTCCAGATTCCTGTACCCGATCCTCCCGAAACAGTACCCACCAGATTAACGGCAGCCACATAATCACATACTATCTGATCGGGGCCTGCATTTGCTACATTCTGGTTGGAGATAAATACCGTTACAGAATCCACTGCAAAAGAGCAGGGGCCGTTTCCGTCAGGATCGTTCGTCTGGAGATAGAGCATAACAGATCCCGCACTGATGTCGTTTGCCGAAGGGGTGTAGAGCGGAGTCAGGGACTGATTGTTGTCGAACGTTCCCGAACCTGCAGTGCTCCAGGTAAATGCTGAAGCGCTTCCGCCGGGAGTTCCTGATAATTGTGCATCAGATCCTGAACAGATAAATACATCTGCACCGGCGTCAACCATGGCCCTCGGGTTAATGGTAATTGTTGCTGTTACCAACGAGGAGTCGCAAGAGCCTGAAGCGGCTATGAAATTGGTAATGGTATATGTTCCGGGAGTGCTGTTAGCGAGATCAATTTCTCCCGTTGTTGTATTTGCAAATTGCAAACCCGATGGCGAAGCGCTGAATACACCTGCACTCGCATTTGGCGGAAACACGGGAACAGGATTCGCATCACCCTGACAATAGGTGCTGTCGAGCGTAAATGAAGCATCTATTGTTGTTGAAATAGTGAGGTTAACGGCCGAACTGTTTGAACAGATGCCGCCTGTTGTGTAAGTAATGGAATAGGTACCGGCAGCACTTGCGCCCAGATCGATGGAGCCCGTTAACGAATCAATGGCAAGCAAGCCGGTTGCTTCGGTAAACAGGCCACCCGGAGTTCCTGTTATAACAGGAACAGGATTGGTATCATTTTGACAAATCGTTCCGGATACATAACTGAATGAGGGATCGCCTTCGGGATGAATGGTGATATCAAAAGTGCTTGTAGTAAAACAGGTTCCGTTTGTAGTATAACTTATGGTGTATGGTCCGCCGACGGTACTTGACGCCAGATCAATTTCGCCTGTTGCCGTTGAAGCAAAAACTACATTTCCGGATGATTCGGTAAACTGCCCTCCCGTAATGCCTGAAATTACAGGCACCGGATTCGCACCTCCGTTACATATATCGGTTGATGCGTATGTGAAGGATGAATTATCTGCGGGATTGATGATAAGGATCATTGCATCAGTTGCAGGTGTACACGGCCCCGTAGTATCCGGATCGTTTGAAGTGATGGTAAGAATAACGTTACCTGCAATGCTGTCGGCAGCCGATGGTGTATACACTGCATTCGTCAGAGTGGCATCATCAAATGTTCCGGTACCTGAGGTAGACCAGACAATTCCGGTGGCACTGCCACTCATTGATCCTGACAAAGTAAGAGAAGTCCCCGAGCATATGGCAGTATCAGATCCTGCTGAAACAAAACTTGCGGGATTAATGGTGAGCACGAGACTGTCTGCAGCAGCAGGACATAGTCCGGCAGGATCATCGGTGGTAATAATAAGTGTTACTGTACCCGCAGTGATATCGCCTGATGATGGAGTATAAACAGGATTCAGCAGCGAACTGTTATCGAACATTCCGGTACCTGAGGTAGTCCAGTTGCTCGATGTTGCATCGCCGCCAATAGCACCCGAAAGGGTTAAAGTATTTACTGAACAAATACTCGTATCACTTCCTGCTTCAGCTGTTGCGGAAGGATTAAGCATTAAAGTCATCGACGAAATTGCCGGACCGCAAGGGCCGGATCCGTCCGGATCGTCAGTAGTAAGTGTAAGCGTTACCATGCCGGCAATCTCATCAGCAGGCGATGGTGTGTAAGTAGCATTTGTTAAGGTGCTGTCGTCAAATACACCGGTTCCGGAAGTACTCCATACCGAAGTTGTTGCACTTCCTCCGATGGTTCCGTTGAGTGTGTAAGAACTGTTTGCACATATTGTTGCGGTACTACCTGCATCTGCTGTTGCAACAGGATGAATGGTTAAGTTCATCGTGTCGGTTGCAATACCGCAGGGTCCTGCAGGGTCATTTGACGACATTACCAGCTGAACAGCTCCGGCACTTATATCGGCAGCAGACGGTGTATATATAGGTGTAACTATTGAAGTGCTGTTAAATGTGCCTGTTCCCAGTGTTGACCACGTTACGGAAGTTGTGCTTCCGCCGGTTGCAGCATTAATAAGCACATAAGACCCGGCACATGTTGTGAGATCGGGGCCAGCATTTACAACGGCAGCGGGGTTTATGGTAAGTGTCATTCCGGCAGCGGCAGGTACACAAGGGCCTGTTCCATCAGGATCGTTGGAAGTAATGGTTAATGTTACGGCTCCTGAAGTGATATCGGCAGCCGATGGAGTATATGTCGCATTTAATAATGTGGCATCATCAAATGAACCTGTGCCGGTTGTTGACCAGGTTACATCTGTTGTACTGCCACCCATACTTCCCGAAAGTGTGTAGCTGTTATTTGAACAGATAACAGCATTTGTTCCGGCAGAAACAGTTGCCAGTTCATTTATGGTTATGGTATCGGTAAATAACGCGGCAGGACAACTTCCGGCAGCGGGAATTTCGTTGGTGATAACATATGTTCCTGGTGTGCTGGACGCAAGATTTACCTCTCCGGTATTGGTGCTGACAAAGTTTAATCCCGCAGGAAGTGAACTGAATGATCCTGCGCTTGCCGGTGCAATAATTACCGGTACAGGGTTCACATCATTCTGACAATAGAAGTCGCCTGTGAAATCAAATGTTGCATCAAAACCTGTAGCAATGGTTATGGCAATGGTAGAAGCATGCGGACATACGCCGTTGGTTGTGTACGTCACATTGTACGGTCCGCCGGCGGTGCTTGCCGCGATATCAATTTCTCCTGTTGATGTGTTCGCGAAGATCACTTCTGTTTGACCTGTAAACAACCCGCCCGGAGTTCCGGTGATCACCGGAACCGGATTTGAGGAGGACTGACAAAATGTTGCAGAAGAGAAACTGAATGAGGGATCGTCTTCACCGTTTATGGTTACATCATAAGTGGCTGTTGAGGGACATGCACCCGGTGATGTATAAGTAATGGTATATGGACCACCCGTTGTGCTTGCCGGCAGATCAATAAGTCCGGTAGTTGAGTCCGAAAAAACTAAACCTGCTGTTGAGGTGAAAACACCACCCGGAGTTCCGGTGATAAGTGCTGAAGGATTGGCTGCCGCCTGACAATAAGCAGAAGACGGATAAGTGAATGCAGCGCTTGAGGAATTAATAGTAAGTACCATTGAATCAACAGCAGCATAACAGGCACCTGCAGGATCGTTGGAGGTGATGGTAAGTGTTACGGATCCGGCAGTTATATCTGCAGTTGATGGAGTGTAGGTAGCTGCAGGTAAGGTAGCATCATCAAACGCCCCTGTACCTGAAGTAGTCCATGTTGATGTAACGGCACTTCCGCTGAGGACACCGTTCAATGTATAGGTGTCAACAGAGCAAATTGAGGCATCAGCACCTGCAGAAACAATTGCCAGGGGGTTGATAGTAACAACCATCGAATCACTTACTGCCTGACAAGGACCTGCCGGATCATTTGATGTGATGGTAAGGGTTACTGTCCCCGCAAGTATGTCAGCCGCGGAAGGAGTATAATCGGGATTGGTAATTGTTGTATTGCTGAAGGTTCCTGTTCCGGAAGTAGTCCATGCAGATGATGTTGCACTTCCGCCACGTGTGCCGGATAGTGTGAGAACGGTTCCTTCACAAATTGAAGTGTCGGCGCCTGCCGAGATGGTTGCAGCTGGATTAATGGTAACAACCATTACATCAGTTGCGGCGGAACAGGCACCGGCAGGATCGTTTGTAGTTATTGTAAGATTTACGGTGCCTGCAGTGATGTCGGCAGCCGAAGGAGTATAGGTTGCATTTAATAGTGAGGCGTCATCAAATAGTCCGGTACCTGATGTTGTCCAGTTGATTGACGTTGCACTGCCTCCGCTGTTGCCGAGAAGTGAATAGGAATTTCCCGAACATATGGTTACATCCGCTCCTGCACTTACAGTAGCAGGCTGATCAATTGACAATGTCATTACATCGGAAGCTGCAGGACAAGGGCCGGCAGGATCGTTCGACGTGAGTGTGAATGTTACCGTTCCTGCGGTGATATCTGCAGCGGAAGGTGTGTATACAGGATTCAGAATAGTAGCATTGCTGAATGTTCCTGTTCCCGATGTGGTCCATGTTGAAGAAGAAGCACTGCCACCCCGTGTGCCTCCAAGCTGATAAACATTACCGGCACATATTGAGGTGTCGGCGCCTGCATTTACGGTTGCTGCCGGACTGATGGTTAAAATCATGGCATCAAATACCGCAGGACAGGGCCCGGGAGGATTATCGGTAGTAAGCGTTAAGGTGAGCGCGCCGGCTGCTATATCAGCTGCCGAAGGAGTATAGGTTGCATTCAGCAAAAATGGATTATCAAATGTGCCGCTGCCGTTAGACACCCACGTTGACGAAGTAGCACTGCCGCCTCTTGTTCCGTTGAGCGTATAGGTGCTTCCCGAACAAATGGTAGCATCGGCACCTGCATTTACGGTTGCCGAAGGATTAATAGTGATAACCATTGCGTCGCTTACAGCAGGGCAGGGTCCGGCAGGATCGTTGGTGGTAATGGTTAAAGTAACTGATCCTGCAGCAACATCGGCTGCTGAAGGAACATATGTTGCATTAAGTAGATTGGCGTTATTGAATGATCCTGTTCCTGAAGTAGTCCAGATGGAAGAAGTTGCACCTCCGCCTCTGATACCTCCCAGCGTATATACATTACCGTTACAAATGGTTACATCTGCACCGGCACTCACAGTTGCAGCCGGATTAATGGTAAGAATCATATTATCCGAAACAGCTGAACAAGGCCCTGCCGGGTCGTTGGTGGTAATAGTTAATGTAACGAAGCCTGATGTTATATCAGCTGCCGATGGTGTGTAAACAGCATTTGAAAGTGAAGCATCGTTGAATGTTCCCGTTCCTGAAGTTGACCATATAGAGGAAGTGGCGCTGCCGGCAAGCGATCCGTTAAGTGAATAGTTGCTGCCTGAACAAATAGTAGCATCTGCTCCCGCAGAAACAATTGCGACCGGATTAATATTCAATACCAGGCTGTCAACTGCTGCAGGACATGGTCCGGCAGGATCATCAGTTGTAAGTATCAGGATTACCGTGCCGGCTGATAGGTCAGCGGCGGAAGGCGCGTAGACAGCATTTACTATTGATGCGTTATTAAATGTTCCTGTTCCTGTAGTTGTCCAGGTAGAAGTAGTGGCATTGCCGCCAAATGAACCGCCCAGCGTAACCGAATTTCCGGCACATATTGAAGTATCGGATCCGGCAAATGCCGAAGCACCGGGGTTAATGGTAAGCACCATATTATCGGTTGCGGCGGGACATGCTCCTGCAGGATCGTCGGTGGTAATAGTAAGTGTTACAACACCAGCAGCAATATCAGCTGCCGACGGAGTATACGTAGCATTAACAATGGTTGCATTGTCAAATGTTCCGGTTCCTGATGAAGTCCAGGTTGAACTTGTTGCACTTCCGCCTCTGCTTCCCGAAAGGGTGTAAACGCCCCCTGAACATATAGATGCGTCGGCACCGGCTGAAACAGTTGCGGCCGGATTAATATCAAGAACCATCTCATCAGTCGCTGCTGGACATGGTCCCGCAGGGTCGTTGGTGGTAATAGTTAAGGTGACTGTTCCTGCAGTAATATCGGATGCAGATGGAGTATATACTGCATTGACTAAGGAAGCATTGCTGAATGTTCCTGTTCCGGATGTTGTCCAGGTAGAAGAGGTTGCACTTCCGCCACGGCTACCGGCTAAGGTATATGTGCTGCCTTCACAAATTGCGGTATCAGCACCTGCTGCCACAGTTGCTGAAGGATTTATGGTAAGCACCATATTATCTGAAGCTGCAGTACATGCACCCGCGGGATCATCGGTTGTTATGGTAAGTGTAACAACGCCTGCAGTAATATCTGCAGCCGAGGGAGTATATGTTGCATTTACAATGGTAGCATCATCAAAAGTTCCTGTTCCGGATGTTGTCCAGGTAGAAGAAGTTGCACTTCCGCCACGACTACCATTT
>DASUFP010000024.1:0-23837 GCA_036274495.1 Bacteroidia bacterium
TAAAATGTACACTGATTTTATTAATACCATCCTTACAAATGAACAAATCCTAAGCTACCGGTTTATTGAATCTCCTTTTGCCCATCCAAGTGTTATGTTTAAAAAATCTCTGATCCGTACTTTCGGTAATTACAGCAGTGAACCCGGGATTCCGGAAGACTATGAACTTTGGTTGCGGTGGCTGGAACATGGGGTGAAAATGGAAAAATTACCGGTTCCCGTGCTGATGTGGAGAGATACCCCGGGACGACTCAGCAGGACCAGCCTCTGCTATTCTTCTGAGGCCTTCAACACTATAAGAATGCGCTATCTGATCAATTGGCTTAAGAAGGAAAAGATACCCGGCCGGAGACCTGTTTGGATATGGGGAGCCGGCAAATATGCCAAACGAAAGGCAGCCATTCTTGAAACGGCAGGTATTGAATTTGAGGGCTTCATTGATGTATCCGATCAAAAAAAATCAGGGAAACACTCTGTTATTCATTACAACCACCTCCCCCCTCCCGGTTCAATTTTTATCATTTCATTGGTCTCAAATCGAGGAAAACCCCTGGAAATAGAGGCTTTCTTAATAAACAGGGGGTACAGGAGATCGTCCGATTTTGTGATTTGCGGATAAGAGTGTTCAACTTGCATCATTCTACTTAACATAATATTTCGCAAATGAGACACTGTGCTATCTAATACAAAATGGTTGGTGGAACAACAGTTCTATTATTGAAGATCAGCAAGCCTCCTGTATGAGAAAGCGTTTGAAATTGAAAGGCCATCCAATCTTCGAAGCGAATTTTTAACCCCACTCCCCTTTTCTGCTTTAAGCAGTAACTGCAACCCGGCAATTGAAACGATTGCTATTTCTTTTTTTTCGCAACTGGTCTGGTGGCTGCTTTCTTTTTCGACTCGTGCAGAAGCGTCTGTTTTTCAACCTGCGGTTTTCTGATTTTCTTCTGGTACCTCTTTTCTTTCTCGATGAGCAGGTTTTCCTTGCCTTTAATCATTTCGGATTTCCCAACAATATCTTTTTTTGGAGCCATTTCTAATAGTATTTCTAATTTCGAATGTAATCACCTGCTCTTTCTCAAACCATGATTTAAGTCATTTTGGCTTAGTTTAGTATCTTTCCAACCTCAACCAATGACATGGAGCAGGATATTCTTTTAAAGTTCAGGAATCTCTTTGAAAAGGAATTGCTGGATGAAATAGCACAATTAGGAAAGTTAGTGCAGGTAAATGCCGGTGATACCATTATTGATTCGGGTCAATATGTCAAATTTATCCCACTCATCATATCGGGTACATTAAAGGTTCTCAGATCAGATGATGAGGGTGGTGAAATCCTGCTCTACTATGTAGGTGCAAACGAAACATGTGCCATGTCACTTACCTGTTGTTTAGCCCATCAGAAGTCACGTATCAGGGCTATTGCAGAAGAGAATGTTGAAATGCTCACCTTGCCCGTTGCCAAAATGGATGAGTGGATGTTAAAGTACCCCTCCTGGAAAAACTATGTAATGCAAACCTACAGCGCCCGTTTTGATGAATTACTCAAGACAATTGACGGCATTGCATTTCATAAGGTTGATGAAAGGCTGGTAAAATACTTACGAGATAAGTCGCAGGTAAACGAGGATAAAATATTACTCGTGAGCCATCAGCAAATAGCCGAAGAATTAAATTCTTCAAGAGAAGTTATTTCGAGGCTTTTAAAACAGCTTGAGCATGAGGGTCAAATCCGGTTAGGCAGAAACCGTATTGAACTTGTTAATTTATGATCAATGAGGAAGAAATTTTCTAAGGATCCCGTAGAGAAAAGTCCCCAGTAAAGCTCCAACAATAACCACTCCCATCAACGAGTATCCGATTCCCAGGTTTACAAACATTGGACCCGGGCATGCTCCTGTAAGCGCCCAACCAAGGCCAAATACGATACCGCCTCCCAGATAACGCAGAATTGACTTTTCCTTATCCTGAATTACAATCGGATTACCGAGATAATCGTTTAGCCTGAATTTTTTAATGAGAAAGATCGCCAAGGCACCAAACCCGATGGCAGTCATAATAATGCCGTACATGTGAAAGGAATGAAACCGGAACATTTCCTGAATGCGGTACCATGAAACCGCCTCAGATTTGCTCATAATGATTCCAAAAACAACTCCTGCGAAAATAAATTTTAACTGTTTCATATATTCAAACAATAAAAGGCAGCAGCAGATGTGTCATGATTAATCCCCCAATAAAGAATCCTATTACTGCCAAAATTGATGGTATTTGCAGATTAGCTATTCCGCTTATTGCATGTCCTGATGTGCACCCTCCCGCCCAGCGCGCACCAAACCCAACCAACAGCCCACCGATGAGTAATACCATTATACCATGAAAGTTGAGCGCTTCGGCTCCAAAAAAAGTATCAGGATTTAATCCGGCGTTGATACTGATACCTAATTCAGCCAGGTCTTTAAGTGTAGCTGAGGATATTGCCATCTGATCGGAGGTGCCCAGCCATTTTGCTGAAATAAAACCTCCCATAACGGCACCTGAAAGAAAAAACAGATTCCAGGACTGTTGTTTCCAGTCAAAATTAAAAAAGGAATCAATCTTACCGGCCCCTGCCATTGAACAGACAGTTCTTAGATTTGAAGAGAGACCAAAAGATTTCCCAAAGAATAGTAATGCTGTCATGATGACAGCAATGAGCAATCCTGAGACAAACCATGACCAGGGTTGAGCAATAAAGGTTAAAAAATTATCCATTTCTGCTTATTCCGGATTTCATGATAAATTAACCACACTGAAAAGAATTTGAAGTATGTTAGTTATTGAGTTTAAAAGTGAACAATGCATGTTCATAATGATTGATCAAGTCGGCTGAGATGCATCCTGAGAGCCACTTTATAAGACCGGTCCGGCCTTTGGACTCTATTGCCAGTAATCCTGTTTTGTGATTGTTGCAATACGTTTCGATTCCGGATTCGATATCAGTCGCCTCAAAAACAACCTTTTCATAAACCTGAATACCGGAAGCCATGGCTGTTTGATCCATTCTCATTGCTATTTCGGTATTGGAAGCTGCCGAATCAAGCGTTTTGATATGTAAAAAAGTTACATGGGCTCCTAACGCGGTACACAAATTACTAAAGACCCTTGGAACGGTAAATGCCCTGCTGAAGGCAGAAGCAAGAACCACTCGCCCTAAATCCTTTTCGGTATCCTTCATGGAAAGCACCGGAATGGTTGATTGCATTGCAATATGTTCGGTATGAGATCCCACGAAAACCTCCTTTAATCCGGACGACCCATGTGTTCCCATTACGACCAAATCATATTTTCCGCTTTTGATTTCGTGAAGGACTACCTCCTCTACCTGACCGGGAAGGGCTTTGATATTGACCTTAACATTTTCGACATGTTTATACCATGAATCGATACGTTCAACTGAGGCATTCAACTGACTTTTAACAGAGGATGAATCAAAATCTTCAGAGTCGATCAAATTACCGCTTATATCAACCAACACCTCTCCGGAGGCGGCAACAACATTTAACAAGGTGATTTCCGACCCGGTTTTAAGGCAGATATCGGCTGCAGTAAAATAGGCTTTTTCAGAAAGTAATGAAAAGTCTATAGGTACAAGGATGTGATTCATACTCAAAACGAAATCCTATTTTGCTGAAATAACGGGACCAGTAAAGAAATTTTTCGGGAGGGTTGTTTTCTTTATGGCATTAAACCCTCCTCCTATTTCAATGATATTATCAAAGCCCCGGGATTTCAGGATTGAGACGGCTATCATTGAACGATACCCGCCTGCACAGTGCAGATAAGTAGGTTCAGTCTTATTAATTTCACTCATATGCTCATTTAAAAAATCAAGAGGAATGTTAGTTGCGCCAAGAATGTGTCCGGAATCGTACTCGGACTGTTTTCTAATATCAAGGACATTGACATTTTTTTCGCTTCTTATTTCAGCAAATTTTTCAGCGCTGATATAGGTGATCGAGTCTGTTTCATTGGAGGCATCTACCCATGCCTGAAAACCACCCTTAAGAAAACCGATGCAATGGTCGTATCCTACACGCGCCAATCTCGTGATAACCTCCTCTTCCCTGCCTGTATCAGCAATTACCAGAATGGGCTGACGAATATCTGTGATCATGGCTCCAACCCATGGGGCAAAATTGCCATCGATCCCAATGTTAATGGAATTGGGGATAAACCCTTTTGAGAAGTCAGCCGGCTTTCTGGTATCAAGGAGTAATGCTCCCGTTTCGTTTGCAGCTGCTTCAAAAGCTTTCGGACTGAGTGCCTGTTCCCCACGTTTGATAACTGTATCGATACTCTCGTACCCCTCCTTGTTCATTCTGACATTTTCGGGGAAGTAATTTGGAGGCGGCAACAATCCGTCGGTCACTTCTTTAATAAATTCTTCCCGGCTCATATTTTTTCTGAGCGCATAATTGGTTTCAAGTTGTTCGCCTAATGTGGAGAAGGTCTCTTTACTCATATTCTTCCCGCAGGCTGACCCGGCACCATGGGCCGGATAAACAATAATTTCAGGAGGTAATGGCATGATTTTGTTGCGCAACGAATCATAAAGCATTCCTGCTAAATCTTCCATTGTTATATCAGACTTCTGAGCCAGATCGGGCCGACCCACATCTCCTATAAAAAGGGTATCGCCTGAAAAAATGCAATATTCTTTTCCGTTTTCATCCAAAACCAGATAAACTACCGATTCCATAGTGTGACCAGGTGTGTGAATAACACGGATGGTTGCTTTGCCCACTTTAAATTCCTGGCCATCCTTTGCAATTAAAGCATCAAAGCTCGGGGTTGCATTAGGCCCAAACACAATCTGAGCGCCTGTTGCTTTTGAAAGATCGACGTGGCCGGATACAAAATCGGCATGAAAATGAGTTTCAAATACGTACTTGATAGCAACCTTATCTGATGCAGCTTTTTCAAGATACGGTTTGATCTCTCTTAACGGGTCAATAATGGCAGCTTCGTTTTCTGAAGTGATGTAATAGGCTCCCTGTGCAAGGCAACCGGTATAAATTTGTTCGACCTTCATAAATCAATATAAATGGAGTTTAACAAGCATTAATTTTTTCCAATGGGGGAAACTTTATTCATAGTACTGATGCAGCCGGTGCATTACAAACCTGCACCTGCAAGGGCAGCGTAACCACCAATGTCATAAACATTATTGAAACCCTGTTGTTTCAAAAAAGTTGCCGCCATTCTGCTTCTGTTACCGGAGGCACAATAAAGATAATAGGTGTCATTTTTATCCAGATCATCGAGGTTGCTGTGGAGGTGCCCTCCCAGCCAATCCATGTGAATGGCATTTTTTAAATGTCCGCTCTCAAACTCTCCGGTTGTTCTAACATCGATGAGTGTCCCTTTTTTCTCCTTGAATTTTAACTCAAATTCCTGTAAATTAAGACTTTCTATCATTTTATGATTATTTAAATACTGTTTCTTTAAGCAGAATATAAAATCCCATCAGCAAAACAAACCAGCCGAAGGCCTTCTTTAGTTTGTCGCCATGAATTTTGGCAGACATGCGGTTACCAAAAAATATTCCTGCAATTGCAAGAGCCGAAAATATGATCAGCAATTGCCAGTCAATTTCCCGCGTCAGCAGGTCACCAATAAAACCAAAAAGAGATTTTGCAGCAATAATCACCAGTGAGGTACCAACTGCAGTTTTCATAGGCAGTTTGCGTAATAAGACAAGAGCGGGAATAATCAGAAACCCACCACCTGCTCCAACCAGTCCGGTAAGCACTCCAACAAATGAACCTTCCAATAAGACCAACAGGACATTCACCTTATGAGCCGGTTTATCCTGGTCTGCATTTGCAGATTTCCCATTGCTTCGGATCATTGAAACAGCGGCCAGCAACATAAGTACCGCAAACAAAATCAAAAGAAAAGTGCCCTTGGAAATGGTCAGGGCACCTGAAGAATACATTATATCGGGCATTGCCGGAACCAGAAACTTTCGCGTTAAGAATACTGCTGCAATGGCCGGCAAACCAAACATAATTGCGGCATTCGTATTTACTGTACCCTCTTTGTACTTGTATACCCCGCCTACGGCACTTGTAAGACCAACTATAAAAAGCGAATAGGCTGTTGCAGCCACAGGTTCCACGTCCATTAAATATACAAGTACCGGAACGGTCAGTATGGAGCCTCCCCCGCCAATTAGTCCAAGCGATAAGCCTATCAGCACCGCTCCAATATATCCTAGTAATACCACGTTGTTATTTTTATAGTGCAAAAATGCAACTTAAATGAATCCAATTAATGTGATATTGGTTACAGACTTCTTAAGGGTGAAAATCAGTAACTTTAAACTCTTTTAAAAATAATAAATATGCGGCTAATAATCAATAGGTTAACTATATTATTGCTATTCATTTCGACTTCGGCATGCGGTCAAAAAGCGAAAAAAAGTGCCGAACCTGTCGCTCTGGATGTGAAAGCATTTGCAACAGCTATGGTTCAAAACCCGGGAACCGTGGTAGATGTAAGAACTTCTGAGGAGGTTGCCAGAGGAAAAATCAACGGAGCAATTGTGATCGACTTTTATGAAGAGGATTTTAAAAAACAGATAAAAAAATTAGATAAGTCGAAGCCGGTATATCTTTACTGTGCTTCCGGCGGAAGAAGTGCTGATGCAGCCGACATGTTGGTAAATATGGGCTTTACGCAGGTTTTTAACCTGGATGGCGGATTCAGGGCCTGGAAGGCAGCCGGACAACCTGTGGTAATGCCTTGATAAGAAAGGATATTACATTTTTATAACTATTTGATGTTTATAATTTTATGTTCATTAATTAATCTTTTGATTAAACATATCCTATTGACCCTTTCCTGAAATGAAACCATTAGATGTTGAACTGGAAATTCCTGCATATTATCGTGATTATGTGAACGAGTTGCGAGGCGCTGCTTTTATTGACAAACTCAAACAACAGTCCGGAACAACAGAGTCCCTATTAACATCTTTAACTCAAGATCAATGGGAATTTGCTTATGCGGCCGGTAAGTGGACGTTAAAGGAGGTCATTCTTCACCTGACAGATGCCGAGCGGATATTTGCCTACCGTGCTCTTCGCTTTTCAAGGAATGACTCCACCCCTTTGCCCGGTTTTGAAGAGAATGACTATGTGCCAATGTGTGAAAGCTCATCCCGGACACCGGCATCGGTCATTGAAGAGTATTCAACATTGAGGCAGTCTACTGTCTCGCTATTTGAAAATTTCAGCGATACAATGCTGGAAAGAACCGGAACTGCCAACGGGCAGACGATTTCTGTAAGAGCAATCGGGATGGTAATTGCCGGACACGAAATCCATCACCTTAAAGTTATCAGTGAACGCTACCTGACGACAGGATGATGTTGGTTTTGGCCTTAGAAATTTAACCTAAATAGTTTCAGGCAGGGTATACTTCCTTCCTTTGTTGGCCTTTTTAAGATACTCCATAAGCAGCTGGAAGTAATCAACCATTGGCTGCGCCGACATATCGGAACCAAGTTTATCCTTGAGCAGGCCTCTCCAGTCAACTGTCGCACCCGGCTTCATCAGTTCTTTCAAAAAATCACCGGTGGCCTTGCTTCCCCAATAGTTAGTAGCATGCGGATTTTGTTTCAAAATATCTTTTGCGATATGCTGATGGAACATAAACAGCAAAACGTTTGAAATGGAATAATCATAGTATTGAGCCGGATCGTCGATAATATGGGTTTTGGTAGCGGCGTCACAATACTCTTCTCCTCTGGGGGATGGTGGTTCAATTCCCTGGTATTTACGTACCAGGTCCCACCATTCTTTATTGAGTTGCAGAGAATCGGCATTTGAAGCATAGAGCTTTTCTTCAAAATGCGTCATTACACCGGCACCCCAAGGAATATGAACGATGTAATCAAGAGCTTCTTTAAGCAGTTGCCGGAGCGTATCAGCAGGAACTCCCTTCGGAACCATTCCTTTTGCTTCCAGAAACGGACGCTGAAGCGAAGCGAGTCCCATAAGGCTTCCCATTGCTTCATGAAATCCTCTGTTAGCACCTTCGCGAAGCATTATAGGCACTTCAGGGCGGGAATACTGCATGTAATAGTAGATATGACCCAATTCGTGTAGCGCTGTTGACCACCACTCTGTATTGGGTTCAATACTCATTAATGATCTGATATCCTTATCGTAATCCATGTGCCATGCCGAAGCATGGTTGTTTTTGCGGTACCCTGCTCCTTCCGGAACCGGATAGAGGCTTGAATTGGCATAAAAGTTTTGAGGAAGTGAGTCGAAACCGAGAGAGAGATAAAAACGTTCTCCTTCTTTTATTATGTACTCGGGACCTTTTTTGGCCAGAAAGTCATCTACATTAAGTCCTTTGTCATCAATCATCGCAGTCCAATCCTGTCCCCACCTGTTCGGTAACCAATGAGCAGGAATCATATCAGGCACTCTTTTAACACCATATTTAGCGGCCAGTTCATATCGGGCCCATGTATGAAGTTCGCGATAGAGCGGCCATATTTGCTTTATAAGGCTATCACAAAGAGCGATCATCTCTGCCGAGTTCATTCCGTATTCGCGTACCTGGTAATCGAAAAAGTCGCTGTACTCCATTTTCTGAACCAGTTCATTCCGCAGCTTCTGCAATTGAATCAATCCATCTTTTAATCCGGCACCAACCATTTTACTGCTTTCCCAGGCCTGTAATCGCACTTTCAGGTTTGTTGAATCTCTGAGAATACCATCAATCTGGTTGGTTGTTACCGATTTCCCATCGATCTTGTAATCATAACCGAAAAGTTTGGTAACCTGATCGGCTTCCAGGGCAACTTTACGTGATACAGCATCCATTTCAGACGCCGGATTTTTGGCAACTTTATAATAGATGGTATTTACCTGTCTCCTTTCAAGTGGTGAAATCCCCTTGTTGTTCATAAAACGCTTCGAAATTTCGATCCATTGGGGATTACCGGTAAAGGCGGCTAACTGCCGGTTAGCAATACGGGAGTTAAAAGCGGCCATTGTATCACCTTCAACAATGTGGGTGTTTAACTCCCACTCCGCTTTGCTGGCGGCGTAGAGGTATTTCTGAAATTCCTGGTTATATGATTCAAGTAACATTGGCAATACCGGAGTACCTCGTTTTACTGTATCAGCTGCAACGGGCTGGCCCTTCACGGGATGTGTTAATGCTTCCAGCGATATCAGAGTGATAACAGCGATTATGAGGACCAGATTTCGGTAAATTCCTTTCATTCTTTAAATTTTAGTATTATGAATACACCCGGATGCCATTTTGCAGGCTGAACTATTTGGAAGCAAAATTAACAAATACGAGGGATAAGCTCACCGAAAGGCCTTTTTCAGTAAAACATGCTTATTTGCGGGAGCGGTTTTCGATGAATATCAGGAACCATCGCATCCATTGCCGGATACCCTACAGGGAGCAGCAGGAAAGGTTTTTCATTTGCGGGCCTGTTCAGAATCGATCCCAGAAAATCCATAGGGCTCGGGGTGTGCGTAAGGGTGCACAATCCTGCATTGTGAATTGCAGTGATAAGGATACCCGTGGCGATACCAACTGACTCCTGGACGTAGTAATTTTTATCTCCTGAGGTATTGGCAGACTGCCGAAATACGATAATCAGCCATGGGGCTATTTCGAGAAATGGTTTATGCCAATCGGTACCAATGGGCTCAAGATCTTTGATCCATCTATCCGGCATTCGTCCGTTATAGCTTTCAAATTCCTCCTTTTCAGCTGCTTCTCTGATCTGTCTTTTTATCACCGGATCAGCAACGGCACAGAAAAACCAGGGCTGTTTATTGGCTCCCGAAGGTGCAGATCCAGCTGTAAGCAGCAAATTCTCAATAACCAGCCGGTCGACAGGTTTATCTGAAAACGATCTTATACTCCTCCTCCTTTGCATCAGCAGGTTAAAAGAGATGCTTCGGTTTAATATTTCGTTTTCGGTTAACTCAGAATGAGAAAAAGGGATAAATGAATAGTTGTCGGCCATTATTTAAATTTTAATCAAAGATACATTGCTTCATTCATTAGGTCTTAAAACGGCATCGTTTGAGTACCTTTGCAGGCTTTGTCAAGGTACCCCTTATGAGTAACGAATCAGCGATCGGCCTCCGCCGGACTTTTGCCATTATCAGTCACCCCGATGCAGGTAAAACTACCCTGACTGAAAAGTTCCTGCTTTTTGGAGGAGCCATTCAAACTGCCGGAGCCGTAAAGTCGAACAAAATCAGAAAAACTGCTACCTCCGATTTCATGGAAATTGAAAAGCAGAGAGGAATTTCTGTGGCAACTTCGGTAATGGGATTTGAATACCGGGGCCTCCAAATAAACCTGCTGGATACACCGGGTCACAAGGATTTTGCAGAAGACACTTACAGAACCCTGACAGCGGTTGACAGTGTGGTTTTGGTAGTGGATTGTGTGAAGGGTGTTGAAGAGCAAACAGAGAGGCTCATGGAAGTTTGCAGGATGCGAAATACACCTGTAATTATTTTTATTAATAAAATGGATCGGGAGGGTCAGAATCCGTTTGACTTACTGGATGAACTGGAACAAAAGCTTTCGATTAAGGTGTGTCCGATGAGCTGGCCGATTGGAATGGGATCCACCTTTAAAGGTGTGTATAATATCTATAAACATTCGCTCCTGTTGTTTAGTCCAAACAAAAAAGCTTCCGATGCCGACACACTTGACATAACCGGAATTAACGACCCGCTTTTGGATGACCGGCTTGGACGTGATGTAAGTCAATTGAGGGAAGATGTGCATTTAATTGAGGGCGTATATGACCCTTTCAGTAAGGAAAACTATTTGAACGGTGCCGTTGCTCCGGTTTTCTTTGGAAGTGCCATCAATAATTTTGGAGTAAAGGAGCTGCTCGATACGTTTGTAGAAATTGCTCCTCCTCCCGGACCTCGCGAAACCGCCGAAAGGGTGGTTTTACCCAATGAGAAAGGATTTTCAGGATTTGTTTTTAAGATTCACGCCAATCTTGATCCAAAGCATCGTGACCGAATTGCCTTTGTCAGAATATGCTCCGGAAAGTTTGAAAGAGGCAAGTTCTTTCATCATGTGAGGCTCGACAAAGATTTAAGATTTAACAGTCCGGCTACCTTTATGGCACAGGCTAAAAGTATAGTTGACGAAGCCTACCCCGGAGATGTTATAGGGCTGTACGATACAGGAAATTTTAAAATAGGTGATTCACTTACAGAAGGTGAGACATTAACATTTAAGGGGATTCCCCGTTTTTCACCGGAAATTTTTAAAGAATTGGTTAATACTGATCCCATGAAATCGAAGCAGCTGGATAAAGGAGTAATGCAGCTGACTGATGAGGGAGTCGCACAACTTTTTACCCAGAATGGGGGAAACCGTAAAATTATCGGGACTGTCGGTGAACTTCAGTTTGAGGTAATTCAGCACAGGCTTCTTAATGAATACGGAGCCTCCTGCCGATTCGTTCCATTAAGTGTTTACAAGGCATGCTGGATAACCGCGGAGTCAAAATCCAAGCTGGAAGATTTTATGCGGTTTAAAACCGGACAAGTGGCCTTCGACAAAGACAATAACCCGGTTTACCTTGCAGAGTCACAATGGATGCTGGATCAGATGATCAGGAACAATCCTGATATCAGCTTCCATTTCCTTTCCGATACTGTAGAGTAAGCTTGTCTCACCAAATCGCTACCCGAACGTCGGCACCGCGGTACATAGGCTCTGTTTCCTTGACGCCAAAAGCGGCATAAAAGGGTTCCATGTTACTTACCACTCCAATGCAACGGTATTTACCCGGAGAATGAGGATCTGTCAGGATTCTGCGAGCTGCTTCTTCGGGCCGGATGTTGTTTCTCCAAACCTGACCAAAGCTGATAAAGAAACGCTGATCCCCTGTAAGACCGTCGATTGGTGCAGGAGCCGGTTTGGATTTGAGGTAATATTTATAAGCCTGATAGGATACAGCCATTCCTCCGATGTCAGCAATATTTTCACCCAGCGTCAGCCGTCCATTCAGGTGCTGATCGCCATTCATGGTGTACTGCTCGTACTGCTTTACAATTTTGTCGGCAATAGTGGCAAAATTGGAGGAATCGGTTGAGGTCCACCAATTGTGTAAATTGCCTTTGTAGTCAAACTTGCTTCCCTGGTCGTCGAATCCATGAATGATTTCGTGACCAATCACAGCGCCAATAGCTCCAAAGTTCACAGCAGCATCTGCATCTTTATTAAAGAATGGAGGCTGAAGAATTCCGGCAGGAAACACAATCTCATTTAATGACGGATTGTAATAGGCATTTACGGTAGGCGTAGACATTCCCCATTCTTTACGGTCGACCGGTTTTCCTACCTTGTTCATCTTTCTGTTAAACTCAAAAGCATTTAACTTAATTACATTTTCGCAGAACGATCCGTTAAGATCAACTGAAGTATAATCGAGCCATTTTTCAGGTTTACCAATTTTCCATACCATAGAATCCAGTTTCATTACGGCATATTTGCGGGTTTCCTTGCTCATCCAGCTTAACGACGCTAAGCGGTCTTTGAATGCAGTCTTTATGTTGCCGATCATTTCTACCATTTTCTTCTCTGCATTGTTATCGTATGCATATTCACAATACATCTGACCCAGTGCGTCGCCCATCAGATTATCCACTGTTTCCTGGACAAACTTCCATCGCTCTTCCATTTCAGTGACACCTTTTAACGTTGTTTCATTAAAGGCAAAACTCTCCTTTCTGAAGGCATTGGAAAGATAGGGTGCTGTATCGCGAATCAGTTTCCATCTTAAAAACATTTTCCATTCTTCTACAGTATAATTTGGAATCATTTTTCCCAGAAATTGGTAAAATCCCGGATTATCCAGTACAACTGTCTGAATATCGTGAGCTCCCAGATCATTCAGAAATCCATTCCATTCGAGTTGAGGAATTTTTTGGGTTAACTGATCCACCATTTCAACATTATATGTTTTGTAGGGATCTCTCAAATCGGTTCTGCTAAGGCTCACATCAGCCAGTTCCGTCTCCATTAACAAAATAGTCTTAGCATTTTCGTCTGCAGTGCCTTGGTCAATACCTGACAACTGGAGCATTTTAGATACATGGTTTACATAGGCCGCGCGAATGGTCACCATTTTATCACTTTTGTTCAAATAATAATCACGATCAGGCATACTCAAGCCACCTTGACCGACGTATAAGGCAACCATTGAACTGTTTTTAAGATCGGCTTCAGCATCCAAACGAAATAAGGGAGCAACCCCATTTTGCATCAGTCTTAAAAGTACCTTATTTAAACTTTCATATTCGTTGAACTGGTCAATCACTTCCAACAGCGATTTAATTGCTGTCATGCCACTTTCATCAACCGCTTTTTCATCCATTCCTGAAAGGTAAAGTGTTCCCATAAGCTTCCGGTTGGATGCCACATAGTCGGGTTGCCCCTTTACTTCAGAGGCGGTTCCATCAGAAAAGCCACTCAAAAGTTTTCTGAGTAATTCCTGGTTGTTTTTCTTTACTTCATTAAAAGAGGACCATCTGCTTTCACTTTCGGGAACCGGATTGTTTTTAATCCAATTTCCATTCACATAAGTGTAGAAATCCTTTCCCGGAGGAATGGATACATCCATATTCTTTACATTAATTCCAGGCACAGCGGAATTTTTATCAGCAGGAGCATCTCCGTTTCCGGCAAATGCGCATTGGTGTGTTAAAAATAAAAATGAAAGAGCAAGGTTAAAGTTGAGGATAAATTTCATCGACGAATAGTTAAATGTTTATGAGTGAATATCAAGAATCAAACTTTCTCAAGACAAAACTCTTTGAGTTTGGATATGCAGAAATCAATTTCTTCCCTGCTGGTATATTTACTAAATGAAAATCGTACGGCAGGTCGTGACGGATCAGCATTTAAAGCTTTTAATACATGAGAACCCGCATCGCTGCCACTGGAGCACGCACTTCCTCCTGATGCTGCAATGCCGGCGATATCGAGGTTAAAGAGCAGCATTTCTGCATTTTCAGAAGCAGGAAATGAAATATTCAGTACCGTATCCAGATTACCTTCGCTAATATCACCATTAAAGGATACTCCGGGAATTTCTTTTGTCACCGTTTCGGCCATATACTTTTTTAACTCTTTTATCTTCGTCATGTCCTTTTCCATATCGCGGTAAGCAATTTCGAGCGCTTTTGCCAGTCCTACAATCCCATAAACGTTCTCGGTTCCGCCGCGCATGTTCCGTTCCTGAGCACCACCGGTGATAAATGGATGAATTTTGATTTTGCTGTTGATGTACAAAAATCCGACACCTTTAGGGCCATGGAATTTGTGAGCCGCACAAGAGACAAAGTCGACAGGAATGGAAGACAAATTGTGTGGCAGATGGCCCATTGTCTGAACAGTATCGGAGTGATAGACTGCTCCGTATTTCCGGCACAGTTCTCCAACCTTCTCAATTGGTGTAACAGTACCAATTTCGTTGTTGGCATGCATCAGAGAAACAAAACTTTTAGGATTGGATTTGAGTAATTCTTCCAGATGATTCAAATCAACATGACCCCGGGCATCAAGATTAACCAGGCTCAGTTTTACAATTTTATTATGGTCCAGCTCCTCCAGTGTGTGGGTAACTGCATGATGTTCTATTGCAGAACTAATTGCATGGGTAAGTCCAAGGTCGCGTATGCCACATCTGATAGCCGTATTGTTTGCTTCCGTACCACCGGAGGTGAAGAAAATTTCGGAAGGTGACGCGTTAAGCAGTTTAGCTACGGTTTTGCGGGATTGTTCAATCAACGACCGGGTGGCTCTTCCAAAAGAGTGGATGGAGGAGGGATTTCCATACTGTTCACTGATGACGGGCAGCATAGCACCTACAACTTCGGGATCTATTTGTGTAGTGGCTGCATTATCGAGGTAAACTTTCATGTAAGTAATGATTATAATTAATTTTTACCGGCGAGAATATCTTTAATATCGCTAATAATTTTTTCGGCAAGATTGTCAGCAGTTGTGAGAGAAGTGCTTTCAGCATAAATCCGGATAATCGGTTCAGTGTTCGATTTTCGTAAATGAACCCACTCCTGATCAAATTCAATTTTGACACCGTCGACAGTATTAACGGGATGTTTCTTATACTGGTCTTTTATTTTATCCAAAATAACATCAACGTTCGTATCCCGGTTAAGCTCAATTTTATTTTTAGAAATATAATAATCAGGGTAAACGGCCCTGAGCATTGAAGCAGATTTTCCGAACTGTGCCAAATGACTCAAAAAAAGAGCAATGCCAACGAGCGCATCGCGTCCGTAATGTAATTCAGGGTATATTACTCCCCCATTACCTTCTCCACCGATTACCGCATTTTTAGCCTTCATCATTTCAACCACATTGACTTCGCCTACGGCGGAAGCAAAATATTTGCCGCCCGCTTTTTCGGTTATGTCACGCAAAGCCCTGGTAGAAGACAAATTACTTACCGTATTTCCTTTTTTGTGTTTGAGAATAAAATCGGCAATAGCAACAAGTGTATATTCTTCGCCGAACATATCACCGTCTTCGGTAACAAGTGCCAGCCGATCGACATCGGGATCCACCACAATTCCTAAATCGGCTTTGTGTTTTATTACCAGTTTGGAAATTTCACCAAGATGTTCAGGAAGCGGCTCAGGGTTGTGCGGGAACTGCCCATTGGGCTCACAATACAGTTCAATAACTTCAGCGACTCCCAATGCTTTTAAGAGAGCAGGAACGGCAATTCCACCGCTGCTGTTAACTGCATCGACAACGATTTTGAATTTCCTGTTGGCAATTTTCTTTTTATCTACCAGCTGCAAATTCAATATCGCGTTGATATGCTCCTGAAGTGAACCGGTATCAGCAATTGTCTTCCCCAATTTGGTTACTTCGCTAAAACTTACTGTTCCACCTTCAGCAATCCGAAGCACTTCTTCACCATCATTCCCGCTGATAAACTCACCTGATTCATTGAGCAACTTTAACGCATTCCACTGTTTTGGATTATGAGAAGCAGTAATGATAATTCCACCCTGCGATTTGTGTCTTGTTACTGCCATTTCAACAGTTGGTGTTGTAGAAAGACCCAGGTCGATAACATCAATACCCAATGAAATCAGCGTGGCGGTGATAAGTTGATGGACCATAGGTCCGGAGATCCTGGCATCCCTGCCCACAACAACCTTATTGCCGCCCGAACCATGCCTGAGGTTAACCCATTGACCAAAGGCCGCAGCAAACTTAACCACATCCGGAGGCGTGAGATTTTCTCCCGGTAAACCTCCAATTGTACCTCTAATACCTGAAATAGACTTAATTAGCGTCACTCTATTATCCTAATAATAAGCTGCAAATATACGCAATAGCCAAATGGGAGGCCAAAGAACGCTTAACATGAGCAAAATTAATTGTCTGTAGTTCTTTTGTTTCCCTTGCCGGTAAAAAAGACATTGAGAGAATAAATCATTTCCATCAATACACTCATGTGCGTTCTTTATCAGTAATTTCGCCCCCTTAAAATTAACACGATATATGCTGCATGTAAAAAAATCGACCTTACCAAAGGCGGGCAAAGGATTATTCACCGACTCGGATATAAGGAAGGGTGAAATAGTATGTGAATATGAGGGTGAAAAGATAACATGGAAAGAAGCAGAGAGGAGAAACGACCTTAATAAAGGCGGTTATGTTTATTATATTTCCGAAAAGAACTGTGTTGATGCATGGGACAATAAAAAGACCTTTGGCAGGTATGCAAACGACGCTGCCGGAATAGGCCGCATAAACGGACACCGTAATAATTCGGTTTATGATGTTGTACGGGGTAAAGTATATATCAGGGCCACCAAGAACATAAAAGCCGGTTCGGAAATTTTTGTCAGTTACGGACAGCAATACTGGAGAATAATGCGCCAGGAACTCGGATTAACTAAAAAGTGAACTGAACCATCGGGTAGCCAAACCGGTTTTAACAGAAGAATTTTTTTGTTAAGGCTTCAGGACTGAAATCCTATTTTAGATTCCTTACCGAAATCCCGTTTCAGAATAGCCATTTTGATGGCTGTAATAGCAGCTTCTTCCCCTTTGTGACCATGTTTACCGCCACATCTGTCGAGAGCCTGTTGTTCATTTTCGGTAGTGAGAACACCAAAAATAAATGGAATGGGACTGCTTGCATTGAGATAGGTCAGGCCCTGGGTGACCGACTGGCAGATTGAATCATAATGGGTAGTTTCACCTCTTATAACACATCCCAGACATATTACACCATTCAGTTTATACCGGGATGCGATCAAAACAGCACCGGAAGTAATTTCGAAAGCACCCGGAACTGTTATCAGCTGATGCGATGCACCTGCTTTTTTGAGGATTGATAAAGCACCATCAAGTAATTTAGAAGTAATCCCATTATTCCATTCAGTAACAACAATACCAAAGCACAACCCGGAAGCATCCGGAAGTGAACGGGGATCAAAAAGTTTTGAATTGTTACCGGAACCGGCCATAACTACCCTTTTCCTGACAACGTCTGGGCTCTTGATATATACTTGTCAATATCACGGGCTTCGGTGCTTTGAGGGTAATCTTTTTTAATTCGTTCATAGAGGTCAGCCGCTCCCTTAAAATCGGTAATCAATTCTTTGGCAAGCGCGGCTTTCATCAGAAAATACGGGGCGGTAAATTGGTTATCGTCCCAATCAATTGCCTTCATATAAAACTTGAGCGCTTCTTCATTTTCCTTTTTCTCAAGATGGGCATCCCCAATTGCACCCAGTGCCAGTGCACCTGTTACATCATCTTCGGCATCATAAGCCGATAAATGTTCAATGGCGTTATCCCACTCCCCTTTTTTCATGTAACATATGCCCAGGTAATACTGGGCCAGGTTGGCTGAATTGGATGACCCGTAGTTATCAATTATCTCCAAAAATCCGGGATACTGACCATCACCATTTATAGCCTTGTCGACCGAATCTTTCTCAAAATAGCGTTCGGCCATAAACATCTCACGGTTGGCGCTTTCTTCCTGAGGTTTTACAATGAAGTTGGTATATCCAAAATATCCCAGTATTACAACCAGGATAGCACCCCCAATAATGCTGATGCTTTTCTTGTTTTCCTGTATGTAACCCTCAGTTTTACTGATAGTTTCATCAATAATCAGGTCGTCGTTTTCGGTATGTTTATCCGCCATGGTTTTTCTATTCGAGGCGCAAAAATACATTTTTCATCCGAAATGAGCCCTATCGAATCCTGAATTTCTCACTGCAAACCAAGGTCATCCATCTGCGATGGGGTGATCCGGACTTTACAAAGGCAACTGACCCAAACACCCTGTGCCAATCGAAAAAAAACTCCAACCAGACCATACAAATGCTGCAGCATTTGGGGAATGAAACCGATCCGGGACCGCTGTTATTGAATCTTTTTTCACCCAAAGCATCTATTAATTGGCCAAAAATTTCAATTCTCTGAAAAATCCAATTTTGGGTAAAAATAATATAATTGTGGGTGAACATCTGAATTTCGTTGGCTTATACTTTTTAGCTATTTTATAGGATAATAT
The DNA here is from genome assembly GCA_036274495.1 of Bacteroidia bacterium. Lineage (GTDB taxonomy): Bacteria > Bacteroidota > Bacteroidia > AKYH767-A > OLB10 > DASUFP01. The sequence continues at coordinate 18,650 of DASUFP010000024.1, forward strand.
TGATAAAATATTGTTTCCGTAACAGTAAATAGTCTTTATATTGCTATTAATTATCCAAATAATTCTGTCATAAATACCATTAAGCTTATCACTCTATTAACCAATCTGATAACCAATCGAAATCACAAATGATGAAAAAATTCAACTTAAAACCTGCATTATTTAATAAAAGAAGAATCGTCAATGGGATGATTACGCTATTAATAATTATAACGGGTGGGTTGTCGTCTACGGCATCTGCTCAAAGCAATACCCCAACGATGATTACCAGAGCCACTTTCACAGCAGCTCCGTTATCACAACAGAGAAAGTACGTGGTAAATATGCCTGTGAGCTTTCAGGTCTCTAACCTGGTCAATTATCCTGTAGGCCGTACTATTGATGATGCACCGCGCCCCGGGGTAACTTATATGACAGTATATGATTTCTATTATACTGTTTTGCCAGGGGTAAGACTTGATGCCTTAACAGACCCTGCACATTATTTCATAGCCAGGGATTCCCTTTCTATTCCAACACTCAGAACCATTGCTCCGGGCTCTCAGGAGACCAAGACCGGGCAATAACATCCAACACAACCGGACTTTCAAATTACTGAGAGTCCGGTTGTTCATTATATCATCCCCAATTAAAGTTGAACAAAACAAACCATAATATCATGAAACAACAATTACAAGAACTCAAAAATCGTTTGCTCAGACTTACGGGAACAGGGATCCTTGTTCTGATGTTTTGCTGCTGGGCTTCATCAGCATCACAGGCACAAACCAACATTCAGATTGGCACGGGAACAAGTACGACTTCGGTTGGTCCTATTTATTCCTGCTGGTCATACAGCTACACTCAATCCATTTTCACAGCTTCAGAATTGAGTGCTGCCGGTGCCAGTTCCGGACAGTTGATTACTAAAGTAAGATGGTATCATACCACAGGTAACTCGAATCTATCTTATTATAACAACTGGACTATAAGGATGGGCAATACTTCACAAAGCATATTTCCATCCACTTCATCATGGATTCCGGCAAGCGCAATGTCAGTGGTTTATTCAAACACATTTGCATCGTTGCCTACAAATTCATGGATTGAATTCACCTTGTCTACTCCCTTTTTATACACAGGCGGTAACCTTGTTATCGCGGTTGATGAAAATGCCGGAGGCAACTATCAATATTATTGTTCCGCATATTGGAGGTATACAAACTCGGGTGGGGCTACATCCGATTATCGTCATATGTATTATTACAGTGATACGAATAATCCAAATCCGCTTTCTCCTCCCAATGCAAGTTCCAGAACCAGGAACAGACCAAACATACAACTTGAGTTAACAAGTGGAGCAGCTTGCGCAGGAACCCCTAATCCCGGAAATACCAATACTTCAGATGCCACAATCTGTCAGGGAAATTCTGCTACTCTTACACTTGCCAATTCAACTCCGGGAACCGGAGTATCCTATCAATGGCAATCATCACCCAATTCAACCGGACCCTGGACAAATTTCGGAACCAATTCCGCTTCACAATCCGTTTCACCATCCGTTGCAACATGGTACCACTGTCTGGTAACTTGTTCAGGCGGCGGAACAGGAACATCGAACCCTGTTCAAGTTGGAATGAATAATTTCCTCGATTGTTATTGCAGTTCCGGAGCAACCTCCACATATGACGAAGAAATATTTAATGTGACATTTGGCTCATTGAATAATACTTCAACGTGCAGCACTCTTGCTCCCGGACCCGGCTCCGTTCAAAACATGTATTCAAATTATGTCGGATTTACGACCGTTCCGAACGTTTCACAATATGATGTAGTTCCATTTTCAGTTACGCGGTCAACCTGTAACGGTAACTACACAAACCGGGTAGCTATTTATATTGACTATAACAGAAACGGATTGCTTACCGATCCGGGCGAACTTGTGTACACTTCCCCGTCTGCCGTTGGCGGAGGCGTTAGTTCAGGTACAATAATAATTCCCGGAACAGCATCGGTTGGTCAAACGCTGATGCGTGTTGTTCATTCTGAAACATCAGGTGTACCCGCGCCATGTGGTACTTTTTCATGGGGTGAAACAGAGGATTACCTGATAAATATATTACAGGCTGTTCCATGTACTGTTCCGCCTGCTGCAGGTACCGCTTCTGTTTCCGCTTCATCATTATGTGCTGGAACTTCTGCAACACTTACCGCTTCAGGTTTCGCATCCGGTCTCGGAATTACATATCAATGGGTTGAATCAGCAAGTGCCAGCGGACCCTGGACTTCAGTTTCAGGAGGTACTTTACCTTCTATATCCACCGGTTCTGTATCAAGCCCTACTTATTACAAGTTTGGGGTTACTTGCAGTGGTAATACGCAATATACCAATACTGTTTTTGTAGATGTTGTAACCGATCAGGCAATTTGCGGAACTTTCTGTAGTTCACAAGCTTCATCAACTGCCGACGAAGAGATATTTAATGTAACAGTTGGAACTTTAAACAATTCTTCCACTTGCAGTTCACTTGCTCCCGGAGCAGGATCTATTCAAAACAGGTATTCGAATTATACCGGTTTAGCTGCACCATTGCTTCAGTCCGGAATATCCCATTCGTTCAGTGTTACTCTTGGATACTGCGGTTCGTATAACTACAGCAATGTTGCCGGTATATTTATCGACTTCAATCACAACGGATCTTTTACCGATCCGGGTGAAAATGTCTGGTCGAAATCATACGGATCGGTAACCTACCCAAGTCAAACCTTTACCGGATCATTTATGATTCCCGGAACAGCTTTAACCGGTCTTGCCCGAATGAGAGTTGTTTTAATTGAAGGTTCTGCACTTAATCCATGTGCCGGTTATACCTGGGGCGAAACAGAAGATTATGTTATAAACATATTCACTCCACCTTGTGCAGGCACTCCTGCAGTATCTTCGGTACTGGCCAGTCCGGCAAGTACATGTCCTTCACAGGGAACTTCAAATCTTAATGCTACAGGCTTTACATCAGGTTATTCAGGAATTTCCTATCAATGGTTGAGTTCTACCACATCCGGGGGTCCTTATTCTCCTATAACCGGTGCTACTGAAACTGATTTTGGCGCAACGGGTCTTACCACTCCCGGAACCATTTATTATGTTATGCAAACCACCTGTGCCAATTCAGGACTGAGTAGTTTATCAAATGAGACCTCTGTTATTGTTGTTGATCCAACAGTTCAATCAGTTTCAGGTGGTACCCGTTGTGGTTATGGTACTGTAGATCTGGCTGCAGTTGCACCTTCAGGATTAACATTGAACTGGTATGACGCTGCAACCGGCGGGTCAAACCTGGGTACCGGCGCAACCTTTACCACACCTGAAATAAATAATACGACCACTTATTATGTTTCAGCATCTACAGGTGGCGTATCTTCTCCGCTGACTACCACATTTGCCGGTGGTAACGGGTTTGATGGAAACATGTTTGATATTACTGCAATTAATACAGCTACTATCGACAGTTTTGCTGCTAACTTTAATTCAGGATCAGGCACTGCCGAAATCTGGTACCGGCCCGGTACATATGTTGGTCATACAACAAGTAATGCCGGCTGGATTTTAGCAGGAACGGCTTCCTATACTTCTTCAGGAAACGGAGCTCCGGGAACATTAATCAATGTTAACGTGAACGTAACCATTCCTGCAGGTTCGACTTACGGATTTTTTGTGTACGGTACAGGTGGAATCACCTATACCAACGGTTCGGCTGTCGGTGCTGTTTTTGCAAGCGATGCAAACATTCAGTTTAAGGAGGGTCATGGCGGAGGGTATTTCAACCTGACCAATTCTCCGAGAGTATTTAATGGCCGTATTATTTATCACACCGGCTGTGAGGGCACACGAACACCGGTTGTAGCTACCGTTACTCCGGCTCCTGCAATTTCTTATGCAGCCAGCTCTAATTTAGTTTGCTCCGGTAATCCCGTTACGCTTACAGCAAGCAGCTCCAATGATCCAAACTATACTTATGTATGGACATCAGTTCCGGCAGGATTTAACGCTACCGGATCAAGTGTAACTGCTAATCCAACAGGTTCAGGGGTGGTATATCAGTTGCTGGCAACTGACAATACCTCAGGACCCAATGCAGGTTGTGCGGCATTTGGAACAACCACTGTACTAACAACTGTAAACAATATTACATTAAGCGCCGGTGTTACTCCTTCAACCGGGGTATGTCCCGGGTTTGATGCACAGCTGAATGCCAGTGCTTCAGAGGGAACGTATTGCACACCTGTTACCAGCTGTACTTTCCCCGATCAGATTTCAAACGTTTCCTTTGCTACCATTTCCAACCCGTCCGGCTGTAATGGTGCTTCAACAGGAGGTTATACCTTGTTCTCTACTTACAACCCGACTATAGTTGCAGGTGCTCCTTACCCGATTTCTGTCACTACATCAGGTGACGTTGAAGGTTTGGCTATCTGGATCGATTTGAATCAGGATCAGGTGTTCGATGCCTCCGAAGCATTCTTTAACGGATACGCCGGAACCAACCCTGCTACTTATACCACCAACATTCTGATTCCAACTTCAGCATTGAATGGTTCAACCCGCATGCGTATCAGATGTCAATATGCAAACAATCCATTGGCAGCCGGTCCATGTGCCAACTACACCTACGGAGAAACTGAAGATTATCTCATCACTGTTACAAATGGTGTTACTCCTTCAGGTTCCGGTATCACCTACAGCTGGACAGGAAACAACCTTACTGCTACCAACATTGCTAACCCGGTAGCTCAGGCCCTGACAACTACTTCTAATTACGTTGTTACGGTTACTTCGGGATCAACAGGATGTATCAAGACCGAAAATGTTCTGGTGAATGTTAATCCTGAACCGGTAGTATCCACCTTACCTATTAATGCTGCCTGCGAAGGATCCAGCATGTCGGTTTCGGCTTCTGATTATTCAGCCAATCCTGCAGGTACTTTTGCATGGAGCGGACCTAATGGTTTCTATGCTACAACAGTTGTAAATGGTGCCAGCGTTTCGGTTACTCCTCAGGGTGTAATTGGTGTTAACGATGGTATGTACATGGTGGTGGGTACAAACTCCTACGGTTGTCAGGATACTTCCTACACCAACTGGATTCTGAATCCGAATCCTGTACCTTATGTTGTTAGCGGTTCTCTCGACTCTGTTTCCTGCCCCGGC
>DASUFP010000025.1:0-13598 GCA_036274495.1 Bacteroidia bacterium
CTCTTCGATTCCATCGGTTATGAGAATGATAATATTTCTGGATAAACCTTCCGGAAAATCGTTGCCGCAGGCTTCAAGTGAACGGGCAATAGGTGTTGTGCCGCTTGGCGTGATGGAATTTAATTTGGCTCTTATCCTTGATCCATTGGCTTTTGCAAACGGGACTTCAAGACGGTTGTCGTCGCAATCCTGGGGTGGAAATTTTTTCAGATGCCCGTAAACGTGTAGCGCCGTTTCAACATTTTTTATTCTGTCAAGGCTATCGGTAAGCTGGGTGAGCAGCCGTTTGGCGATTTCAAATTTTGTATCCGACTCCCATCTGCCGAACATACTCTGCGATGCGTCAAACAAAAAGAGGATGCGCGTAGGCTGCTGAGCGGGTTCATTTATACGCGCCTGCTTTTGTGCGAAAAGAACTCCATGAACAGAAAACAAAATACCCAGTACCAACATGGTTCTGATCACCATGAACGAAAACAGGCCTGACTGTATTTTGAATGTGTTGCTCATCTACTTGCGACCCGGCGGCTTGCTTTTTTTGGTTGAACAGGTTTTTAACCGATTAATAATCACCAATAGTTTCCGGTAGCTGTGCCAGCGCTTTTGCCAACTGTTCATCATTCGGAGCTATCCCGTGCCATTTATGTGTATGCATCATAAAGTCGACGCCGTTACCCATTTCGGTATGCATCAGTATCATTACCGGTTGCTTTTTCCCCGTCATAGTCTTTGCTTTCTCGAGGGTATCTACCACCGATTGCATGTTATTTCCTTCCATGTCCATCACCAGCCAGCCAAACGCTTCAAACTTGGCTCTCAAATCGCCCATGGGCAACACGTCGCGTGTGGAACCGTCAATCTGTTGTCCGTTGACGTCGACCGTTGAAATAATATTATCCACCTGTTTCGCTGCGGCAAACATTGCTGCTTCCCATATCTGCCCCTCCTGCAATTCGCCGTCGCCATGCAAACTGAAAACAGTTGTCTTTTCGCCATTCAGTTTTTTGGTGAGTGCCGCGCCTATTGCAACCGATAAACCCTGTCCCAGTGAACCTGATGCAATGCGGATACCCGGTAATTTTTCGTGCGTGGCCGGGTGACCCTGCAAGCGGCTGTTCAGCTTTCTGAAAGTAGCCAGTTCGGCAGTCTCAAAGTAGCCGCTTCTGGCAAGCACGCTGTACCAAACGGGAGAAATGTGACCATTCGAAAGAAAAAAGAGATCCTCTCCGATTCCGTCCATATCGAAGTTGGTTTTGCGATGCATCACTTTGAAATAGAGCGCTACCATAAACTCGGTACATCCGAGAGAACCGCCGGGATGGCCGGACTGAGCGCCGTGAACCATTCTTAAAATGTCGCGACGGACCTGTGTTGCAAGGTTTTGTAAGGCTGCTGTATCGTACATAATTGGGGATTAAGATAACGCGGCAAAAGTCGGCAAATTACCCCTGATGATGAAAGAGTAGTTATTAACACCTGTTGATGATTGACGCTGTAAGGGTATGCGCTACCTTTGTGGCCTGTATGCTCCTGTTTCCTGCCGCTTCGCTGCTGACTACCGAGTTCGATACCATTCTGGACCTCATCCGGAACCGGTGTATTTCGGCTATGGGAAAGGAGAAGTTAGCTGCCATAGTACCGTTGAACAACAGTGTTACTGTTCAAAGAGAACTTAACCGGACCGCTGAAGCCTATGCAATAGTAGCGGCGGCACTGCCCTTTCCCACTTCGGGGTACACCGACGCCGGTAAAGAAACCGGATTGTTACGCATAGAAAACAGTGTACTTACTGAATTTCAATTGGTTTCGATACGCGAAATGACCCGAACGGTCCGGGACATCCACCGATTCCTCCACGGCCATCCCGGACAATTCCCCATGTTTGAGGAAATTGCAGGGGGTGCTCCTGTCGAGAAACAGGTGTTGTTACTGATTGACGAAGTGCTCGATGAATCGGGTGTGGTACTCACAAGCGCATCACCTGACCTGGGTCGTATTCGCCGCAGTTTGCAGCGAACCCGGGCCGAAGCCGACAGGGTTTATCAATCGGTAATAGCCAAATACCGCAAAAACGGGTGGCTCACCGAATCGGAAGAGAGCAGCCGTAACGGACGGCGTGTGATTGCTGTATTTGCCGAGCAGAAAAGGACCGCAAGAGGAATTGTTCATGACGTTTCGGCAACAGGTAAAACGGTTTTTTTAGAACCGGAAGAAACCATTGGCATCAACCAGGCGATAGTGGAACTGGAAGCAGATGAAAAGCTGGAAATACTTCGTATTTTGAGAGAACTTTCAAATGCATTGCGGAAATATGTGCCTTCGCTTTATGCCTACCGCGAATTGCTGGGCACTGTTGATGTATTGCTGGCGAAGGCCTTGTTTGCGAAAGAAACCGATTCCCGGTTTCCGCACGTACAGCAACAGCCACTACTCGATTTAAAACATGCCAGACACCCGTTGCTCTACATTCACAACAAGCAAGCGCACAAAGCCACCATACCGTTTGATCTGCAACTCGGTGATCCGGACAGAATCCTCGTGATAAGCGGACCGAACGCCGGCGGAAAAACGGTATGTATGAAAACAGCGGGGCTGTTGCAGCTGATGCTGCAGTGTGGTATTCCTGTTACGGCACACGAGGATAGTGTTTTCGGAATTTTTGAAAACCTGCTGGTTGACATCGGCGATTCGCAATCGATAGAGTATGAACTGAGCACTTACAGTTCACGGTTAAAACACATGAAAACGTTTCTCGAGAAAGTAAATGAGAACAGCCTCTTTTTAATTGATGAATTCGGAACAGGTACCGATCCGGATCTGGGTGGCGCCCTGGCAGAAGCCGTTCTCGAATCGCTGAACGAGAAAAAAGCAATAGGTGTTATTACAACACACTACCTGAACCTGAAAGTATTTGCCGACCGGACCAAAGGAATCGTGAACGGGTCAATGGAGTTCGACATGAAAAAATTACGTCCCATGTACCGACTTCATATAGGCAAGCCCGGTAGTTCCTACACTTTTTTGGTAGCGGAAAGGAGCGGATTACCCGTGGAAGTAATTAAAAGTGCCAGGCGAAAAGTCTCCAGAAAACATCTTTTACTGGAGAAACTGCTTACCGATGTTGAAAAAGAAAAAGATGAATTGCGGTTGCAAAACAGACAGATAACCGAACGAGACAAAAAGCTGAAACAGCAACTGCATCAATCCGAAGAGCATGCCCGGTTAGCGGCAGCTGCCTTACTCAAACAGGAACAAAAACTTAAAAAACTGGAGGAGCGGTTACTGCGTGAAGGAGAAGAAAAGTTCCGCTCGTTTATGAAGGAATTGAAGAAAGCAAAAGACAAAAAAGAAGTCTTCAATAAATATTACCGTCAGTTTGTCCGAAAGGCAAAATCAGAAGATCCGAAAGCTATACAGAAAAAACGGGACGAAAAAATTGCCCGGATGAAATCGGTTTTGAAAAAAGGAATGGAGGTGCGCATCGAAAACAGCAAGACGACCGGCACCATTGAAAAAATTGATGACGAAACAGTATATGTGATCTTCGGCGGATTCAGAACCAAGTGCGAGATGGATAAACTGGAAGTTGTAGAAAAGAAAAACTGAATCGGTGCAGTCTGCGGTAACAACCCGCCGATGTAGTATTCACCAGTCATCAAACGCTAAAAAATCGTCCATATCCCGCCGTTCTTTCTTAGTAGGGCGGCCCAGTCCCGGCTGGCGCCAGGCAGCTCTCGCAGCGGCATGAGCCCTCATTTTCTCAATGACCTCTGAGGAGGTAATCTCCTCGCAAAACTCAGGAACACGTTTGGCCGGAAGCCTGTTTTGAATGGTTGCAATAACCCTGAATACCCTTTCGAACGGTCCAAAACGAACGGTAACCTCATTCCCCGGAAGAATCGCCCTGGAAGGCTTCACCGGCATACCTCCTATCCTCACCTTTTCGAGTTCACACGCCTGTGCCGCCAGGCTGCGGGTCTTATATATCCTCACCGACCACAAGAACTTGTCAATACGTGTTTTATCGGACCGTATATTCATTTCGGGTTAACCTTTTGGCACCTTGCAAATATAACCCGTAAGACAACCATTGCCGTAATGTAAGGCCATTTGTATTACCTTTGCGCCCTGATTTTCACTAGTACACAACAATTATGGGATTAAAATGCGGGATCGTAGGATTGCCTAACGTAGGAAAGTCTACCCTCTTCAACTGTCTGTCGAATGCTAAAGCGCAAGCGGCCAATTTTCCGTTTTGCACAATCGAACCTAACATCGGCGTTATTACTGTTCCGGACGAACGGCTTGAAGTGTTGGAGAAATTAGTTAACCCGCAACGGGTTCTTCCGACGACAGTAGAAATAGTAGACATTGCAGGACTGGTAAAAGGTGCCAGCAAAGGCGAAGGACTGGGCAACCAGTTTTTAGCCAACATACGTGAAACAGATGCCATTTTGCATGTGCTTCGTTGTTTTGATGATCCGAATGTGGTTCACGTCGACGGCAACGTAAATCCGGTGCGCGATAAGGAGACCATCGATCTGGAACTGCAGCTGAAGGATCTTGAAGCAGTAGATAAGAAAATACAGAAAGTTGAAAAAGTTGCGCGTGTCGGATCTGATAAGGAAGCCAAAAAGGCCTACGACACACTGATGATTTATAAAAAACACCTGGAACAGGGTAAATCGGCACGCTCTGCTCCGGTTGCTGTTGAAGACAAACAGTACATTGAAGACATCTATCTGCTTACAGATAAGCCGGTGATGTATGTATGCAATGTGGATGAAAAGTCAGTTGTTTCCGGCAACAAGTATGTGGACATGGTTCGCGAAGCCGTTAAAGATGAAAAAGCGGAAGTGCTGGTGATTGCAGCCGCCATAGAAGCCGATATTGCGCAAATGGAAAGTTATGACGATCGCAAAGTTTTTCTTGAAGATCTGGGACTCTCCTCTTCAGGCGTAAGCAAACTGATTAAAGCCGCGTACCGTTTACTGGAGTTGTTCACCTACTTTACTGCAGGCGAAAAGGAGGTCAGGGCATGGACCATTCACAAAGGCATGACAGCACCACAGGCCGCCGGAGTGATTCATACCGATTTCGAGAAGGGATTTATCAGAGCCGAGGTTATCCACTACGACGATTATGTAAAGTTTGGATCGGAACAGGCGTGTAAAGAGGCCGGGAAGCTCTCTGTTGAAGGAAAAGAATATGTAGTTGAAGACGGAGATGTGATGCATTTCCGTTTCAATGTTTAAGATAAATACACCGTGAGATTTCTTAAGGAATAAATTCCCCGGTTCTCATCAATACAACAAAAAAAAAGGACAAGCCATGCTTGTCCTTTTTTTTATAGCGATACCTCTCAGCGCAGCTTGTTGATTTTTACAGGAGCGGAAGAACCGGCAGGTGTAATAATGCGCGCAAAATAGATACCTGCATCAAGTCCGTTGCCTGCGTCAACATATCCCAACGACGGCTGCACCGGTATTTCGCTAACCAGTTTACCGGTGATGTCGGTAATCCGGAGTGTGCCGCCCGACTGCATGGCAGCAGCATCGAAGGTCATGCGTATTGAAGAGGTAAATGGATTTGGGTAAGCGGTAAGATTATAGGACGAATTTTCGTGCACCGAAGCAGGTCCTTCGGTAATTTCAAATTTATCGAGTCCTCCTTCTACAATATTAAAGACTGGTCCCCAATCGGCCGTTTCCACACTAAAGTGCATGTTTGCAGTAGGTGTAATATACTGTCCGATAGACCAAGTGCGGTCGACCCAGGAAGATGGATTGGGAGAGCTGGGGAATATCATTTCGAGCGTTACGGTTGTGATTCCGTTTGAAAGACGAACCGACATGGTATCATCTGCAGGGCCGCCGCCATTGTTGCCGCCGTTGTAGAACCAACGGGTGTAATGTATTTGCGGATTCAAAAATCCTGTAGCATCAAAGGAGGGCGATGTCAGTATGGTATTGCCTGCATCAACGTCATGATCCCAGGCACCACCGCCACCATTATCAGTTACATATGCTTTGTCGCGGCAGTCACCGGGAGCATCGGAACCCGGATTGGCCTGCTGGCCACCACCGGGGCCAGTTGTAACAGTACCAATGGGAACACCTCTTTCCCATGCGTTTCCGGAAACACCCGAAACAGTCCAGCCGAGATCGAAAGTGAAGTCGTCGGCAATCCCCGGCAGTAAACTCACAACCATGGGAACAGTTGACAAATTTACCGGATTGTTGTTGGAGCAATAGGTATAATAACCCCACTGGCCTGCATCAACATTATAAACATCGGGTGTAAAAGCAGGAATTGCAAAGTTGCCGTTGGCATCACAAACAATAACATTATCACTAACGCCATTGTATATACGTACTTGTGCCAAAGGAACACCGAAACCGGTAATGCCGTCTATGACCTGGCCGGTAGCGGTAAACGCGGTTAGCGATACCAGCTGTACATCGAGTTGTGTCAGCTGTCCGTTTACCAATACTACATTATTGATTGTTTTAGTCTGGTAGCCCGGACGTGAAACGGTTACAGAGTAGGTTCCCGCATTCACGGTACCTGTTTTATAAACGCCAAGCAGGTTAGTGACCTCGGTGAGAGAGGGGCCGGTAACAACCACTGTTGCATTATTCAGCGGAAAGGCGCTTACCGAATCAGTAACGATTCCTTCAAGGTAACATGCACGCTGATAAACGGGAGTCAGTACATACAGGCCATTATTGATATCCGATGCGATAATATTTCCTGAAGGGAGGAAGGGATCCACACCCCAGCAGCCATAAAATCCATCGCCCGAACCCTGAGGATAAGTATCGTAATGTGCGACCTCAATGAGATTGTCGGGGTGCGAAATATCAACGATGCTTACGCCATCCTTATACCAGGAGGTAATTGCATAGTCATTCAGCACATGGGTATTGTGAACTATAGATCCTGAACCGGGAGTTGTTTGAAACCTGTCCAGCTCCCTGATATTTGCGAGATCGGTAATGTCGTAGGAGGTAAGAAACGAACCGGTTGTTTCATCGGTTGTCATCAGTACCGTTCCGGCATCGTTGAGCCAGGTGTTATGGGTAAAGGTATTGGGCGTCGACTGTTGTGCCAGAAGTACCGGGTTGGCTTTGTTTGTTACATCCCACACACCAAAATAACCCTGATATATATGTCCGGCCCACAGCGTATCGTTTCTCACATAACCATCGTGAATGTAGGTGCCGGTTGTATGTCCGACATATACAGGATTCCACGGATCGGCCAGGTCAGCAATAACAGCAGCACCCGCAAACAAATTACTGCCGAAGAGATAAACATAACCGGCATCAATGTGCAACGCGTGTATGGTTTGGAGCTGACCGTTAATTGCGCCGGTTCCGTTCCAGTATTTTGAATTAACGGAATTGGGCAGGTCAGATAAATCAACGATCTGCAATCCGGTGTTTCCCCCCTCAGTAGTCACATAGGCATAGGTACTCCATGTTTTCACTTCACGCCAGATGGAAGTTGGGCCGGTAACTACAAATTTTTCGATGGGATTGGCAGGATCTGTTACATCTACGATTGATAAACCGTATTCGTATCCCACCAAAGCATATTCGTTGCCAAGCGCGTCCACATAGTGGCCAATATTCGCAAGATCGCCGGTATAGGTCTTGTTTGACCTGAAGGTCATGTTAAAATTCTGCGCATGCAGCAATGAAGCCGTCAGCAACAGCAATGCAAGGGTGTAAAATTTTTTCATTTTTGTTGGTTATGAGATCAAAAATAGTGCTTTCAGCCGACTTAGGGTGAGGAATACACTGAAATGACAAACCCGTTAGATTCAGGGCTTTTTGAGGGTGGCGACAAAAAGGGTATCCGCAGCCCTGCCCGCCCCGGAAACAGATTGCATACTGACTTGAACCGCGTGGGTGCTGTTACAAAATTTTTCAATAACATCCTCATTTTCAGCCATATATATCGAACATGTGATGTAAACCAGTGTTCCTCCGGATTTTAACAACGGCCACACATTTTCCAGGATGCCCGTCTGCCGTTCCTGAAACGACCTGAGTTGTAACGGGTCAAAAAAGACCAGCTGCTCCGGTGTCCGGTTCCATGTTCCGCTTCCTGAGCAGGGAACATCGGCGATGATGCCGTCAAATTTTCGTCCTGCAAAATCACCTGTTACCGGCTGATTCACATCCAGGGAGAAGACCTTTTCGGCGAAAAGCCTGTTCCGTTGTAACCGTTCCCTGAAATTCTCCAGAACAGAAGTTCGTATATCCGTAGCCGTTATTTTAATAACCGGGTATTTGTCGAGCAGCTGCAGCGACTTCCCTCCTGCTCCGCAACAGCAGTCCCACCACTCTTCACCACCGGATGCGGGTATGTGGTCGCCGGCCATCTGGGAGGAGAGGTCCTGTATTTCAAATGCACCTTTTTTAAATGATTCCCATTCGGTAAGTGATGTACCTGCCCTAAATCCCAAAGCATGGCCATCCCTTTCATCAAATTTTATTTCAATGTTTTTCCGTTTACACTCCTCCACCACCTGACTGATGTGCCCCTCTCTTATGCGAATCCAGACCGGTGGCAGTTCCAGCAACTGCAAGGCCCGTTGTTCATGGGTAAGTCCGTCGTCAAGTGCTCCTCCCGCAGGCACCATATCTTTTACATCAAAATCAGTGAACTTGTCTGCAATCCATTGTAACCGTTGTGCTGGTGTAGTCTGCTGCAACTGAAGGGACGCTGCACCCAGAAAGTTTTCGAGCAGAAATGTTTTAAAAGATGATTCGTTTTCAATTGCAAGAAATGCAGCTGCCGCCAAACGTATATTCAAATCGTGAGAAGGCAAAGCCCTTCCAATCCGAAAGTAGCCATGGACAAACGCAGCATATAGTCGCCTGTCGGAAGATCCGAAATTACGATGCTTTGAAAAATAACTTTTCAGGAATCTGTGCAACGGTATCTCACCGTTATAGGCACCAATAATATCGGTAATAATTCGAAGTCTTGAGGCAAAGATGCCGGCTGTTCCGGTGTCAGAGGTCAAGTTTGGTCTGGGTTTTTCCTTTCGGCAAATTGGCGGGTGTTTCCGGTTTAACCGGCTTACTTGCTTCCATTACCGCAGGGCGAATTTTAGCGATCGGGAATTTGGTTAACACATTTCCGATGGCTGAACGGTTCTTTACCAGTACTTCGTTAAAATCAACCTCAAGCACAAGATTTTTAAGTTTGGGACGCGGTTTCAGTGTAACGTTTACCCTGGGACCGTTATCGGGTCCTGATATCCCCAGATAAAGTATTTTGGAACCCTCGCTGCCCTTTGTAAGATCGTATGCCTTATCTCTGGTGACTCCTGATATAAAAAAACGCTTTACCATAACAGCGCCTCTGGCACCATCCTGATAAATCATATTGTAAATGGTGGATTCGTCATTTTTCTCAAAAACAGCTATATGACGGATGTCCTTGCCCATATATGTTTTCTCGGTAATACGGGAAACAGTAAACTTACCGTCGCCTGTGATTGCCAAAATTTCATCCAGATCGGAACAGTCGCAAACCAGCTCATCGCGTTTCAGGCCAAAGCCAGCAAAACCCTCTTCACGGTTCACGTACAATTTGGCGTTGTTGGCAATAACCTTGGATGCAACTATGGTTTCAAAGGATGCGATTTCTGTTCTTCGCTCTTTCCCCTTACCGTATTTTTTCAGCAATTCTTTAAAGTAGTTGATCGCATACGGCTTTAAATTATCAAGGTCGTGGTTGATGCGCTTCAGTTCAGCTTCAATTGCAGCAATTTTCTCCTCGGCACGGTTTGAATCGAATTTCGAAATACGTTTGATTTTGAGTTCCGTGAGCCGTACATAATCATCGTGCACCACCGGACGACGTAAAAACTTCAGATAGGGTTTAAGGCCTGTGGCAATGGTATCAATAATTTGTTCCCACGTTTCGCAATTTTCAAGCGCCCGATAAATCCGTTTCTCAATGAAGATGCGTTCCAGGGAATTGTAATGCCATTCCGATTCTTTTTCGTCTCTGGCTATTTCGAGTTCGAGGCGCAGTAAGTCGAGGGTGTTACGGGTCGAAATTTCAAGCACCTCATTAACGCTTACAAACCGGGGCCGTCCCTCTTCAATGATACAGGCGTTTGGTGAAATAGCCTGTTCGCACTGTGTGAACGCATAGAGTGCCTCAATGGCTTTTTCGGTATCCTGTGAAGCTTCCGGGTGCAGGTGAATAATGATTTCTACTTTGCCCGCTGTGTTGTCTTCAACTTTCTTAATTTTTATTTTTCCCTTATCAACCGCAGCCAGAATAGAATCGATCACGGAAGTGGTAGTGGTACCAAACGGAATTTGGCGGATAATAAGCGTCTTTTTTTCTCCTGTTTCGATGACAGCCCTTACACGTATTCTGCCTCCCCTGATACCTTCGTTGTATTTTGAGAAATCAGCAATTCCGCCGGTTGGAAAATCAGGCAACAGGTTTACTTTTTTCCCTTTTATACAATCGATAGATGCCTGAATGAGTTCGATGAAGTTATGCGGAAGAATTTTTGAAGCAAGTCCCACTGCAATACCTTCAACACCCATCACGAGCAGCATCGGAAACTTCACCGGCAGTGTTACCGGTTCACGGTTCCGACCGTCGTAGGAAAGCTGCCAGACGGTAGTCTTGGGATTAAAAATTACCTCCTGTGCAAACTTTGAAAGTCTGGCCTCAATATATCGTGGTGCAGCAGCACTGTCGCCCGTATGAAGATTGCCCCAGTTTCCCTGTGTATCGATAAGCAAATCTTTCTGACCGATTTGCACCAGCGCATCGCCGATGGAAGCATCTCCGTGAGGGTGATACTTCATGGTGTTACCAATAATGTTTGCAACTTTATTGTACCTGCCGTCTTCCATTTCAAACATGGAGTGAAGGATGCGTCGCTGAACAGGCTTAAAGCCGTCCTCGACATACGGCACGGCACGTTCAAGAATTACATACGATGCATAATCCAAAAACCATGATTTGTACATTCCGGCAATAGCTGCCGAATCGTTGCTGATATGATTTTCGAGTGCCGCGGCACTCTTATCCTCTTTTTTGTTTTTATCTATTTCCATGCATTATCAGGCCACTGCCACCTCTGGCTCTTCTAACTGTTCCAGCTCTTTTCCCGGCACTTCGTTCATTACCATTTCTTCCTCCATACGCAAATTGCGGATGATAAATTCCTGTCTTTCGGGCGAATTTTTTCCCATATAATAGTCGAGCAACGCATGAAGCGCTGTTTCACCTTTCAGTTCCACATTTTCGAGCCGGATTTTTCTGCCTATAAACCGCTTAAATTCATCAGGAGAAATCTCACCCAATCCCTTGAACCGTGTAATTTCCGGTTTCGGTTTCAGTTTTTCGATTGCGGCAATGCGCTCTGGTTCCGAATAACAGTATATTGTTTCCTTTTTATTTCTGACCCTGAACAACGGTGTTTGCAAAATGTAGAGATGCCCGTTTTTTACCAGATCAGGAAAAAACTGAAGGAAAAAGGTCATCAGCAACAACCGGATATGCATCCCATCCACATCGGCATCCGTTGCAATCACTATTTTATTGTACCGGAGCGCATCCAATCCATCTTCAATATTCAACGCGTTTTGAAGCAAATTGAATTCCTCATTTTCATACACTATTTTCTTGGTAAGGCCGAAACAATTCAGCGGTTTTCCTTTTAAAGAAAAGACAGCCTGCAGACTCACATCACGGGCAATGGTTATAGATCCGCTGGCCGAATCGCCCTCGGTAATAAAGAGGGTTGACTCATATTTATCGGGATGCTTGCTGTCGAGATGCACTTTGCAATCGCGAAGTTTTTTGTTGTGCAGATTCGCTTTTTTAGCCCGCTCATTCGCCAGCTTTTTAATGCCGGCAATTTCTTTGCGTTCACGCTCCGACTGTTGAATTTTTTTGAGCCAGGCCTCGGCAACCTGCGGATGTTTGTGGAGGTAATTGTCGAGTTCGGTCTTTATAAAATCGTTGATCCAGTTGCGCAGCGAAGGTCCGCCCGGTGAAGTATTCTGTGAACCCAGTTTGGTTTTAGTCTGCGATTCAAAAACAGGCTCCTGAATACGGATTGATATAGCAGCCGAAATGGACTCCCTGATATCACTTGGCTCAAAGTCTTTCTTATAAAACTCGCGTGCGGTTTTAACAATGGCCTCTCTGAAAGCAGCCTGGTGTGTGCCCCCCTGAGTGGTATGCTGACCGTTTACAAATGAGTAGTAGTCTTCGCCGTATGAAACAGTATGCGTAAAGGCCACTTCAATATCGTCGCCCGACAAATGTATAATCGGGTAAAGTCCCTCGTCGCTCAGGTTATTTTTCAACAAGTCAAGCAACCCGTCTTTCGATGCAAACTCCTGCCCGTTGAAATGAATAGTGAGGCCGACATTCAGGTAGGTATAATTCCTGATCATCGCTTCCACGAAATCGTTGCGGTAGGAATAGTTCTTGAAAATAGTGCTGTCGGGAGCAAACGATATCAGTGTTCCGTCAGGAGCAGAAGTTCCTTTGGTCTTGTGTTCTTTTACCAGTTCGCCCTTACAAAATTCAGCAACCACGGTTTTGCCGTCTCGTACCGATTGCACGATAAAACTTTCAGAAAGGGCATTCACTGCCTTTGTTCCTACCCCGTTAAGTCCCACCGATTTCTGAAATGCCTTGCTGTCGTATTTGCCTCCGGTGTTTATTTTGCTCACACATTCGACCACCTTACCCAGTGGAATTCCCCTTCCAAAGTCACGAATTTCAACTCTGCCCTGATCAATCACAATATCGATCCGTTGTCCGTATCCCATAACATACTCATCAATCGAATTATCGATGATCTCCTTTATCAGGACATAAATACCGTCGTCTCTTGAAACCCCGTCACCCAGCTTACCTATATACATACCCGGACGGAGCCGGATATGCTCCTTCCAGTCGAGGGACTGTATGCTTTCTTCCGTATACTGATGATCTTCAACCTTTTTCTTAGCCATTCTTATAATTTGAATGGCTCAAAGTTAAGCAATCCGAGCGGGTTAAAAGGGTCTCAAACCACTGAAAATACTGAGTTTTTAACCATAATGTGTTCAAAAAGAACTATATCCAAAATTTCTCCTGAGGCCGTCCCGAAACAATTCAAGATTATCCCAAAAAAAAGGGCTGCCTCCGGCAGCCCCTGAAAAAAGATTTACTGTGCTGTTATTCGATTATCAGCGCCTTCGATACCCTCTCTTCATCGGTACTTACAACCACCATATAGTATCCGGGCTTTATTCCGTCAAGCGAAACGGTAACGTCACTCTCATAATAACCGCTAAGGGCTACGGATTTATTTACTACGGTACGGCCCAGCATGTCGGTAATGATAAGGCTGGCGGAAGTCGCTTCTTCCGATGCGATGTGCATATTCAGATCTGAACCGCTGAGGGCAGGATTGGGATATACGTTCATGGAAAGCGGCGTAAATCCGTCCTCATCATCGTTCATAAGGTTTCCTTCGCGAGGTGAACTGTTGTTGCATGCATAACTGTAAGTAATCTGACTGCTTTTCTGTGTCAGCTTGTATT
>DASUFP010000026.1:0-16212 GCA_036274495.1 Bacteroidia bacterium
GTATACAAGTGTTGACTCTGCTGTGGTTTGGTTCCCTTCAGGCACCACCACGGTGTTAACCAACCTTGCTTCCAACCAGTTTGTAACGGTTGTAGAAGGCGGATGCTCCATATCAGGAAACACTTTAACAGGACCATTTATCCTTTGCACCGGACAAACGCTCAATCTGAACGCTGCTTCCGGATTTGCTACTTATGACTGGTCAACCGGTGCTACAACACAATCAATTGTTGTTTCCACTGCCGGAGCTTACAATGTACAGGTTACCGATGGAAACGGATGTTCCAATATTTCACCCTCTGCAACTATTTTGGTTAATCCTGATGAAACGCCGAGTGTAACCGCAACAGGTGAACTTGAGTTTTGTGAAGGGGGTGCTGTTATGTTAACATCGAGTCCTGCTAACTCTTACAGCTGGAGCGATGGCAGCACCACACAATCTATCAGCGCGACAGTGAGCGGCTCTTACGTTGTTACCATTCAGGGAACCTGCGGACTCTTCTCGAGCACTGCCATTCAGGTGGACGTGCTTAATGCTCCGGAACCGGTGGGAACCGGAGCTACCGGACCATCGGGCTCACAGCTGCTGCTTACAGCAACAGGCGACAGCCTCACCTGGTACGATCAGCAAACAGGTGGTTCTGTGGTAGGTAACGGAAACAACTTTACCACTCCTCCCCTTACTACAACAACTACCTATTGGGTTGAATCGGTAACCGACTATCCCGGAGCCATTGCTTATACCGGAATGACCTACCACCAGGGCACATTGTACAGCGGAGGTGTTAACACAAACAGCAACATTATTTTCGACGTACTTGCCCCCTCTATTTTGGTAAGCGTGAAAGTGTATACCGATACCCCGGGTAACCGCGAAGTACAACTTCTCGACAATACAGGTGCTGTATTAAATTCACAATTGGTAAACATACCTCTTGACACTTCAAGAGTCACCCTCAACTTCCCGCTTGCTCCCGGAACGGGCTACCAGCTTACTACTAATGCAGCCGTAAACGTAACATCTCTTGGAACTGTTACCCCTCGTCTGCAGCGGAGCAGTCAGGGTGTGTTATACCCATACACACTCAGCAACTTGGTTTCCCTTACAGGATCGAATCAGGGTGCCGGTTTCTACTATTATTTTTACGATTGGGAGGTTCAGGAACCTTCCTATTACTGCGTAAGCGACCGGGTGCCTGTGGTAGCTGATATTACAACAGGAATTGCTGTGAATCAAACTGACGGAGTCTCGGCTTACCCTAACCCTGCTCATGAAACATTATTTATTCATACAGGTGACTTATCCGGCAAAATGAATATTTCACTTACAGATGTTTCGGGACGCGTGGTGCGCAATTTAACTATTGAATGCACTCCCGGTGTTAATGAAGAACTCAGCCTGAAAGGACTGGCGTCAGGCATTTACAATCTTAAACTGGAAAGCAGTCAGCATTCGAGTGTGCGCCAGGTGATGATCCGGTAATTTCGGCTTTCAAAAAAAAATCCCGCGAAGCATTTCGCGGGATTTTTTTTGCTCATTCATTCAGTTAACAATGTTCAGTTTGATGGTATTCGCCATACCTTTTTCTTCAAGTGGTGTACTGAACACATTCACCACCATTTCACCTGTTTTGAGCAGCTCCTGTTTCTTCAGGAAATTTTTGATGTCGCTGATCGTTACATCGGAGCTTTCGAACTTATCGTAATAAAACGCTTTTACACCCCATACCAGACTTAAGGTGTTCAGCATGGAGCGGTTATGTGTAAAAATAAAAATATTGGCATCGGGGCGCTGACTGGAAATCCTGAAAGCGGTATAACCCGATGAGGTCATGGCAATGATAGCCCTGGCCCCGGCCTGTTGTGCCATTACACAGGAATTAAAGCAAACACTGTCCGAAATAAATGTTTTACTATCCTTAATAGGGGGGTTAAATCTGTGGTACAACGCCTCTTCGCTTTCTGTAACGCTGATAATTTTCTGCATGGCCTCAACTACCTTAACGGGATATGCGCCTACCGATGTTTCACCACTCAGCATGAGCGCATCGGCTCCGTCGAACACCGCGTTGGCAACATCATTCGCCTCAGCACGCGTAGGGCGGTAGTTGGTGATCATGCTTTCCATCATTTGTGTAGCGATGATTACAGGTTTGGAAGCCGCAAGCGATTTCGCCACGAGCATCTTTTGAATCATGGGAACTTTTTCCATTGCCATTTCAACACCCAAATCGCCACGTGCAACCATAATTCCGTCGGTTACGCTTAGTATGTTATCTATTTCCCGCACAGCTTCAGGTTTTTCTATTTTAGCTATGATGCGTGAAGTTTTGTCTCTGGATCTGATAATATCTCTGAGTTCCGTAATGTCTTTTGCCGATCGCACAAACGACAATCCTATCCACTCAACATCATGTTCCAATGCAAAATTGAGATCGTTCCTGTCCTTTTCGGTGAGTGAAGGAAGTGAAATTTTTGTGTAGGGAAGGTTCACTCCCTTCTTAGAGGAGAGCACTCCGCCATGAATCACCCTGGCGGTTACCTCTCCGTCAGCGTGCTTTTCGAAAACCTGCAGTTCAATTTTTCCGTCATCAACCAATACCGTATCACCCACCTGCACGTCCTGATAGAAGTTCGGGTAGCGGATGGTTACCCGTTTGTTATCACCCAAACATTCCTGAGTGGTAAGCCGGAGTAAATCTTTCTCTTCAAGATGTATTTCGTTATTGGCAACTTCGCCAATGCGGAGTTTAGGGCCTTGCAGATCGTACAGGATGGCCACGTTCAGATCTTTTTGTTGGTTTATGGAACGTACCATCTGAATAACCTGTTCCTGAAAAGCATAATCACCATGGGAGGCATTGATCCGGCAAACGTTTACTCCATGACGGATCATGCTTTCGAGCACATTCATGGAAAGCGACGAGGGACCGAGGGTCGCAACTATTTTGGTCCGGTTTGTTCTTTTTTTCATTTTATAATAAAAACATCAAAATTCCAGCAAATAGAGAAATGCTTCAGCCGATTTCAAAGAAGCCGGCACAATAGGATATGCGGCTTGTATGATTTCTATTTGACGCAGTTTATTCAACAAAGCCGTTTCTTCCCGCTTACCTATCTCACATGAAACAACAAAAAAGTAATTAATGTTTGTCATTTCGGGAACAAAATACCCGGTGCTGTTTCGATCTTTGTTGGAAACAAGATAATACTGTTCACCATCGGTTCCGGAACAACTGTAACAGGAATGGACAGTAGCGGAGCCGGGCCGGGTAAGCGGAACGGTAACGTCCTCGTCCCGTACCAGATGCAGACCCAGCGCTTTGTTAAGGTCGAAACAGAGCCGGTAATCCTTATTTCCGGATGAAACCGCCATCAGCGAAAAGCTGAGTTCGTCCTGAATGTCAAAACGGATAACGTTTTTTTTGGCCATTTGGTTTTCAAAATTAACCAGATGGATTCAAATGGCGCATTAAATTAAATTAAAATACGCTTTTGTTTTTAACAGCAGAATTCCATGTAATTTTGTATTACTCCTGAAGTACCGGGATGCACTATGATTTTGAACGATGAATACTACATGCGCATTGCCCTTGCTGAAGCAAAAATGGCTTTTGAGGAGGATGAGATACCGGTGGGGGCAGTAGTGGTTTGCAATGGTCAGATTATAGCCAGGGCTCACAACATGACCGAAAAACTAAATGATGTAACCGCACATGCCGAAATGCTGGCATTTACTTCGGCAAGTAATTTTCTGAATTCAAAATACCTGGATGAATGCACCTTGTATGTAACCCTTGAACCATGTCCGATGTGTGCCGGCGCCGGATACTGGACGCAGTTATCGCGTATTGTTTATGGTGCTTTTGATGAAAAGAAAGGATTTACAACCGTTTCTAAAAAACTCATTCACCCCCGAACCGAAACGGTAAGCGGAGTGCTAAGCGAAGAAAGCGCCTTGCTCTTAAAGGAATTTTTCAAAAATAAACGGGACTGAAACGCTTACAGGTTAATGGCAGCAAGCATTTCGGAAGTAAGCGGCTTATTCAGAAACCTTCTTACCAATTTGTTTTTGTTGGCCCTGTTCAGATCCTTAAAGGTATCTGAAGTGCTGAGTAAAATTATTTTACAGTGACGGGTAATGGCTTCTCCCAGTTTCTCGAATTCCTCCAGAAACTGGAAACCGTCCATTTCGGGCATTCTGATATCCAGAAAAATCAGTTCCGGCAATTCTGATGGGGCTGCCTTTTTCAGCATATCCAATGTATCGGTTCCACCGTTGAGTACTACCGGGTTTACCGCAAATCCAACACTGGAAATCAGCTGGGCATTTACCATGTTGTCCATCGGATTATCATCCACAAGGAACACTTTTTTGTATTTAGTTGACATAATCAGAAACCAAAAAGGTCATGAATTTTGAATGAGTTTAGAAAGCTTTCTAACGACGTCCGGGTCAATTTTGTTCGGAAGTTCGATTACGAATTTTGAACCCTGTCCCGGAAGCGATTCCACATAAATGCGGCCTTTCAGTTTCCTGGTAAGTTCTTTAACAATATAGAGTCCGAGACCCGAGCCGTCGGCCTTTGTGCCCTGAGCACGGTAAAACATATCAAAAACTTTTCCCATTTCATCTTTAGCGATTCCGATTCCGTTATCGTGAAAACTGATAATCGCCTTGGAGGCATCAATAGAAATTACAATTTCGAGTTTCGGCTTCACCTCGTGTGCATGCTGAAACTTAATAGCATTGGAAATGAGATTATTGAAAATCACCTGCAATTGATCAGGGTCATTATAAAAGGGAATAAGTCCCTCTATCAAGGTCTTCACCTCAAGTCTGTGTGCTCCTTCGAGACGGCTGAGCTGGCGGACCGACTCGTTCACCAGATTCTTAAAATCCACCTCTGCATTACGGAGCTTAAATCGCCTGTTGCGGGTAATATCTATCATTTTTTTGCTTTGACTTTCACTAATTCAGGTTGGGTGGCCGGTTGACTCGTTTCATTAACAACCGACATATTATAGGCATACATGCCAATGTATCCGGCTTCGGGAAAGGGGACAATGGAGAAACTGATTACAAAATCATTAAAGTTCACCTGTACATCCTGGGGCCTGTGACTCACAACTGAATGAAACAGTTCAGGATACTGGGCCATAACTTCACCCGGAATGCGCTCGTTGATACGGCACTTCCAGTGGCTCATAAGCGGAGTAGCTGCAATGTTTGCAAAGGTGAGACGGTTTTCGAAATCGAATCGGAAGACCGGAAACATGTTGTCGTTGTGGATACTTTTTGACTTCATACTGATGGCTTTTTATGTTGTTTGTGTGAAACGGGTTACATCAAAGTATCGATACCACCTTGCAGACCACAACCTTACCGATGTAAGAAAAACAGTGAAAAGCACCGGTTACACCGCATACGCTTAGTGTAAGAGTCTGATAAATAGGTGTTTACGTTATTATCAAAAAAATTTATCGACACACGGTCTGTAAGAACTCCGGTGCTTGTTACCCAAAAAGCTTCAGAGGGGAGGCTAAATGAATGGGTGCCGAAAACAAAGCTGAGGCGATTTTGTTCCTTTGGTACGTTGCCAATACCTAATTTTGCAACCTGAAAAAAAGAATAAGATGCCTTACCCTGAACAACTTTGTGCCCCTATGCGGGCTGACCTTACAACCGCCGGTTTCCAGGAACTGCGTACACCCGAACAGGTGGATGCTACTATTCCAAACAGTTCCGGAACCGTTTTGCTAGTAATAAATTCTGTTTGCGGATGTGCCGCCGGTGCTGCACGGCCCGGAGTAAAAATGTCGCTTAACCAGGATGGAAAAAAACCTGAAAAACTGGTTACCGTATTTGCCGGACAAGATACCGATGCAACCCAGCAAGCGAGAAAATACACATTACCCTTCCCCCCCAGTTCACCAAGCATAGCACTCTTTCGTGACGGCAAACTGGTTCATTTTGTCGAGCGCCACCATATTGAGGGAAGATCGGCTGATATGATTGCTGATCACCTGGTATCGGCTTACCAGCAGTACTGCTGAAAAATTACTGATCGCCCCCGAGTACTCTGGGTACTTTGAAATAATCGGAGTCGGCCATAGGAGCATTGGACAACGCCTGTTTCTGCGTAACAGTGTCTCCCTCTACATCCGGCCGAAGCACGTTTACATCCTCATTCATGTAAATCAACGGTTCTACCCCATCGGTATTGACCTGTTGAAGTTTTTCGACAAAAGTTAAAATCCGTGTAAGGTCTTCCTTAATGGAGGTTCCCGACGCTTCATCAAACTCCAGTTTGGCGAGATCGGCAAGACGGCTGATTGTTTCGTTATTTATTTCCATAATCGTATTCCTGAAGGGCCGAGTCAATAATAGAAAAAACTTTCTGGCGCAAGGCAGTATCGTCTTTGTGTGTTAATCCTTTGGTCTCCACAGGATCCAATATTAATATGCGTGCGCATCCCGGTCTTCCTCCTGTCTTTTTCAGTTTATTATCGGGCAGTATTTTCCAGTTATTCAGGAAAACTACCGGCAATATAGGAGTTTGTTTTTCAATGGCCAACCGGAAGGCTCCATTCTTAAAGCGCCCCAGGTGAGGAGCGCTGTCGGGGATGGTAGCTTCAGGGAAAATAGCGATACTGATACCTTTATCAATATCATTTCCGGCCCTTACAAACGCCCGGTGTGAGGCTATTATACTGGACCGGTCGACCAGAATGTTCATGCGCTCAAAAAACTTACTGAAAAGCGGAACCCTTTGTAATTCGGCTTTTCCCATAAAGTGAAAGTAGACAGGAACTACCAGATACATCAGAATAATATCGATATAAGAGGCGTGATTACCGACAATAACATACGTTTTGGAAGGGTCGTGAGTGCCCTTTCTTATTATTTTGAATCGGATGCCAACCGGGTAAAGGAGGAATCGTCCCCATACCAGGTAAAGCTTAAACACATAAGGAAACCATTTTTCCCGCAATAGAAAGAGGTAGAAAAGGGGATAAAAGAGAAAAAACGTAATTATCCCGTTCACAAAAAACAGAACGCGCCATGTTTTTTGGAGCAGGACCCTAAGGAAATTCATCGGCCAAAATTAGCCATTTTTTGTAACTTCGGCCCGGTGGAAACGGTTGTAAGCGGTATCAGATCGACGGGAAATTTGCACCTCGGAAATTATTTCGGGGCCATGGTCAATTTCATTAAAATGCAACATGAATACCGGTGTTTTTTTTTCATTGCCGATTACCATTCTCTTACCACTCACCCCACTCCGGGCGACCTGAAACGTTCGGTTCGTACCGTATTATCCGAGTACCTGGCCTGCGGGATTGATCCTGAAACGGCCACCATTTATGTTCAAAGCGATTTACCACAGACAGCTGAACTCTACCTGCTGTTAAACATGAATGCCTATGTCGGCGAACTGGAACGCTGTACCTCATTCAAAGAAAAAATACGACAGCAACCCGACAATATTAATGCAGGGCTTCTTACCTATCCTTCGCTTATGGCAGCCGACATACTAATACATAAGGCAGTTAAGGTTCCTGTAGGAAAGGATCAGGAGCAACATCTGGAAATGGCCAGGACTTTCGGCAATCGTTTTAATCGTTTGTATGAGACAGCTACGTTTCCCGAGCCTTATGCGTTTAACTATGGTCAGCATCTGATAAAAGTACCGGGACTCGACGGCTCAGGCAAAATGGGCAAATCGGAAGGCGATGGCAACGCGATTTTTCTGGCCGATACTCCGGAAGCGATCCGGAAAAAAGTAATGCGGGCTGTATCCGACTCAGGACCAACTGTCCCCAACCAACCGAAACCCGAATCTATTGCGAATTTGTTTCAGCTGATGCTTCTTGTATCTGATGTATCTGTTGTAGCTGCTTTTGAAGACGCTTACAACAATTGTACAATCCGCTACGGTGATATGAAAAAACAGCTTGCCGAAGATATGGTTGCATTTGTTGCGCCGTTCAGCGAACGCATTAAAGAAATAGCTGCGGATGATTCATACATGAACAGGGTGATGGATGCAGGTAAAGAAAAGGCCCGTATAAGCGCCGACAAAACGTTACGTGAGGTCAGGGACATCATTGGCTTCAGAAAATATTATTAATATTAGTGCCATTCCGGTATTTCACCTTCCTGTCGTGTTTACCGGATTTCAAAGGGACAGCATCTGTTTCGAATGCATAAACTGAACTAATGGCTGTTGGTTATTCAAGGTACCTCACTGCAATTTACGGTTTCGTAGATCTGCTGCTGCTCAACTCGTCTTTTGCTTTTGTGAGCTTTATGCGACAGGGATGGCATCTCAATCCTGATATTACTTTTTTCAGCCAGTTTATTTATATCAATGTTTTTTGGCTGGTGATTCAGTTTTTTTTCAGGATCAACGAATTCGAACGTACTATTCCTTATGAAAGGGCTCTCTCTTCCATCATCCAAACCGTGGTGATGCATTTCCTGTTGCTTGCGGCATTTAATTATTTTTTATCAGGCCTGCTTCCTGCCATCAACTGGTTTTTCACAAAATACCTGCTCTTTATCCTGTTGTTATTTACCTGGCGGTCGATGATGTGGGCACTGCTTGGTTTTGTCAGAAAAAGGGGTCTCAATTACAGGAGGGTAATTTTACTTGGAGGAGGTGAACTCTCGAGAGAAATGAAAAATTATTTTTACAATCATCCTGAGGTCGGCTACCGGATGGAAGGCATTTTTATTGATGAGTATCAGCCCGGACTCAATGGCGATGTAAAGGGAACGATTCAGGAATCTAAAAAATTTGCGCTCGAAAAAGGCATTGACGAAATCTATTGCAGCCTTTCGGATTTGCATGGTGAACAGGTTACCGAAATGATGAAGTTTGCCGATGACAATCTGATCCGCTTTAAACTGATTCCCGATTTCAGAGGATTCAATCACAAAAAAGTAAACATCGATTTTTATCAAGCCATACCGGTTATCAGTGTTCGGAAAGAACCGCTTCAAAGTCCGCTGAACCGGTTATTGAAACGTTCATTTGATGTATGTTTCTCCCTTTTGGTGATAGTGCTCATTTTTCCATGGCTTTTTCCGGTAGTTATTTTACTCATAAAAACATCTTCTCCCGGACCCGTTTTTTTCAAACAAAAACGTTCGGGTAAGGACAACAAAACATTTGTCTGTTATAAATTCAGGACAATGGTTGTAAACAAAAATGCCGATGAGGTGCAAGCCACCGGCAACGATTTACGTATTACACGGGTCGGAAAATTCCTCCGAAAAACCAGCCTGGATGAACTGCCACAATTTTTCAATGTATTATGGGGATCCATGTCGGTGGTGGGACCCCGGCCTCATATGCTGAAGCATACCGAAGAGTACGCCAAGCTCATCGATAAATTTATGGTCCGTCATTTTATTAAACCGGGCATTTCGGGATGGGCACAGGTAAACGGATTAAGGGGCGAGACCCGGCAGCCTGCAGCCATGCAGCGCAGAGTGGAGCATGATGTATGGTATATAGAGAACTGGTCGATGCTGCTTGATCTGAAAATAATATTTTTAACAGCCAGAAACGTACTTTCCGGCGAACCTAACGCTGTATAAGAAACAGAATGGGTAATTTTGCGGCCTCCTGATGGAAGTACCAATAGAAAAAGAACTCTCTTCCGGTAAAGCGGTCCGGCTTTCGGCCGTTATTTCGGATTATATCCAGCTTTCAAAGCTCAGGCTCTCCTTTCTGGTTGTTTTTTCTGCTGCCCTCGCCTTTATTATGGGCTCACCGGACGCTATTAACTGGAACAAGCTGATACTGTTGATAGCAGGCGGATTTTTAGTGACCGGTGCTTCAAATGCAATCAACCAGGTAATAGAGCGAAACCTTGATAAATTAATGGACCGAACCCGCAACCGTCCGTTACCTGATGAGCGGATGTCGCCGGTGGCGGCCATAATTGCGGCCGTATTGATGGGAATTACCGGCCTGCTGATACTTACTTTCTTTATGAATGCAGCCAGCGGCGTATTGGGATTCATAGCACTGGTAAGTTATGCCTGGATGTACACTCCCCTTAAACGGATTACGCCATTTGCCGTGTTTGTAGGGGCCATCCCGGGTGCTATTCCTCCGCTGTTAGGCTGGGTTGCGGCGACAGGATCGTTTTCGGGAGGCGGCTGGATGCTTTTTGCACTGCAGTTTCTCTGGCAGTTTCCCCACTTTTGGGCTATTGCCTGGGTAATGGACGACGATTACCGAAAAGCCGGGTTTGAACTGCTGCCGTCAAAAGGAGGCAGGGATAAAGCATCTGCAATGCAGGCCTTTGTATATGCATTCAGCCTGATTCCACTTTGTCTGATGTTGAAACCACTGGGGTTTTGCAGTCAGACCGCAGCACTGCTGACCGCACTGATCAGTGTTGGTTTTGCTGCACAGGCCTACAGACTGTACGCAACCTGTTCGATGGAATCTGCAAAAAAACTCATGTTCGGGTCGTTTTTTTACCTCCCTCTCGCAATGATTATATTATTGATTGATAAACTATTATGATTACTTCAACACTGTCCATGGAATCTGAAAACGAAACGTATACCGGTATCCCAACCGCAAAAATGCTGTTGTGGCTTGCAATGGTAAGTATGGTTATGCTCTTTGCCGGGCTTACCAGCGGTTATATTGTGCGGCAGGCAGAGGGAAACTGGGTAGTATTTGAACTGCCGGGAATGTTTTTCCTTTCAACACTTTTTATCATGCTCAGCAGCGGTTCCATGTATTGGGCCTTGCATTCGGTCAAAAAAAACAACACATCGGGGCTCATCACAGGAATGCTCATTACGCTTGGATTGGGTTTCGCATTTTGTTTTACCCAGTTTACCGCATGGTCGAAACTGGTAGAGCAGGGGGTATTTTTTGTGGGTAATCCTTCAGGTTCTTTTCTGTATGTTCTTACCGGACTCCATCTGGCTCACCTGGCCGGTGGCATTATTTATCTTATTTACGTCACATTCAGATCAATACAGGGCCGGTTCAATTCACAATCGTATATGCCGGTTCAGTTGTGCTCCATCTTCTGGCACTTCCTTGATATTTTATGGGTCTATTTATTTGCATTCCTTTATTTTATCCGTTAACAGGCAGCGTCTTATTTAGAATGATTCCAGACAAAAAAAATTGCTCTGACAACTGAAATTCTATTTAATTTGCAGCGCGAAAGCAGTTACCACTCAATCGACTTAAAAAACAACCTAATATACTGATATGGCAGCAGAAGCAGCGGTCGGAACCCCAAAAAAAAATCCCTGGGGCGGCGGCGTTTCCCCCTTCAATGTGAGCTGGGGAAAAATGTACATGTGGTTCTTCCTCGTTTCCGACGCATTTACGTTCTCGTCGTTAATCACCGCTTACGGTGTAATGCGGCACAGATTTACCGACATCTGGCCAAAAGCCAACGACGTGTTTACCCACTTTCCTTTTATAGAAGGGCATATTCCGTTGGCGTATGTAGGTCTGATGACTTTTATCCTTATCATGAGTTCGGTAACAATGGTACTTGCCGTTGATGCGGGTCAGAAACGCAATAACAATGCTGTAAAAAAATGGATGGTTTTCACCATTATCGGCGGATTTATGTTTCTTGGTTCACAGGCATGGGAGTGGTATCACTTTATTGAAGGCACCGACCATGGTGCGTATATTATGCCGAACGATCATGTGGCCCGTTTTGCTCCATCACATGATGGTCACGATGTTGATTACAACACGTTGATTCTGCCTGACGGAAAAACAGTAACCGGTGCCGAAGCGGAAGCTATTAAGAAGAGCTCCACCCTGTTTCACGGAGCAAATCTTACCCGAAACGAATACGGGCATCCGCTGTTTGCCAACTTCTTCTTTTTCATAACAGGATTTCACGGATTTCACGTATTCTCCGGAGTAGTGATTAATATTATCATGCTGCTCAATGTCATCAATGGCGTATATGTCCGGCGAGGGCACTACGAACAAATTGAGAAAGCCGGATTGTATTGGCACTTTGTGGATCTGGTGTGGGTATTTGTATTTACCTTCTTCTATCTCGTTTAATTTTAATTATTCAGCATATGTCTGACCAAACTCATCACAACAGCGATCACCCGAAAGGATATTACACCGGCGATATTCATAATCAGTTTATCGAAGAGCATCATGTTCCTAACAATGTGAAGATTATCTGGAAAACATTCTGGATACTTCTTGGCATTACCATCTTTGAAGTAGGTATCGCTTTTACTTCTATCCCGCACCATATTCTCATACTTCTTTTCATCACGCTTACCATAGTAAAAGCCTATTACATTGTTGCTTTCTTTATGCACCTCAAGCACGAAGAAACTCCTTTAAAGTATTCTATTCTGCTTCCGTTCATACTTATCCTCTACTTAATAGTGATGGTTATTGCGGAAGGCACTTACCTGAACAGTATCGGGTAATTAATACATTGTTTTAATGACGAAATTGAAATCGGGCCACCAGCTTTTGGTGGTCCTGATTATATTAATTGTCCCTTCCATTTTTTACTTGCTCATCCGAACAGGCAAAAATCAGTATACTACTCTCGAAATTTTTGGTCCCCGTGAAGCACCTGCGCAAGTGGGTGGCGATACCATTTACCATACTATTGGCGATTTTGAACTGGTATCTCATACGGGAACGCCGGTAGTGCCAGCGCAGTTCGACGGCAAAATTCTTGTTACCAATTTCTTTTTTGCCACCTGCACCACAATTTGTCCCAAGATGAATATGCAGATGAAGCGGCTGCAGGAAAAATTTAAGTCCGACTCGCTTGTCGCACTGCTTTCCATAACCGTAAATCCCGAACACGATTCGGTCCCTGTACTTGCCGCTTATGCCGAAAGCTATGGTGCAAAATATCCACAATGGACTTTTGCAACGGGTGACAAAAAAGTTATTTACGATTTGGCACGAAACGGTTATTTCCTCACTGCCATGCCGGGCAACGGCGGGCCCGATGATTTCATCCATTCCGAGAAAATCGTGTTAATCGATAAGGAAAAACGTATCAGGGGGTATTACGACGGCACCGACTACCTTGATGTTGACCGGTTGGCTGAAGATATTCAGATGCTTGAGTTCGAATACAACAACAAATGATTATCAGAGAACCGGGCGCAAGAAGTGTTGCCTGAATTTAGAAGTTCATTCACCTGCTTTTTCTATTTCAACATGGAATATACCGGAAACGAAAAAAAGATTTTACGAGGCATCTATATATTGTCCGGCGTCGTTTTTATACTGGTCGTTATTTTAAGCCGGCTGCCCAAGGCAGCAACCATGCCCGAATTTGTGAAAGTACTGCCGGCTTTTAATGCTATTTTAAATGGTGCCTGTTCCTTACTGTTAATGACCACCTACTATTTTATAAGGAGGAAAAATATTACGATGCATAAACGCATCAATATATTAACCTTTTTTCTTTCCTCCCTCTTTCTGCTCAGTTATGTCACGTTTCATGCCTTTGGTGTAGAAACAAAATTTCCTGCTGACAACCCCATCCGTCCATTTTATCTCACCATACTAATCAGCCATATAATACTCG
The DNA here is from genome assembly GCA_036274495.1 of Bacteroidia bacterium. Taxonomy (GTDB): domain Bacteria; phylum Bacteroidota; class Bacteroidia; order AKYH767-A; family OLB10; genus DASUFP01. Next base: position 13,597 of record DASUFP010000026.1, read on the forward strand.
CCGCAGTAGTGCTGCCCTTGGTTTTGGTCTCCTTTTATTTTGGACTCACCGGTAAAATAGAGCGGCATAAGAAGCTCACCCGCTTCTCCTTTCCCATCTGGTTGTATGTTACAATCACCGGGGTCATAGTCTACCTGATGATCTCGCCTTATTACGGTTTCTGAGTAAATCAGTATCTTTGCCACATGAAATTCAGGGCATTACTTATTTCTTTCTCTTTACTGGTGTTAATCTCCGTTTCGATTCCGCAACCTGCTGTATCTCAATGTGCTATGTGCAGAGCAGTAGCTGAGTCGGGTCATGAGACCTCGGAACGCAAAATTGGTGATGGACTCAATTCCGGTATCTTATACCTGCTTTCGGTTCCCTATTTATTGGGCGGAGCCGCTTTTTGGATCTGGCACCGCAATCGCCGCAAGGCTTAATTTTTTTTCTTAAAAAACCTGCAATGAAAAAAGTGTTGCACAACCTGCTATCGAAAGAGGAGCTCAAGCAGCGACTTGCCGGTGAAACATTTCGCAGGACAACACTTTCCTTTTACCGGTACGTGATTTTGGATGATGCGTCTCAGTTCCGTGACAACCTTTACCAGGAAATGAATTTACTGGGAGTGCTGGGAAGAATATACCTTGCAAAAGAAGGTATCAATGCTCAGATAAGTATTCCGGAACATAACATGAAACTACTACGCGAATTGGTTGATTCCATTCCGCAGCTGAATAATGTTCCTTTCAAAATTGCTGTGGAGGATGACGGAAAATCATTTTACAAATTAATTATCCGTATTAAAAGTAAAATAGTTGCCGACGGACTTAACGACGACTTATTTGATGTTACCAATGTCGGCAAACATCTTTCGGCAAAAGAATTTAATGAGGCCCTGCACGATCCCAAAACAATTGTGATTGACATGCGGAACCATTATGAGAGTGAAGTTGGCAAATTTAAGGGAGCACTGGTTCCGGATACCGATACCTTTCGCGAGACATTACCTGTTGCTCTTGATATGGTTAAGGATAAAAAAGACAACAAAATATTGCTGTACTGTACAGGTGGCATACGATGCGAAAAAGCCAGCGCATATTTCAGGCACCAGGGATTTACAGATGTAAACCAGTTGCTGGGTGGCATTATTGATTATGCCCGGCAAGTAAAAGCCGAAGGACTCGAAACTGAATTCATCGGTAAAAATTTTGTTTTTGACGACCGTTTGGGAGAGCGCATCACCGGTGATATCATTTCCGTTTGTCACCAGTGCGGACAACCCTCCGACGACCATACCAACTGCGCGAACGATGATTGTCATTTGTTATTTATACAATGTGCAGCTTGTCGCGATAAATACCATAATTGCTGCAGCGAAACCTGTTCTGCAATTGCCGCGCTGCCTTTTGAAGAACAAGTTACATTGCGCCGCGGCAGAGTGAAACACGACACGCTTTCGGTTTATAAAAAAAGCCGCGTAAGACCAAGGCTTGACGGTATGACGCTTGAAAAGCGATAGTCCTTTTTTCCGGATCTCCTTTTACGTTGCCCATCCTTTCAACTCCGATCTTCCGGCTGCAGGATAGTTCAGCGATTGCATTTACCCGTTTGTAAACGTTTACAATACTTTTCGTATTTTTTTTCCCTTTAACTTTACTGTGGGAGGGGGCCCGGAGGGCCCCCGGTGCCGGGAAAATATTGAATTAGTTCTTGCGTTTTAAAAATGTAATAGCAATGACAGCTTCCAAAACTTACCCGTTTGTAAACGTTTACAATGCTTTTCGCATTTTTTTTCCCTTTAATTTTACTGTGGGAGGGGGCCCGGAGGGCCCCCGGGGTTGCGGTGGAGAGATAAAAACCGTACAACATCACCGGAACAGCAATACTGAAAATCCGACATCCGAACGCGCATTATTCATTGCCAGCACTGTGTTGTATGACCTATGAAGTAGCATTTCTCACTGTGTTCGAAATACACTTCAGGGCTTCGCTTATGACTAATGAAGCCGCCGCGGCGGATGACTGCTGCCGCGGGGCTTTTGTTCTTTTGTCTTGATACAAAAGAACCAAAAAATCAAGAAGCAACCATGCTTCATCCCGCTCTGTGCGCCTGTGCTTTTTTCTTAGTTTTCATTATGATGCAAGCATTCCGGATTGCTGGTTATTCAGGCGCACATTCACAACCAACCCACCCCCGCGGTTGCTTCAGGCCTGCGCTATTAAAATGTGTTCGTAATACATTTCCCACAGTGGCCGGTCCTTGTCTGACGTGTTGAAATGTGAGGTGACGACCAGGACCTTGACCATCACCTGGGATATGAAAGTGTTTTTTTAATACATTTCAATTTGAAATACAATCCGCTTAAGCGATATACCGCACCAAAGCAAATTTCTAATCACTATTTACCATTTGCTATTTGCTATTTTCACCTCTCCACCACCAGTCTTGCATGTATGACTCCTGTGGCTGTAACACAATTCACCAGATAGACACCATTTGCCAGTGCAGCGGGTATCGGGACTCTTATGCTGTTGGTGTTAGGCGTTACTTTTTCTCTGTAAACCAACTCACCGGGAAGGTTGTAAATGCTGATGGTTACTTCCCTCTGTTTTAGTGCATCCGAAACAAGC
>DASUFP010000027.1:0-14430 GCA_036274495.1 Bacteroidia bacterium
GTTTTCTGACTTGTCGCAGGAACTATCTGACATTGAAGCGCAGGCAAAATTCAAATTACCATTAATACTATTCATTGAAAATTCTGTTCTTCCTTCACTTCTATTCCCATCAATGGTAAGCTGCCATGTATTCGCATAAGAAGTATCTGTTTTAAGGATCCACATCCCTGCATTAGCGGGATCACAGAGTGGAACCGTTTTAAATCCGCTGATACCAGAAAAGGACCCGCAACCCATGATAAATTCATAATTGCCACAATATACAATTGAACCATTATTTTCTCCACCCGATCCGCCTAAACACCTGTTACTGATCACCTGATACGATTGCCCGGCTGCAGGAACATTTAAAACCGCCAACAGCGCTGTACTCATCAGCACATATTTGAAAAGGTTATTCATTGTTTGCGGGCTTGTATTAAACACACTGTTGGTGATACATTAACTTTTATTGTTGCTGATTGATTACTTTGATTGTTCGCTCTACTCGATTTTCGTTTATTAACTGAATAATATACAAACCGGAGTTATAGTTCATCAGTTCATTTTTCACATTGTTTAGTTCGATCGCCGTAGCATTAAAATCTCTGTCGATTATTTGAACACCTAAAGTATTATAAACTTTTATTTGATCATATGCCTTTATGTCATTATTTGAAAATAAATCATTCCATGTCAAATCGCTTCTTAAATTGGTTGCACCATTGATGGGTGATTGTGATTTCCAACACACCTTATTGGCTGCAACTTCACTATAAGTCATAAAGAGCAAGTCATTACCATTTCTGCCCGATAACGACAAAGCATCGTCATCGTCGCTTGTTGTGATACCGTAAGGTACTTCTAAATAATCTACATATTGAATCCAAACAGGAGTGGCTGTAGCGTCACAGGTAACAACTATGGGAAAATGAGCGACTGCGGAACCAGGCCCCATTCCATCTGCATAATAAATCCAACCGATATTAATACCATAAGGGCTTTGATTATCATAAGAAACAACGGGGGTGTAATTTTCATAACTTGTAAGGTTTATATTACCATTATAAGTATTAGTTCCGTCATTTACCACCGTCGGTCCGTTGGATGAACCATTGTAATAATTATATGACTGAATATCCCATTTAGAGGTGTTGTCTGTTTCAAGTACCACAACCGTCCATTCGTCACTTGAACCGGTGTTGGCATTGGGACACGCGATTCGGGGATCATAAAATGTACCACTCCCTCCCGGAACTGTTGATGGTGATACATTCAGCAGTTGCGAAACTGAAGAATTAGAGCCGCTTAACAATGTACTGAAATCATCAGAATCCACATACAAGTGTCCATTCGAAAGATAGGTGTAGGTGATTCTGTCACTCCCATTTCCATACAAGCATACATCGGGAAATGAACCATTACTGGCTATGGTGGTAATGTTTAAAATTGAGAATTGTAATGTGCTCATGCTGTCAAAATAACCTGCCATTCCTTGGACTTGATTATAATGGTCATCCCATACAATCACAAAATGCCCATCATCATCGGCATCAATGTTTAATCCGGTAGTATAATAATCAAATGATATGGTGAAAGGCGATCCCGTATAACTACTCCATGTAGATCCTGTCCAGTTTCTAACCTCAAGTTTAAAACTGTAATTGCTCGCATCATAATAAAATACTAATACAAATATAGCTCCATTTGAATCTTCAATTAAAGCAACATCAGGATCAACAGCATTACCTCCCCCTAAATAGCCACCGGAGCTGGTACCATTTACATTCCAGGCAAATCTGGATGCACCATTTGTCAAATCCCAGACACTAAATTCAATCTTGTTTGTTCCGTCGTCAAGGTAATCATTTCCTGTTTGCCTAGGTGTTCCAGTAACGGAAGTGCTTGTTTGTACAATCGATGCCGGTACCATTTGCCCATGGGTTACTGTATGTACACAAAATAGTAAAAAAACACTACAAATGGAATATTTAAGGAACTTTTTCATGATTAATTTGATAGCACTGTTAGAAACACTAAGACTATAATTAACTTACATTTTATACACTTAATCATTAAAAAATAAATCCACATTCGAGTCCGGCCTGATTGAACTTTCACAGCCATGGAAATGGAAGCACTTTGTTTGTCGTACAGTTCAACAAACAGATAAATAAGCAGCAGATAATGATTACAATCAGGTGAACTCAAACCACTTCAATTCGCCGGGGGGATAGCGATGGAATGGATCACTCTTGTACATTCCGAATGTCTTATTAAAAGGCAATAATATGTAAGAGTGTGATCAAACCTACCCGTTTGTAAACGTTTACAATGCTTTTTGCATTTCGTTTCCCTTTAACTTTACTGCGGGAGGGGGCCAGGCGGCCCCCGGTGCAGGGAAAACATTGAAAGAGTTTTACGTATATTAAATCTAAAATTAATGACAGCTTCCAAAACTTACCCGTTTGTAAACGATTACAATGCTTTTCGCATTTTTTTTCCCTTTAACTTTACTGCGGGAGGGGGCCCGGAGGGCCCCCGGGGCTGTAACAAATAAAAATTGAAGTATGAATCTGAAGAAGCATCGCCAAATATTACACAATTCATTAATGAATTATACCTTTTATCGGATTCATAATCGTTACAGTTAATACCAACCGGAATGCATGCACTGTTTTCGCAAAAATTCAATTTATTGTTTTCAAACAACCCGGCTACCTCCCTCCATTGGTGAACCGGCTAATCTTGTTGTTTTTTTTCACCTGCTCAAAATAGTTACCTAAATTCAAACTAATAGTAATAGCTTGTGTTGTGATATCTTGTTCACGAATAGCAAAAAAACGAGTGTAACGGATAGTGAACGACGGGCCAAAAATAAATGTTCGCATTCCTAAAGACATTTCAGGTCCCTGCTGCCAGCTGCCGCGGAAATAATTATAGCTGTATCCGCCACCGAAAAATCCACCGAGATCGGAATAAAAATCTTTTGAGGCATTATGTCCTATATTAAACTCGAGGAGTAACGGCAGATCGGCATAAACAAATGCACTGTCATCGTTTCCGGATGAAAGATGATAACCGCCGGTAATATGTGATCCAACACTGACAGAAAAATCGGAGAACCCTTTCGTAAGTGCCAGATTGGGAGAATAGGCAATGTGGTAAACAGGCTCCGGGGTACCTGCTACATTGTAAAAAGTAGCGCCCAAACCAACAGCATGTTTAAACTGCTGACTAAAAACGAAAGGTGTTTTCATGGATCCAATCTGCTGCCGTTTCTGAGCTTCTGCTGCCGAACCCATCCATATAAGTACAACTGTCAACAGTATCTTATTGATTTTCATACATCAAAGATAAAAAAGCATTCTGTTGTCCCGGACATAGCCGAAACTGTCTCATTTGTAAACGTTTACAAACGACTATTTTGTATCTCAGGTGACAATTTTTAGCCCGGGAAATCGTATCTTGTGGTCCTCAAACTATTAAACAGATAAGTAATTATGGCTTTAGAAATCACAGGAAAAGTATCTCATCTGCTTCCGCTTGAAAGTGGTGAAGGGAAAAACGGCACATGGAAAAAACAATATTTTGTTGTTGAGTACATGGATGGAAGTTATGCTAAAAAAGTATGTATCATGCTTTGGGGCGATAAAACAGATATGGGCAACAGCTTAAAACCAGGCACTGAAGTAAAAGTGGCTTTTAATGTAGAATCGCGCGAGTATAACGGTCGTTGGTACACCGATGTGAGAGCCTGGAAAGTGGATATTGCAGGAAACAATGCAGCTCCTTCTTCGTCACCCGAGCCCGCATTCAGTTCGCCGGATACGTATGCAAACGCTCCCGACAACGATCTGCCCTTTTAATTCATCGTTCAATTTTGTAAATTGGGAGTTGCAACCTGAATCAAATTCCATAAAAAGCCTGGCACATCTGTCAGGCTTTTTATTTTAAACTGCATCTGAAGTACCAATCGTTATACAATATGAAAAAAATACTTTTACTTCTTCTCATTCTTGCAAATCAATCTCCATTGTTTGCAGGCGAAGGAATGTGGCTGCCGTTGTTTTTGGAGCAACTCAATGAAAAAGATATGCAGACAGCAGGCATGAAATTTACAGCTGCCGACATCTACAGTGTTAACAGTAGCAGTATGAAAGACGGTGTTGTGCTCTTTGGCAGAGGCTGTACTGCCGAACTCATTTCGCCGGAAGGATTGTTGCTCACAAACTACCATTGCGGATTTGGTCAGATTCAAACGCACAGCTCCGTAGATCATGACTATATCAACAATGGATTTTGGTCGCAATCGATGAAGGAAGAAATACCCTGTCCCGGATTAACAGTAACATTTATCATCAGAATGGAGGAAGTGACAGAACGGGTATTACATGCCATTCCTGAAGGGGCTTCAGAAGCAATCAGGGCGGCTTCGGTAAAGGTAGTTTCAGAAGAAATAAGTAAGGATGCCATCGGGAACACACATTACGATGCACAGGTTAAGTCGTTTTATAATGACAACCGCTATTTTTTATTTGTGACAGAACAGTTTTCAGATATTCGTTTAGTAGGATCTCCACCTGTTTCAATAGGCAGGTTTGGCGGAGATACAGATAACTGGATGTGGCCCAGTCAGGCAGGAGACTTTTCTATGTTCAGAATTTATGCCGGCCCCGGTAACAAGCCTGCCCCCTACTCTGCAGCCAATGTTCCTTATAAACCACGATATTATTTCCCGATCAGTATGAAAGGAATCCAACCAGGCGATTTTACTATGGTTTATGGATTTCCGGCAGTCACAAATGAGTATCTGCCTTCAGTGGCGGTCAAGAGTATTGTAGAAGTTACTGACCCGACTTTAATAATGATACGAGGTAAAAAAATTGAACTTTTAAATAAAGCTATTGCATCTTCAGACACCCTCCGGATTAAATATATCGCCAAAAAAGACCGTATTTCCAATGGGTGGAAAAAATGGCAGGGGGAAATACTTGGGTTGAAAAAAAATAATACAATAGCGAAAAAGGAAGCAGAAGAGCAGGATTTCAGAAGTTGGGCAGCAAAGGGAAGACAGCAGGATTTTATTTGGGTACTCGACAGTTTTGAACTCGCATACCGCCGTTATACACCTCTGATTCGTGCTTCTATTTTTATTAACGAAGCAGCTTTTGGCTCTGAATTATTAAATTATGTAAAAGGGTATGACAAACTTGCAGACACTTCTTCTCTGGCCAGCCGGAAAGCCCTTGCATTAACGTTTGATGCTTCAGTTGATGGTTTGTTCAATGATATTTCCATAAAGGTTGATAAAGAACTTTTGGCGTCCATGATGCAGCTTTATTTTACGTCTATGGATTCTTCTATGATTCCGGTTGAACTTTATAAACTGAACGAACAATATCACGGTAACTTTTCAAAAGCGGCAAATGATATATTTAACACATCATTTTTTGCCGATCGCGAAAAGCTGCATTCCTTTTTAAGAGGGTTTAATTCAAAAAAAATTAAGCAGTTAAAAAATGATCCGTTATACAAACTTGCACGGGCATTTGACGAATTAGCCCAAACGAAAATTAACGATCAGCTCGCTGATGTAAAAAATGAAATTGCAATTTTGAACAGAAAATATATGTCAGGCAGGCTGCTGATGGCGCCTGAATCGATCAGCTATCCCGATGCAAACAGCACCCTTCGTGTTACATATGGGAAAGTGGAAGGTTATGTGCCGCGCGACGGGGTTCAATACACCTGCTTTTCCACCCTTGATGGTCTCATTGAAAAAGAGGATACAGCCTCTTCAGAATTCCATGTACCTTCAAAACTGAAAGCCCTTTATATGTCAAAAGATTATGGTCCTTATACCGTAAATGGCACTGTTCCAATATCATTCTTAGCTTCCAATCATACCACCGGCGGAAACTCCGGCAGTCCGGTAATAAATGCTACAGGAGAATTGATTGGCATTAATTACGACCGTGTATGGGAAGGAACCATGAGCGACCTTGATTATGACATCAGCCGCTGCAGAAATATTTCACTTGATATCCGCTATATGCTTTTTATTGTGGATAAGTTTGCCGGGTGCACAAGACTCATAGACGAAATGCATCTCAACTGATATTAGAGATAAAAAAAGCCGCTTCCATGAACTGAAGCGGCTTTTTTATTTACGTAACGTATTTATTTCATGACAGAAAATTTTCCGGAATGAAGTTTTTCATTCTGATTGGAAAGCACCTCATAAAAGTAAATTCCCTTTGCAAAAGAGCCCGTTGAAAGGGTAATCGAATTGAGTCCGGCAATATTTTCTTCACGCAACAATTTTCCTTCAACAGAGAAAATACGTAAGGTTTTGCCATCGGCATTTTCCATATCAAACCGAATCCAGCCGACATCAGTTGGATTGGGATACACAAGCATAGGAGAACTTCCTGATGTCACCTCCGAAATGCCTACAGGAGTCAGCGAATAGTAATCGGCGCCACTTGATTGCTGGTTAATGGGATCATAATCGATGCTCATTATGAGTGCCATCGGTCCGTTTTTGAGCCAGTTGTATACGATTGATGTATCAGAAGGGCCACTGGTATTTACAAAATTATACGTGCCGGTACCGGTAATATCTATAAAGGTGCTGTCAATTGAATAGTCGGTCTCCTTTATTCTTAAAGTACTCGGATAGCTTCCCGAAGGTGTAACTAAACTGCCGTATGCATCACCCAGGAATGACTGAATGGTATATGCCTTTACCCTGATGTTGGGAGGCCCGATTTGATCGAGGACGATCAGACTGGTGTTATTTCGTGTGCTGTTATAAGTGAAATTGGCAGGGACCAGCAATTGATCCGGATTAAAATCGAGCACATTGAATGTGGTGGTCTGTGAACCATAGTAAACCCCATCAGCATAAAATCCATTTGCAAGCGATTTGAAAAATTCAGCAGTAGAGTCTGCTGCTGTATACAGACATACTCCTGAAGAAGGGAAGTTTGAGCCCCAGCCATTGGGTGCAGCAGAAGGCAGAATAAAATTAAGGACAGTGGTGTCGTCCACAATAAACGCCGAGGCGTAATTCCATGTTTGGGAAGGCCCGGCAGGTGTTATGGTGTGAACACCCGTTCTTGAGTCTCCAAAGTCTACCCACAATGTTCCCGGAGTTGGGAAGTCGGCTTGCACAATAGTAGGCTGTGCCTGCAGCAATATGGGAACTATTCCCATTATTGCAACCAATAGTGTACAATTTCTCATGGTTAATCAGGTTTAAATTATTCCACATAATGAAGGTGATCCTTCACGCTATAGCAATAGTATATGAAAAAAATCGGAATATCAATGACCGTTATCACCCTCTTCGGGTAAATAACAGGTTTTTCGTTCTCCAAACCACTTTATCCTGTTGGACGACACATAGTTGTAAAGGGCATCACGGAGAAATCGGGGGATTATCAGGCCGACTCCGGCCAAACTCCATGGAAATCCAAGCAAAATACAAATGCGAATAACTGCATTGCTTTTATACAACAGCTTTCCTTTGTAAAACAATACCACTGAGCCGGGCTGAATCTTTTGAGGCAGTATTAAATGAGAGAGGTTTTCAGCGTGTTGCAATGGCACAATATTGAATTTCCTTTTTCCACCGTGCCGAATCACAAATTGTACAATACCACTGCATAAATTGCAATACCCATCAAAAAAAATAAACGGAAGCTTGTTGTTCTGTAAAGCAGGATTAACGTGTTGTCCGCTCATCACTGTGGTGTTTTCTTCGGGAATACCGATTTGTATATTTCATCAAAAAATATTCTTGCCTTAATCGTATATATCGGAGAACTGAGACGCTGCCGCACCTCATCGTTATCCTTAATCATAAAACGGTATCCCAGCCCTGCGCTAACACCCACCCACTTAAGCAGTTTATAGGTCACCGTTAATGAAGGGCCAAATACTGCAACAGGATTTTTATCGGTCTTTTGTTTTTTGTACACGCCGTCTACCCGTTCATTGTATCGGTAATAGGACATTCCATAACCTGTCGAAACGGGTACGGTAATCTGCCAGCGGTCGTTATCAAAAAAAGTATATTCGGCATTCACGGTTGCAAACTGCATGCGCAAATCGGCAGGCACAATACTGTCCTTACCGCTTTCAAGAACCACTTCCTTGTTTTTATCTACGATATCGGAGAGCACCCATGCCCAACCAACACTCAATCGCACTTTCTTTTTAAAGTCGAGACCTCCGCGGAGCTCAAAAGTTGTGGCACCATGACCTCCTAACAGCGATCCGGCAATATCGTAGGTTACAAACGGTGTAGGCTTGTTTTTAAAACTAACGAGTGGGGTGTCAACTGCGGCATTAAATTGCGCCTGAGCCCCGCACCCGGCCAGTACAAGCAGACAACCAATGAGCAGGGAGTAACGATTCATTTCTGAGGATAAACGCCGTAAACAGTCAATTTAGCCCAAAATTCGCAAAAAAAAGTCCGTCATGCTTTCCTGAGGTCGGCACGACGGACTTATCTGAATCTATAACAACATCAATGATCCCCTGGTTGGTTGGATTCCGGTGTTTGGGAAAACGGAACGGTTTGGGGAATAAAATCTTCTTTAGCGCCGGGCTTGCTGTAATCATAAGGCCAGCGGTGCACTTCAGGAATAGCCCCGGGCCAGTTGCCATGCAGGTGCTCGATTGGAGCAGTCCATTCGAGTGTATTTGAATTCCATGGATTCTGGCGGGCTTTGCGGCCTTTGAACATGCTGTAGAAAAAGTTTATGGCAAATATCACCTGAGCAACTCCGGCAATAATTGCAAACACCGTAACAAGCTGGTTGATATTTATAAGCTGATCCCATGACTCATACGCAGTGTTTGCATAGTAACGACGGGGAACTCCTGCCAGACCAAGGAAATGCATCGGGAAAAAGACCCCATAAACGCAAATAATGGTAAGCCAGAAGTGAATGTATCCCATGGTTTTGTTCATCATCCGGCCGTACATTCTGGGGAACCAGTGATACACACCGGCAAACATTCCGAAAATGGCAGAACTACCCATAACGATATGGAAATGCGCTACAACGAAATAGGTATCGTGAATGTTTATATCAAGGGCGGAGTCACCAAGGATGATACCTGTAAGTCCTCCTGTGATAAAGAACGATACCAATCCGATCGCAAACATCATAGCCGGTGATAACACAATGTTGGCTTTCCATAATGTTGCGATGTAGTTAAACACTTTTACTGCTGAAGGAATAGCTACAAGCAGTGTGGTGAACACGAATACCGAACCGAGGAATGGATTCATTCCGGTGATAAACATGTGATGGCCCCATACAATGAATGAGAGGAATGCAATAACCAGCATCGATCCGATCATGGCTTTGTAACCAAAGATGGGCTTACGCGACATGGTTGAGATTACTTCAGATGCAAGTCCGAGTGCCGGAAGCAATACAATGTACACTTCAGGGTGTCCGAGGAACCAGAACAAGTGTTGATAGAGGATCGGGCTGCCGCCGGTGTGTTCCAAAGGAACACCGCCTATAAAGATATCGGAGAGGTAGAAACTTGTTCCCATGCTTCTGTCGAATACCAGCAGCAGGGCAGCTGCCACAAGTACCGGGAACGACAGCACTCCAAGGATGGCAGTGATAAGGAAAGCCCAAACGGTAAGCGGCAGTCGGGTCATACTCATACCCTTTGTCCGCAGGTTAATAACGGTTGCAATATAGTTGATACCGCCCAGCAGTGCCGACACAATAAACAATACCATAGATACCAACCACAGGGTCATTCCGAGTCCGGAGCCGGGTATGGCCTGCGGCAGCGCGCTCAAAGGCGGATATACTGTCCAGCCGCCCGAAGCAGGTCCCGATTCAATAAACAGTGAGGAAAACATTACTACTGAAGAGGCGAAGAAGAACCAGTAAGAAAGCATATTAAGGAAACCGGATGCCATGTCTCGCGCGCCAACCTGCAAAGGGATCAACAGATTACTGAAAGTACCCGAAAGTCCGCCGGTTAGTACCATAAACACCATGATGGTCCCGTGAATAGTCACCAGGGCGAGATAGAATCCCGGATCCAGTTTGCCATTTTTACCCCATTTACCGATAATGTGTTCGAGGAACGGGAAGGATTCATTAGGCCAGGCGAGCTGTAACCGGAAAATCATCGACATACCCATGGCAAGAAACGCCATGATAATTGCAGTTATGAGAAACTGCTTCGAGATCATTTTGTGGTCAGTGCTGAACACATACTTGGTCCAGAAAGTCTGGTGATGATCGTCGTGATGATCGTGGCCGCCATGCATTTCGGCATCGGCTACGTGCATATTTTCTTTTACTTCCATCGCTGTTATGTTGGGAGGTGTTTGTACTGTAAAATTAAAGTGCTGATGTTTGCTGAACTGCCGGCGGTGTCTCCTTTTTATCGGAAGCAGCAGCAGCAAAATCAGCGGGAACTACTTTTTTCTCTCCGCCCAGCCACGCGGTAAACGCGGCCGGTTCAACCACTGAAACTTTCATTTTCATGCTATAGTGGGCAACTCCGCACACTTTGTTGCACACCAAAATATAATCAAACTTATCGTTATTGGTTATCTTTCTCATCTCATCGGTGGTGATGGTTGGCTCCATATAGAATGCCGTATTCATACCGGGCACACAGTTCATTTGTGTTCTGAAATGAGGGAAGTATGCCGAGTGAATGACATCACGTGAGTTAAACTGAAACTGAATAGGAACACCTTTGGGCAGCAGCATCTCATTGCCTTTGGTCATGATGTCGTCTGCTGAAGCAGGATCAGAATAATCAACCCCCAGAGGATTGGTATCGCTGATGAGTTTAAAGTTTGAGCGACCGAGTTTATTGTCAGGACCGGCATAACGGGCGATCCAGTTAAACTGGTATCCGTACACCTGCACTTTCATTCCGTCGTCGGGATGGTTTTGTGTAATCTGGTTCCACTCTTTCAATCCGGTAACAATAAGTGCAGCCAGTACTATTGTTGGTACAATTGTCCAGATAAATTCAAGCTTGTGGTTTTCGGGATAAAACAGAGCTCTGCGCTTGCGGTCGTGGATATACTTATAAACAAACCAGAAGAGAAATATTTGTGTGATGAAAAAGACAAGACCAATTACCGCAAAATTCAGATTCAGGAGGAAATCAATTTTTACCCCGTGTTTCGAAGCTGCTTCAGGAAGCATGAATGGCTTATACTTAAAGGTCATGTAAATCATGAGGCCTAATCCCACAACCATAAAAAACATCATGCCGATCCGGTTCAGATGGTTGTGCCTGTCCTGTTCGTCCTCTTCATTGTCGCCCGACAAAACGGCGGCAAGCTGAGACACATTCATCAGCCTTACGATGACCAGAATTCCCAGTACAAGGGCTAATATCGTTAGAAAGTCCATTACTGTATGCTTTTGTTTTTTCTGTTAACTGATCTGCTACTCTATTAAATATTATGATGAAGGCTTTCCTGCATCAGCGGATGCTTCTCACGAAGCAGGGGAGCTTTTGCAAGTGCACTTTGTACAACAAACATAAAGAGTCCGAGGAATCCTATTGTAGTACCAACTTCCATCCAGCCAATCTGCCAGTGTTCTTTTGCAACACCCGGAGTTACCATCAGGAACGTGTCAATCCAGTGTCCTACAAACAATATCACGGAAACTGCCATCAGCAACAGTGGCTTTCTCTTTGCGTCACGTGACATCAGCAGCAGGAACGGGGCAATAAAGTTGATAAAGAAGTTTGCCAGAAAGAGTCCGCGGTAATGATCGAATCGTATCATAAAATAAGTTACCTCTTCAGGGATGTTGGCATACCAAATGAGCATAAACTGTGCAAACCAGAGATACGTCCAGAAGACGCTGAAAGCAAACATGAACTTACCTGCATCGTGAAGATGGTGCTCGGTAATCCATGGCATTTTTCCTGTCCGTACCAGGTACGCAAGAATAAAGTTCATAATGGCAATTGCGCTGACAAAAGATCCGGCAAACGTATACCATCCAAAGAGTGTTGAATACCAGTGTGTGTCAATTGACATTATGAAATCCCATGCCGAAGTACTTGATGTGACAGCATACAATACAAGGAAGGTAATGCTTAATCTTCTGGCCCTGAAATAAGGTTCATTGCCTCCAATTTCATCTTCTTTAAGTGACCATTTGCGTAAGGCTTTGGTAAAACCGATCCATATCACAAAATAGAGGAGCATACGAATCAAGAAAAACGGCAGATTGAGGTAACCTGATTTCCCTGCAATAATCCGGTCGTATTCGGGTGAGGCGGGGTCAAACAATTCGGAATGCATCCAATGGTAGAGGTAATGAGCGCTTCCGTTATGAGCAGCCATCATATTTCCAAAGAACACTACAAGCATAATGCCGGCAGCCCAGGGCAGGAAGGCTCCCATAGCCTCCGGAATGCGCTTAATTGCGGCCGACCAGCCATCCTCAGCAGCATATTGCACGGCAAGGAAAAAAGTGCCGCCAAGTGCAATGAGCATAAAATATATGGTATTGTGCAGCAGGTTCGACCAGGCCTGGTGACTTTCCATCATAAATCCGGCGATCACCGAAATCAACCCGATGGCTATCATCACGAATGTGATGGATTTACCTTTTTGTGTGAACGTGTAATTCATAATTCCTTCTGTTGATTTTTACATGATAGCTGTTGAATCGCCGGCAGCGGTATCAGCAGCACCCATTTTCTGAAGCTGATGGATATATAGGACAATTTTCCACCGTTCTTCGGGCGATACCTGTGAAGCATGACTGCCCATCAGGTTTAGTCCATAAGTGATAGTATGATAAATTTTTCCATCGGTGAGGTCTTTCATGTTGCCTCCGCGGGACGAAACCCCTGTACTGTATGAAGGAGGAGGAGGAAACTTGCCGGTTTGTATAAGGGAGCCGTCTCCGTTTCCGCTTTCACCGTGGCAGTGCATACAGTAGTTAGAATACAATCTTTTGCCTTCAGTAATATTTAATTCTGTTGCAGGAATGGGATTAACCAGGTCGCGGCTCGCAGCATCATACCCTTCGCGTGTTCCGGGGTAATGAAAAAATTCATACCCTCTGGGAATGGTTCCGTGGACCGGAAGACGTGCTGAAGCGCTATCTGCAAAAAATCCATCCGGGGAGTATGCCTTAAAGGAGGCGGAACGATACATGTCGGGCATGTACTCGTATCCCGGTTTTGACGGATCCTTAC
The DNA here is from genome assembly GCA_036274495.1 of Bacteroidia bacterium. Taxonomy (GTDB): domain Bacteria; phylum Bacteroidota; class Bacteroidia; order AKYH767-A; family OLB10; genus DASUFP01. Next base: position 13,222 of record DASUFP010000027.1, read on the forward strand.
TGCAGGAAGTGCTCAGGGCAACTACAACCGACAGTATGAGTCCGGAGTAAAGCTTGGTTCGGAGTATATTCATCGCTCTGTGGAGGATTTTCAGTTAGTAATTATCAGCCTTTGGTTTCTATTGCTCCGGCAGCTATCATGGCTGCGAAGGCTGCAGTTTTTTCTTCATCATTTTTTACGGCAATCGACATTACAAACCTATCGTCGGATTGACGCGGGTCAATAATAAGAGGTTCAACACCGGGCAGAATTTTACTTCTGAGGAAGAAGGTGATTGCCATGCCGTGAGCCGCGCACAATACAGTGGCTTCAAATGTTACCGGAATAAATGCCGGGAGGTTTTTGTACAGTGCAAAGCTCGGTTTACCGCCTATGTCCATTGCCCAGTCGAAAATGTTCATATAGTACATCATCAGCAAAGCAAGGCTGGTACCTGTAGCACCATATAAGAAGGCACAAATGGAAATGCGTGTGCGTTTTAATCCCAATGCGTGATCGAGATGGTGAATGGGAAACGGAGAGATTACGTCCGTAACTTTAAATTTTTTCTCACGAAGTGTGGTAACAGCATTCAGGACAACATCGTCGTCATCAAAAATGCCATAAACGGTCTTAGTGCTCATGGTGCTGGGCTCCTTTCTTTTTTGCCTGTGAACTGGAACTCTTCAAAATAGTTTTCAACTCGCTTATTGCGATTACAGGGAAGAATCGGGTAAACAAGAGGAATGGGACGAAGAACAATCCCAGTGATCCGATAAATATACCTACTTCGACCCAGGTTGGTGAATACATGGCCCAGCTGGAAGGAAGGAAGTCGCGGTGAAGTGAGGTTACAATGATTACGAACCGCTCGAACCACATACCGATATTTACGAAAATGGAAATAATAAACGTTGCGAAAACACTTGTGCGGAGTTTTGCCGACCAGAAGAGCTGAGGTGTAACAACGTTACATGTCATCATACTCGCATAGGCCCACCAGTAAGGACCGGTTGCACGGTTGAGGAATGCATATTGTTCGTATTCAACGCCGGAGTACCATGCAATAAAGAACTCCGTAAGGTAAGCTACACCTACAATTGAACCGGTCAACAGGATAATCCTGTTCATCATATCAATGTGATAAATGGTAATATAGTTTTCCAGGTTCAACACCTTACGGGAGATAATGAGAAGTGTTTGTACCATTGCGAATCCCGAGAAAATGGC
>DASUFP010000028.1:0-5698 GCA_036274495.1 Bacteroidia bacterium
AACAGTTGAAACATATCTTCTGGCAAGGAACCGACAACTGGGATTCATTACTCATGGAAAGAGCTGAAATGAGCGGATCTCTGGTGCTTTCAGAGTATACCAGAAACGCTATAGCCGGATTTAAAGCCGGAAACCGATAACAAACGCCAGGAGGCCTGTTCGCCGGAGGCCTTGTCTCATTTTGCTACCTTTGTGTTTCTATGGCCACTGCAAAAGAACTTCATCGTCCTTCTGAAATATCGGAAGCCCTCTTAATTAAAGCTTTTACAATCATGGCAACAGCCCGTGCCATGAGCGACATTTACGAGGCTAACGCTTCCGTAACGGCCAAATATGTGCATGCTACCTCAAAGGGGCATGAGGCCATCCAGATTGCTGCAGGATTGCAATTACTGCCTCAGGATTTTCTGTCAGCATATTACCGTGACGACAGCATGTTACTTAGCATTGGCATGACTCCTTATGAGCTGATGCTGCAGCTGATGGCAAAGCGTGATGATCCATTTAGCGGAGGACGTTTATACTATAGTCATCCAAGCTTACGCAGACCTGATATGCCCAAAATTCCTATGCAATCCAGTGCAACCGGCATGCAGGCGATTCCTTCAACAGGAGTGGCAATGGGATTGCAATATCTTGAATCGCAAAAGTTGTCAGAGTACTCAGCAGAAAATAATCCGCTGGTGATCTGTTCACTTGGCGACGCCTCAATAACCGAAGGAGAGGTTGCTGAAGCTTTTCAGATGGCAGTTTTGAAAAAACTTCCGATTCTGTACCTGGTTCAGGATAACGAATGGGATATTTCTGCCAATGCTGCTGAAATACGTGCCATGGATGCCTCCGAATATGCTTTGGGATTCAAAGGTCTTGAAACAAGAACGATTGATGGTACCGATTTTATTAAATCGTATCAAACAATCAGGGAAGTAATGCAAAAGATCAGAACCGAGCGGCGCCCTTTTTTAGTGCATGCAAAAGTTCCTTTGCTCAATCATCATACATCCGGAGTAAGAAAAGAATGGTACCGTGATGATCTTGAAGCAGCCGGCCTTCGCGATCCTTTCCCGCGGTTCAGAACACAATTGCTGGAATTTGGTTTCAATGAAGCACAACTGACAGCTATTGAAAAGGAAACTGCCGCACAGGTCCGAACAGCATATGATGCTGCCTGTGCTGCCGAAGACCCCCGCCCCGAAGATTTGTTTACTCATGATTTTGCACCGACACCAGTAACTGAAGAAAAAGGTGTACGGGCTCCTGCCGGACGCGATAAAACGGTGATGGTTGACTGTGCATTGTTTGCGGTTCAGGAATTGATGGCCAAACATAAAGAGTGTTTGTTGTATGGTCAGGATGTTGGAAAGCGATTGGGCGGAGTTTTCAGAGAGGCAGCAACGCTTGCACAAAAATTTGGCGACGACCGTGTATTCAATACACCCATTCAGGAAGCATTTATTATTGGTAGTACTGTTGGAATGTCTGCTACCGGATGCAAACCAATTGTGGAGGTGCAGTTTGCCGATTATATATGGCCGGGATTAAATCAATTGTTTACCGAAGTCAGTCGCTCTTGTTATTTATCAAATGGGAAATGGCCTGTAAGCTGTATTATTCGTGTTCCAATCGGGGCTTACGGGAGTGGCGGACCTTACCATTCCTCTTCAGTTGAAAGTGTGCTGACAAACATCCGTGGAATAAAGATTGCCTATCCCAGTACGGGTGCCGATTTGAAAGGGTTGATGAAAGCTGCCTATTACGACCCCAACCCTGTTGTGATTTTTGAACACAAGGGTCTTTACTGGTCTAAAATTAAAGGTACCGAAGATGCACGCACTGTAGAGCCCGATGCCGATTATATTATTCCGTTTGGAAAAGGAAGAATTGTTTTGGAAGCTGATAAGAACATTGTAAAAAATGTTGCTTCAGCTGTTGTGGTTACCTATGGCATGGGTGTTTACTGGGCTAAAACAGCTGCCGCTTCTTTTCCCGGCCGTGTTGAAATAATCGATCTCAGAACTTTGTATCCGCTCGACGAACAAATTTTGATCGATGCAGTTAAACGTCACTCACGTTGTCTGGTTGTAACCGAAGAGCCGGTTGGTAATTCTTTTGCGCAGGCATTGGCCGGAAAAATTGCTGCATCCTGTTTTCAGTTTCTTGATGCTCCTGTTGAAGTTGTAGGATCAGAAAATTTACCTGCTATTCCGCTCAATGCAACTTTAGAGGCACGGATGATTCCGAATGCGGAAAAAGTTGCAGCGGTACTTGCGAAATTGCTTGCATTTTAACTTCGCTGGTTTTCGTACACTTTACTTGATGATTTCCTTGGTATGACAAAGAAATCACCAGTCTTTTAGCTTCAAACCCTTGTAAACAGTAGGTTTGTGGCCGGAGTTATCAACAAAACCCCCGTTTTATCAACAAATCAGAGGCTTTTCGGCTAATTACCTTGGAGTAACGCTTGTGGTAATATACTTTCGTTATATTAATTACTAACCAATAAAAAATAAGCAAAATGAACAAAGGTGAATTAGTTGATGCTATTGCATCTGAAGCCAAAATCACAAAGTCCGATGCTCAAAGAGCACTTGAGGCTTTCCTGTCAGTTACTGCAAAAACGCTAAAAAAAGGTGATAAGGTAACGCTCGTAGGATTTGGCACATTCTCTATTTCTAAAAGAGCTGCGCGTTTAGGACGCAATCCTCAAACCGGAAAAGAGATCAAAATCGCTGCTAAAAAAGTTGCGAAATTTAAAGCCGGCGCTGAACTTGCTTCAAAAGTAAAGTAATTATTAAGCCGAATTAACAGAAAACCCCGCCATTTGGCGGGGTTTTCTGTTAATATCCGGTTGTGCAGTATCTTTGTGTGTTATGAAATTGCGACAGGTTCTTATTATATTGATTGTGTTTCTTTTTAACAGAGCAGCTGCGCAGCTCGTTCCTGTTCCATTTGTTCCTTCCGTTTCACGGGTTACCGATATCAAACATTGCGGCGACGACCGATTGTTTATTGTTGAACAGGTGGGACGTATTCGTATTTCAGATTTAAACGGAAATCTCCTCATCAGGCCCTTTTTGGATATTGATCCGGAAGTAAATTCAACCGGTACGGAACAGGGTCTTTTAGGACTGGCATTCAGCCCTGATTATGCAACTGACGGATTTTTTTATGTTGATTATGTAAACAACCTTAACAACACCGTAATATCCCGCTTTCATGTGAGTGACCAGGATCCTGATTCTGCTGATGTCATGAGCGAAGAAATACTCTTTACGGTACAACAGCCTTTTACCAATCACAACGGAGGCAACATGCAATTTGGACCCGATGGTTTTTTATATATCTCGTTTGGTGACGGGGGGTCTGCCGGTGATCCTATGGGTAACGGTCAAAATTTGCAGACAGTGCTCGGGAAAATACTACGCATTAACGTAAGTCAGTCACCGGGATACACCATACCCGCCAGCAACCCTTTTTACGGCTCTTCCGATGCCGATGAGCGGATTTGGGCATTCGGATTACGTAATCCATGGAGGGCTTCCTTCGACAGACTTACAGGTGATTTTTGGATTGCAGATGTTGGACAGGCCTTACGAGAAGAAATTGATCTCGAGTATGCCGGTACTCGTGGTGGCAATAATTACGGATGGCGTTGTTATGAAGGGACACTGCCCTATAATACTTCCGGATGCCTGTCGCAACAGGATTATGCAGCCCCGGTTTTTGAATATGGTCATGGTCCGGCCTGTTCCATTACAGGAGGATATGTGTACAGAGGTGCTGTTTACGGGCAGTGGTACGGAACATACTTTTTTACAGATTATTGCAGCGGTGAAATCAGAGGACTGAATGCAGACAGCACAGGAAACTTTACACCTGTTTCTTTCGGGTTTTTCAGCCAGTTCGACTACACCACTTTTGGAGAGGATAAATACGGTGAAATGTATCTGGGTTCATTTTATCATGGCCTGTTTAAACTGGCTGGTGACAGTTGCCATCCTGTTGCACATATCAGTTACCGTGATACCTTGTTTGTGAATGGTCCCACTTATTTACTCAATACTCCCTATTATCCCGGGTTTACCTATCAATGGTATCGCAATGGTGCAGCTATTGCAGGTGCAACAAACAATTCTTACAATGCAACAGAGAGGGGAAACTACAAGGTAACCACCACCAATACCATCGGTTGCAGTTCGGTATCGGAAACAGTTGTGGTGTGGTTGATAGGAAATGGGAGTGAGGTAACCGTGTTTCCCAATCCGGGATCCGGTGTTATCCAGTTGAGTTCTCAGCTATTCACTTCCGGTTCATCGCAGGTTGAAGTGTACGATCAGACAGGGCAGTTGGTGCTCAGCAAAAAAATTACGGCAACGTCAACGGGTATTGTAACGTTTGCATTACCTCCGGATTTGTCAAAAGGAGTCTATTGTTTCAGGATAACATCGGCAAATGCCGTTGTTAACAAAAAGGTGGTGATAGGAACGGGTTACTGACGGTAGTTATCCTTTTCGTCAAAAACAGTTTTGCCATCCTGCGGATTGTTTTTAAACTTCGCAATCAGGTTTTTTATCTTTTCAACATACTTTCCGGCTTCGTCTCCAATGAGTCCCGATAAAACTGTTGTGCCAATTAAGCTGGCAACAGTGCGGGTTGCGGAACCAAAATTTTTAAAAGCCAGATTGCTGATAAGAAAACCGGCAAGTGCCTCCGTGCCTTTCTTTGCCAGATCGCTCTTGAGCTCCTTATCGCTGCCGAGAGATTTGATGGCGTTGCGAACCAGATTGGCGGGTTTCAGGTTTTCGGAAAGCTGTTTAACTCCCACCCTGATTTTTTCCTCCTGAACGGCCTTTTTGGTTTCCAGCAAAGCGATCTCCATCTGCAGATCGCTCATAGAAACGATTCGCTTATTGGTGGTCATCTGAATAGATGTGTTTAATGAACTTATCAGTAAGTGAATCTCTTAATCCTTTATTGCGCTGTGCAGAGATAACCAGGGCAATAATTCCATATAGCGCACCAATCACCAAGAAGCCCGAATATTGGGTGTTAAGCCACGATGATATACTGAATGCTGCCGCAAAACTAAAAAACAGAAATGCTACAGTTGCCAGAATTCCAACTACTATACCAATCATGGTGCTCGCTCCGGCTCTTGCGGCCTGGGCGGAAGCCTTCATTTTGTAAATTTCCGCACTCGTGTTGACATACTCTTTAATGTCATCAACAAGCTCTTCAATTTCTGTTTTATAGTCTTCCATTTCTTTCAGGTATTAGTATCAGGCTCCCGTCACTTTTTGAGAGGCTTTATCAATAGCCTCCTCTGTTTTTGCAACGATGGTGTCCGCCAGCTTTTTGGCTGTACCGGTGATTTTCTCACGTGTTTCTGATCCCTTTTCGGGTGCAATCAATAGCCCGATTACCACTCCTGCTGCAGCGCCTGCAAGCAGTGCCAGAATTACTTTACTGCTGTTTTCCATGATAGTGAAGTTTTATGAATCACGTAAATTTAATAAATTGGTTTCATATATTTTATGACCTATATCATCTAACTGAGCGTATAAAATTCAGGTTTTTCAGTTTGATGTTCTCTGATGACGCCAACACTAATCAGATCAGCGAGAATGCCGGAGGCTCTTCTTCTGGAGATATTCACTAATTTACAAAATTGTTTCAAATTGATGCGCCGCTCGTTTTT
>DASUFP010000029.1:0-45426 GCA_036274495.1 Bacteroidia bacterium
CCGTAGTTGAATACCAGTGTAATCAGCGGACTGTTGCTTTCAATAACCTGGGTAAAACTAAATGAGGTAAATCGGAGTGTGCTGTCGGCCGGGTTGAAATTGGTCGCCGCATTCAGATATGCTTTGTGATTTACAAATGAGGCAAAGGTAAATTGAGACGGATTGAACTTTAGTGCAAAATCAAGCGCATAAACCGGATCATCGGTTGAGATATAAACGGGGATTTCAATATGCTGAGAAGTACAGCTGGCGTGCAGAAAATCAAAGTAAATGGTATCGTTTTGATTTATGGAGAGGATTGCCGGTTCATCACCTGACAGTAAACATGCATGCGGATGTTCGGCATAAAGCGAAAATGGGCACACTGACAGGAATACGCAGATTGCGAATACTACAAACAATGAGGAAAAGAAATCAGATTTCATAATGGGAATGTGAAAGTAGAAAAGCGGTCTGCGATTTTAGGCAGGGTCTCCGTTATGAAATGTTTAATCTTTTACCTCCCAAAATTTTGTAACAATTTGAAATATAAACCAATATCAATGGCTTTATTTTAAATTCAGATATACTTAACAACCAAATAACGCGCGGCGTTTACACACATTGACTGTTGACACAGGATAACCAAAAGGCGAGAAACAAAAAAAACCCGGCCTACAGGGCCGGGTTTTAAAAGGGACTCAAATCTTTTATTCAACAATCACTTTTTTAACTGAGAGAACATTGTCTCCAAAAATCTTCATCAGGTAAATACCTTTTGCAAGACCGGAAGTTTTGAATTCATACTTCTGGTAGGCATTCATATTATCCTGCGCCATAACAACGCGGCCGTTAGCGTCCATGAGTTGCATGTTGGCATTTTCAGAGGTAATAACATTGATCATATCTGATGCAGGGTTAGGGAAAACGTTCACCATAGCTTCTGCACCGGAAACGCGGCTTCCGATTATTTCAACCGATACTTCTTCACCGTTAAGGTAAGCAGTTGCATTCATGAGATCTTCTTTAGTAATTTCTGTTGCTGTTGTATTAAAGCGAACGGAAACAGGAGAAACCGAGAGATCATAGTTTTGCAAGCTGTAAGATGTGAAACGAACTGTGTGGTCTGCATTGTTATAGTTAACAAGCGATTCCATTCCGTTTGCGGTTGCGTTTGCTCCGGCAAACGACATTTTGTTCTCGTTAAACTTAACAGCAAAGTCAAGAGCGTTTACGTTCTCGTTTGAAATTGCTACCACAGGTACTTCAACGTAGCCGTTTCCATAAATTGCCTTAGACAAATCGAATACTACTTTTTTGTCGTTTGACAAACGGAAAGGACCACCGGTTGAGTTGGTAGCGAAGTTACCGTTTACGTCTCCCAGTAGGATTCCGGTATAGTTTTCAATTCCGAAAGCGTTACAGGTTGCCGAAGTCTGGTAAGGAACTTCAAGGCAGAAGGGTACTTGTGGTACGTTCGATTTGGAGTATCCTGTTCCGTCATCAAACGGAAAGTTGCTTGAAATCTGGTAAGCAGGATCAGATGAAAGCGTTGTGCCATCGATAAACAACCAGTCTTTTGAAGGCTGACCGTTGGAAACGCCGTTTGAACCGTAGTTCCAGTCCTGACGGAACTCATCAATAATCAATACAGCACGCTGGTTGATTTGTGAAAGGTCACCTGCCGAAACAACCCCATCCGTATTTACGTCCATTGCTATCATTTGATAAACAGAAGGAACAAAAGTGGCATCGTTAATCAGTACACGACGTGTCAGGAAGGCATCAAATCCATTGATAACCGGCTGAACGCTGATGGCATTCGGAATGTCTTTACTGATGTCGATAGAAGTTCCGTTTGCATAGTCATAAGAGAAGTCACCTGATGTATTTGGCTGGACAGCAATAGCTGACTGGTTGCTGCAGGAAGCATCAGTACCATAAATATTTGTAATCAGGTAGGATGCAGTATTTACAGCATCGTAACGGATAGGACTTCCATCAAACCAGAATTGCAAATGGCTGTTGAAAGACGACTCCTGATAAGTGCTGTAACTACCGGGGCTCACTACTTTAGGCTGAACGCCGTTGAAATAGCTCTCTTGTAATGAGTTGATTTGGAAATCGGCTGTGTCCTGAGCTCCAAAACCTGCAGTACGTGCAAATTGTACACACAGCAGTTCACCTGTGCCGTTGAATTCTGCATTCAGCGGAGCACCTGCATTAAAGAAAACAGACAGATACATTAAACCTGCTCCGGCATTGATGCTGTTGGCAGTTGTAACATATGAGGGAGTAATTAAATCACTTCCTACAGTAACAACTCCGGTAGGTAACACTTTAGTGTTATCAAACGAGAGAACGATGTCGTATCCTATTACATCATTTACAGGTGTGATAGCGATGATAGGCAGACAGAAGTTGTTTTGGCTGCAGGGATTGTTTGATGAAACAAGGGCATAAGCGGCACTTGAATCATAAACGGTAACTGAAATGGGTGCAGTAGTGGCAGTTGCGTTATCGTTATCGGTTGCAGTAGCAGTGATATTGTGAACTCCTAAAACCACAGGCCAGTTAATGGAATAGGGAGAAGTTGCATCAGATCCAATCGATACACCGTCAACAAAGAATTCCACATTGGTTACTGTTCCGTCAACATCCGATGCGTTTGCATCAATTGTAGCAACATCTCCAAGCACAAATGTGGTTCCGTTGGTTGGCGATGTAATGCTAACTGAGGGAGGAAGTACGTTTCCAACCAGGATGTTAACCGCAGAAGAGGTACCTGTACCGCCGAGGTCATCGGTAGCTCTTGCGGTGATGCTGTGAGAACCAACTGTAGCATTCCATACAAACGAGTATGGAGCTGTGTTGTCGGAACCTACTACGACGTTATCAACGAGGAATTCAACATTGGTAACAGTACCATCAGCGTCGCTTGCTGTGGCATCGATAGTTACAGGTTGTCCAACCAGGAACGATGTTCCGTTGATAGGATTTGTAACAGCTGCAGTTGGCAGAGCGTTAGCCTGGTTTACTGTTCCTGCAAGAGCGGCCAATACTTGTTCGCCGCCTACAGCATTTGATGATACCCAGTTTTCAACCACCAGCGTTGTTGTATTACGGATCTGAAGGTTGAAATTGTAGGTAAGCACACCGTCGGAAGTAATTTGAGCAATAAGCACGCGGTTGGTAGCTGTTGGTCCTACTGCGCCGGGAGTGGTAGCCCATGCACCGCCATTGATAGGGTCCGAAACTAAGCTGGAACCACCTGATGGGGGATTATCGAACATATCCAGCGGGTTTGGAAATCCTGCAATGGTAATTGCGGCAGGAGTTGCAGTAGTACCGGTTTGTCCGTCACGAACTGTGAGGGGTTGTCCTGCAGAAGCATCATTGTTCTGAAGGTAGCCTCCTGATACACTCAGGTTGTTTGTAGCATCATCTTCTGTTTTCAATACACCTAAACGGTTTGAGCAGGTACCACCTAAAGTGATGTACGAATCAATATAGTTGGTGTTTGTTCCGATAAAGTTACCGTTGATGGCATTTGCGCGGTCACTTCCGCGATCGAGGTTATTGAAGAACGAGGTAGTGGTAGAGATGATTAACTGGTGGTTAGGGTCTCCGTATACACTCTGGAGCTGCCATCCCGGAGCCATATCGGCGTAAAAACGCCATACAACTGATCCGGTAGGTAGTGAAGTTCCCGTTGAACCGTTACCGGCATTATCTGCGGCATTGGTTACGTAGAATTTTTCTACGATAAAGTTTTCGAGACCTTGTGCATGCACGCTAAGTGCGCTTGCGATAAGCAAGCCAAGGCCTAATATAATTTTTTTCATAAGCTCTGGGTGTTAATTAAGTTTAGTCAGATAGTTTGGTGTGATGGTTTAATTATTGGCAGCTGGTACCGAATGCACCCAGAACAGCATTAAAGTCCGATACGTTGATGATACCATCGTTGTTGATATCCGCTGGGCATGGTTGCAGTCCGGCAGTTACATCCAATACTGTGGAGTACGACCAGTTTGACAACCAGGAGTCACCTGTTGGTGCAAAAGCACCACGGTAGCTGGTAGGAGTAAAGAAGCCATCAACCGGAGGTGTTGGGCAGCCTGTTACAGAAAGTGCAGGATTTGGAATGGCATCAAACTGTGTGGTTACCGCGTTGGTAGTTGGGTTAATAGCCCAGTTGTAAAGGAATCCGGGAATGGTTGAAACGGAAGTGTTCAGGTCAGTTGTGAAAAACTGAGTGCTGTCCGCAGCAGTCATAGGAGTTGTGGTAGCATTGTCAAGAACCATTGCTCTGAATGCAGCTGTATCGTTAGCAAAAGTGTTGCACTTTACTTTCAAACTGTTGGTTCCGTTACCGGCAGCAGTTGACCAGTTGTGGTAAGCTTCCCATGTACGTCCGCTTGGGATGGTTTTGGAAACGTTAAATCCATAACGGAAGTTTGCGAAGATGCTGTTGTAGATTTCACCCTCTGTGTATTCTTTTGCACGGATACCGGACATACCGCTGTTATCTGCAGTAGAAACCCATTTGTCTTTTCCAATGAATGTTGCATTGTAGAAAACAGGATGTGAACGGGGAGTATTGTTTGATTTCTGATCGTCAGCATCGCACTCCATACCGTGGTCGGCATCGGGGCTTGAAGAAGGAGAGAGAACGGCAAAAACAAACTGTGCTTTACCTCTCCAGCCGTCATCCCAATCGAAGTTATCGTCGTTTCCGAACAGCATAGTGCAATATTTCACGTTTACGGTGCCGCCGAAAAATTCGATTCCGTCATCAGCGCAGGAAACAATTTCAAGGTGTTCGATTGTGGTACCGCGGCCAACTGATCCAAGTGTAAGGCCGTTGATTTCTCCACCAACCTGAAGCACGGCTCCCGAGTGACGGATAGATACATAACGGAGGATACCTGAGTTGTCGTTGTCGTCAAATACACCACCGGCAGTAAGGTTTACACCAAACTGGTTTTTGCTGTTTGAAGAAGCAAATCCTTCGAAGGTACCAAGACCGTCGGCTACGCAAAGGCGACCATCACCAACACCTGCCTGGAAAGGACCGTTAGCGGCAAGGGTAAGGTTGTTGGTAGCTTTACCGGCAAGCAGTAATCCGCCCCATTGACCGATATTGGAGATAGGGTAAGAACCGTCGAGGTTGTCGGCTGCTGCTGTAAATACAATTTGGCAATCTTCAGTTCCTGAAGCAATAATTTTACCGCCTACTTCTACAAGCAGACAGGTTGCATCAGCAGGGTTAGCTGCAGCATTACCTTTAATAACCGTTCCCGGCTGGATTATTAAAGTTTTTCCGCTTGGAACGTACACTTTTTTATCCAAAATCCAGGTTTTACTGCAATCGAAAATAGTGTTAGGGGCAAGTAATTCGCCATCGGCAGCTCCGCCACTGTTGTCGGTGAGGGTGCTAACGTTTACTGTTGGTCGTGAAGATACCGGGGTAGGACATCCGCACGCGGCTCCAAGGTTCGATTGAGCAAACCCTGTCGCAGCTGTAAGCGACAGAAGAGCCGACGCCAGCATTTTTGACATTGTCATCAATTTTTTCATTTTTTTTTGTTTTGATTAATAGGTTAGAATGTGTTGTCACATCTTTATGATGGACATGACAAAAGTCTGATGAGTGTGTAAATCAAAAAGAAATAACAATTTATCAAATTGTTACTGTAACCGATAAATAGTGTTAGCTGTATGTTAATTATTAAATTTCTACTATGGAAAAGAACTCAAAACAGCACATCTTTTCTTAAAAAAAAGGGACCTCATGGAGGTCCAAATCAAAACAATTGTGATGGTTTATTGCACCTTTAATCTTTTACACATCTGATACTGAATCCGTAATGATTATTGGCGTGTGAGCGGAATACATTGGTGTTTTTATAATCCAGGTGCCGGTACCATGCTTCCTCTGTTCCATAGGGTGATGCTGTCCACCAGAATCCTGTATAGCGCAATCCCGGGGCACCCCATTCGCTGTTAAACAACCTGCAGCTCTCGGCAAGGGCGGTAAACCCGCTCTCGTTATCGGGTAAATTTCCGTCAATAACATTCCACTCATTAGCTCCGGTCGATTTCATTTTATCTCCTTCGGTATTTCCTCTCCAGGTTAAACCGTTGGCTTGCTGCTGGGTCATGCCGAGCTCCATTTCAAGGGTTTTCCATTCCTCATCCGTTGGAATATGCCAACCTTCGGGAGCGAGTAGATTGGGGTTGGTGACAGCCATACCGTTGTATAAAAGGCCTTCAGGAATTACCTGTCCGGTCCCGTTTTCATAGCGGCACCAGGCACCTGTTGACTGGTTTACCCAATCTGTTGAGTCGGTTATTTCAGGAATCGGCATCCCGTTTCGGTATTTGGTAACTTTCAGATTCTCTGCCATCCACCATTGATTACCAATTTTTACAGTGGTATACGTGTTGTTGTCAATATCGGTCATTACACCCATTTCATGAACAACAGGATCAGGGTTTTTTTTATCGTCACATCCTGCAGTGGCAATAAGTAAACAGACGGCTGGCAGGAGTGCAAGTTTTATTCTAAAACGAAGTTTCATTGTTTAAGTAATTTATTAATCTTTAATAAACGACTTTGTGATGTTTACATCACTGTTAACTATCCGCACAAAATAAATACCGCGTGATAAACCGGTTAAATCGATGTTCAGATGCTGTTGAATTCCATTTTGATGCATCTCATTTACTTTTTTGCCATAGGAATCATACACTAAACAGTCGTATCCGGATGTCAATTGCGGTAATTCCACTTTTATGATATCACCTGCAGGTACCGGCGAAAGAACAATATCGTCGGCGGTACTATTTTTGTTGGTCTCCAGTTCGGGACATACTACAGAGAGATCCCTGTCGTTGCACTTACCCGGATAACAGCACATGTTCGGAAGATTTACATTGGCAGCCGGATCGTAATTGCAAGCATTGGGATCCATGCAACCAAACACAATGAGTGTTTGACATGAATCCTGACTGTCACAATCACGATCGGGGTTAAATTCCATGTAGTTGGGGTCGGCACAACCGCAAACAGGAATAAAAGGGAAGCGTAATTTTCGGAAATACACTTCACCGGGTTGTAAGAGGCTGTCGCTCGAAACATACTTGGTTACATTACCGGATGTTCCGATTACCTCTATGTTTAATTGAAATTCCAATGTGCCTTTAGTGGTTAATTGGGCCACAAGCACCAGGTTGCTGTCAGGGTTAACACCCGAAATACCGGAAGAATACTGTAATGCGCAGTTAGTTGAATTAAAAACAGAACATGAAGTGATGCTTCCGAATATGGTTGAATCATTACCATTGGAACTCAGGATTCCGAAATCGAACCAGTTGCCTGTTGGATGGGTTAAGGTATCGTTTCCATCGCTGATGGTAAGGGGTATTCCGGCAAGCGGGTCATTGTTTGTGAGCAATCCGCCAACTATACCGGCGCTGCCTCCGTCATTGTTAACGCCGCCGATTATTGAGCCGTTTTCATCGTCGTATTTGGGTATCCCGTTCAGTTTCGCACTCGATTTGGTTACCAGTCCGAGTGTAAGCCAGGAATCCAGCGCTACAGTATTTTCGCTCAATCGGTTTAACGAGAAATTTTTACCAAACGTTTGGCCATCAACGGCATTGTTAAAGAAAGGCTGATCACTGCTTATCATCAGGGGATGATTGGCATCGCCATAAATGCTTTTTAATTTGTTTCCCGGAGCAAGATCAATGTAAATTCTGTAGGTTACAGACCCCTCTTCGAGAGTACCCCCTGTAGTATCGGTAGCATCGTTTTGATCGGAAATGTAATAGGTTTCGACCCGTACATCCTGAACCTGAGCAAATGCCGTAACAGATGTCAGCAACAGCGATAGTACGATCAGGAATTTTGCAGAACAGTTCATTTAATTAGTATTTATAATTTGTAACCAAAAGTCAGTTGATAGTTTGTACCATAAGTGTATCTGTCGTAATCCAGTTTATCATACCCCTCATCATATTTATAAGACCGGGTGATTGATTCGTTCAGGATATTTCTTACAGTCACACTCAGTGAGAAATGTTTACTGATTGATTTACTTACTTTCAGGTCAATCAGGTTGCGGGGCAGCTCGTAAACATCGGGTACTTCTTTGTTATTGGATGCGATTACAAGACGGGGTCCCTGTACGTTGTAAGCAACGGTAAAAATCAGTCCAATGCTATCCAGTTTATAGGATAGTATGGCATTTACAGCATATGGTGCCTGACCGTACATCGATCGTGTTACGGTATCGAGCGGAATATATTGGGGGATGCCTCCGGCCAGATCATAACGGGTACGTGTAAAGGTAGTCTGCGACTTTACCAGAGTAACATTCGAACTGAAATCCAGGTTTTTGGTAATTGCGAGCGTTCCTTCGAGTTCAACTCCCATGACATTTGACTTGTCAACATTTTGCCAGGTATAGCCGTTGGCGTTTATCAGTTCTATGTGGTTTTTAAAATCTTTATAAAACAAACTTGCAGTAATATTATTTCCCGATTTAAAATAGGCCTCACCTCTCAAATCATAATTGTTAATGGTAACTGGTTTAAGGCTTGAATTTCCATAAACAGGAGCACGTAATTCATAATCCAAAACGGCCACATCGGATAACTCACGGATGCTTGGGCGGGCAACAGACTGACTGTAATTGGCTCGTATGTTAATAGGAGAAAATTCATCTTCCTTTAGGGCATAAATAACATTGATGCTGGGTAAAACGGATGTTTTATCCAGTTCTCCCGGATTTGCGATAGGGTAGGCATCGGAATATACACGCCTTGGATCATTTTTCTTATACCCTTTTTCATCAAAGGCTACCACATCGGTGAATACATGTGCCTTTTCAACTCTGACTCCTCCGGAAACCCTGAGTCCTGTTGTGATGCCATAATCGGCCATGGCAAAGGCAGCCGCAACATAGCTGTTTCCGAAAGTATGATTTGCATCTGTTCCGATTTCCTGGTAATAGGCATTCATATAGCTAACCGGGATACCACTTGGATCTGTTTCGTTTTTCAATTCAAACTGATCAAGACTTAAATAGGCGTTGATGTCCTCATTGGGTAAGGGGCCAATATTGGGACCGGTGAGTACATAGTAGTCATATTGATCATACGTTTGATCGGTATGTTGATAGGATCCGCCAAATCTAATTTTTCTGACATAAATGGGTTCATCATCAATCGGTACTTCGGCAATTACGCGTGAATCGAAAACATTTTCATCGAGGTACCTGAAGTACCTGTGGATACCATCGCCGATTGAACCACCTATTTGCAGAGAGGAATCGGGATTTATCCAGTACTGCAGGTTTTTAAAATCAGGTGCCGAACTCGATCCTCTGGTGTAGGAAAAGTTGGCGTCGAGTTTTGTTTTTACCGATGGAATGTAGTTTTCGGACTTTAACTGGTAAACAAGTTGTTTGCGCTGTTCGTAATACTGGTTCAGGGTAACAACGGTTGTCTTATCTGTTTTGTCGTATGATTTACGAACCCTGTTGGTACCGTTTAAGTTGGGCATAAACAGCACCGAGATACTGTTATTGGGGGTAAATTTATATGCGGCATTGAATAAGGCATTCCACCCATTGGTTTCGATACCGCTTTGCTGTTTGAGTTGCGATGTAACTACCGGAACCAGACCACCGGTACTGTCGGATGCAACACCTGCACGGTTGGCGATGGATTCAGGATCGTATAAATTCACGGAGTAGTATCTGAAACCTGTAATAAATCCCAATGGTTTTCCAAAAAGGCTGACCTGATTTCCGATTGTAAAATTCTGGCTAAAGTCCAGCGGAGCTTTTCGCGTTTCTGTGTTCCAGTTGTCGGGAAAGGCTTTTCCGGAAGCTGGCACATCTTTATTGATGGTGGCAAATGCCTGTGCATTATACCCCTGGAGCAGATAATTGTTTTTAGCCGCCTGTATAGCCTGTGGATCGTCAAACTGCGCGGGTGCAAGTAATCCGAGTTGTACCAGCCCCAGTTTGTAATACTCTTCGGCGTTGGTATACCAGTTCTCATTGTTTACGCCTAAAGAGCTGTAATAGCTTCCAAGTCCGAGCGCTTCCAGTTGCTGAAATTGCGTGGGTGTGGCATTGGCATTTACAAAACCTGCATGATCGTAATCCCTGAATGATTTGTCATAACCCAGCCAATCGGTTTTACTCCTTTCGGAAGAAATTACATTTTGAAAAGTAGACTGACTGTTGTATCCAAAAGATGTTTCAACTGATACGGCCAGCTGATCGGGGTAGTCTTTGGTTTCGATGGAGAGGTAAGCGCCTGCCCAATCACCCGGAAGATCGGGGCTTGCGGTTTTTGTAATGATAACATTGTCAACAAGGGCAGGAGGGAAGAGGTCCAGTTTGATGTTATTGGTAAAGGGATCAAGAGTCGGAATTTTAGAACCGTTAACAGATGTTTTCACATACCTGTCGCCAATTCCCCGTACTGTAATAAATTGTCCGTTTGTTGAAACGCCGGCCACCCGTGTTACCGCGGCAGTCACAGTGCCGTCCCCGGTTTTTTTCATTGTAGCTGATGATACGTAGTCGATGGTGGTCGCCGACTTCTTTTTCACCTCTTCCATGTAATAGTCATTTGCTTTAATGGCTTTAGCTGTAATATCAACTGCTTCAACATCAAATGTGGCGGACTCCATCACGAAATTTTTAACCACAACCTGATTGTTTTTGAGCGTAACGGGGAATTCAATTGTTTTATAGCTTACAATAGAGATAACGATTATTTGCGGAGTGCTGTCATTTATTTTCAATGAGTAGTTACCATCCAGATCAGCGGTTACGCCGATTCCCGGATTGGATTTCAGTACCACTGTAGCTCCGATAAGTGTTTCGCCGTTTTTATCGGAAATTTTTCCCCGTAAGGTACCCTGCCCCAGCGACTGAAAGGCGACCAGTATAAAAAACAGTAAGGGCAGCAGAAATAAGTTTTTTTTCATGAGATGCGAACGAAATCTATCACCTGATTGGGTTCTGTTTAAATAAAATCAGGATACTGAACATTGTTCATGTCAGTATCCTGATAAGTAGTGCAATGAATCAATACTTAATAAGTTTTCTTGTCAGGATCTGGCCATTGACATTTAATGAAACCATATAAATACCCGGAGCAAGACCGCTCACATCCAGTGTGGTTTTGCCGGTTCCCTGAATGTTTCCAAGATCCTGTTCTGCAACTTGATTACCAAGCAGATCATATACAGTGTATACAGCTGTTTTAGCGTTAGCGGTGGTGGAATAGGCTAATGTTACCCGGTCGTGTGCAGGAACCGGGAAAATTCCGAATGAATTGTTAACCATATTGTCTTCGTGAATTCCTGAGTTGAGCGAAGAGTAGGTTAATCCCGGAAACACCACCTCGTTGCCTACAGCGTTGTCGGCCACATAATTTTCTACTCCGAAAGTGGATTGGTTTCTGATCTGAATATTCAGTTTAAAAGAGAAGTCGCCGTCAGTTGTAATTTGTGCAATTAAGACTCTGTTGAGAGCAGAATCGGCACCCATTGAACCATTGAGAGAAGCCCAGGCTCCGTTGTTAGTGCTGAAAACGGGTCCGTTGGTACCATCATTTTGTGCGTCGAATACCATTATTTCGGTACCTATGCCAACTGTTACCACCGGCTCGGGAGTGCCGGCAACCATACCATCTTGCTGTGTCAATGGAATACCCATGTCAGGATCCTGGTTTTGCAGTACATTATCAACGTTAACCACAGTACCCACACCGTCGTCATCGCCTTTCAGTACCCCTATATGTCCGTTGCATGCAGCACCTACCGACAACCAGGAGTCGAGCATAACAGTGTTATCCTTGCAATAATTGAAATTAAAGGTGGGATGAATGGCACCACGGTCTTCGTTATTGAAAAAGAGTGTGGTGGTTTCAAAACGGCATTCATGGTTCGGGTCGCCGTAGGCCGACTGAAAAATATAGTTAGGTAACATGTCAACGAATACGCGATAAGTTACAGATCCGACAGGAAGTATACCACCTGTTGCGTTAACAGCTACATCATTTGTATCGGAAATATAATATTTCTCAACAATAATGTTTTCAAGTCCCTGCTGGGCCCTGGCAGTGCCGGTTAACATCAGCAATGCTAAAGAGTAAAATGATAAAATTCGTTTCATGTCGAAGGATTTATTTGGTTTTTAGATGAAGATTATTGCTCTTAATTTACTGTTACAAAATTCGATATTATGGATGGTCTGAACTTGAATAAATCGTTACTTTAATGTTAGTGTCCTGCTATTTGAATGTTAACCGAAAGTTGGATTAACGACTAACAAATCACCTTTCGATCTTATCCTTTATTGGCTGTTTTGCGTTTCTTTTTTGATTTAGAATCTTTAAACACTTCTGCCGTCGATAAGGAAACAGAAAGTGCGGGAGTTAAGATTTCACTTCCGGAAGGGTTTTTAGCTACATAATTTTCCA
The DNA here is from genome assembly GCA_036274495.1 of Bacteroidia bacterium. Taxonomy (GTDB): domain Bacteria; phylum Bacteroidota; class Bacteroidia; order AKYH767-A; family OLB10; genus DASUFP01. Next base: position 12,496 of record DASUFP010000029.1, read on the forward strand.
CTCCTCCTCCCGGAGTTCCTAACTGCATATTCCATTCGAAATGCAGGTCCCCGGTGGTGGTGAACTGTGCAATACAAATAACATTTGTTGACGAATCGGGACCGGCGGCACCGCCCAGACAACCCCAGGCACCATTGGTCGTCTCAAAGCGGTAACCGCCGGGTGGGGTAGAAACATCTTTCAAGTTGTTGAGCAACGAATCCATTCCAATCTGGGTGATCCGAGGAGGTACAGCAGTTACAATTGCTAAACCGTCGCTTTTCAGAAGCGGAATGCCTGTTGCCGGGCTGCCCTTTTGAAGCAGTGCAGGTGAAGCTGTAGTAATAAAACTGTTTGAGGTATCATCTGCCGTCTTCGGCACCGCAAACGATGAAAATGAACCTGCACCCAAACTGATCCAGCTGTCGATCAACACCATGGTCGTTCCCAGTTTTCTGTCGTCTATGGTATTGGCAATAAATTTTCCATAATCGGGATGATTGTAAATAGTTCCCGTACTGCTTAATAGCATCGGATGTCCCGGAGCTCCATAAACCGATTGCAATGTGTAACCCGGTTTCAGGTCGGCAAAAATTCTGTAGGTGACTGAACCGGAGGGAGGAACATCGGCTTTAACGGATGAGTCAGCCGGATAGTAAACGCAATGGTATTTTTCTACAATAATTTTTTCCAATCCCTGCGCATTGAGCCGGATGGAAATCAATACCAAAAGCAGTATAATAATCAGCGAGGCAATAAACCCTTTCGATTCGGGTCGTTGTAATACTCCTGGTTTCATAAAACGGAACGGGTTGTTTTAATTGCCGCAAAGAAAATCAGCTACTATTAAGTAATTCCCTCACTTATGTTATAATTAGGTTAACCGCCATTTGTTAAGTCATTCTTAAGTCACGGTTGAATGGAATGGTTTAATTGATTCTTTCTGCTGAAAGCCGAATTATTGATTGTTATTTAAAGTTAAATTAGGATACCCTTGTTTGGATTCTTATAATTTTGTGAGGTTACAACCTGATTTAAATTTTGTTCTGCATTGAAGGAGTGTACACCTTAATTGAATTCGGTTGAAAAGGATATACCTATTTTTATTATGCATGCTCTTGTCCGGTGTTACAACTGTTTCGGCGGGTAGCATTGCCGCTGTATTTGAAACCCTTCAAAAAAGTATGTCAATCAACAATAATGATACTGTCTATTTTGATTTGGGCAGTTCGGTTATTTCAGGGACACATACCGACATACCTATTTCTTTTGCGACCGACGATACTGTTTATGCATTTGATTTTGCCATTAAATACGATTATACAACTGTTGAATTTGATTCATTGATTGTCCCGGGAGGTAATTTGCAATACCTCTACTATTACAACTACAGCGATTCAACATTGCGCTTCACCTCCAATAGCCTTTCCCAGCTACCACAGGGAAGTACTTTGTTGTATATTCGTTTTAATACCTATGGCATGCAATTGTGTCCCGGTAGTTTTGAATGGACACAGGCCTGGCTGAACGGCGATATTTGTACAAGTAAGCTAAATGGATGTACTCCTGTAGGAATAAGCGAATACCCATCGAAAAAACCTTTCCATCTTTTCCCCAATCCTGCTGTAAATTATGTTGATGTTGCGGCTCCGTTCGAGGGAAACATTACTGTAATAACTTCCGAAGGCAAACAGGTGTTTACGCAACAGGTGAGCGAGGGTGAAAACAGAATCCGGTTTCCTGAATCCCTCAGTTCAGGTTTTTATCTGGTAGTGTTGTCAGGAACCGGACAAAGAGAACAATCGCGTTTAATGATTGTGAAATAAAAAATCAATTGTTCCTGATACGGCGTATGGGCAGAGGGGTGTTCAGGTAATGCTGAAGATGTTGATTGGTAAAATGTTCAGGCTGTTCTGCAATTTCAGCACTGTGCAGCCATCCGGGTGCAGGGAGTGAACCGGTAACTAAAATTTCGTCACTGGCAGTTGTAAGTTGTGTTGCGATAGAATGCATCCTGTTGTCCCATGCGTGGCTATATGCTTTAGCCTGAAAAACGGCACTTACCGATGTAGCTATTACCAGCGCAATACCCATTATCCCTGTAAAAGGAATGATTCTGATCAGCTCAATGCGTTCCCTGAAACGGTAGCCTGCAATAAAAAAGAGTATGGCACCACCCAGCGTCAGGTAAAGCGACAGTTGCGACCAGGCACGTTCAGGACCCATTTCGGCCATAATAAACACAACAGGAGCCAGCGCTGTTACCAGCAGTATTGCGCCGGCGATAAAAGTATAGCGAACAAGGCTTCTTGTACGAATCATACCCTTGTAGTTGGAGCCCAGGAAATAAAACGGAACTAAAAAGAGCAGGATGGCGGGGAGTCGTGATGGCAGATACAGCAGTGTAAATTTTACCAGCGACTTAACAAGAATCCACGACAACCCGGTAACTCCGGGATGGGGGAGCAGGCTGCTTCTTACGGTATGACCATTGCCGGCATAACTGTATAAAAACGATAATGCGACACAGGCGATGAATAACAGAAGCATCCGTATTTTATTAGCAGCATTCGTTTTAGTCAGCGCAATAGCGGCGAAACCTGAAATGAGAATCGCATTTAAAGCGAAAGGCTCGTTACCCCCTCCGATAAAAATGGCGGCAATAACCAGCACAATGCTATCTTTTATGGTATGCTGTTTACTGAACAAGGCACCAATTGCCAGAAACGCATAAATGTGACTCCATCCGTACATGGTGGAGGTATTTATCCAGAACCAGGTGTCGGGTATGCTGAAAGTCGAATAAAAAAGTGCCATAGCAATGCATGATGCCAATATGAAAATGGTTTTGTTGTTTAACGGAGAATGCAGGTAATAGGAGGTAACCCTTTTTACCGCAAAAGATGCCGACGTTATAAGTGCCAGCAATGTTATCAGGTGATACCAGAAAAAGGTACCGGTTACCAGATAGCATTTCAGCCATATATTGAGCCATAAAATGGCGGCCCAGCGGGTGTTCCACGTATCTCTGAAAAAGAGCATCGATCCGGTAACCCCTTTTGCTTTAACCACCCGGAGGAACTCGAAATCGTCTGAAGCCGGGCGGTTGTAAAACCCACATAAGAGAAAGGCCGCAAAAAACACCAGTGCAGCCACTAACCAATAAGCAGAATAATTTTTTTTTTGTCCCCTTACTATCACGCTCCCAAGGTAAAAAAAGCGGTGAAATAAAAAATGGCCTCTTGAGGAGGCCATTTTCACAACTGTATAAAACAGGTTTATTTTACCGAATCAACCACCGATTTAAAGGCATCGGGGTGGTTCATTGCCAAATCGGCAAGGACTTTACGGTTGAGTTCAATTCCTTTGTCGTTCAGCTTACCCATCAATTGCGAGTAAGAGAGGCCGTGGATTCTGGCGCCAGCATTGATACGCTGAATCCAGAGGGCGCGGAAGTTACGTTTCTTTGTTTTACGGTCGCGGTAAGCGTATTGCAAACCTTTTTCGACCGTGTGTTTGGCAACGGTTAACACGTTACCGCGGGAACCCCAGTTCCCTTTGGCAAGCTTAAGGAGTTTTTTTCTCCTGGCTTTTGATGCTACTGAATTTACTGATCTTGGCATTTCATTTTGTTTTTTTGGTGATAGCGTTCCGTTTTCGGCGGATCTTGAAAGCTATTTCCCGGGTTAAACTTAAACTCTTAGGCGCTAAGCATCCTTGCAACCCTGGCGTGATCGGCCTGGTCGACCAATCCGGTGTGGGTGAGGCCACGCTTGCGCTTGGTGCTCATCTTGGTAAGGATGTGGCTTTTGTAAGCGTGCTTCCGCTTGATTTTTCCGGTGCCGGTGTAAGAGAACCTCTTTTTGGCACTGGAGTTTGTTTTCATCTTAGGCATTATGCAGATTTATTAGGGTACTGTTTACTTTTTCTTGTTAGGAAGGGGAACCAGGTGCAGAAACATCCGGTTTCCTTCGAGTTTTGGGAGCAGTTCCACTTTTCCGTAATCGGCCAGTTCCTGAGCAAACTTGAGGAGGATGATCTCACCTTTTTCCTTGTATGCGATGGTACGGCCTTTAAAGTGTACGTAGGCTTTGACTTTGGCGCCTTCTTCGAGAAACTTTATGGCATGTTTTACCTTAAAGTTGAAATCGTGTTCGTCGGTGTTGGGGCCGAACCGTATTTCTTTCATGATGGCCTTTGAAGTCTTGGCTTTAGCTTCTTTTTCCTTTTTCTTTTTTTCGTAGAGGAATTTCTGATAGTCAACAATCCTGCAAACGGGTGGGTCTGCTGTAGGAACTATTTCTACCAGGTCAAGCTCTCTTTCTTTCGCAAGGCGACGGGCATCTTCGAGAGAGTATACATCGGCTTCTATGTTTTCACCTACCAGCCGTACTCTCGGAGCCGTAACATCTTCGTTGATGTTGTGTTCGTTTTCCCTTTTTTGAAACCTTGGTCGGGGCCTGTTGCCGCCGGGCCCTTTGGGTTTGAAACCACCTCCGGGCTTTTTAAAGAAAGTTGCTATGAGTTACCTCCCTCTTGTTTGTTTGACTTATTTCTCATTTCGTTAATTCAAATATCCGCCGGCTTCCTGCTGTACGAGGAGTTTGAAATCCTCAATACTCATGGAACCGATGTCGCCCTGACCGTGCCTGCGAACCGACACAGTGCCGGTCTCAGCCTCCTTTTCACCTACAATCAGCATAAAAGGCACTTTGCGCACCTCTGCATCCCTGATTTTCCTGCCTATTTTTTCGTCACGCTCGTCAACGGAGGCGCGAATATCGGAATTTTTTAGTAATTCTGAAACGGTATGGGCGTACTCGTTAAATTTCTCACTGATTTCCAGTATAGTAGCTTGTTCAGGAGTGAGCCAAAGGGGAAAATTGCCTCCGCAATGCTCAATCAGCACAGCAATAAACCGCTCCATAGAGCCAAAGGGCGCCCTGTGGATCATTACCGGCCGGTGTTTCTGGTTGTCGGCGCCGGTATATTCCAGCTCAAACCGCTCCGGCAGGTTGTAGTCTACCTGTATGGTTCCCAGCTGCCACTTGCGGCCCAGAGCATCCTTCACCATAAAGTCGAGTTTGGGGCCATAAAAGGCGGCTTCGCCTGTTACCAATACCGTGTCGAGCCCTTTTTCGGCTGCAGCCTCAATGATGGCCTGTTCGGCCTTATCCCAGTTCTCGTCACTGCCAATGTACTTGGACCTGTTCTCCGGATCGCGCAGTGATATTTGCGCCGTAAATGCCGGAAAGTCGAGTGCCTTCAGTACATACAGCACCAGATCGATAACTTTCATAAACTCCTCTTTCACCTGATCGGGGCGGCAAAAAAGGTGCGCATCGTCCTGGGTGAATCCTCTTACACGGGTGAGGCCGTGGAGTTCACCGCTTTGTTCGTACCGGTAAACCGTACCGAACTCAGCGTAGCGTATAGGAAGTTCCTTGTACGAATGCGGCTTGCTTTTATAAATCTCGCAATGGTGCGGACAGTTCATCGGTTTCAGAAAAAATTCTTCGCCTTCGGCGGGAGTACGGATGGGCTGAAACGAATCGGCGCCGTATTTTTCATAGTGACCCGAGGTCACATACAGTTCTTTATGCCCGATATGAGGAGTTACCACCGGCAGGTATCCGGCCTTGAGCTGAGCCCTTCTCAAAAAAGTCTCCAGCCGCTCCCGCAGCTGCGCCCCTTTCGGCAGCCACAAGGGCAGACCCATTCCCACCTTCTCCGAAAACGTAAACAACTCGAGTTCCTTGCCCAGTTTCCTGTGGTCGCGTTTTTTGGCCTCTTCAATCATCACCAGGTATTCGGTGAGTTCTTTTTGTTTTGGGAAAGTGATGCCGTAAATGCGGGTAAGCTGTTTACTCTTTTCATCGCCGCGCCAGTAGGCACCGGCAATGTTCAGCAGTTTCACTGCCTTTATGCCCGAGGTATCGGGTATATGGGGGCCACGACACAAATCGGTAAAGTCGCCCTGACGGTAAAAGGTAATGGTGCCGTCGGCCAAATCTTTCAGCAGGTCGAGTTTATACTTGTCGCCTTTTGCTTCAAAATAGGCTACCGCATCTTTTTTACTGATCTCTTCGCGTGAGTAGGTGCTGTTTTTGCGTGCCAGCTCCTGCATTTTATCTTCTATTTTTTTGAAATCGTCGGAGGAGATATGCTGATCGCCGAGATCTACATCGTAATAAAAACCATTCTCAATTGGAGGGCCTATGCCAAACTGAATGCCGGGATAGAGGGCTTCGAGCGCCTCTGCCATCAGATGTGCCGACGAGTGCCAAAAGGTCGATTTGCCTTCAGGGCTCTCCCAGGTAAGCAGTTCAATAGTGGCGTCTTCACCAATGGGGCGGGTGGCATCCCACACCACGCCGTTCACCTTTGCGGCCAGCACATTGCGTGCAAGACCTTCGCTGATGCTCCTGGCGATTTCCAGTGAGGTGGTGCCTTCAGGATATTCCCTTTTTTTACCATCGGGAAAGGTAATGTTGATCATAATGGTTCAGTGAAGCATTTAAGGAGTGCAAAAATAAGGATTTTCAAGACGTTAAACATGCTACCGCCACTGATTTAAGTAAGGCTGATACCAATTTGAAAACAGTTTCAAAAACCGGACGCCGCCCCCGGATGCAATGGAAACGCATTTCCAAATGGTAAAAGAGTCTGAAAAGTGGCTCTTGTGTACAAAAAGCATGTACAATTTAACGTGAATGCACTTACGTGGAAATGTTAGTTTTTCACCAGTTTTGTTACCGATGTGCCTGTTCCCTGACGGAGTTCCACAAAGTAAATCCCGTTGGCTAAGTCATCAAGGGGAATTGAAAGCTCATTAATCCCGGAAGTCAGGTAAACTTCCGATGTGTATACAACCTTACCCGGCAGGTTCACTATACACAGCCTGCTCTTGCCTTGCACTGCCGAAACCAGTTCAAGGGTACACCGGTGGTGTGCAGGGTTCGGGTATATTTTTAACGATGAAGAGGTGTGGTTAACCTCGCCGATGCCTGTTGTGGTGACCACTGTTGTAATCACCAGGTTGGTAACACCGGGTGCAGCTGCATCAAATTGCACCGATGCGCTGTTGGCAATATGAGTTCCGGCAGGGGTACCTGCCAATGGCTTTATCCGGTAGGTTACAAATCCGTGGCTGGCGGGTTCATTCAATGCAGACGAAGGGAGGTTGATTCCAAAAAACTCAAAGTGCAGCCGGTTGGGGGGCGTAAATGTAACGGCACACGGGAAGCTTGATGCCAACACTTCAATGGTCGAACAATCAAGATCAAAATCGAGTCCGTCGTCAATAGTTACCGTCTGTACAGGTCCGGTTCCGGTATTCTGAAAGTTTACAGTGTAGGTTAGCCATTGTTGGGATGCCACAAAATTCAGGTCAATGTCGCCGGCAGGTGTCACCATCATACGGTTGGGTGACCCTGTCGAATCCAGCATTTCGCTTACCATGCAGCTGTTGTTGGCAGGTGTAAAGTCATTTGCCACGGGATCAATAGTTGCGCTGTTGTTCAGGCTGTCGCCGATGACGGTGGATGAATCTATTGTTGAATAAACGGAAATAATATTATTGGTAAACAATGGCACTGTCGGGAAATTCCAGGTGAGCAGGTTACCGTTTACACTGGTTGGCGGATAGCTTGCCACAATAAACTGAAGTGAGGGATCAAGCTGCAGGTTGATTTCGGCATTTGAGATCTGAGTGGTGCCCTCATTTTTATAATTCAGCGCCAACGCATGACTGCCTCCGGGGTGGGGAGGATAAACACTGTTGAGTGTAATGCTGAGATCATTTAAAATAATGGGTGTTTGCAATGCAATATCGTTGTTAGGGTAGAGTGCTCCGCTGCCGTTTGTAGTTACATTCAAAACCGATGGTGCCTGTGTCCAATAGGCGGGAATGTTGTTAACACCCAGCGCATGATTACCTGCGGTCACCGTTATTTCATATTTGCCTGCACCGGTAGTAATAGCACTTTGGTTTGCGACGCCGGGAAATACCACCATGCTATTGGCCGGAATGTCGAGGGAATCAAAAACCATGTTGTTATTTAAATCATAATAGACCCTGCCTGTAATGGTATCGACACCGGTAGTACCTGAAACAACAGCGACGTTATCGGTCCTTAACACCGATCCTATCAGTTGTCCGTTTCGGAATTCTTTAACTGTAAATCCGAATGCGGAATACTGAATCATAGAGGGGGTAAAAGTAATTTGTCCTGTTTGAGGATCCAGTACCAGCGGGTTAACTACTTCCAGAGGCTGATTTACCGTATAGGGTGGTACATAAGGATTAATAACTGCCGCACCGGTTGTGCCGGCATAAACAGGTGCCATTTCATAACTGAGTGAATCCCCGTCCACGTCAAATGCACTAAAATCGAGCATTGCCGGAACGCCGACACAGTAATAATTAACTGGGTTCACATTAAACACCGGCGAATTGTTGTAAGGAAAGTGAAGGTTATCCAGATGTGTTTCAACATACATTTCAGGTTGAACGCCGTTAATCAAATTGCCGTTGTACTGGCTGCGGCAACAAGAACTCGTTGAAACGATCCAGTCGCTGCATGCGGGTAAATTGATAGTGCCTGAAGAATAATTGTATTCGGCAAACATATACATTGTTCCTCCGGAGCAGGTTGAAACCCCAGCCGGAGCACAGGTATTAACAGGTACCTGGATGCCCGAAGTGGCGGGGTTCAGGTACAGGGTATCGGCAAAGTCAGGAGCACAACCTGACGGTGAGCTAAACCATATTAAAAGAGAAGGCCCCACGGCAATTCCTTCGCAGTCGCGGTATATTTTCACATTAAACGTGTACCCGGGTCCTGACGGAATTTTTTCATAGGTAATATACATTCCTTCCAAATGAGAGCCGAATGCAGGAATGTGAGAAACAAAGCATACTAAAACAATCAGTAAAGACCGCAGTCTGTTCATTGTGTAGTGTTATTACCTGTTGCGACTGTTACGCTGACAGTTTCAAAATATCAGACGCGAGAAATGAAATAAACGTTGCATTGATTTTATACTAACCTCTTTCCGTGAGTTGCTACAGATAAACCATAATCTGTTTTATTATTTAACTGCAGATTTGAGTGATGAGGTGAAGAAGCACATCCATTTGAACTTATACTCTTTATCAGGAAATGATTAGGGTATCTGGAAATTGAAATTGCAGTCGTTTGAAGTCAGGGAGGACTTACTATGGAAAAAGCAGGCTGACAATTGTCTGCCGGCTACCCGGAAAAATTACCCGTTTGTAAACGTTTACTATGTTTTTCGCATTTCATTTCCATTTAACTTTACTGCGGGCGGGGGGCCGGAGGGCCCCCGGGGTGGGGGTGATGAGAGACGGTGAAGGAGGATGAAGCAGTGTCTTAAACATGGGTTACTTTTGCCGGATCGCTTTTTACTCTTTTTTCTTTCACATGGAGTAGGCCTTATTTTTCGTTTCGCCCAAAAGTTTTTTTGCCGGTATGATTTCCTTTACAAAATTTTAACAGCCCTTACTCATTATCCTGAATTCAATTTCACAAATTTTAAAGATTTAGTATTTGACCTATCCGTCAGTTTGATACAATAACTGCCATTTACCAATGAACTGATGTCAATTTCTAATCTTTTTGCATTCTTTTCAAACTTTTGTTTATAAACAACTCTACCGGAAATATCATAAATAACAATAGAGGTGTTTTGAACAAGAGGATGTGCTACAGTTAGAGTAATTATATCTACGGCCGGGTTAGGAGACAGATGTACGGTTTCTAAATTTTCACTTAAATCATTTACAACAGTGACAGTATCGCTAATTTTGAATTTAACGAGCCAAAAATCTGATACTCCGTAGCCCGAGTCTGTTTTTACAACAGAAGTACCTGGTAAAGCATCACCACCTAAAATAAATAAACTGTCTGAAATGGAAATAATTGATTGAAGAAAATCGTCTGCAGGACCACCAAATCGTTTATCCCATAATTTGTTTCCTGCGCTATCGATTTCAAAGACCCAATAATCATTTCCTCCATAAGTTGGTTCTGAAATATCAAATCCTTGGTTGCTTTTTGTTGTACAAGATATTAGAAATTTATTGTTAATGAGTGGAGTTATTTTTACAGGGTATTCATCCAGACTTCCACCATATCTTTTATCCCAGAGTTTGTTGCCATTAAAGTCAGTTTGTATCAACCAAACATCTTTTCCGCCAAGAGAAGGGTCAGAGACATCCAGTCCCTGAGGTGAATCGGTCTGGCCACCAATCAAAATTCCTTGCTGATTTATTAAAATAGAATGTACCCAGTTGTTTACATTTCCACCAAAGCGATGTTCCCATTGTACATTTCCGGCACTATCAATTGCTACAATCCAAATATCAGTGTTACCTCTTGGAATTTCTGATATCATACCACCCTGTGGGCTGTTTGTGGTGCCAGATAATATAAATCCACCGTCTGCGATAGGGACTATGTCATAGGCATATGGTCTTCCGGGAGGGGCAATATAATATTCACTTCCAGCGCCACCGTAACAGTGATCCCAGATTTTGTTTCCCAAGGAATCCAGTTTGATAACCCAAAAATCACTGGGTCCTGAACCAAATTCTGATTTATCACCGCTTACGCCATATGATGAATTACCACAAATTAGTATGTTGTCATCAGTTAGTCGGGTTACTATCGGATCAAAATCTTCATTTAAACTACCTATATCTTTATCCCAAATAAATACTCCTCCAGTGTCTATCATACATAGCCAAAAGTCGTAGTCGTTATTAGTAAAAGAGTGTTTTTTTGTGTTGCTTGTTTTTTCACAACTTGAATCAGATCTTGATTGACTACAAAAAATAATTTTCCCATTTCCATAAAAATAAGGGAAACAAGTAGATTCAATGTGATTTCCACCACAATTGAAATTCCATTTGATGTTAAACCCTGTATCGATTGATGAAATTAATATATCATTATATGGTCCACCATTTAATCCATGGCAGACAGAATCAATTATATTACCGCTATTTTCGGAATTCGTACGGCCAAAAAGCATGAACTTTTCAGAGTCAATCTTAATTAATTGTCCATAAGCCTCTTGAGCGTTTCCACCTATGACTTTATCTGAAATATAAATAGGTGTTTGTGAAAATCCGAAACTTATTGCGATTAAATTGATAAGAACTAAATTTAGAATGAAATATTTTAAATTAGTCATAATAAAAAGAATTATATACAGGCAATTGCTTCAAACAATTGCCTGTCTGAAAATATTATTGAACAATGAATTTCGAAACAGCTATACTGGTATTATCTGCTAAGTCTGAAGCTTCCAATAAATATATGGATGGTTTTAAATCAGAGTGATACATCAAATCATTTAACATTGATATATAATATATCGATTTTGATAGAACAATTCTACCGGTAATATCCAATAAATTAATTTTAATTGGCCTATCGATTAAATATTTTTTAATATTTCCAATTGAACAGGCTGAATTATCAGAATCATTTGAAATAGTTCTGAAACTTGAGGGTGAATTTCCCGTATCGTCCCAGGTAGAAACTGCAATAAGATCAGTTCCATTATCATAAATATCATTTCCAAAAGACCTGGAAACCGGGTTCACTCCTGATAAAACATTATCTGATTGTGTAGCAGTTGTAAATTGTGCTTCACTTTTACCGGAAGTAAACATTAAAAGTGTATAAATGACTGATATAAATATATATATAATTCTTCTTCATAACGATTCAATTTAGAGTAAAAATAATTGTGAATGTAAATGTTTAGTCCGCCGAAATTGAAAAGCGGCGGTTATTTCGGCAACGGAATTTGAATAGCAATATCTTTACAATTTTAGCAAACATTTGAATTAATAATCTAAAGTAAGCAACTATTCCCGGGATCCCAAATTTCTTTTGCAAATAGTCTGAACACCCACAAAATGCTAAATGTTGTATTAAAAGCGTTTCCTGTTGATAACAGAGTGGAGGATGTGCCGGTTCTTGTCCAAGTTGTCAATATGTGAGGTGATGACTAAGAACTTAGCAATTACTGAATTTGGTGAAGGATTATAAAAAAAAATTCAATTTGAAATGTGCAATACAGCTAGGTTGCATTTATGATAATTTGGTCCGCTTCCAAAGTGAGTTATATGCTGCTTGCATTCTCTGATGGATTGCGGTTTTTTTATCGCACTTTGTGGATCCTTTTTTTCGTTTCGCCCAAAAGTTATTTTGCCGGTATGCTGTGACGAATTTCGAAGATGTAATGCAGTTTATTTTTTGCTGGAAATAAAAAACACGCTGAATCTGTTTAAATTAAAATGTCATTATAGACAAATGAGTGATCACCGTTCCAACACCCCTTTAATATCCGGTAAAAAATACTGTTCGCTTTTCATAATCTTACCGTCTTCGCGATAAATGGGTTTACCATTTGCGTCAAGCTTGCTCATGTTGCTGCGGTGTATCTCTTCAAATACTTCCACAATTTTATGCTGTAGTCTCAACAAAATAATGTAACTTAAATGAGAAATGGTGAATAAAATTAGGACTTAAAATAGGCTCACTGTTTATTTTATGGAAGTTTTATTAACAGGAAAGCATCTGATTTGCTTGTTGCCATATTTACCTGTACTACGTATGTACCTGGACTCAAGTCATCCAACTGAATTGCAACAGAATTTTTGCCTTCATTAACCCGAACTTCGCTTTGATAAACTGTTTTACCTGTGATGGATCGTATGAAGAGCATTACCATTTGAGTGGATTCTGAATAAACGGAAAGAGATACGCTGTTGTTTGCAGGATTTGGGGCAAGGGTAATTAATTTTCCAATTGTTGAAAGTTCCTGTTCCCCTGCTCCAATATTACATGCGCAAGTTGTATCGCAAAACCTGAAATCATCGATAAAAAACTGGATTGGATAAGTTGAAGCAGAAGTTGCAACAAATCTATATCTGATGGTAGTACAACCCAAGGTAAAAAATTGAATTATTGACGAGGAATTGATGCAAATTGAATTATTGCCGCTCCATCCAGGCATACCGCTGGAAATGAGACTTGGCGAATTATACCAATTCGATCCGGTGTTTGTAGATCCTAAAATATCCCAAATGCCACTATTGTTCAATTCATAATCCAAACGAAGACCATCTATATGCAAACTGGAATTAACGATTTGTGAAAAGCAAATTATTGGTGGGTTTATACCTGTTAAGTCGAACCAGGGGGAATACAGGATGGTTGATAAATTAGCAGGACCTCCTGCATTAAGTAAGAACCCCTTTGATCCGGAACAACTACCGGTGTTCAATGTGTCCCACTCCCATGAAGTGCCAGACAAAGTACTCACGGACCAACCTATAGTATCAATTTCAAAATCATTATAATAAGGGGCCACGAATTGAGCATGAATTGACTGGTACGTCAAAGCGTGTATAGTGACCAGTAAAAGATATGTTTTCCAAGAAGAGACCATAACATTGAAGTCAGTTTATTTGACGTTAAAACTTCATGGAAAGTTGCAAAAAGCAATTTTCTATTGAAATTTAGGCAAACTATCCCGGAAGTTGAAAGACAAAGTAGATGATTTTCTGAAATAGTTTGTACTATATATAACTATTTCATACCTGCTTGTCACATACTTAAATGAAAGGAGAACTGAGGGGAAAGAATCGGAATTGATTCTACTGAAATTAAAATGTCATTATAGACAAATGAGTGATCACCGTTCCAACACCCCTTTAATGTCCGGTAAAAAATACTGTTCGCTTTTCATAATCTTACCGTCTTCGCGATAAATGGGTTTACCATTTGCGTCAAGCTTGCTCATGTTGCTGCGGTGTATCTCTTCAAATACTTCCACAATTTTATGCTGTAGTCCGTGAGCGATAATGGTACCGCAGAGAATATATAATTTGTCGCCGAGGGCGTCGGCAACCAGTGTAAGGTCCTTGTCTTTTGCCGCTTCAAGATATTCATCGTTTTCCTCTGCCATTAAACGGTGTCGCAATTCAATAATACGGTCGCTGATGTCGGTATTGGGTGCTTCGTGGTAATCGAGTCCGAATACCTGATGGAATTCGCGGACTTTGTTTATGATTTCGGAGAAGTCGGACATGGGGTGGTAGGGGGTTTGTAAATAGTAAATAGCAAATAGTAAATGGGAAATAGTAATAGGGAATGGGTTATGGTTTTGGGATGCTGAATCGCTTTTAGATGGGAAAAATTGTTAACAATTTCAAATACAACAGTTGTGTTTTACTATTGCATTACGTTTGAATTACGCCGACATTATACTGCTTTTCAAGAGGGGCATGATCGGCCATTTCAATACCCATGCTGATCCATTTGCGGGTATCAACAGGATCAATGATGGCATCCACCCACATGCGGGACGCGGCATAATAGGGTGAGGTTTGACTTACATAACGGTCGGTGATGGTTTTGAGCAGTTCAGCTTCATCTTCGGGAGTAATTTTTTTGCCCTGTGCCTTGAGTGAACTTACCTGTATTTGCAGTAATGTTTTAGCCGCCTGCGAACCACCCATAACCGCAATTTGGGCCGTTGGCCAGGCACAAATCAACCGCGGGTCGTATGCCTTGCCGCACATGGCGTAGTTGCCGGCGCCGTAGGAGTTGCCTATTACAATGGTGAATTTTGGTACCACGCTGTTTGCCATTGCATTTACCATTTTAGCGCCATCTTTAATAATTCCTCCCTGCTCGGAGCGGCTGCCTACCATAAATCCGGTTACATCCTGTAAAAAAACCAATGGGATTTTCCGCTGGTTGCAATTCATAATAAACCTTGCGGCTTTGTCGGCGGAGTCGCTGTAAATAACACCACCGATTTGCATTTCACCTTTTTTGCTTTTAACAACTTTCCGCTGGTTGGCTACAATGCCTACCGCCCAGCCGTCGATGCGGGCCAGCCCGCAAACTATGGTTTGTCCGTACAGCTGTTTGTACTCATCAAACGACGAGTCATCCACCAGTCGTGCAATTACGTCACGTACCTCAAATGGTTTTTCACGTTCGGCAGGGAGCAATCCATAGAGCTCACCTGAATCGTGAGCGGGAGGGTGTGATTCGATGCGGTCGAATCCGGCTTTTTCAAAAGCGCCTATTTTACTGAAGATGCTTTTAATATAATCGAGACAGGCTTCGTCATTTTCAAATTTGTTGTCGGTAACGCCACTTATCTCACACTGTGTGGTGGCACCTCCAAGAGTCTCGTTGTCGATGTCTTCGCCGATGGCAGCTTTTACCAGGTAGGATCCGGCAAGAAATATTGAACCTGTTTTGTCGACTATCATCGCCTCATCGCTCATAATAGGAAGGTAAGCGCCACCGGCCACGCAACTGCCCATAATGGCGGCAATTTGAATAATGCCCCTCGACGACATCACCGCGTTGTTGCGGAAAATCCTGCCAAAGTGCTCCTTATCGGGAAAAATCTCATCCTGCATGGGCAGGTAAACGCCGGCACTGTCGACCAGGTAAACAATAGGAAGGCGGTTTTCCATGGCGATTTCCTGAGCTCTCAGGTTCTTTTTTGCCGTCATCGGAAACCAGGCTCCGGCCTTCACCGTGGCATCGTTGGCCACCACTATACACTGTCTTCCTTCTATGTATCCTATCATCACCACCACTCCTGCCGAGGGGCATCCACCTTCGGAAGTGTACATACCCTCGGCGGCAAAGGCGCCCACTTCTATGGCGGGCCTGCCATCGTCGAGCAGGTAAGCAATCCGTTCACGTGCAAGGAGTTTGCCTTTCTCTTTTTGCCTGGCGGCATTTTTGGCACCACCACCTTCGTTTATCTTATTCAGGCGGTGTTGCAATTGGGTAAGCAGGGTCTTGTTGTGGTCCTCGTTGGTATTGAATTCGAGATTCTGTTTTGTGTTGCGGGTCATCAAAAAGTCTTTGCCGGCAAAGATAGTGTTTACCCGGGAGGCTGTAAAAAGGGAGCCTTACGAACCGCAGGCCCATTGTTAAACAGGGCGTCTGCGGCACTAAGTCCGCCTACAAAGCCGGTTGAGGCGCCAAATACCTGCAAATAAGTCGGGGAGGCAGTGCCGGAAGCTGGTTGTCCGGTTTCGCTGAGGTTTCGGTAATCGTGGCCTCCTGCGGGTTCGGGTCCGGGAGTATCGGCACTAAAGCGGAAAGGAGTGGTAATGCCAAACGCGTTGAACAGCCAGCCGAGGAGGGCGGCGTTAAACTGTGTAAGCAGTTCATAACGGTGTTGGTATATGGGACGCAGATCGTCCTCATAAAATTCAAAAAAAGGAGACCGCCGGTAAGCCGCTTCCAGCGAGCGCCAGTGGCGCTGCTGCCAGTTGTCGGAGTAGGCAATGGCAACTTCACCCAATGGCTGCGAGCGTCCTCCTGTATGTACTGTGGGTATTACCAGTGTTTGTGTCCCGTTGGGGGAGAGTATATGGCACCTGTTGCGCAGCGTTTGTTTTTTAAAAAACAGGCCGTTGTCAAAGACAATAGCAGAACATACAGCCATCTGCTGCAGGTGCCTGAGGGGAGGGAGGTAACTGAGGGTGAATAACGGTTCTTTGAAAGCGGCTTCCATCATGCTCCAAATTGACGGAGATGATGGTCGAGGTGCTTCCAGAGACTCTTCGACCATTCCATGGTACTCATTGGACCAAAAAACGGATGCGGCTGTTGCGAAAGTTTTTCGGGACCTCCTTCTGAAAAGCGGCGGATGAGGGTAATGAGTTTCTGTTTTTCCTCTTCAAATTCGGGCTGGTGCCTGACGATAAAGGAGGGAGCGGTAGGCAGGTTTTTGCCAAACGGTTTATCGTCGACCAGTTTTTTCTTTGCCAGTTTTCCGAAGAGCATTCCTATTAAGGAGCGTTTCATGGTATGCTCTCCAAAGGCCACCTGAAGCGGTTTCTGGCAATGGAAAAACATTTGCGACGGACTCATTTTACCCCAGTGCGATTTGCTCGCAGGGTGAAGGGTGTTGATGCGAGCGATAAATTTTTCGGCTTCGGCCTTATCGAACAGGTAGGGAGCGTGCATGGGATCTAAAAACTGAAATGGTTTGACGGAATCAATTGTTGCCCGTACCGGATTGTGCGGCAACCTGTTTATCGGACTTTATAATCCGGTACCCGATAAAAATAAGGAAAAGTCCAATGAGTTCGGTTACAAAAAGAACATTCACATAACCTGCACGGGTAAATGAACCGCCTATGCCGGGCAGTAATCCGCCAACAGCGATATACACATTCCCGATAAAGCGTTTGGATTTATCCGGTTCTTTGAAATATTTCCGGGCCGAATAGAGCGCTCCGCCCACCAGAAACAGGAATGAATAAATGTTAATGACGGGTGAGAAGCTGCGCACCCATGTCCATTCGAAAACTTTTCCTGTAAGCTTACCGTCGAATCCTTCGGGAAGTGCAATCGGTGACATAATTACACAAACCGATGCTGTTACAATGAGCAGAGAAAAAAACAGCGTGGTGATATCCGCGAACTTTTTGTTCATCAGCAAATAAACAGATCCCTGCGCAAGCGGAAATCCGCCTAACAAAGCTCCTGTTATATACCAGTACCGTAGGTTAGCCGCCGACCATCCCCACAACACATTGATACTTTCGGCCAGTGTACCAAGTCCAAACGTAAGCACTCCTAGCGACCACCAGAGCAGGTATTTTTTTTTACGAAGCCGGTAATGACCGAAGAGCTCAACGAAAAAGAAAGTTGAAAATACGGTTGTGATCAGAGGAATGTATTCAACCCAGTTTTTCATGAACAAGAGGTAGCAGTGAGAGCGTTATAGCCGGTTGTACGGGAGGCTGTCACGCTGTTTAATGATTTATGAGAGTAAACAGCCGGCTCCACCGTATTTTATGCAGCAGATCGGCATTGGTATCCCACGACATCCAGATAAAGACCGCTTTGCCCACAACATGATCTTCGGGAACGAAACCCCAGAAGCGCGAGTCGGCTGAATTCAGTCTGTTATCGCCCATCATAAAGTAGTAATCCATTTTAAACGTATACCCTGTAGCCGGTTTTCCGTTAAGGAGGTAGGTTCCGTTTTGTTCTTCGAGTGTATTGCCTTCATATACGGTAATGGCGCGTTTGTAAATGGAATAATTTTTCGGATTCAGCGCAATGGTGGCACCTTTCCGGGGGATAAAGAGCGGCCCGAAATTGTCGACGTTCCAGGGCATCACCGGGTTGTGCGGGAAAATATAATCTTCGTATTGCCCTTCGGGCTGAACTATTTTTTCGACACTGCGCACGTTCGGAAGTTTCCTGAGCTCGGATGCGGCCTCGCCGGTCATAAACAAATTGAATTCACCTTCGCGGCGTCCGGGGCCGCCATCGGTGATGCTCAAGTTTTTAAGGATGCGCGGGTTAAATCCCGATCCATCGGTTAAAACGGTATAATAAAACTGACTGTGGTCGGGGAAGTCTGCTTTTTTACCGTTCACATATACCACCGATTGTTTTATAAAAATGGTATCACCGGGAATGGCGATACACCGTTTGATGTAATGCGTTTGTTTGTCGACCGGCCGTTCGTCTTCCATGGGGTAGTTGAAGACCACCACATCGTTATTTTTTACCTCTGAAAATCCCGGTAAACGGTAATAGGGAAGTTTGATGGCTTCGGAATAGGCTTTACCGCCAAAAATGGGCATTTCCTGATGTGCAAAAGGCACCGACAAGGGTGTGATGGGTGTGCGTGCCCCATAGCTCACTTTGCTCACGAATAAAAAGTCGCCTACCAGCAGACTTTTTTCCATAGAGGGAGTAGGGATGGTGAAGGCCTCAATAAGGAAGGTCCTGATAATTGTAGCGGCTATAATTGCAAAAACCAGCGCGTCGACCCATTCTCGGGTCTTGCTTTTACGGCCGGTACTCTTCCAGAACTTCCAGTTCATATGTTGGTGTTATAGGTTTAGTAAACGTAAGGCACTGCACAACTTAATATTTCATTTCACTCACCGGAATAGGCACAGGCATCCGGCCTAAACATTTTCACTGTATACCCAGCACATCTTTCATGGTAAACACTCCTTTTTTATCTGCGAGCCATTCGGCGGCAACCACGGCACCAAGTGCAAAGCCGTCGCGGGAAAAGGCCTCGTGACGGATCTCAATTTTGTCGACTTCAGAAGTGTATGTAATCACATGTGTTCCTACTGTTTCTCCCTTACGGTGTGAGTATATAGGCAGTACGTGGCCGGCCGGCTGCACACCGGGCACCGCCTCTTCCCATTTTTCCTTCAGTTTATAGCCTTTCACCAGGTCGTCGGCAAGTGTGATGGCGGTGCCGCTTGGCGAATCAAGTTTATGGATGTGATGTGTTTCATCCATAGCTACGCTGTAACTGCCTGTATGCTGCATAAGATCGGCCAGTCGGCGGTTGAGTTCAAAAAAAATGTTTACGCCCACGCTGAAGTTGGTAGCGGTGAGCAATGCATGTCCGCCTGTGATGCATTCGTTTTTTATTTTGTTGAAATCGTCGTACCAGCCGGTAGAGCCTACTACTGCAGGTACGCCTGCTTTAAAGCAGGTGAGAATGTTGCTTACCGCAGATGCGGGGCCGGTAAATTCGATTGCCGCGTCGCACCCTTTTATCTGTTCTGCCGAAGGCCCCGGCGCGTCGGCCTTTACAGCTATCTGATGTCCGCGTTTTACAGCGATGGCTTCAACAGCCTTCCCCATTTTTCCATATCCTATTATTGCTATCTTCATCGGACAAGTATGCACATTAAAAATGAAGACTGAGTGAAAGGCCCGCATTTACTCCCTCGGCATACTGTAAACCCGGTGTTAACTGCAGCGAGAGGTTGTCGCCCACATCAAAGTAAAAGAGATGCGCGTCAACGCTCGCATCAAGTATATTTATTACATACCATAAACCGGAGCAGATGATGGCCAGATCGCGGTTGCGGCGGTAGTAATCTTTGAGTGTAATAAGGTCCTGATCGGAATAAATCTCGGTATACGGATCGGTGGTATTCGGATCGTCATCAACACGGTTGAGATAGGCCGTGCGATAGGTCTTGTATTTGTCGTTGTTGGTTACAATAAAGTACCCCATGCCTGCAAAGCCGGCATATATCAGCGGAATTTTCCAGTATTTTTTGTTGTATGCCTGTCCGAGTCCGGGTAATACGGCACTGTATATACTGGCTTTTTTGGGGCTGTGGAGCAGCGACAGGCTATCGGGTGCGGGTACAGTTTGCGCAGTGGTGCTGTGGTGAAACATACACAGCAACACCGTCACTGCTAACCAATAGCGGTATCTGTTAGTATACTTGCGGTAACCGGTAAAAGAGAAAAGAGAATTCAACATGCAACGGTATTAAGAAGTAACACACCGGCCGTTTAATCTTCCAGCAGGTCGAGTAACCGGTTGAGGTCATCGGTGGAGTAATAGGAGAGAATAATTTTTCCGGTTCCTTTGGAGCCCGGTTTCATTTCCACTTTAGTCTCATAGTATCCCGACAGCCGGTCCTGTATGCTTTTGTACTCGCTGCCGAGGGCTGTAGGATTTTTTGGCCGGCCTTTGCCTGAATTTTTGGGTGAGGCATGGCGTACCAGCTCTTCTACCTTACGAACGGAGAGATTGTTTTTTAATATTTCCTCAAAAATTTTGAGTTGCATCCCTACATCTTCCACGTTGATGATGGCGCGTGCATGTCCCATAGTAAGCACATTGTCGCGTACCGCGGCCTGAATTTTCGGCGGCAGTTTAAGCAGGCGTACATAGTTGGTAACGGTGCTGCGGTCTTTGCCCACTTTTTCTGAAAGTTCGTCCTGCGATATATTGCACTCGTCGATGAGGCGTTTGTAGGAGATCGCTATTTCGACCGGGTTCAGGTTTTCGCGCTGTATGTTTTCAACAAGTGCCATTTCGAGCATGGCCTGATCGTTGGCGATGCGAACATAAGCGGGAATATGGGTGATGCCTGCCAGTTTGGTGGCGCGGAAACGGCGTTCGCCGGAGATGATCTGGTATTTATCGTAGCCGAGCTTTCTAACGGTGATGGGCTGTATGATGCCCTGCTGTTTTATGGATTCGGCCAGTTCAACAAGCGCCTTGTGTTCGAATTCGGTACGCGGCTGAAAGGGGTTGGTCTCAATTTTTTCGACCGGCAAATTGGCAATTGAGCCGGCCAGGGCGGGTGCATTTTCACTGCCTGAAGAAGTTACATCGGTATCCTGGTCTGAAAGAAGGGCGCTTAAGCCTTTGCCCAGGGCTGATTTACGGGTGGTCATGAGAGGGTGATGATTCGGATATGGGTAATAACGTAAATTTAGTTCTGACTGATATCTACAGCCGAAAAGCTTCCGGGTGCAGTCAGGTCTCTTGGAATGGCGGTGAGGTTGTTTTTCTGCAGAATTTCGCGCGCCAGGTTCAGGTAGTTCACCGCGCCTTTGCTGAAAGCGTCGTGCATAATAATGGTTTCGCCAAATGAGGGTGCTTCACCCAGTTTGGTATTGCGCTGGATAATGGTATCAAAGACCATCTGCTGAAAATGTGTCTTTACCTCTTCCACCACCTGATTCGACAGGCGCAGGCGGGTGTCGTACATAGTTAAAAGAATGCCTTCAATTTCGAGATCGGTGTTGAGCCGTGTCTGTACAATTTTGATGGTGTTCAGCAGTTTTCCGAGACCTTCGAGGGCAAAGTATTCGCACTGTACCGGAATAATGACCGAGTTGGATGCGGTAAGCGAATTGATGGTGATAAGACCCAGTGAGGGAGAACAGTCGATGATGATGAATTCGTATTCGTCGCGGATGGTTTCGAGTACCTGCTTCATCATCCGCTCCCTGTTGGGCAGGTTAATCATCTCAATTTCGGCACCTACCAGGTCGATGTGAGAGGGCAGCAGGTAGAGATTCGGTGTGCTCGTTTCAAGAATGATATCCTTCGGGTTTACCTCGTTGATAATACATTCGTAGATGCTGGTTTTTACATTGCGGGGATCGAAACCTACACCCGAGGTCGAATTGGCCTGAGGGTCGGCATCCACCAGCAGTGTTTTGTGTTCCAGCACCGCCAGACTTGCGGCAAGATTGATTGCAGTGGTAGTTTTTCCTACACCGCCTTTCTGGTTGGCAACCGATATGATTTTACCCATTTTAGGAGTTTGATTTTTTGTCAGAGTGATTTGTTCCAGGTGTCACCGTTGATGTCTTCGTACTGCACCACGCCTTCCGATTTGCTGTACCATATTTTGGTAACGTAACGATACTGGTCGGAGAGCAACGAGCCGTCGATTTCGATAATATCGAGATAGGTGATTCCTCCGAGGCTCATGATCTGCTGACTTGCGGCATTAAGCGGATAGGAGGTAATGGGGAAGTGCGGCCAGGTAAAGGAGACGAGCAGTCCGTTTTCGCTCTTGAAAATGTCGAGCAATCCCTTACGGTCGGCGGCGTAACCAATGGTATCGCCCTCGAGCGAAATGGTAGCGTAGGTGCGCTCCTTGTATTTGTTGCCATCCTGATCGTAGCCTTTCAGCCTTACGGTAACATGGAAGGTGTGCTGCACGCCGGAGGCATTCCGGTATTTTATTGTTTCGTGGTCGTTGTAAACCAGCCACGACATATCCTCGTCAGAGAGTTTGTAATACGTCACCTTTTTACACGAAGAAGCGCTGATTGCCATAAGGGCAATGAGAGCTGCAACCCAGGTAACATGTTTCACGCGTTGAAAATGTTTCATGGTATAGGATTCATTATGTGTTGATGCAAATTAAATTCAATGGAAGCTCCGATTTCAAGGAGGTGCAATTCCTTGCCCGCGGCGTTAAATTTTGATACAGCCTCCTTGTGATCGATACGGATGTATCCGAAGGTGTCGTAATGTAAGCCTATTATCGTATTGCAGCGGATAAAATCGGCAGCAATTATTGCATTGTCGACACCCATGGTAAAATTGTTACCTATCGGCAGCAGGGCGAAGTCCATTTTTTTATAGTCGCCAATGAGTTTCATGTCGTAGGTAAGCGCCGTATCGCCGGAGTAATAAAAATTGCCTTCACCGGTTTCAACCAGAAATCCCATCGGGTTTCCGCCGTAACTGCCGTCGGGCATACTGCTCGAGTGAACGGCATTTACACATTTCACCTTTCCGAAATCAAAAATCCAGTGACCGCCGGTATTCATCGGATGCACATTATCGAGCCCTTTGGCGGTGAACCAGTTGATCACCTCAAAATTGCTGATCACCTTAGCGCCGGTACGTTTTGCAATGCGTATGGTGTCGGCTACATGGTCTTCGTGTCCGTGCGAGAGCAAAATGTAATCGGCCTCAATGGCATCCACATCAATGTGCACTGCAAGTTCGTTTGGAGAAATGAACGGGTCAAAGAGGAGCGTTTTTCCTTCGGTGGCAACCGAGAAACAAGAATGTCCGAAGTAGGTGATTTTCATTAAGGTCCGTTTCGTTGCTGATTATACAACGGGTAATTTGCAAAAATAAGGATTCAGGTTGTGCTTTTTAAATAAAAGTACGTTACATGCCTAAAGATAACTCTTTCAGCGCCAGCTTTTTTTAACAGAGCGGTGTGAATTGTTAATAAGTCGCCTTTTTCACCGAAAAGCGGCACCGGAAGTTACTCCTTCACCACCTTAATGGAGTAGGTTCCTTTTTCGGAAGTTACGGTAAGCACATAAATGCCCTTTGCCAGCTGCGATCCAACGGAATAGTGGTGCAGTGCCAGTCCGTTTACCGTTTCACTCTGGCTGTAAACCGGCTGTCCCAGCAGGTTGTGCATTTTGATGGTAATGTTTTGGTGGGCAGAGGAATAAAAGGAGAAATTGAGCGCCGACTGATAGGGGTTGGGTCCATCCAGCTGCAGCTGATCCTGGTCGGCGGTAATACCCGAGTCGATGCCGCCGAGAATGAGGCAGGCAAGCGGGAAGTCGGGGATGCCGTATCCCAGCAGCGAGTCGGGGGCAGTAGCCTGACTGGCGCTTTGGCGCACGGCGGTTATGATCTGGTTGGCGGTGGCGTTGGGGTGGCACTGCACCAGTGTGGCCATCATGCCGGCCATAAGCGGCGACGAAAAAGAGGTTCCGTTACCGGGAAAGGTGCCGGTGGTGTTAAACGGATCGGCAACAATGGTGGCCTGGCCCTGAGCGGCTGCATCGGGTTTCACCCTTCCGTCGAAAGAGGGGCCTTTGCCGCTGAATCCGGCATATACTCCCTGATCGTCGACGGCACCCACGGCAAGAATGCTGTCGGCATCGGCAGGAGCGCTGATGCGGAACCAGGAGCTGTTGCCCTCGTTGCCGGCGCTGTTGCACACAATTATGCCGCGCGAAGCGGCAATATCGGCTGCTATGGTAACGGGAGTGGTGTTGCCGTTTAAGTCGCTGTAGGTATGGTTTTGAGCGGGATCGTCGAAAACGGTGTAGCCGAGCGATGAGTTAATGATGTCGGCACCGGCGCTGTCGGCATATTCGGCTGCCGAGGCCCAGTTGTATTCTTCAATAATGTTTTCGGCGGGTGCATATTCCGAGCGGAGCAGGTAAAAGGAGGCTCCGGGAGCGGTACCAATTATTTCGCCCGGTACATTGGCGCCAATGCACGAGAGTACCATAGATCCGTGCCAGTCGTCGTTGTACACATTGGCTTCGCCATCCACAAAATCCCAGGTCCCCAGTATGCGTCCCGAGGCAAAGAGCGAATCAAAGGCCTGCATTACATTGGCATTTAAAAATCCGGCATCAATTACCGCAATGCGCACTCCCGCGCCGGTGTAACCGTTGTCGTGCATGAGGTCGCCTTTGAGCATGTGCACCTGGTTAAATGATGTGCCGTAGTTAAAGAGCGAGCCGGTTTCGGCGGTACGCTGACCGCTGACTGCGGTTGCCCGGATGGCATTGAGGTCGAATTTGGGAGGCAGTACACCCGGATCCATCATGCGGCCCAGGTGGTACACCCCCTGCACATAAGGGAGGTTGTTGATAGCATTGAGTACGCCGGTACCAATAAAACTTACGGTAACAGTGTTAAACCATTTGGAAACGGCCAGCACCTGCGCTCCTGCGGAGAGCACGCCTGTAACATAAGCGGGATTCACCGGCAGGTCGAGGTCGGTAACAGGAATATTTTGGGCGGTACGGCGGTTTACGGCCCGCTGCGATAAATACGCAAGCGGTGCGCTCACCGAAAAGGGCGAGTTGTTTTTGTCGGTGAAAAATACCACATAACGGTCCTGTGCATGCGAAAACACCGAAGCAGACAGGAGAAGCGCGACAATCAATAATTTTTTCATGCGGACAATTAATTTGACCAGGAAATAAGTTTTTCGGTGTAGAGCCGCTGTGATTTTATGCCGCTCGGAAAGTCTTTTTGTATGTTGATCTGATTCTTGTAAACGAGTCCTACGCCGGCGGCAAAAATTTCTTCCTGATGCAGGGTGTACACCGCGTTGTCATCGTCGACCTGCAACACCCTCAGTGTGCTGTCGAACGAGAGGGTGTTCATGGTGTAGGGCTGATCGACAAAAGTATACGAGTAGTCCTGCGAACCCAGGTTGTTCAGGCTGTTGCCGTTCCACACTTTTCCGTCGAGCAGGGGGAATACCATTTTTATGTAAGTGGTGTTTTCCTCTTTTTTCTCGACGAGGGTAGGAGTCATGTTTACGGTCCACACATCCGAAATAATCCAGGGCTGCGAAGTGTCGGCACGTGTGTACCTTTCGAGCCGCTGTGTAGGGCGTCCCTGGTTATCGGTAAATACACTCTCCACCACTTCTTTTAACTGATAGTATGCGGTATCGTTACCGGTAAAAACATCTTTGGTGATAAGCGTAACATCGTAAATAAGTTCGTGACCGACATTTACAGGGAAGTAGGAGTAATTCAGAGTGCCCGGAAGCGAATCATTGGAATCTTCGCTGCATCCTGCGGCAAGCAGTACAACCAAAACCACTAAGTAAAAACCGGAGCGCTGCATCAGAATGGGTTTATTGTTTAGCTATGAATCCGCCACCTATCAGATCGTCGCCATCGTAAAACACCGCCGACTGTCCGGGTGCAACCGCTTTTACATTTTTGTGAAAAACAACTTTCATCATTTCATCGTGGTAACTCAGGGTAGAGTGGGTACCAGCATCTTTGTACCTGATTTTGGTAGTAGCTTCAACTTCGCCTTCAATGGAAGCCACTTTCACCAGGTTTACATCACGCACCCACATCTCCTTTTTTTCGAGCTCTTCAAACGTTCCCAAATATACAGTATTTGTTTCGGGTTCAATGCGGGTTACATACATCGGTTCGCCCATTGCTATTTCAAGTCCTTTTCGTTGTCCGATGGTGTAAAAAGGATAGCCGCGGTGGGTACCCACAATTTTGCCGTCGGCGGTAACAAACGATCCGCCTTCGAGCTGTTCCTCCAGTCCCGGTACGCGGTGTTTGAGGAACGAGCGGTAGTCGTTGTCAGGGACAAAACAAATTTCGTAGCTCTCACTCTTGTTGGCCAAATCGTGAAAGCCCCAGTCGTGTGCCATCTGGCGTATTTCGGTTTTGCGGAATCCTCCCAGCGGAAAACGGGTACGCGCCAGTAACTCCTGCGAAAGTCCCCACAACACATAACTCTGATCTTTACTGTGGTCGAGTCCTTTTGAAATAACATACCTGCCGTTTTCTTTGCGCAGTCCGGCATAGTGACCGGTAGCAATAAATTCGCAGTCGAGCATCTCGGCCCGTTTGTACAGCGCTTCCCATTTAATATGGGTGTTGCACAACACACACGGGTTGGGCGTGCGTCCTGCAAGGTATTCATCCACAAAATTGTCGATAACATGATCGCCAAACTCCCCGCGTATGTCGAGGATATAATGGTGAAAGCCCCGCTCAACCGCTATCTGCCGTGCGTCGTTAATGGAATCGAGGCTGCAGCAGCCGGTCTCTTTTTTTGAACCTCCCGATCCGGCATAGTCCCATGTTTTCATGGTGATTCCCACTACCTCATAACCCTCATCGTGCAGCATCATGGCAGCTACTGAGCTGTCGATACCGCCTGACATAGCGACAAGAATTTTTCCGTGTTTACTCATGGGATTTTAATTACTGAGGTGTTGCTGTACAGGGTTCGGGGCAATATGCTGTTTGCTGCAAATCAGCGCTATCCTCAGCTATTTGTAACTGCTTAATTTTCAGAACAAAGATACTGCGAAAATGTTAAAACGGGGCGGGTTGCAGGGTAACGTTTGTGTCAATTTGTTGAAAATCAGAATAAAATTTGCCGCAACAGCCTTCCTGCCAAAGAAAATAAGAGATTAAAAGTGCAAAGAGGCATGCAGCTGCCGGCCGAAACGGCTTAGCCGAAACATTTATCTGATGGTGTTCAGCAGTATGCCTGCCTTCCACACTTCGGTTGAGTCTTTGGCGCCGTTGTCGTTCCAGTAAATCCAGTTGCCCTGTTTTACTCCGTTCATATAATTGCCGGTGGTAAGTGGTTTGCCGTTCATGTAGTAGAGCTGTACGGGTCCGGCAAATGTGTCGTTGGCATAAACGGCTTCCATTTTAATTTTGCCATCGGAGAAATAGCTTTTATAAGGACCGTTTTTTTTGTCGTGGAGCCACGTCGTTTGTTCCGACAAGATGCCGCTGGGATAGTATATTTTCCAGACACCCTCTTTGACGCCGTTTTTATAGGTTTCAACAGCCGACAGGGTATCGTTTTCGAAGTAGTAGTTCCAGGTGCTGTCTTTTTGCTGGTTGATGTATTTGCCAACGGCTTTCACTTTTCCGTTTTTATGATAGCTGGTCAGCCGGCCTGTTTTGCCATCGGCGGTATAGACCAGTTCGGCCTGTAGCTTTCCCGATTCGTACCATGTTTTGGTACTGCTTACCGGCTTGCCGTTTTTAAAATAAGTCTCCGAAAAGAGGTTGTCGCTTGGATAGTACCTGCGCCATACACCCTGTTTAAGTCCTTTTACATCGGTGCGGTTAATGGTGTCGCCTTTAAAAATACGGTATGTTTGCGCAGGGGCTGTCGCGGGCAGCACCAGCGCCAGCAGCAACAACAGGTTAAATGCGGTAATCTTTTTTACCATGGCTGCAAAAATACTTATTCGGAAGGTGGGGCGGCGATAAATCCTTTTCCGATTAAAAAAATTTCTTTACTCGATTTCTGAACACTTTTCGGGCGGCTGATATGTACTTCGGCGAAATAATCCTTGAGCGATTTGCGGAACTCGTTACCCTCGTTGCTCTCAAAAATTTTGCAAACAAAATGGCCGCCGGGTTTCAGCACACGCATGGCTGTGGCCAGCGCCATTTCGCAGAGCTCGAGGCTTTTCATCTGATCGGTAAAGCGGCTGGTAGTGGTATCGGGTGCCATATCCGAAATAACGGCATCAAAGGGTTTGGTGAATCCCTTTTCTTCGAGTACAGGACCCATTTCGAGGGTAAGCATATCACCCTTCATAAAAACGGCGTTGGGCAGCGAGAGGAATACTTTTTTGAGATCGATACCCAGCAGTTTTCCCTGCGCGCCGATTTTTTCGCTGGTGTACTGCGACCACGATCCGGGTGAACACCCGAGGTCGAGCACCTGATCGCCTTTGCGGATGAGGCGGTACTTGTCGTCAATTTCCTGCAGCTTGTAAACCGATCGTGCCGCATAGTTTTCCTTGCGTGCCTTTTTGGCGTAGTGATCGTTTGTTTTGTAACTCATATATGCAGTTAAGGTAACCGGCTGCCGGCGAAAGTACAAATTGTTAACCACCTGCTTTCACCAAACAGCAGATAGCGCTGTGCGGGATTCCCTTCTCAAAAGTTCTTATGGGTAAACGACAGAAAAGCTATAAAATTGAGTGGCAGGCCAGTGTAGGGGATGCCCCGAACGGTTTTGTCAAATCACCGAATAATTTTTACCTTACGCATAATTCTAACTACCTAAATCCTAAAACGATGAAATTAAATGCTTCCGTTTACTCTTTTGTGGCTGTAACAGCCCTTTTCCTCTCTTCCTGCTCTACGCCGCCACCTGCTGAGGCACCCAAAGCCATTGATATGGCAGCGCTGAAAACCGAAATTCAGGCTATGGAAGATGCCTACAGTGCAGCTGAAAAAGCAAAAGATGCTCCGGCAGTTGCTGCCTATTACAGTGACGATGCCATTAGCTACGGACGCAATTCGGAGCCCTTGTCGGGCAAGGCGGCAATCACCGAAAAAATTGCCGAACGTCTTTCAAAAGATACCTTGAACTACGACAACGTATATAAGGTTGTTGATTTGTTTGCCGATGGCGATATGGCTGTTGAGATTGGTTCCTGGGAAGAGGTAAACGGTTCCGGCGAGGTGCAAAATCGCGGACATTACATGAGTTATTTTCAGAAGCGCGACGGCAAATACGTGTGTGTGCGCGACATGAATGTATCGTCGATGCCTGATAAAAAAGAGGGAATGTAATTTTTGTTGTATTATAAGATCAGAGAGGGCCGGCTGTTGCCGGCTCTTTTTTTATGGAAAAAAGGTGTGTGTATTGAGAAGGATCTGCAGTAATAAAGATCAATGGCAACTGTTTTATCTTTATGTTTTCATCCGGAGCTCCGTCATAAAGCCGGAGCACCGTATAAACAGACATAGCGATGCAGCAGCATGAAACCTTAGTACAACAACTGGCAGGGGTCTGGTGGTTACAATCCAGGGAAGATTATACTGCCGAAGGGGTAAAACTCATTGATCCGGTGCTGGGTGCCGACCCTATAGGCATTCTGGCTTATTCCGGCACTCACTTCACCGCACAGTTTATGAGGCGCGACAGGAGTGGTAAAGCCGAACTTCCCGTTGCGTTTAAAGGCTCCAATAACACACAGGCCGCTGCAGGTTACGATGCCTATTTTGGCACCTACCGTATCGACGCGCAAACGGGAAAAGTGGAGCACACGCTGCTCGGGTCGGTAACACCTGAAAATATTGGAATGGCAGTATGGCGCGATTTGACGGTTGTGGACGAAACACTCACCATTCGGCTTGCCACACATGCGGTTACCGGCGAAGCCATTACAAGAACATTAACGTTCAGCCGGCTAAAGTAGTGACGGAGTTGCCTGTTGCTTAAAACAGCAGGCTTGCCCGTTTTTATCTTTTCAGACTGCTGTAGAGGCCGTCAATTTTTTCGGCAAAGGCCTCCCACGAAAAGCGTGCACCCGTTTCGCGTACACCTTTTTCGAATGCTGATGCGCGGTTGTTTTTGAAAAAATCGGCAATTGCATGTGCTATCGCTTCAGGTTCGGCAGATGTCACATAGCCGGCAACGTTATGAGGAACCATTTCGGGTAAACCGCCTACATTGGTAACAAGCATCGGTTTCTGAAAATGATAGGCTATTTGCGTAACACCGCTTTGGGTGGCGTCGCGGTAGGGCTGCGCCACCAGGTTACAGGCGCCGAAATAATGCTTTACCGCTTCTTTTGGAATGTATTTGTCGTGGAGTATTACCCTGTCCTGCAAACCCAGTGCAACAATCAGGTCTTTGTATTCTTTCGGGTCGTCGTAAAATTCACCTGCAACAATCAGTTTAATGCCCTCGTTGCGCACCTCGTTCTCGGCCATGGCCTGTAACAGCAGATCGAGCCCCTTGTATTTCCGTATAAAGCCAAAAAAGAGTACATACTTACCGTCGGGTTCGAGTCCGAGCATCTTTCGGCACTGCTGCTGAGAGGGTGCGGTTCCAAAAATATCATAAACGGGATGGGGCTGAAACAGCACGTGCCGCTCTACTCCGAAATCCTTTAAGTCGTTTTTTACCTGTTCCGACATCACCACAAATCCATCGCATTGTTTTAAGAAATAACGGGTGAGTGTTTTATCGCCCATACGTTTTTCGTGTGGTACAATATTGTCGGCAATGGCAATTACCGGAGGATGAAATGTTTTTGTTTTAAGCCATTTTAATGTGGTACCCAATGCGGGTGCCATAAACGGAAGCCAGTATCGTACCAATACCAGATCGGGTTGTTCGGTGCGGATGGTTGCGGCCGTATGTCGCCACGACCAGGGATTGATTGAACTTAACGAATGTGAGATGGGCAGGTTAGGTGAAAGATCTTCTTCGGCATACTGCGTTGTACCGGGAAAGAGCAGTTTTGGGTACTGTAGGTAAAAGGAAAAAATATGGCATTCGTCGCCCCGCCTTATGAGTGTGCGGCACAGTGATTCGTTAAAGTTGGCAATGCCGCCGCGCAACGGAAAAGCGGGACCTATGAGGGAAATTTTCATTTAAAAGCAAAGGTACTCAAAGGAGGGGAATGCGGATGTTATGTGGGGCAGGAGTGGGTATGGGATGGAATGGAATATGATTGGTCTTCTGCCTGCGCCATGGCGGAGTCATCCGCCGCGGCGGAGTCATAAGACTGCACTGATGTGTATTTTGAGTGCAGAGAGAAATGCTACTTCAATGGTCATAAGTCATAGGTCATAAGTCATAGGTAATAGGTCATAGGTTATCCGCCGCGGCGGAGTCATAAGACTGCACTGATGTGTATTTTGAGTGCAGAGAGAAATGCTATTTCAATGGTAAATGGTAAATGGACATAAGTCATAAGTCATCTGCCGCGGCGGAGTCATAAGCCTTTCCTGAAATGTATTTCGCGCGCAGGCCTGAAGCAACCGCGGGGGTGGGATGCGAAAACATTTTAACAGCGCAGGCCCGGCGAAAATGCGGGGGTGCGAAAGAAGTGAATTTGTGCCGGTACAAAAAACCATTCGTAACTGCTTGAATTTTTTGTCATATAACCACCAATGGCCGGCACAAAGAGCGGGAAGAAGCATATTTTCGCCTTGATTTTTTGGACACTTTTTTATCAAGAAAAAAGTGCCAAAGCCTCCGCGGCAGCGGTAAAAGTCACCGACTGCCCTGAAGTGTATTTCGATCGCAGAGAGAAATGCTACTTCAATGGTAAATGGACATAGGTCATAAGTCATAGGTCATAGGTCATCCGCCGTGGCGGAGTCATAAGCCTTTCCTGAAATGTATTTCGTGCGCAGAGAGAAATACTACTTCAATGGTCATAAGTCATAGGTCATAAGTCATAAGTCATAGGTTATCCGCCGCGGCGGAGTCATAAGCCTTTCCTGAAATGTATTTCGTGCGCAGGCCTGAAGCAACCGCGGGGGTGTGATGGAAGTGAATGTGCGCCTGTATAACCAACCATCCGGGATGCTTGCATCATAATGAAAGCTAAGAAAAAAGCCTAGGCGCACAGAGCGGGAGGAAGCTTGGTTGCTTCTTGATTTTTTGGTTCTTTTGTATCAAGACAAAAGAACAAAAGCCCCGCGGCAGCGGAAATATTCAACCAGGAATAATCTTTGATCACAAAAAGTAGCCGAAGCCTCTGCTGCAGCGGTAAGTAAAATAAGCTGCCACAATTGCAGTAATTTAAAACACTACAATTTCCCGCGTTTACCCCGGCCCTAAAGGGAGCACGGGAAGTTTATAAAGCGGCTGCGGATTTTACAACACTATTCATGCATATATTTATTGGGTTGGCTGAGAATAATTAATTCCACATTTACCCAACAGACGTTCATGATCCTCGTATCATCGTTATCGTTCGAGTACCAATGGGGGTAACCGATATAAAATGGATTTTGGAATTTTCAATTTGCCTTTTTTCTGCAATACAAAAGGTGAGTGCACAGGATTACAACTACAACTGTTTAATCCGCTATGATATTCTTGTTAAGTAGTAACTTGAAGTTGATTTCAAGAAATGTAATAATTCAATTTTGGTGGTTGGAAATAGGCAGCATTACTTTTTTCTATTGTAATTCAATGATTTGTAAAATCACTACAGGTTTACCCGTAGATGATTTTTTGGCATACAGAAATTTTTTATATTAGTTTGGGTTCGCAAATTTTAAATTGCCGTACCATGAAAACAAAAAACATGCCCCCCCCCCTCAGATAACTTAT
>DASUFP010000030.1:0-9996 GCA_036274495.1 Bacteroidia bacterium
CTGTCGAAAGGAATGCATACCGGAATTACTGCCAGCTGTTGTGGCTTTTTCGGACCGCAGGGGAGAACACTCCGGTTACCCCTGGCCCGCCCTCATAAAATCGAAAAACTGTCAACTTACCGATATGGGTCACTGCGCATCACAAACTTCGAAATGGAAACCGGTGCCATGTATGGGTTGGCCCGTCTGCTTGGTCACCAATGCTGTTCAACCAACCTTATTGTCGCCAACAGGATTACCAAGGAGGTTTCCCGGAATACGGAACAGGAACTTGACAGCCTGATTGAAACAGTACTTCAGCGGCTCACCTCTTAATTTTGAAATCAATAAAAAAGGGGCCTGCCGGCCCCTTTAAAATTATTAAGATTGTCTTTTATTCTTTTACTATTCGCTGGCGGTACACCCCGGATAGGGTTTTAACTTCAACCATATAAGCACCGGGCATCAAATCGTCTTTTACATTTACTGTAGCAACGCCACCCGGTCCGATATCGGTAACATGAATGGGAGCCTGAATGCGTTTACCTGAAATATCATATACCGCTACATCAAGAGCGCCTGTTTCGTGCTCTCCCACCGCAATGTTGAGTTGTGTACCTCTTAACGGATTCGGGAACACTGCCACCGCCACATTCAGATTCATATTTACCACTCTCACATTTGAGTATGAAGTTTTACCGTCATAATCGGTCTGTTTGAGTCTGTAGTAGCTTACACCCGGAAGCGGAGTTGCATCAACAGCACTGTAATACTGAGTTGTTGATGAATTACCGGCCCCTGGAATATGCAGTACATCCGTGAATACATCACTGCGGTCGCTTCTCTGAACGGTAAAGAAGTTATTGTTCAATTCGGATGCGGTTGACCAGGCCAGCTTAACGCTTCTGTTGAAAGGAGAAGCGGTAAAAGTTAACAGCTGTATTGGAAGAGGTGATGCCGCAGATGATAAAGTCCACCATGAATTAAACGTGGTATTGGTATTTGTTTGGGTAGTGGTTGGCGTTGGATTGCTTTGGGCTCCGAGTGGCGGAAACCATCCTGTACTTACAGGCTCCCACAGCTGAGCACGCGGGTTCGAAATTCCCGACGATTCTGCAGCGGTGAATGAGAATACCATGTTGGCCGTTGCGTTACCCGGTACTTCAATTCTCCAGAAACGGTCAACTGTGCTTCCGCTATTGTCGGCACCAATCAAATCGTTTACATGCGTAACAGTTGGAGGATAAGGAGTGTTGTTTGCAGCCGAATGGTAGGTTCCAAGGAGCACATCACCTGAACTTCCGGAAACCGCCTGGTAAGTGAAAGGAATATAGGAAGCACTATTGTAACCAAAGGGGAATACAAAACTTCCGGTAGTGGTTATGTTCCAGTCTACCACACCGGTTCCGTCTTCCACTTCACTGCGGATATATCCTGCAGTTCTGGTAATTGTAGCTCCGTTCAGAATATTCAGGGTACGTCCGCCGGTAGCGGTTACATGGTCATCATCAAGATTTAATTCTCCCGAAGTGAGTATAAGTCCTGTTCTTACAAAGATGTTATTATCGTAAGGATATGCAAACTCAATATCAGGAGTGCCCTGGAAAGCAATATCCAGATTGCCATACCGGTGATTGGTGGTAGTTGCCACGCCCATTCCTGTTCCTGTTATTATCTGTGTGTCGGTACCGTTGTATTCGACAGTACTTGAAGCCCCCAGAAAATAGTCCATTCCAAATGCACCGCCTATCATAGGGTAAATAGCAGAGTTTGCCGCAGAACCAGAATACATTCCGTTGGTATGGGCAGTTATTAAACGCGCGCCATTGTTGATGTCGACACGTGAGTGATAATTAGCCTGATCTCTTCCGGCAATCATGCGGGTTCCCATGTTGATGGTGCCGTTAACCGTAAGAGTAGTATTGGTAGATGCAAGTACACTGGAGTGTGATGAGATCATAAAGTCGTTGGTTGACCCGGATACATTCAGGGTGGTTCCTGATGTAACAGATTGTTTTACCTGGCGCACATCATAATTAGCCGATGTTCTGTTCCAGTTGATGGTACCAACCCGGTCGTAAATAATAGCTCCAAAAACAGTTCTTGTGCTTAAATGATTGATATGCGTAAACACCGTGTTATCACCCATGGTTACATTAGCCCCTTTGAAAATAATAGTGTGGGTGGCTGTGCTTGTAGTGCAGCTGTCGAAGGTTACTGTAGCATTTGAGAAAGTTGCATTACCAAGGATGGTAAGAGTCTGGTTATTTGTGCTGAGTGAATTTGAACGGGGGTAAAGCGCGGTCTGACCATTCGACAGGTTGTAATCACCATTAACTGTTACCGCAACGCTGCCGCTGTTGTACTTATGGAATACATATCCTCCCGTTTGGTTGTAGTTACCGGATATGGTCCAATTGGTGGTTCCGCGCTGAATCGAAAGACAAACACTTCCGGCCGATACATTGAACGACCCGCCTACAGTACCGGTAAGATCGTGTCCTGAACTGGAAGAGGAAGACTCGTTTCCGTTGAACCTTAAGGCTCCGCCGCTCACCTGAACATCACCGGTAATACCAATGAGTTCGTTACCGGCCGAAACCGATGTAGTGAAATAGGCATTGGTGTTTCCTGAAAGGAATAAATTACCGCCAATGCTTAGATTTAATTGTGCATTGTTGGTGTTGGCCCGGCCAATAAACGCTACCTCATCCGAAGCACTTGTAAAGTTCACATTTACATCGTTGGCAATGGTAACATTTATGGTTCTGCCATCCGTTACCTGTCCGCGGTGCAGGTAAAATTTACCACCATTCAGGTTAAGGTCGCTGCAAATGAGCGTAGCAATTCCGTTATTTCCTGAAGCAGTTGAGTTGAGACCATAAAATGAAGCATTGTTCAAAGTAATATACTCAGTTATATCTGAGGAGGTGCTTCCCAAACCACGCGATTGAATAAATGTTCCGTCGTTCAGTGTCACACTGCCTGCAACCGTAAAATCAGCATCTCCTAAAGCAACAGTACTGCGCTGTCCGTAGAAAATTGAGGTTGAGCCCGACATGACAACATTTCGTGTGATGTTTATATCCACAGCACCAAGATGATTCGCGATAGTCAATTCACCATCGGTAAGTGTCAAATCGTTTCCTACATTTAATGTTGTAGTGGCCGCATTTGTTATTGCGTAATTCACCCAAAACTTGGTAGAAGATCCCGAAACAGTAAAATCATTATTCACAGTAACGGTTGCAGCACCTGTAGGAGCTGAAGGCCCAAGTAAATAGTTCACCGAACCGCTTGAAACAGTCAGGTTGTTGGTTGTAAAATTCAAATCGCCGTCAAAATTTTTCTTGAAATAAACATAAGCGGGCGTTCCTGAAATAGTGGTATTACCAGCTACATTCATTGTCATTGGGCCGGTAACCGATTTCATA
Source organism: Bacteroidia bacterium (assembly GCA_036274495.1). GTDB lineage: Bacteria > Bacteroidota > Bacteroidia > AKYH767-A > OLB10 > DASUFP01. The sequence continues at coordinate 3,414 of DASUFP010000030.1, forward strand.
CCGTCAAACTGGGCGCCGTTTATCAATAAATTACCGGTAATATTAACAGTAGCAGAACCGATGTCGGTAGCAACAACACCTTCCAGCATGCTGAATTTGTGTGAAAGATTCAAATTTCCGTTAACGGTCCAGTTGAAATTCCCAACCGACTTGTAGGCAATGGCTGTTAACCCGGAAGCCGTGCTGTTATCGGTAAAGTTTCCTGTTATAAGTGTAAGGTCGCGGGCAGTTCCTGTTTGTATGAAAAGATTTCCTGCAGAGGTTACTACTACATCCTGTAAAGTCAAGGCAGTAGTCATACCGGTTCCGTCATCCAGGTTAATGGTTCCTGAAGAAACAGTAAGTGTTCCTTTGATATGAGCAGGAGCAAACATACCATCCTGATTCCATAAGCCGGAATATGCGAATGTTACATTTCCGAAATCACCTGAAACTGAATTAGCCACAGGCACATTTCTGTCGTACCATTTTTGAAGAATGAGGGAGGATGTTGAACTGAAGGACTCAGTACCTGCAAAAATAGTGGTTGAGGCATCAGTAGTATTGTTATGTGTATAAGTAGCCGTTCCATTCATAGTGAAAACGGATCCAACTGTAATGGCATTATCGGCAATCAGATTACCGCCTGTGTTAATGGTTAAGTTGTTAACGCTGGCAGAAATATCCGAGTTCACGGTGTGATTGATGACTACATTATCGGTACAGCTTGGCACACTGCCGCCGGACCATATAGCAGGGTTTGACCAGTTACCGGGCGAAACAGAGGTAAAGGTTCCACCTAACCCTTTTGCGGTTAATGAACCGTGATCGATACCGGCACCTGCCGCGTCACCGGCTATAGTTGCAGTACCTCCTGTTGCAGTCCTTAATATCTTTCCGAAAGCATTTGCTGAGGTAGCTCTTGCCTGGATGTTGCGGATTTTCAGCACATCCATTTTTGTATTGGTCGGGATGTTTAAGGTTACAGTAATAGTTGAGGTAGTAACAACCATACTTGCCGATGTAATATCCATACCGGCAGTAAATGTTACCGAACCCGCACCTGCCAGGAATTCAAAACCGGCCGGAGCTGTCAATATTAATGTAGTACCCGACTGAACCGCAAAGTCAGCGGAGCTCACCTCTGTAAAAATAATGTTGGTGAGTGTGGTGTACCCACCCGGAGCAATGTCCAGACAAGTACCCCCACCTGCCGAACGTACAGTTACGTTAGCCGAGGCGGGCATCATAAACGCCAACATGAGTGCGGCGAAAATTCCCAAAATGTAATTTTTTTTCATCTTATTTTCTTTTACGAGCCGTTTCAGCAGCCCCTTTTCAGAATCAATTGGCTTTAATTCTTGCCTTAATACTGCATTGTTTTTAAAAAGTTCCGGTGTTGTCAAAAGCCGGGTGAAGAGGCAACAGGTCTGTTTGTAATAAAAAGGGCCGAATGTGGCCATTTCTGAACAAGTAAATTCATATATAATTGATATTCAGAATATTGTCATAACCACTCAGATCCTTTTATTTTGTAAGAAACCTGAAAAGATTGCATCTGTTTAACATTGTTATTCTTTGATCAATGCATCAAAACAGCAAAATATTCCGAATCATATCCCACCTGATTTTCCCAAACCGGCCTGCTGCTTAAAATGAACTCAATTGATATGCAATACCGGATGATTTTGTAAGATCAGTGCTCGAACTCTATAGTAATTCAGCCACAAACAGTATAATTGTTTCACCAATCAACTGATTACTAAACTTGTGCTTTAAACAACACCTGAAAAATAATGTGTAAGAAAAATGCAAAAACCGCTCAGGTCTAAAAACGTCAAAAATTAACTTCAGGCCTTGCGGCGAAAGATAAAATGAATCTGCAGTAGATTTAAAAAACCCTCCCTGAACGTACCGGGATTAAAACAAAAAAGGGGAAACTTGGCTCCCCTTTTACAATTTTCGATTCGGTTACTTACTCATTTCAGCATAATACCTGAAGAATAACGGAATAGTATGAATACCTTTCATATAATTAAATATCCCATAGTGCTCGTTAGGGCTGTGAATATTGTCAGAGTTCAATCCGAAGCCCAGCAACACTGATTTAAGTCCCAGTTCCTTTTCAAATAACGCCACAATAGGAATGGATCCGCCTTCGCGAGTGGGAATCGGCTTTTTACCAAACGCCTCTTCCATGGCTTTTGCGGCAGCCTTATAGGCTACTGAATCGGTTGGGGTTACAACAGGTTCACCCCCATGGTGCGGAGTTACCTTTACCTTAACGGATTTTGGTGCGATACTTTGAAAATGTTTTGTAAACAAAGCTGTTATTTTATCCGACTCCTGATTTGGCACCAGTCTCATAGAGATTTTTGCAAAAGCTTTTGAAGGGAGTACCGTTTTTGCTCCTTCTCCTGTATATCCGCCCCAAATACCGTTGAGTTCAAAACTGGGACGAATGGAGGTACGCTCATTGGTGGTGAATCCTTTTTCTCCCACCACCTCTTCAACTTCGAGATCCTTTTTGAATGCTTCCAGGGAAAACGGAGCCTTTCCCATCTCTGTTCTTTCAGCGGCGCTGATTTCAAGAACATCATCATAAAATCCGGGAATGGTGATATGATTGTCTTTATCCTTCATAGAGGTAATCATTTCGCATAAAATCTGAATTGGATTACCTACAGCTCCGCCGTATACACCTGAATGCAGGTCACGGTTAGGTCCGGTCACTTCCACCTCTACATAACTCAGGCCTCTTAGCCCAACAGTAATGGAAGGGGTATCGTTAGCAATCATAGAGGTATCTGAAATGAGAATCACATCTGCTTTCAAACGATCCTTGTTCGCTTTTACAAACTCCCCGAGATTCGCGCTACCTACCTCCTCTTCACCTTCGATGAGAAATTTAATGTTGCAGGCCAGCGAATTATTTTTTACCATACTTTCAAATGCCTTCACGTGCATATACATCTGACCTTTGTCGTCACAAGCACCACGCGCAAAAATTTTCCCATCCTTTATCACCGGCTCAAATGGGCCCGAATGCCAAAGATCCAATGGATCGGCAGGTTGTACATCATAGTGTCCATAAACCAATACCGTTTTCAGCGAAGGGTCTGTAATTTTTTCTCCGTATACAATCGGATGGCCTTTTGTCTCACATATTTCAACCAGATCAGCGCCCGCTTTCACAAGACTTTCCTTTACAAACTCGGCAGTCCGTTTAACATCATTCTTGTACTTGGAGTCGGCACTGACAGAGGGAATCCGAAGCAGGTCGAGCAACTCATTAACAAACCGATCCTTATTGGTATCAATGTAATTTTTAACGTTTTCCATAAATTAATTTTAATAGATAATTGAAAGTGAATTATGCGGAAGCCACAGTTGATTCGCGGCTTATTTTTTTAATGAGGCCCTGAAGCACTTTTCCGGGACCAACTTCTGTGAATATGGTTGCGCCATCGGTAACCATATTCTGTACAGTTTGTGTCCAGCGTACAGGTGCAGTAAGTTGTTCGACCAGATTTTTGCGGATAACAGCAGGATCGGAAGATGGTAATGCATTTACATTTTGGTATACAGGGCATACAGGAGCAGCGAAAGGAGTAGCATCAATTGCGGCAGCCAGTTTTTGCCTTGCAGGTTCCATAAGTGGTGAATGAAAGGCACCACCCACATTTAACAGCAGTGCTCTTTTGGCTCCGGCCTGGGTAAGTTTTTCACAAGCAAGTGTAACACCGGGAACGGAACCTGAAATTACAATTTGTCCGGGGCAATTGTAATTGGCCGGAACGACAACTTCATCAATGGATGCGCAAATGTTTTCTACCACCGTATCGTCAAGACCCAGAATTGCAGCCATTGTAGAAGGTTTCAATTCACAGGCCTCCTGCATGGCATTGGCACGTTGCATTACCAGACGGAGGGCGTCCTCAAACGACAGTGTCTTGTTTGCCACAAGAGCCGAAAATTCGCCCAGGGAGTGCCCGGCAACCATATCGGGCAGGAAAGCATCACCCATACAATGGGCAGCAATTACAGAATGCAAAAATATGGCAGGCTGTGTAACGTTGGTCTGTTTCAGATCATCATCGGTTCCGGAAAACATCAGATCAGTTATCCTGAACCCCATGATGGAGTTGGCCTGTTCAAACATATTGCGGGCATGCTCATGTGAGTCGTACAACTCCTTACCCATTCCTACAAACTGGGCTCCCTGGCCGGGAAATACATATGCGTTCATACCAATGATTGATTTTTTACGAGTATATGAATAAAATCGGAACTATTCAAACCAGCCGGTCAGAATAACCTCTTTCCGATTAAACTGATAAATTCAGAACGGGTGCGATCGTTCTCAAATTCGCCTGTAAATGCCGATGTTGTTGTTACCGAATTTTGTTTTTGAATGCCCCTCATTTGCATACACAGGTGCTGCGCTTCAATAACCACTGCCACTCCCAGCGGATTCAATGCTTCCTGGATACAATCACGAATCTGGTTGGTAAGCCGTTCCTGAACCTGCAGCCGGCGTGCAAAAGCATCGACTATACGCGGAATTTTGCTTAAACCAACAATATAATGATCAGGAATGTAAGCCACATGCGCTTTGCCAAAAAAAGGCAGCATATGGTGCTCACATAACGAATACAATTCAATATCTTTAACAATTACCATCTGCCGGTAATCTTCTTTGAAACGGGCCGACAACAAAATTTTGTTTGGATCGAGGTCGTAACCGTGTGTTAAGAACTGCATGGCTTTTGCCACACGTACCGGCGTATTCAGCAATCCTTCCCTCCCGGGATCTTCACCCACATCACGAATGATTTCGCGATAATTACCGGCAAGTTTTTTTACGGCTTCAGGATCAAAATGATCGATTTTTTTATATCCATCCTGTCCGTTTCCTGAATCCAATTCAAGATTATCTTTCTTGTTGCTCATTGTCCTAGGTATTCAACAAAATTATTTTCGGTTTCAAACAATTTAATGGCATGCAGTTTACAACCGTATTTTGAAATTTCATGTACCAGCTGATCCCATATTGCCACTGCCAATATTTCGGTGCTGGGTAATTTTCCTTTCATAAAATCCACATCGAGGTTAATATTTTTATGATCAAGTTGGTCGATTACATTTTCTCTTATCAGATTACTCAATACTTTAAGATCCATCACAAATCCGGTTTCGGGATTGGCGTTACCGGAAACGGTCACAAACAACTCGTAATTATGTCCATGCCAGTTAGGATTGGAACATTTTCCGAAAACTTCTAAATTTTTTTCGTCCGACCACTCCTGCTTAAATAAACGGTGTGCTGCATTAAAACGCTCTCTTCTGGTAACAAATACCATAATGGTATGTTTTAAAAAATTGTTTGATGATTTAAATCCTGCTAATTTGCATTTCTTTGCAAAGGTAAGGAATTCATCCTCTGTCTTTTTTATCGACTCGCTATACACAAATGACTGATATTCTGTATGTTGTAGCCACAGAAATGGAAGCTGTCGTTCCGGCCGGAACAGGAGCAGTGCTGGTAACAGGACCCGGAATCCTGGCCACAGCAAGCGGCGTTACCACAGCTTTGCTGCAATCAAAATACCGGCTGGTAGTTAACATAGGCTTATGCGGGTCGCTCGACCCGGCCCTGTTACCGGGAACCGTAGTGCATGTTACAACTGACCGCCTTGCTGATTTTGGAGCCGAAAGTGCTGACCGTTTTCTGCCTGCAGATGAGATAGGATTACTGAAAAAGGATAAATATCCTTTTTCAAATGGTATACTTACTCCTGAACCTCATCCTGAGTTATCTTCATTAAAAAGGCTTCCGGTAAGAAACGGCATAACCGTTCAAAAAGTTCATGGCACCGGCCAATCCTGCCAGGAAGCATTTGCCTTGTTCGGACCTGCGGTTGAAAGCATGGAAGGTGCAGCGGTATTTTATTGCTGCATGAAATTGCATGTTCCCTGTATTCAAATCAGAGCCGTATCAAATTATGTGACTGAAAGAAAAAAAGAAGAATGGAAAACGAAAGAAGCCCTCTCAGCTCTTGAAGCATTTATGAAGCTCTTTACATCAGAAGTGCCGGCTGCCTCTTATTAAGTTTTTTTATGCGTACTATTCCTATTACCGAACAACCTCCCGAAAAGCTGCCAAAGAGAATTGAACAATTAATTCTACAGGGAGAAAACGAAGTGCTTGACTTCAAGAAAGAAGTTACCAGCGAAATTAAAATTGCTAAAACCATTGTGTCATTTGCCAATCATAAAGGTGGCAGGCTGTTGATCGGAGTGAATGACAACAAATCCATTCACGGTATAAATGCAGAAGAAGAACTTTTTATGCTTGAAAAAGCTGCCGGATTTTATTGCAGGCCGAAAATAGAGCTTGAAATATATCCATGGCATTCAGGCAAAAAAACCATTTTGGAAGTTATCATTCCGCAAGGAACCGATAAGCCTTATTATTCGTTGGGTGATGATGGTAAATGGTGGGTATATATAAGGGTTATGGATCAGTCGCTGCTTGCCAGCAAAGTAGTTGTGGATGTACTTAAAAGGGGTCAAACAGGCACTATGGTTAGTTTTACATCCA